>NZ_CP054916.1:7774930-8389860 GCF_013364155.1 Streptomyces sp. NA02950 | reverse complement strand
TCGGGGAAGGACAGGATCTGCACCCGCCGATTGTGACCCATGGCGGCTAAGAGGGTTCTCGGAGCGCGTTCTGCCAGGGTAGGGACTGACCTGCGCCCACCGGAAAGGCCCTGTGATGTCCGCTGCCGCCTCCTCCCCGTCCGGCCGGGGGAAGCCTTCGCCCGGGCGGGGCAAGCCCGACGATCCCCGGACGGCGGCCGTGCTGGTCGTGGACGACGACCCGGAGGTGCGCGCCGCCCTCGTGGACGGGCTGACCGTGGAGGGGTACGTGGTGCGGGAGGCCGGGGACGGTCTGGCGGCGCTCAGCGCGGTGGCCGCCGAGCCGCCGGACGCCATCGTGCTGGACCTGGCCATGCCGGTGATGGACGGCCTGGCGGTGTGCCGTCGGCTGCGCGGGCTCGGCGACCGTACACCCGTCCTGGTGCTCACCGCCCGGGACGAGATCAGCGAGCGGGTGGCGGGCCTCGATGCGGGAGCCGACGACTACCTGGTCAAGCCGTTCGCGCTGGATGAGCTGCTGGCCCGGCTGCGGGCGCTGCTGCGCCGCGCCGCGCCCGCCGACGCCCTCGACGAGAACGTGTCCGGTGTGCTGACCTTCGCCGATCTGACCGTCGATCCGGAGAGCCGCACCGGAGTGCGCGGCGGACGGCGGATGGAGTTCACCCGTACCGAGTTCGCGCTGCTGGAGGTGTTCCTCCGCCATCCGGGCCAGGTGCTGCCGCGAGAGCTGATCCAGGAGCTGGTGTGGGGCACCGAGTTCGCCACGGACTCCAACTCGCTGGCCGTGTACATCGGCTATCTGCGCCGCAAACTCGAGGCGGACGGCGCCCCGCGGCTGGTCCACACGGTGCACGGCACCGGCTACGAACTGGCCGAGCGTTGAGCGCCGCCCGCCGGGCCGGAGGAGGACGTCTGACGGGCCGTCTGCCGCTGCGCACCCGGATGGCGCTGATCACCTCGGCGGCGGTGGCGCTGGTCACGGTCGGGGTGTGCGCCGCCGCGTACGTGGTCATCCGCTACGAGCTGGTGCGTCAGCTCGACCTCCAGCTCACCCAGCAGGCCACCCTGCTGGCGCAGGACCGGCGCGACGAGGGCACCGGGACGCTGTACGGCGAATGCCGCTGGCTGGCCGCCCCGGCCTGTGCCCAGGTCGTCACCCCGAGGACCGGCACTCCGGGGCACCCGGGCGGCAAGGAGCTGGTGGTGCCGGTCACCGACGCCACCCGCCAGGTGGCCGCGGGCTCCCGCGGTGCGTACTACAGCGAGGTCACCGTGCGCGGACACCGGATGCGAACGCTGACCACCCCGCTGCGCGGGCATCGCGCGCTCCAGCTCGCCCTGCGGTCCGACACCGTGCAGCAGGGCGAACGCCAGGCCGCCTGGCTGCTCGCCGCCATCGGCGGGGCGGGGGCGCTGCTCGCCGCCGGGCTCGGCTATCTCGCCTCCCGCCGGGCGCTGGCGCCCGTCACCCGGCTCACCGCCACCGCCGAACGGATCGCCGTGACCCGCGACCCGGCCCATCGCATCGAACTCCCGCCGGAGCGGGGGCGCCGCGGGGACGAGATCACCCGGCTGGCCGGGAGCTTCAACACCATGCTCGGCGAACTCGAGGAGTCGGTGGCCGCCCAGCGGCGTCTGGTGGCCGACGCCTCCCACGAGCTGCGCACCCCGCTGACCGCGCTGCGCACCAACGCCGAGCTGCTGGCCCGCGCCGACCGGCTGTCCCCCGCGCAGCGGGACCGGGCCGCTTCGGCGCTCGGCGGCCAGCTGCGCGAGGTGACCGGCCTGGTCAACGATCTGATCGAACTGGCGCGGGACGAGGAACCGCAGCCGCTGGTGGAGCCGGTGCGGCTGGATCTGCTGGCCGCGCGCTGTGTCGAGGAGGCGCGCTCGCACTGGGCGCACACCGCCTTCACCGCGGACCTGGCCGAACACACCGTGGACGGGGTGCCCGCACGGCTGGCCCGGCTGCTGACCAACCTGCTGGACAACGCCGCCAAGTTCAGCCCGCCCGGCGCCGGGGTGGAGGTCCGGCTCACCACCGGCGAACACGCCGTCGACCTCACCGTCCGCGACCACGGGCCCGGTATCTCCGCCGAGGACCTGCCGTATGTCTTCGACCGCTTCTACCGCTCCCGGCAGGCACGCGCCCTGCCCGGTTCGGGGCTGGGACTGGCCATGGCCCGGCAGATCGCCCGGGCCCACGGCGCCGCGCTCACCGCCGAGGCGGCCGACGGCGGCGGTGCGCTGTTCCGGCTGCGCATCCCGCGACACCGGTCCGGCCGTGTGGACCCGGAGGCGTAGGGACAGCCCCTTCCCGGGGCCGTTCCAAGGCGCCCTCCGGCGCCGTTCTTAGAAGCCCTCTTATATCGGCTCGTTATCAACGTCCCATGAAACGCACACACTTCACCCGGTCGCGGGTGACCGCCGTGGCGGCCCTGGCAGGCGCGGTGTCCTGTCTCGCCCTCGCCTGGACCACTCTCGCCTCCACCGCCCACTCCGGGACGCGGGCCGCACCACGGCCGGTCGTGGTCGGTGCCCATCGTGTGGAGGTCCCGGTGCGGGGCGGCACCGCCACCGTGGACACCGCATCGCTGCGGGTCACGGCCCGTACCGGCCAGGGGACCGTGGAACTGTCCGCACCCGCCGCCACCGCACCCGGTAAGCCGGGCTCCGTGACCACCTCACCGGGCACCGCCCGCTGGAGCTATCCGGACAGCGGGCTGGACGTCACCGCCCGCGCCGGTGACAACGGCCGTCTGGTGCTGTCGGTCACGGCCACCGGCAAGGCCACCGCCAACGCCGCCCGCACCCTGTCGTGGCCGGTCACGGGCACCGACCGGCGTGTCTCGGCCGTCCAGCTGCCGCGCGGGGAAGGGCTGTCGCTGCCGGTGGCCGACCGCTTCTGGAACTCCTCCCGGGCCGATCTGGTCGACACCGACATGGCCATGGAGTCGGATCTGTCGATGCCGCTGTGGGGCTATACGCTCGGCGGCCGACAGGGCGTGAGCTATCTCGTGCCCACCGACATCGGCACCGCACTGCGCGTCACCTCCGACGGGGGCCGACTGCGCACCGCCGCCACCCACCGCTTCTCGCGCGCCGAGGGCACCACGCGGTACACCGTCGCCTTCTCGCTCACCGATGGCTCCCCGGTGGCCTCCGCCCGGGACTACCGAGCCTGGCTCGGCGAGCACGGGCAGCTCAGCAGCCTGCGGGAGAAGATCCGGCGGACGCCGGCCACGGCCAAGCTGCTCGGCGCCTTCCACGCCTATCTGTGGGGCGACGCCCGCAAGGCCGATTTCGTGGGCAGGTTGCGCGGACTCGGGGTGAACCGCATGTGGCTCGGCTACGACGCCGACGACCGCCCCATGGACGCCGCGGCCACCGCGGCCGCGAAGAAGGCGGGCTATCTCGTCGGCCCGTACGACTCGTTCGCCAACGGCCAGGACCCGGCCACCTCCGACGCGCCGACGTCCACCTGGCCGGGCCGGGTGTACCCGGACTTCTGTGTCCGGGACGCCGACGGCAAGCCCGTCCCCGGCTTCCACGACCGCGGCTGCTACCTCAGCTCCGAGGCGTTCGAGAAGGCCGAGCCGCGCCACCACTACCTCGCCGACCGCACCCGCGAGATGACCGAGGCGGGAGCCGACAGTTACTTCCTCGATGTGGACGCGGCCGGTGAGCTGTTCCGCGACCACAGCACCGCCCACCCCATGACCAAGGCGGACGACCGCGCCAACCGGCTGGCCCGGATGAAGCGCCTGTCCGACCGCGGCCTCGTCCTGGGCTCCGAGTCCGCCGGGGCCTGGGCCAACCGGTTGCTCGCCTTCGACCACGGCTCGGGCACCCCGGTGGCGGGCGGTCTGTGGACGGCCCAGCGGGACAGGGAGACCTGGGGCGGCTACGCGCCCGCCGACGCGCCGGGTGTCTTCTTCAAGCCCGCGGAGCTGCCCGCCGACGTGGCGAAGGCGATGTACGACCCGGTCTACCGGGTGCCGCTGTACGAGACCGCGCTCCACGACTCCCTGGTGAACACCGAGCGCTGGGAGCTGTCGTACGACAAGCTGCCGCGGCAGAAGACCGACCGCGCGCTGCTCGCCATGCTCTACAACACCCCGCTCAACTTCGTGCTCACCGGTGACTCGCTGGAGAAGGGCGGCCGTGAACTCGCCGCCCTCCAGAAGTACTTCGCCCCGCTGCACCGGGCCGCCGGTACCGAGCCCCTGACGGACTTCCGCGCGCTGACCGCCGATCGCACCGTGCAGCGCACCGTCTTCGGCGACGGCACCCTCACTGTCACCGCCAACTTCGGCAGCACACCCCACAAGGGCCTGCCCGGTGGCTGTGTGGACGCCAAGCTCCGCGATGACGGCGCAGCCCGGCGGCTGTGCCCGGCCTCGGTGACGGGCGGGTCCTAGGCCCCGTCAGCCAAGGCTCGCCCCGCTCGCCGCCCTGGCACGCTCCCCCAGCTACCGCTGGGAGGTGCCCCCTCTCCCTGCGCTGGCCGAAAGTCCGGGCAGGCCCACTACGAGGGCTTCCCCGCCGCCTTGCGATCGCACGCACCAGGACGCCTCGCCACCGGGCACACCTTGGCTGACGCGGCACTGGACAGGGTCACCGGCGGTAGAGGGTGATGGAGTGGCCGACCTCCTCGACCGGTGTGCTGCTGTCGAGGAGGTCGGCCAGCCGTCCGCCGGCCAGGGCGGCCGAGGAGTCCGACACCGCGAGCAGACCGTGCACCCGCTCCGGGGCCGACCCGCGCGGGTCGGACGCCTCGATGCCGTACGCGGACGGCACCCCGCTGCCCTTGTAGACGAGCCAGACCCGCTCTCGCGGATAGCGCGTCCGGAGGCGGTCGGCGAGCCGTCCCAGGTCCTGCCCCCAGTCCACATTGGAGTCGTGCAGATAGCGGTGGGTCCGCGACGGTCCGCCGAACGCCTCGTTGGCGTACGGGAGATAGAAGGGGTACGTCCGCAGCGAGCTGACCGCGACCCACACCACCAGCACCGCGGTCACGGCGTGGCTCCAGCGCCATCGCACGGCGGTGGCACACCCCGCGGCGACCGCCAGGAACATCGGCAGGAAGACCACGTAGCGGACTCCGAAGTCGCGGGACCCGTCCATGGCCGCGAGCATCAGTACGGCCGAGGGAACGAGGAGGTACGGCGCCGCGGGGCGGAACCGGCGGACCGCCACCAGCGCCACGGCACCGGCCGCCCACAGCGCCAGCATGCCCAGCGGTGTCTTCACCAGCAGCGCCACGGGCAGGTAGTACCAGAACGAGCCGATGTAGTGGTGGCCGAAGAGATAGCCGTGGTGCCGCGCGTACTCGAAGCGGAACTGGATGCGCATCCCGTCCCGGAAGGGCTCGGGGAACGGCATCCACTCGACGGCGAGTTCGCGCAGGCCCCGGAGGTCCGGCACCTGCGGCGGTGTGGTCCAGCGCAGCCGGGGATCGACGGCCAGATAGCTCGCCCACACCACGGCCAGCGCCACCAGTCCCACCCCGACCGCCGCCGCGACACCGCGGGCGAGCAGCCGCACCGCCCCGCGGAGATCGAGCGGTTCGGGGTTCCCCGCCCGGCGGGCACACCAGAACGAGAGCACGGCCAGGGGCAGCAGCACGGGCACCGCCGCCAGCGCGCTCATCTTGGTGGCCACCGCCGCGCCGAGTGCCACCCCGGCCGCTGGAAGGCACCTGAGCGGGCGCCGTCTGGCCCGCCACAGCAGCCACACCGATGTCAGCAGAAAGCCCGCCATGGGGACGTCGAGCGTGGCCAGGGAGCCGTGGGCGATGACATCGGGCGAGAACGTGTACAGCGCGAGCGCGGCCAACGCGCCCACTTGGCCCGTGAGATCGCGGGTGAGCGCCAGCACGACAAGACCGAACAGCAGCGTCAGCGCGATCACCGGCAGCCGGGCCCAGAGCATCAGCCGCCAGGGGTCATTGCCCGATTCGTACAGCAGATGCCGGCCCAGCTCCGTTTGATTGCCGGAGAAACCGGGGTCCGGACGGGCATCGGTGAACAGCATCCCGGACCCGATGACCAGCTTGCCCAGGGGCGGATGTTCGGGGTTGTACCGCAGGCTGTGCTCTTGGACCTGGACCACCCCGGCGCCCAGGTACACCGGCTCGTCGATGGTGGGCGTCTGCTCCACCGCCGTGGTGACCATCGCCACCGCCATCTGGACGAGCAGCGCCACCACGGCGAGCACGAACAGCGGCCGCCGGTGCCGCCGCAGCGCCCGGAGCACGCCCCGCGTCCGAGGCCGGTCAGGTCGCCGTCCGGTGACGGCCCGGGTCGCACCGTCGATGACACCAGCCCATTGCATAGCGACAGACGTTAACCCACCGGCCCGCCCGTCCCTGGCCCGCCATCAGAAAGTGATCGAGAGTTGCGCACTTCGGAGCAGTGGTGGCGCCGATCACCCGGTGGCCGGTGCCCGCTAGTGACAGTGGACGCCGGGGTTGGTTCAATGCCGCAAGCGCTTTCCATCCACATCCTCGCGAGCGTTGGAGCGTATCCCGTGCCTCTCTCACGTCGTGACCTGCTGTCCCTGGCCCCCGCCGTGTCCCTGGCGGCTCTCGCCCAGCCGCCGCGCGCACGGACGGCGGCCCGTCCGGCCGCCTCGGCCACCGACGCGGCCGCCGACCACGCCACGCTGATCGACAACACGGTCGCCGTCTTCGCCGGAACCGCCGACTCCAACGCCCGGCCGGAAGTGGCCGCCAAGCTCACGGCCATCGCCACCACCGCCCGCTCCCGGCTCGCCGCGATGGACGGTGCCGGGGAGGGCGAACTCTTCAAGGGGCTGCCGCTGGGCACCAGCGACCCCAACCTGATGACCTCGTACCAGTACCTCTACGAGATCGCCCTCGCCACCCGCGTCCCCGGCGGACCGCCGTCCGCGCTGCGCGGTGACCCGGCCGTCCAGCAGCGGGTCATCGACGGTCTGGTGTGGCTTCACGAGCACTACTACGGCGACCAGTCGAAGGGCTACTACGGCAACTGGTTCACCTGGGAGATCGGCATCTCCTCCCATGTCAGCAGAATTCTGGTGCTGCTGCGGGACGCACTCGCCGCCCACCGGCCGGACCTCACCGCCGGTTACGTGGCCTCGATGGACGCCTATCTGCGCAACGGCAAGGACGGCGATGTCGATCCGGACTCCCGTTTCCACACCGGCGCCAACCTCGCGGACATCACCACCAACCGGATGCTCCAGGGGGCGGTGCTGGAGGACGACACCCGAGTGAGCAAGGCGGTGGCCGACCAGCTGACGGTTCTGGCCACGATCGACCCCTACCACCCGCGGCACGGTGTCACCGACGGCTTCTACGCGGACGGTTCCTTCATCCAGCACGCCTCGGTTGCCTACACCGGCTCCTACGGCAAGGGGCTGCTCACCCGTGTGGTGCAGACCGTCAAGATGCTCGACGGCACCGGCTATGTGCGCGGTGCGGACCTCGTGCGCACCGCGCAGCGCTGGGTCGTGGACGGCTTCGCCCCGCTGATCTTCGAGGGCTGGATGATGGAGATCGTCAAGGGGCGCGGGGTGTCCCGGACCACCACCGGGTACACCGATGTCACCCAGGTCGTCGAGGCCGTCGTCGACCTCTCCGGCCACACCACCGGCACGGACGCCACGGCGCTCAAGGGCTATGTGGCGTTCGTCCGCAACACCTCCAAGGCCGCGCTCGATCCGTCGGCGTTCGTCTCCCCGGTGAGCATCGCCCGCTACGCCGACATCCTCGCCGATCCGTCGGCCCCGGCGAAGGACCTCACCCCGGCCGCGCACCACATCGCGTTCAACGCCATGGACAAGACGGTCCACCGGCGCCCCGGGTACGCCTTCGCGCTGGCCCGCAGCTCGGCCAGGATCAGCAAGTACGAGTACATGAGCGGCGAGAACCTGATGCCGTGGTTCCAGGGCGACGGCGCCCACTACCTCTATCTCTCCGGTCAGGACCAGACCCGGGCGTTCGGCGTCGACTACTTCACCACGGTCCCGCCCTACCGCCTGGCGGGTGTCACCGCCCCCGTGGAGACCCGGCGCACCGTCCCCGAGCTGTACGGCACGCTCTGGTACGACAACCCCGAGCGCGGCTTCACCGCCTCCTCCGAAGCGCAGAACACCTATGTGTACTTCCCGCGCGGCACCCACGCGTTCTCCGGTGGCGCCGCCCTCGGCGCGTACGGTGCGGCCGGGCTGGTGCAGTCGGACGACGTGGCGTACGCGGCGAAGCGGGACGGCGAGCTGCCGGACGACTTCGTCGTCCACCGCAACGCGGACGCCACCAAGTCGTGGTTCATGTTCGACGACGAGATCGTCGTCCTCGCCGCCGGGGTGGGCGACTCCTCCGGGCGCGCGGTGACCACGACCGTCGACAGCCGGATCGCCCCGCCGTCGGACACCCTCACCGTCACCGGACAGCTCCGCGACGGCACCCCGTGGTCCGGCACCGGCACGGCCCCGCTGGCGTGGCTGCGTTACGGCAACACCACCCGGTCCACCTCCGTCGGCTATGTCTTCCTCGACACACCACGGCCCACCGTGACCCTCGACACCGTCACCCGCAGCCGCCGTGCGGTGCGTCTGTCCAACCCCGACACCCCGGTGACCACCCAGGTCTTCTCGGTCGCGGTGGAGCAGCGGGCCGGTGTGCCGCACCGCTCGATGGCCTACGCCCTGGTCCCGCACGCCTCGGCGGAGGGTCTGCGGGCGTACGCGGACGGGCCGCTGTCGGTCCTGGTGAACACCACCCGTGCGCAGGCCGTCCGCCACCGGGGGCTGGGTCTGGTCGCCCTCAACGCGTTCACCCGGGGCACCCACCGCGCCGGACTGCTGTCGATCGACGGACCGGGCTCGGTGATCCTGCGCGCGGCCCACCGCGGTGCGGCGCACGACGGCACGGTGTCACTCGCCGTGGCGGACCCGACCACTCAACGGGACACGGTCTCGGTGCTGGTCCGGGGCCGGAGGATGAGGGCGCTCGAGGCGGACGAGGGGGTCCGGGTCTCCCGGGTGCGCGGCGGCACCCGGATCGACGTCACCACCCGCCACGCCTACGGGCGCAGCTTCACCGCGACGCTGCGCTGACCCCGGCGATCCGACGGCCCGGCGTCACGGCGGGGCCCCGTGGGGCTGGACGGCGGCCCAGCGGCTTGAGTATGTCCG
Organism: Streptomyces sp. NA02950; assembly: GCF_013364155.1. Classification (NCBI taxonomy): domain Bacteria; kingdom Bacillati; phylum Actinomycetota; class Actinomycetes; order Kitasatosporales; family Streptomycetaceae; genus Streptomyces; species Streptomyces sp. NA02950. The sequence goes on along the minus strand of NZ_CP054916.1, from coordinate 8,380,677 downwards.
GCTCTCGGACCACGCTGGAGGGTATGGACACGCGGGGCGCCCCTCCCAGCGGTGAGGCCATACGGCCTGGCGCGGCTCCGGGCAGCCCATTGATGATGATCGACGCGGCGGGCGAGGTGGTGGTCTGGAGCGAGGCCGCCACCCGGCTGCTCGGCCACAGCCCCGCGCAAGCCGTCGGGGGTCCGGTGACCGAGCTGCTGGAGGGGGCGCCACCGTGGTCGGCCGACCGCCAGGAGTGGCACGGCCGGCTCGCGCTCCGCCACCGCGAGGGCCATCGGCTGACCTGCCGGGTCCGAGTACACCGGCTGGCGGGAGGCGATCACGCACCGTTGTGGCTGCTGACGGCGGAGCCCTCGGCCGGGGAGGCGCCGTTCCCGGGTGGCGAGTCCCTGTCGGACTGGCTGCTGACCAGCTCCCCGGTCGCCCTGGCCGTCTACGACACCGATCTGCGGTTCGTCCGGCAGAACCCGGCGATGGAGCACATCGTCGGCATCCGGGGTGAGCACCGGGTCGGGCGCGGGCTGTCGGCCGCGGTGACCGGGCCCGGCAGCGCTGAGTGGGAGGCGCGGATGCGGCGGGCGCTGGAGACGGGGCGGGCGGACGAGGGCTATGTGCTCCAGGGGCGCACCCGGGCGGACCCGGACCACGACCACTTCTTCGCCATGTCCGCCTCCCCGCTCCGCGACCGGGAGGGCCGGATCGTGGGGCTGTGCGCCACGTCGCGCGATGTCACCGAGCAGCATCGCGGCCGGGAGCGGCTGGCCCTGCTGAACGAGGCCAGTACCCGGATCGGCAGCACCCTCGATGTGATGCGCACCGGTCAGGAGCTGGCCGAGCTGGTGGTCCCCCGGCTCGCCGACTTCGTGAGCGTGAATCTGCTGGAGTCGCTGTTGCGGGGTGAGGAGCCGCCGCCGGGGCCGGTCACCGGGGCGGTGCTGCGGCGGGTGGCGAATCAGTCCGTGCGCGAGGGCGCGCCGGAGGCGGTGAGCGAGGTGGGCGAGGTGGCGTTCTACTCGGCGCGCTCGCCGCACGCCCGGGCCCTGGCGACGAGCCGTTCGGAGCTGCACCGGGTGATGGACCACGAACTGCGCTCCTGGGCGACGCAGGAGGACCCCGAGCGGTTCGCCAAGGCCATGCAGTACGGGTTCCATTCATGGCTGGTGGTGCCGGTGATCGCGCGGGGCACCACGCTGGGCGTGGTGGACTTCGTCCGGTCCGCCACGGCCGAGGCGTTCGACACCGAGGATCTCTCCCTGGCCGAGGAGCTGGTGGCGCGTGCGGCGGTCTGTCTGGACAACGCCCGCCGCTACACCCACGAGCGCGCCTCGGCCCTGGCGTTGCAGCGCAGTCTGCTGCCGCGGCGGCTGCCGGAGCAGTCCGCGGCCGAGGTGGCCAGCCGCTATCTTCCGGCGGCGGCCCGGTCGGGGATCGGCGGCGACTGGTTCGATGTGATTCCGCTGTCCGGGGCGCGGGTGGCGCTGGTCGTCGGGGATGTGGTCGGCCACGGTCTCCAGGCGTCCGCCACGATGGGCCGGTTGCGCACCGCCCTGCGCACCCTGGCCGAAGTCGACCTGACGCCCGAGGAGTTGCTCACCCAGCTGGACGACCTGGTGGCGCGGCGGGACGACGCCCCAGAGCTGGAGGCGGACGAGGCCACGGCGGGTGACTTCGGCGCCACCTGCCTCTACGCCGTCTACGACCCGGTGTCGGGCCGGTGCAGCCTCGCCCGCGCCGGTCATCCGGCCCCCGCGGTGGTCCCACCGGACGGCCCCGCCACCTTCCTCGACCTGCCCGCGGGGCCTCCGCTGGGTCTGGGCGGGCTGCCGTTCGAGGCGCTGGAGGCGGAGCTGCCGGAGGGCAGTCTGCTCGCCATCTACACCGACGGGCTGGTGGAGTCCCGCAGCCGCGGTATGGACGCCGGGCTGGACACCCTCCGCCACGCCCTGACGCTCCCCGCCGAGGGGCTGGACACGCTGTGCGACCAGGTCGTCGACACGATGCTCCCCGACCGTATCGGCGACGACGCGGCCCTGCTGCTGGCCCGGCTGCGGCGGCTGGACGCGGACCGGGTCGTGGCCTGGGAGGTACCGGCGGACCCCGCCGCGGTGGCCGAGGTGCGGGCGGACGCGGTGCGCTGGCTGACGGAACGGGACCTGGCGGAGACGGCCGTGGTCAGCGAACTGGTCGTCAGCGAGCTGGTCACCAACGCCATCCGGTACGGCACCGCCCCCATCCGGCTGCGGCTCATCCTCGACCGCGCGCTGATCTGCGAGGTGTCCGACGCCAGCAGTACCGTCCCGCACGCCCGCCGGGCCCGCGTCCTCGACGAGGGCGGCCGGGGCCTGCTGCTCGTCGCGCAGCTCACCCAGCGCTGGGGCACCCGCCACACCCCGACCGGCAAGGTCATCTGGTGCGAACAGCCGCTCCCCGCGCCCTGATCGCGGTGGATCGTCTAGATTATGCAGAGTGCGGGGGTGCAACAGCTGTATCAGCTACGCTTTTTGAGAGAGGCGCGGGCGTGACGGACTATGAGGCAACCTACGACTCCGCCGCACGAGTCGCCGGCCGGATCGACACCACCCGGCCGCACACCGCCAGGATCTGGAACTACTGGCTCGGTGGCAAGGACTACTACGTCGTCGACCAGCAGGCGGGCGACCAGATCCGCAGGCTGCACCCCGGGATCGGTGACTACGCCCTGGCCGACCGGGCGTTCCTCGGCCGTGCGGTGCGGTATCTGACCGCCGAGCGGGGGATCCGTCAGTTCCTGGACATCGGCACGGGCTTGCCCACCGCGGACAACACCCATGAGGTCGCGCAGCGGATCGCACCGGAGTCCCGGGTGGTCTACGTCGACAACGACCCTCTGGTGCTGGCCCATGCGCGCACCCTGCTGACCAGCACTCCCGAGGGGGTCACCGACTACCTCGACGCGGATCTGCGGGACATCGACACCATCCTCGAACGCGCCCGGAAGGTCCTGGACTTCACCCGGCCCGTCGCGCTGATGCTGCTGGGTGTGGTGATCTTCATCGGTGACGACGAGGACCCGTACGGCATCGTCCGCAGCCTGGTGGACGCCCTGCCCTCCGGAAGCCATCTGGTGCTGTCCCACACCATCTCCAGCCCGTCGATGCCGGATGTGGACGAGGCGGTCGCGTTCTGGAACGAGAACGGCATCCCGAAGCTGACCCAGCGCACCCCGGACCGGGTCGCCCGGTTCTTCGACGGTACGGAGCTGCTGGAACCGGGCGTGGTCTCCTGTTCGCGGTGGCGGCTGGAGGACACCTCCGGGGACGAGCCCGAGGAGGTGGCGATGTTCGGCGGGGTCGGCCGGAAGCCGTGAGCCCCCCGGACCGGCGGGCGGGCTACAGGTCCTCGCAGAGGCGACGGGCCTTGGTCAGCTCCTTCTTCACCTCCCCTTTGAACGCGAGTTCCTGGGCGTAGCCGAACTGTGAACGGCGCAGGGCTTCGGCGAGCGGCTTGTAACGCCGATCGCCCGCGGCGGCCGAGACCGCGAGGGCGCCCGCGGCGGCGAAGCGGTTGAGGGCGATGTCGCCGTCCTTGCCCTTGGTGCCGTACTTCGTCTCGTCGAATCCGTCGAGTGCCACGCAGGCTGTGTGCGCGTCGCCCGCCGGGCCGGAGCCGGGGGCGTCCTTGTCGTCGCCCCCGAACGCCCAGGCGGCGCCCACTCCCCCGCCACCGAGCAGCAGCCCGATCGCGAGCGCGGTGACCAGGGGGCCGACGGGGCGACGGGACGGTGGCGCGTACGGCACGGACGGCGCGTACGCGGGCGGCGGAACGGGAGCGGAGTCGGGCTCGTGAGGCTGCATGGCGCACAACATAGCGGCAGTTCGCGGCGCAGGAGGAGGCCCCGCACGCCCATGGCACGGCAGCGGGGCGGCGTTCAGGGGCCGAGTTCCGCGGTGATGGCGCCACACAGCAGATCACGGGCCCGGTCCAGGGTGAGGGAACCGCTGAGCCACCGCTTGCTGAGCTGCTCGACGAGCGCGGTGAGTCGGTCGGCCACGTCCTCCGCGGACACCTCGGGCCGTACCGTGCCCCTGCTGCAGGCAGCGGTGGATGAGGTCGCTCGCAGTAGTCGGTCCAGCGGTCGGTGGTGGTGGGCAACCGCTGGCGCAGCTCGGGCTGGAGGACGGCGGCGGCGCGCAGTTCGCCCCAGGCGGCGCTGTTCTCGATGACCACCGGTTCCTCCTGGGGCTCGCGCGGCAGCATCTGCTCGGGATGGCCGCGCGGACAGCGGCCCCACGTTCGTCCGCGGACGGGACGGGCTGGAGGGGATCGACCTCCGCTTCAACGGCTGGGGCGGCAGACAGCGGCACCCGCGGGACGCACGGGTCGCCCGCTCCGTCCCGGCCCACGCCGGGGGCACCCGCATCGACGCCCGGCTGACCGGATCGAGGCCCGGCTCGAGGAGCTGCTGGGCGTCACCAAGGTCATCTGGTTCGCGGGGGTGAAGGGGAAGGACATCACGGACCGTCATGTCGACGCCCTCGCCCGGTTCGCCGAAGACGGAGAGACGGAGCGGTGCCGCTCCGTCCGCGGACGGACCGGGGACCGACCGTGTGGAGCCGGGCGTACGCAGCCGGGCGCCGCTCCGGACAACCCGCGGACCGCACTGAACGACTCGTGGATCACGGCCGTATGTCGTGGCGTGGACGAGTGCGTGACGCCCGGCCCCGCGCCCGGCTGGGCATCGCGCGAACTGTTGACCCTGGTCAGGGCGATGGGACCGCATCCGGCCGCCGTGGTGGACTGGCGCGGGGACCTGCTGGCGTGGAACGACGGATACGCCGCGCTGTTCACCGACCCCGCATGGCTCCTGCCCGAGCAGCGCAATCTGCTCTGGCTGCTCTTCCGCTGGCCTCCGTCCCGCCTCCTGCTGGCCGACTGGGAGCGGGAAGCCCGCGCACTGCTGGCCGCGTTCCACGACCGTGCCGCGCGCAGGCCGGGGGATCGCAGGATCGGCGCGCTGGTGGCCGAGTTGATGGCCGACCCGGTCGCGGCCGAGTGGTACAGACGGCCGGAGCCGGTCGGTGCCCCACCCCCGGTGTGCTGCTTCCACCACCCGGTCGCCGGTGAGCTGCGGCTGCGGCCGGTGACACTGACCGCGGTCGGGGAACCCGGCCACCATGTCCTGGCCCAGGTGCCCGACGACCGGGTGTCACGGGAGGCGCTGCGGGCGCTTGGGTCCCCCGGTGTCCGGCTGACGGGACGCCCGGACGGGGCCCAGGGGTGTCCGTAAAGTGCCGCCGGGCCCGCGACGCGACGTTACGGAACCCCCTAGCGCATCTGCCGCCGCACGAGCTCGTAGAGCTTTCCGCCCGGCTTGGCCATCAGCGCGGCCGGGGCGCCCTGTTCGACGATCCGCCCGTCCTCCATCACCAGCACCCGGTCGGCGTCCATGACCGTTGACAGCCGGTGTGCGATGACCAGGCGGCTGGCGTGGAGGCGGCGGGTGCTGTCGATGACCACCCGCTGGGTCTCGTTGTCCAGGGCGCTGGTGGCCTCGTCGAAGAAAAGGATGCGCGGACGGCGGATCAGGGCCTGGGCGATCATCAGCCGCTGGCGCTGGCCGCCGGAGACGGCACCGCTGCCGGAGATCATCGTGTGCAGGCCCATGGGCATCCGGCGGATGTCCTCGGCCAGACCCGCCAGTTCGGCGGCGGCCATGGCCTCCTCGGGGGTGTACGGCTCGGCGCCGCGGATGCAGTCGAGCACGGTGCCGTTGAGGGGCTGGGCGTTCTGGAGGACCACCCCGCACTGGCGGCGTACGGCGGCCTGGTCGAGGGCGGCGAGGTCCTGGCCGTCGTAGAGCACACTGCCGGACACCGGCCGTTCGAAACCGATGAGCAGCCGCAGCAGGGTGGACTTGCCGCAGCCGCTGGGGCCGACGACCGCCACGAACTCTCCCGGCCGGATTTCCAGCGAGACGTCGTCGAGGACCAGCGGGCCGTCGTCGGCGTAGCGGAAGGTGAGGTTGCGGGCGCGCAGATCGCCGGTGAGCGCCCCGGGCTGGGCACTGCCGCCGCGGACCTCCGGCGGCTCGTCCAGGATCGGCTTGACCTGCTCGAACATCGGCAGCACCGCGACCACCGAGACCAGGGCGTTGGTGAGCTGGGTGACCGAGGTGAGCAGCATGGTGACAGAGGTGTTGAACGTCAGGAACGCCCCCGCCGACATGCTCCCCCGCGCCGGTCCGGCCAGCAGCATGAACACGATGAGCGAGCACAGCGGGAGGTAGACAGCGTCGAGCACCTGGGTGAGGTTCTTGATCCGCCCGGTGCGCTGGTGGAGTTCGCGGGAGTGGGCGAAGCCACGGGCCCATGCCGCGTAGGCGAAGTTCTCGGCCGCGGCGACCCGCAGTTTGGGCAGTCCGCGAAGGGTCTGGAACGCCTGGTTGTTGAGCTTGTTCTCGCTCTCCACCAGCCGCCGCTGCCAGCGCACCTGCCACAGCCCCATCCCGAGGAACACCCCGGAGATGACCAGCAGCATGGCCATCACGGCGAGCGCCAGGTCCACGCTGAAGTACAGCAGCAGCGTGAGGTTCATCGCGCCGACGGTGCCCGCCTGGAGGACCACGGGCGCGACACCGGAGAGCACCCGGCGCATGCTGCTGATGCCCATCGCCGCGCTGGCCAGTTCACCGGTGGAACGTTCGGCGAAGAAGCGGGTCGGCAGCCGCAGCAGCCGGTCCCAGACCGCGGGCTGGAGGGTGCTCTCCAGCCGTCCCTCCAGCCGCAGCAGGGTCAGGTTCTGGAGCAGCATGAAGGCGGCCGAGACCACGCTCGCGACCATCAGGGCCAGCGCGATCTGGACGATGGGGCTCCTCTCGGCCCGGGGGACGAAGCCGCCGAGCACCTGACCGGTCGCCACCGGCACCAGGGCGCCCAGCGCCACCGTCACCAGTCCGCCGACCACGAGGTTGCGCAGATCGGGTGCCACCCCGCGGGCGCTGAACCGCAGCAGCCGCCACATCGTCATCGGACGGTCGGGCAGCGGGCGGTAGAACATCACGGCACGCGGTTCGAACTCGTCGGCGTTGCCCTCGCCGATCCGCATCCGCAGACCGGAGGCGGGGTTGACCGCCTCGTAGCGGCCGCGCCGCCACAGCAGCGCCACCGGGGCGCCGGACAGGGCGCGGTAGCCCACCAGCGGTCCGGCGTCCTCGCGCCACCACTCGCCCTCCAGTCGGACGGCACGGGTACGGATCCGGGAGGCGACCGCGATGCGCTCCACCGGGCTCGTGCGGTCGTCGTCGGCGGTGGCGCCCCGCGGTGCGTCGGCCAGCGTGATTCCGGCGGCCTCGGCCACCGTGCGGCAGACCGCGTGGACGGTGTCGTCGGTGGTGTCCTCCGCCGCCCGCGACGCCTGCCGCGGGCGGCCGATGGAGGCGATCAGTGCTTGGTCGGCGCGGGAGCGGACCGCCTCACCGGCCCGGATCCCGGCCGCCGTGCGGTCGGCGTGGGTGCGTTCCAGCGCCTCGATCCAGCGGTCCACGGCGGTGCCGAGCCGGTACTGCTGATTGACCATCCGCTGCCACAGCGCACCGTCGATCAGCAGGTCACCGGCGGCCTGGGCGCTGTACTCGGCGCCATAGCGGACACTTCCGGGCGGCACCGGGAGCCAGAGCAGGTCCTCGTCGGCCGCCTCGCCCTCGGCCGCCGGTCCGCCGCCGTCCAGCGGGGCCTGGAACAGTACGCCCAGGCTGCGGCTGACCCCGAGCGCCACGGCGTGTTCCAGCGGGGTCGCCGGGACGTCGCCGTACGGTTCGCCGGCCCAGCCGGTGGCGTACGCCTCGTACCGCTCGGGCCGGTACAGCTCCCGCAGCGGGATCCGGCGCACCGCGCAGTCCTGCGAGGGCCTGCCGACCAGGGTGTGGCGCGGGCCCTCGACCGGTCCCGGGAGCGCCGCGCCGGGCTCCAGGCGTCCGAGGAAGTGCCAGTGTCCCTCCTCGGCGGCGTCGACCGCGAAGAGGTCCAGGGCGCCACCGGTGACGAGCCAGAGCACCTGTGGGCCCTCCAGCGGAAGGCTGCGCAGTCCGGTGCGGTCGACGGGGGTGCCGAGTGCGCCCAGCGCCTGGACCACCGCGTCGCCGCCGTCCGCGGCCACGGTGGCGACCGGGTGAACGGAGGCCATCTCAGTGCTCCTTCATCAGCTGGGCGTACGGTCCCCCGGCCGCGGCGAGGTCCTCGTGGCGTCCGCGTTCCACGACCGTGCCGTGGTCCAGGACGAGGATCTCGTCGCTGTCCCGCACGGTGCTGAGCCGGTGGGCGATCACCACACACGCACAGCCGCGGCGGCGCAGGTTGTCCATGACGGTCCGTTCGGTCAGCGCGTCCAGGGCGCTGGTCACCTCGTCCAGCACCAGCACGCTGGGGCGGCGGACCAGGGCGCGGGCGATCTCAAGACGCTGCCGCTGCCCGCCGGAGAAGTTGCGGCCGTCCTGCTCGACGCGGCCGTGGATGCCTTCGGGGCGGCGGGCGATGACGTCGTGGAGCGCGGCGTCCTTCAGGGCCGCCACCACCGCCTCGTCCGGGATGGAGGGGTCCCACAGCGCCACGTTGTCCCGGACCGTCCCCTCGAAGAGGAAGACATCCTGGTCGACGAAGGACACCGAGGCGGCGAGCGCGCCGCGGGGGATGTCCTCCAGACGCTGCCCGTCGATGCGGATGGCCCCCTCCCACGGGCGGTAGAGGCCGGAGACCAGCCGGGACACGGTGGACTTGCCACTGCCGGAGCCGCCGACCAGTGCCACCTGGCGGCCGGGGCCGACCGACAGGGAGATGCCGCGCAGCAGCGGTTCGTCCAGTGGGTTGTAGCCGAAGGTGACGTCCTCCAGCGTCACATGGCCGGTGAGCCTGCGGGTGTCGGGCTCCGGCTGGTCGCGGGTGTAGAGGGTGTCCAGCGGGAAGTTCTCCACGTCCTTCAGCCGGGCCACGTCCGCGGAGAAGTCCTGGATGCGCCCGGCCACGCCGTTGAGCCGGGTGATGGGCGCGGTGAACCGGGCCACCAGCGCCTGGAAGGCCACCAGCAGTCCGACCGAGACATGGCCCTCGACGGCCCGCAGTCCGCCGATCCACAGGATGAGCGCGCTGTTGAGGGTGGCGAGGGTGGGCGCCACCACGGCCAGGGCCGCGCTCGGCACACCCAGCCGCTGCTGTTCCTCGAGGGTGATGGCGTGCTGGCCCGCCCAGCGGCGGAAGTAGCCGTTCTCGCCGCCGGTGGCCTTCATCGTCTCGATGAGCTGGAGCCCGGTGTACGAGGTGGTGGTCAGCCGGGCGGTGTCGGCCCGCAGTTTCTGGGTCCGGGTGGCGCGCAGCCTTATGACGACGCGCATGGCGACCACGTTGAGCAGCGCCAGTCCCACGCCGACCAGGGTGAGCTGGGGGTCGTAGGTCCACAGCAGGAGGGCGTAGAGCACCACCACGATTCCGTCGACCGCGGCGGCGGCGAGGTCGCGGGCGAGTGTTTCCGCCACGGTGTCGTTGGACCGCAGCCGCTGGACCAGGTCGGCCGGACTGCGCTGGGCGAAGAAGGTGACGGGCAGCCGCAGCAGATGGCGCAGGAAACGGGCGCTGCTGAGGGTGGAGGAGATGATCCGGCCGCGCAGCAGATTGGCCTGCTGCACCCCGGTGAGCACGGCCGTCAGCAGCACCGCCACGGCCATCGAGGCGAACAGCGGCCCCAGTGCGGAGGTCTCCCCGCCGATCAGAAAGGTGTCGATGAAGGTGCGGCTGAGCGCCGGGACCGCGGCGCCCACCACCACCAGCAGCAGACTGGCCAGCAGCGAGGCCAGCAGGGTGCCGGTGGTGCCCCGCATCCGGGCGGGCAGGGCGCCCAGTACCCCGGGGCGGCGGCCGCCGCGGCGGAAGTTCGCCTCGGGTTCGAAGACCAGGACCACACCGGTGAAGCTGGTGTCGAACTCCTCGGAGGGCACGAACCGGCGTCCCTTGTCGGGGTCGTTGATGTACACCCCGCGCCTGCCGAACCGGCGCCCCATGCCGTCGTAGACGACGTAGTGGTTGAACTCCCAGAACAGGATCGCCGGTGCCCGCACCTCCGCCAGGCTCTCCGGCTCCATCTGCATGCCCTTGGCGCTCAGCCCGTAACTGCGCGCGGCCCGCAGCAGATTGCTCGCGCGGGAGCCGTCCCGGGAGACTCCGCAGGCGATCCGCAGCTCCTCCAGCGGCACATGGCGGCCGTAGTGTCCGAGCACCATCGCGAGCGAGGCGGCACCGCACTCCAGCGCCTCCATCTGGAGCACGGTGGGGGTGCGCACGGTACGGCGCCGGGGCCGCTGGGGCCCGGCCGTGCGCCGCGGGGCGCGCCGTCGTCCCCGGGCGGGCTCGGTGCGGCGGCGTCCGCTGCTGCCGGCCGGTGCCGGGCGGGGCGGTCCGCCGTCGGGGGTGGTGGTCACGGGAGCAGCCATTCGATCGGGTGCCGGTCGGCCAGATGGACCGTGCCGGTGGCCAGGGTCATGGAGTCGAGGGTGAACGGCGGGCCCTTCGGGGAGGACCAGCGGTACCCGGAGCGGGTGGCGGTGGAGCGGTCCAGCCGGACCAGCACCGCGACCGGCGGGCCGTCTTTGGAGAACTCCTCGCCGAGCTGGTCGCTGCCGAGGTGGGAGCCGATCTGCTGGCGCGACTGGGCGGTGCGGCCGACCGCTCGGACGTGGCCGCGCAGCACTCCGTAGGTCTGGGTGGGCGCCGACTGCACGCCGAGGTCGACGGGTGCGCCGACCGGCACCGACGCGGCGCGTCCGGCCGGTACGTAGAGGGTGGCGGTCAGCGGGTCACGGGAGTGGCGGACCCGTTCGATTGAGGCGACGTCGGCGCCGGTGGTGAGGACGGAGCCGATCGAGGCGACCAGGGTGGTGAGCCGGCCCGCGGCGAGGGTGCGTACGACACTGCTGCCGCGCGGGGTGCGGATCTTCAGCAGCGGTGCGCCCGCGCGCAGGGTGCTGCCTTCCTTGGCGAGTACGGCGGTGACCTGTCCGGCGACGGGGCTCTGGAGGACGTAACTGCCCTGTCCGTGGGTGAGGATGCCGGGGGCGGCCAGGGTGCTGGACACGGTGCCGGTCACCGACCAGACGGCGGCCGCGGCCATGACGACGAGTGTGACCGCCAGGGCGAGCCACCCTTGCGGGCGGGCGTAGCGCACCGGCAGATCGATGTCCTCTGCCGACTGCGCTTTGGAAAGGGCCTGCTGGCGGAACTGCACGAGAGTCTTTCCTCAACCGCGGGAACGGATGGAGTGCGCGGCTTCGCTCGGTGGCGCCGCGGCCGTCCACCGGGTGGGCACCAGTGGACCGCCGAATGCCCCGGACCAGGCGGGCCCGGGGCACGGGGCCGGTCGTTCGGCGGGGCCGTCCGACCGGTGGTGCCACGCTCGGCGGCACCGGGAGGCGAGGTGAAGGTCGCCTCAGAGGTGAGATCGCCTCAGGGGGTGAGGGTCGCCTCAGAGGGCACCGACGGTGCCGACAACACCGGTGGTGTTCAGGCCGGTGAGGCCGTCCACCGTGCCGGTGGCGGTGCCGACGGCGCCGGTGACCGGGGCGGTGGCGGCGTCGACGGTGCCGAGGGCGTCGGTGACCGTCGCACCCAGCCCGCCGGCCACGTTGTCCAGCTCAGCGTCGGAGATCTCCTGGGTCGCGACCTTGGGTGCGTTGTTCATTATTGCGTCTCCCTTGGATAAATATCTCGAATGAGCCTTCAGCGGCCCGCGGTTGCCGAATGTCTCGGCCCCCGCAGAACAATCACAGGATTCCGGGGACCGGCTCCTGAGAACGCTTCAGCGCGAAAGGATGTAATCACGCCAACTCGGTGGGCTGCGAATCAGACGTCGCACGGAACAGCGCATTCCGTCACGTCTCGATCACCGGGTGGGCACAGACGGCCACGTGATGTGCGGCTCTTCTTCACAGCATCGTCACTCTTCTCCTGCGCACCCCTGTTGACCTCGTCGGACAACCCCGGGATCACGGGCGAAGCCCCCATGCGCGGACCGGATCCGGCGCCCAATCCGGGCTCCACACACGTCGTCTGTGTAATAGGTGTGCCGATCGCTTGAAGACTGGCCGACCGGCACTCCCATTCCCGATCCCGTACACACCGGGAATACGACATGTGCGACGGGTTGCCGATAACGCGGCCCAATTCAGCCCATCCCGCCGATCGGTGTGCGTTATGACAACTGCACCATCGGGCGGATGCTCCGCCGAAAGGCCGGGAATTCCCGCGGAATGGACATAGAGCGCATGAGTACCGCAGAGGACCTGACTTCGGGCGGGGCACTGTGGTGCGCCCGACCGCCCGTGGCGGGCGGCCGGACCGGTGGTTCCGCTCGTGCTCAGTTCACCGTTGTGGCGTGCTGCGCCAGGGAGTTGACCACATCGGACGCGGTCAGCAGACGCACCGCCGCCGCGTCCAGACCGGCCGGGTGGAGGGCGTACACCGGGCAGCCCTCGGGCAGCGGGAGGTCACCGCGGACGAGGAACGCCGCGCCGATCCGGGCGGGTTCCTGCTCGGTACCGGCCGACGGGTCGTGGTCCGGCGCGCCGATGCGTCCCGCGAAGGCCATGGCGTCCTCGCCCTCGCGGCGGCGGTAGGGGCTGATCGAGCCGTCGGAGTGGCGCAGCAGGACGGTGCCGGCACGGGCCGCGGCCTGCCAGATGGCGAGTTCACCGAGACCGACCCGGGCGCCGGAGGCGAACAGCCCGGTGAGGCTCTTCCCGAGGACGGCCAGCAGTTTGACGTGCCGGTGGACGGCATGACGGGTGCCGGACACACCCTGGACCACATCGAGCCAGCGCATGGTGCGCCCCGGGATGTCCAGGACCAGCGGTACCGAACTCCGGGATGCGGAGGTCAGATCGAAACGCTGCTCGACGGCGCGGGGGTCGAAGACCGGCCCCCGGTCGCCGGGTTCGTCGCGGACCATGAATCCGGCGAACGCCTCGGCGAGCTCGACGAACGGCACGTCGTTGTACGAGAACACCACGGCGACGGCGTAACGCACCCCGGCGTTCTCCAGCTTGTCCAGGTCCAGGTCGATGAACTCCGACGCGCCGTCCGGGGCCGGGGCGCTGGTGCGGTCCCCGGAGTGGACGGCGCCGGTGCGGCGCAGCTCGGTGTAGTCGCAGGTGCCGATGTGTTCCCAGTCCTCGTTGAACAGGGCCAGCGACAGATCCAGATCGGTCTGGCCGGACTCCTCGCTCTCCGTCCAGTGGAGGAACAGCCGCAGCGTACGGCCCGGGGTGAGGGCACGTTCGCTGCCGCGCGGCAGGGTCACCAGGGCGCGCGAGGCGGTCCGCTCGGCGAACGGCGCGACGATGCCGTCGAGTTCTGCGTCGACCACGGCCACGTCGAGCGGGCCGAGGGCGGCGGCGCGGCGCAGCACCTCCTCGGTCAGGGCGGTGATGGCCGTCTCGACCGCATGGCCCGTCGGGGCGTCCCGGTCGTCGTCGGCCAGATACGCCTTGGCCTGGGCGCCCTTGGGGAAGAACACTCGCTCGCCGGTGGGCCGCCGGCGGGCGCGCAGGGCGCCGAGCGCGGACAGCAGCACCGCGGGCGACACCCGGGTGGCCGCTCGGGGCAGGGCGGACAGGACGGGTTCGGTGTCGTCACCGGCCAGCCGCAGCAGATGGTCCAGGCGGCGCAGGAGTTCACCGGGGCGCTGGGCGAGCAGGGCGGTGGCGCGGCGGTGGTCGCCGTCGGCGAGCGCCGTCTCCACCCGCCCGCCCCAGGTGCGCACCCGCGGCCGGTCACCGGTGGTGTCGACCGAGGTCAGCGGCTCGGCGGCGGTGCGCAGGGCGTCGCCGAACCGGTCGTACGGCAGTCGGATGTTCCGCAGGGCCGCCACCGCGAGCGCGGCGTGCGGATAGCGGTCCGCGTACTCGAAGGGGTGCAGGGCGTGGGCCGCGGGGATCCACAGCGCGCGGTGGCGCCGCATGTCGGCGACGGCGAGGGCCGGGTCGAGCGCGTCGAGCGCGCCCAGCAGGGCCCGGCGCACCGGCCGGGGCACCGGGGCCAGCCGCGGGACCTCCACCAGGCCCGGGTCGCCACCGGACCACACGGCCAGCAGCCGCAGGATGTCGGTGGCGGTGTCCAGTCGCGCCGCCACCTCGGGAAGCACCTGGGCGCGGGTCTCCGGTGCGCGCAGCAGCCACGCCAGGACACGCGCCTTCGTCTCGCGCCCGGGCAGGGTCGTGGGAAGCCACTCCAGGTCGGCGCGGCCGCACGCCTCGAGCAGTGCGGCGAGGTCATCGGCGTCTTGCGGGGACAGCGCGGCGGTACGGCTCAGCAGGCGGCCCGTTTCCTCGTGGACGGCGTGCCGACGGGCCGCCATGTCGCCGCCGAGGGCGAGGACACGCAGCCGCTCGGGCAGTGCGCGGTGGCGTCCGGCCTCGGGCCGCGGCGGGGCCGGACGCAGGAACGGGTCGTCGTCGGAGATGGCGCGGTAGCAGATCGGGCAGGCGGCGAAGTCCGATCCGTCGAAGCACCGGCGGCACACCAGATGCGCACACGGCGAGACGGCGTGGACGGTGCCCTCGCTTCCGCACAGCACACACGGCTGCCGCGGATGCTGTGCCAGCAGGGTCAGCACCCGGTCCACGTAGCAGGCCGTGGTGTCGTGCGGCGTGCTGTCGGGGAACCGCCGGAAGATCGGGGTGTGGTCGCGATCGGCCCCGAGCGCCCGGTCGATGTCGGCGAGCAGGGTACGTCCGGCGACGGCCATCGCCGTGGGGCCGCTCCCGGTGAGTGCTTCGCGCAGCGGCGCGGACAGCACATAGCCGCGGTCGAGGAGGTCGGCCTCGAGCAGGACCACACCGGCGAGCACCTCCGGGGACACCGGCCCGGACGCCCGGTCGTGGGCGGGCAGGAACACCGCGCCCCGACGGGCGAGCAGCACCTCGGCGACACCGCGGAGTTCGGTCCGGGCATACGCGGCACGGGTGGTGGCGGTCATGCTGAATCCCCCTTGTCCGACGGCCCCCGCCGACGGAAAACAGCCGCGCCCGCCGGTACGGGCGGGCGCGGCGTGAAGCCTTGGAGCGGGCGGAAGTGCGGTGCGCTGGTTGTCGTAGTAATCGAGTGAGAAGGAAGCACACCTGAGAGCCGCCCGCTGCGCAGAACGTACCAAGACCGGCGGTGCGTTCGCAGCGCTTTTCCCGTCGGGTGGCGGGCGTCACGCGGCGCCTCCCCTCCGGGAGCGGGAACCCGGGGCGGGGCTGTCGGCGCCGGTGACCACCATGGTGGGTACGGACACCCGTGAGAACACCGGGCCCGATGCCCTGCACACGCCGGCCCGCACCCACTTGCCCACCGACCTGGCCGACCGCTGGACGGCGCTGCTGCGCCCGGCCGCCCACCTCCGGGCGGCCGGTGCGGGCGATCCGGTGGGCGGTCAGCTCGGCGGTCTGCCCCGGCTGCCCGAGGACATGGAGTGGCCCGTCTGGGGGGCTCACGGCCCGCTGTCGTTCGTGGCCGTGGTCGACTGTGCCGCGCTGCCCGTGGACGAGCTGGACATCCCGCTGCGCCCCGAGGGCCGGCTGGCCTTCTTCTACCTCGAGGACGAGGAGTGCGAGGCGGTGGTGGACACCTGCGATCCGGACACCTGGGCCGGTGCGCGGCTGCTGCATCTGCCGCCCGGGTCCGCCGGCTTCCCCGAGCGGCCCGCTCCCGAGGGGCTCACCCCGTTTTCCGGCCGTGCCGCTGACGGCCCGGGTGGCACCGAGCGCCCGGACTCCGAATCGACCGCGCTGAGGGCCGCGTTCGGGCTCGGCGCGCTGTCCGTCATGGAGCGCTACGCCCATCCGGTGCGCTCCGGCACGTTCCAGGAGGCGCTGTGGGACCACCGGGCCGGGGCCGCGCACCAGATCGGCGGGCACGCCGTGTGCAGGACGCCGTGGAGATCACGGTCGCCAAGGCGGCGCTGGGCGACGAGGTCGGCTGGGAGGACCCGCGGGTGGAGGAGGAGGCGGCGCGGTGGGTGCTGCTGGCCCAGTTCGACTCCGACGAGGACACCGGCATGATGTGGGGTGACGGGGATGTCCTGTACTGGCTGATCCGCCCCGAGGACCTCGCCGCGGGCCGTTTCGAGGCGGCCGTGTTCACCTGGCAGTGCGGCTGACGCTCCGCTGGGCCGTGGTGGCCCCGCCGACCGCCCTCGGAAAGGGCGCCATGGATCGAAGGGTTACGCTGGGGCCGCCTTACCCGGACACGGGGTGCCCCTGCGGGGGCTGAGATCACACCCGTCGAACCTGAACCAGTTAGCACTGGCGGAGGGATGTCACCCATGTCATTGCCGCATGCCCCCGGCGGCCCGGCGGCCACCGCCCCGGCCTCCGTCCACGACGGACGGATGCCCGCCTCCCCGGGGGATCTGCGGGTCGAGGCCCGCGGTATCGCACCCGTGCCGGAGACCCACCGCTACGGCGGGCCGGGACGGCTGTTCGGCTACTGGATCCCCGGTTTCGTCGCCGTCGTGGCCGTGGACTGGTTCGCCCGGGCCCGGCCCCGCGGTGGCGCGCCGGTCGACCTGGCCACCGAGAACGCCCGCCCGCAGCCCTGGTGGCCCGCGCTGCCGGCGTTCGCGGCCGCCTTCGCCGCGGCGGTACCGTTCATGGACACCAGCCTGTACACGGGCCCGGTGGCCGAGGCGCTGCACGGCGCCGATCTGGCCTACTACACCGCCTTCCTCGCGGCACTCCTGGTCTACGCACCGCTCAGGATGCGCCGCCACGCGCCCGCCGGGGAGCCGCGCCGCCTCGGCCCGGTGCCGGAGTGAGGTCCGGCGCCGCCCCTGTCCCCCCGCCGCCGTCCCGACCCCTTCCGGAGCGTTCCGCCATGGACCCTTCCACCGCCCCCGAGCACACCGCCTTCGCCGCGCACGCCCTCGCCCGGGTGCGCGACACCACCCCGCTGGTGCAGTGTCTGACCAACGCGGTCGTGACCGGATTCACCGCGAACGCGCTGCTGGCCCTGGGTGCCTCCCCCGCGATGGTGGACATCCCCGAGGAGGCCGGGCCGTTCGCCGGGATCGCGTCAGGCGTGCTGGTCAACGTGGGCACGCCGCACGCGGAGCAGCGCACCGCCATGGCCGAGGCGGCGCGAGCGGCCGGAGCGGCCGGGACCCCGTGGGTGCTGGACCCGGTGGCCGTCGGCGCCCTGCCGGTGCGCACCGGGCTGGCGCGGCGGCTGCTGGAGCTGCGGCCCACCGTGATCCGCGGCAACGCCTCCGAGATCATCGCCCTGGCGGACGGCGGTGACGGGGGCCGCGGAGTGGACTCCGCGCACGAGGTGGAGGCGGCACGGCAGGCCGCCGAGGCGCTGGCGCGCACCACCGGCGGGGTGGTCGCCGTGTCCGGTCCGGTGGACGTGGTCACCGACGGCACCCGGCACGCCCGGATCGCCAACGGGGACGCGCTGCTGACCCGGGTCACCGGCGGCGGCTGCGCGCTGGGGGCGGTGATGGCGGCGTTCGCGGCGTTGGACGAGGACCGGTTCGCCACCACGGTGGCCGCCGTGGCCGTGTACACCGTGGCCGCCGAGCTCGCCGCGCGGGAGGCGTCGGGCCCCGGGAGTTTCGCGGTGGCGTTCCTGGACGCCCTCGCCGCGCTGGAGCCGTCGGAGCTCACCGAGCGGGCGGCGATCTCATGAGCGCGGTCTCATGAGCGGCGCCCCGAGCCCGTCGTCCGCGGCACGGCCGGTGGATCTGTCGGTGTATCTGGTCACCGACACCGCCCAGTGCGCCGCCCACGGCCGGAGCGTGGCCGAGACCGTGGCCCGCGCCGTGGCCGGTGGGGTCACCGCGGTGCAGGTGCGCGAGAAGGACGCGGACGGCCGGGACTTCCTGCACACGGTGCTGGAGGTGGCCGCGGTCCTTCCGGAGCCGGTGGCGCTGATCGTCAACGACCGGGTCGATGTGTTCCTGGCCGCGCGGGCCGCCGGTGCCCGGGTGACGGGTGTCCATGTGGGTCAGTCGGACCTGCCCGCCTCCGCCGTACGGGAGCTGATCGGCGGAGAGGCGGTGCTCGGGCTCAGCGCGGGCACGCCCGGCGAGGTGCGGGCGGCGGCCGAGGACACCGCCCGTGTCGACCATGTGGGCATCGGGGCCCTGCACTCCACCCGCACCAAGGCGGACGCGCCGCCCGCCCTCGGCCACGACGGCTTCGCCCGGCTCGTGCGGCTCAGCCCGCTGCCCGCCGTCGCCATCGGCGGTGTCACCCCGGCCGATCTGCCCCGGCTGCGGGCCGCCGGTGCGGCGGGCGCGGCCGTGGTCTCCGGGGTGTGCGCGGCCGAGGACCCCCGTTCGGCCGCCGCGGCCTACGCCCACGCGTGGCGGAACACCACGCCGGTTGGGCCAAAGGGGTGCGGGGGCGACACGGCCACCCTCTGAGCGGGCACATCTCCTGATGCGACGGGTCGTCGGACCGTATGTCCGTCGGAGGTGTCGAAGATGTCGGAGGTGGCGGACCGCCTGATACGGCTGCCGCCACCGGGCCGTGTCAGGAGAGGAAGTGCCATGCGCCGCACCGCGGGAGAACGGAGCCCGGCCCCTGCCGTGGACCCGGAGGTGCCCGCGCCCGGGAGCGGCGGCCGATGAGGACGGTCAAGGGACGCACCGACCATGTGGTGGTGGTCGGCGCGGGACTGTCCGGGCTGGCGGCCGCACTCCATCTGCTGGGTGCCGGACGCCGGGTGACCGTCGTGGAGCGAGCCACCCTGCCCGGCGGGCGGGCCGGACGGACCGAGCGCGGTGGCTACCGGATGGACACCGGCCCGACCGTGCTGACCATGCCGCATCTGATCGAGGAGGCGCTCGCCGCCGTCGGCGACCGGCTCACCGACCGGCTGGAGCTGATCGGCCTGCACCCGGCCTACCGTGCTCGTTTCGCCGATGGTGAGCACCTCGACGTCCACACGAGCGCCGCCGCCATGGAGGAGGAGGTCCGCCGGTTCGCGGGCCCCCGCGAAGCGCTCGGCTACCGGCGGCTGCGGGCCTGGCTGGAGCGGCTCTACGTGGTCCAGATGCGGCGTTTCATCGACACCAACTACGACTCCCCGCTCCAGCTCCTCCATCCCGATCTGGCACGGCTCGCCGCCCTCGGCGGCTTCGGACGGCTCGACGCAACTCTCGGCCGCTTCCTCGACGACGAGCGGGTGCGCCGCGTGTTCAGCTTCCAGGCGCTGTACGTCGGGGTGCCGCCCGAGCGGGCGCTGGCCGCGTACGCCGTCATCGCGTACATGGACACCGTGGCCGGGGTGTATTTCCCGCGCGGTGGTATGCACGCCCTGCCGCGCGCGCTGGCCGCCGCGGCCGCCGACGCGGGTGCCGAACTGCGCTACCGGCACCGGGTCACCCGGCTGGAACGCACCGGGGACCGTGTCACCGCCGTCCTCACCGACCACGGCCGCATCCCCTGCGACGCGGTGGTCCTCACCCCCGATCTGCCGGTCTGCTACCGGCTGTTGGGGCGACGGCCGCGCCGCCCGCTGCGGCTGCGCCACGCACCATCGGCGGTCGTATTGCACGCGGGCACCGACCGCACCTGGCCCCAGCTGTCGCACCACACCCTCTCCTTCGGCGCGGCCTGGCGGAGCACCTTCGACGAACTCACCCGCGCCGGGCGGCCGATGACCGATCCGTCCCTGCTGATCACCCGCCCGACCACCCACGATCCGGGCCTCGCCCCGCCCGGCCGCCATCTGCACTACGTCCTCGCGCCGTGCCCCAACACCGCTATCGGGCCCGGTCCGCGCGCGTGGCGGGAGCTGGCACCCCGGTACCGCGACGGTCTGCTGACCGAGCTGGAGCGCCGCGGCCTGGCCGGGCTCGGCGCCGCCATCGAGGAGGAGTGCCTGGTCACCCCGGCCGACTGGGCGGCCGATGGGCATGCGGCGGGCACCCCCTTCTCCGCCGCGCACACCTTCGCTCAGACCGGCCCGTTCCGGCCCCGCAATCTGGTGCGCGGAGTGGCCAACGCGGTACTGGCCGGATGCGGCACCACACCCGGTGTGGGGGTGCCGACGGTCCTGCTCTCCGGCAAGCTGGCCGCCCTCCGGATCACCGGGCGGCCGTCGGCCACCAGAAGGCCACCGTCCCGCGCCACCGCCCGGCCACCCGCCCTGACCGGCAAGGTCGGTGGCGCATGACCGCACGGGAGCTGGACGCCGCGGGCATCCTCGACCCGGCGCTGCGCGCCGCGTACACCCGCTGCCGGGCGCTGAACGCACACCACGGCAAGACGTATTTCCTCGCCACCCGGCTGCTGCCGGTGGCCCGCAGACCCGCGGTGCACGCCCTGTACGGCTTCGCCCGCTGGGCCGACGACATCGTGGACGACCTGGGGAGCGACGCCGGTCCGGCCGAGCGCGGCGCGGCGCTGGACGCGCTCCAGGTGCGGCTGACCACCGGGCTGCGCACCGGCGGCAGCGACGATCCGGTGGTACGGGCCCTGGCGCACACCGCCGCCGTGTACGGCATCGACCACCGGCACTTCACCGACTTCATGGCCTCCATGCGCAGCGATCTGGACGTGACCGACTACCCCACCTACGGCGATCTGCGCGCCTATATGCACGGCTCCGCGGCCGTCATCGGGTTGCAGATGCTGCCCGTGCTCGGCACCGTCGTACCGCGCGCGGAGGCCGCCCCGCACGCCGCCGCCCTCGGTGTCGCCTTCCAGCTCACCAACTTCCTGCGGGACGTGGGCGAGGACCTGGAGCGCGGCCGGGTCTATCTGCCCGGCGATCTGCTGGCCGCGCACGGCGTGGACCGGGCGCTGCTGGAGTGGAGCCACGCCACCGGTGTCCACGATCCGCGGATCGTGGCCGCGCTGCGGGCCGCCGCCGACCTCACCCGCGGGGTGTACCGCGAGGCTGCCCCCGGTCTGGCGATACTCGACCCGGTCTCCCGGCCGTGCATCCGCACCGCCTATGTGCTCTACGGCGGCATCCTGGACGCCATCGCGGAGGACGGCTACCGCGTGGTGCACCGCCGCTCGGTCGTCCCGCGCCGCCGCCGTGTCGCGGTCGCGCTGGACGGCCTGGGGCGGGTCGCGGCCGCCCGGCTGCGGGCCCGCACCGGCCGGACCGGGGAGCAGGTGCCGTGCGCAACGCCCTCTTTGACGTGTGTACGGGAGGACGTCGTATGACCTTCCTTCACATCCGGCGCGGACGCTACGCCCTGCAACTGCGCCACGGCCCCGTGCCGTGGGAACGGCAGCCGCCCACCTGGCGCGAGGCCCGACCCGCGCTCATCGGCGACGCGCTGGCCCGCGCCCGGGCCCGGCCCGGCGGCAACTGGTTCGTCCTGGCCGCCGCGCGTGACATCCGGCCGGGGCGGCCGTTCGGCCGGAGCGTGGCCGGTGCCGAGGTGGTGGCGTGGCGGGGCGCCGACGGCAGTCTGCGGGCCGGGCCCGGGGCGTGTCCGCATCTGGGCGCCCCGCTCAAGGACAGCCCGGTGCGCTGCGGCACCCTGATCTGCCGCTGGCACGGACTCGCCCTCGACGGCGGGCCGTTCGCGGGCTGGGAGCCCTTCCCCGCGTACGACGACGGGGTGCTGGCCTGGGTGCGGCTGGACAGGGCCGGTGGGGAACACCCGCTGGAGCGGCCGGTCGTCCCGGTCAGACCGCATCCCGCCCGCGCGGTCAGCGCCGTCTACACCGGTGTCGGCCGCTGCGAACCGCAGGACGTGGTGGCCAACCGGCTCGACCCGTGGCACGGCGCCTGGCTGCACCCGTACTCATTCGTCGATCTGACGGTGGTGAAGACCCCCGCGCAGGACAGCGGCGCGGTCCCGGACGGCGACGGATTCACGGTCGACGTCGCGTTCAAGGTGGCCGGGCGGGCCAGCGTCCCGGTCCGGGCCGTGTTCACCGCGCCCGGTCCCCGTACGGTCGTGATGCGCATCGTGGCGGGCGAAGGGCAGGGCTCCGTCGTGGAAACGCACGCCACGCCCCTGGGGCCCGACACGGCGGGGCGGCCCCGTACGGCGGTGATCGAGGCGGTGGTCGCGGTCTCGGACCGGCCGGGCTTCGCCGTGGCGCGCGCCGCGGCTCCCGCGCTCCGCCCGCTGATCCGTGCGGCGGCCGCCCGGCTGTGGCGTGACGATCTCGCGTACGCGGAACGGCGCTGGGCGCTGCGCAGCACGGGCAGGTTCCCGGGCTGACGCTCCGCCGTGCCGCCGCCCGTCAGCCGCCGCCCAGCCCGGCCAGCGCGCGCAGGGCCGTCGAACGGCCCTTCTCCGGCACCGTCCACAGGGTCTGGCCCCGCACCCCCCAGCGCTCCAGCAGGGCGTTCGCGGCGAGGAAACCGGTGGTCGCCGCACGTTCCATGAGCGCCACCGGCAGGGCGGTACGGACCAGGTCGCCCGCCAGCACCACGGCCGGATCGGGGGTGCGCACCGCGGGACGGCCACCGTACCCACCGACCGGGAACAGCGGGCAGTCCGCCCGCCACTCATGGCGGTGGCCGACGATCCGCGCGTCCCGTGTCTCCGGGTAGACCCGGTGCAACTGCGCGACCAGCCGGTCCTGTTCGGCCTCGCGGTCGGCGCCCGGGGCCACGGCGTACGCGTGCAGTTCGACCACCGAACCGCCGGTGCGAGCGGCCCAGCGGGCGGCCTCGCCCTCCCACCGCTCCAGCACGCTGACGTTGTCCAGGGCACCGTAGCCGCTGGTGCCCAGGAAGCCGGGGCGGTCGGTGCGCACCGGCCGGTCCAGCCACAGCCGGGTCACCAGGAACGGCGGCGCGGTGCGCAACCGGTCGATCCCGGCCCGCCACCGGCCGGTGCCCAGGCGCGGTGAGTCCGCCACCACCCGGCGCAGCCCGTCGGTGTCCAGCGCCAGTACGGCCGCGTCGTGGTGGCGGGTGACACCGCCCGCGGTGAGCCGCACCCCGCCGTCGGGGCCCGGCTCCAGGCACTCCACCGGGCTCGCCGTCCGCAGTCGCACCCCGTGGCCGGTCAGATAGCGGCCCAGCGGTTCCCACAGGGCCTGCGGGAACGGCTCCCGGGGGACATCGAAGAGCAGGCCCTCGGCGGAGCCGAGGAAGTAGATGTGGAACATCAACGCCAGTTCGGCGGCGGAGAGTTCCCGCGGGTCGGCGAAGAAGCTGCGCGAGAACACCTCGAACGCCAGGTGCCGCGCGGCCTCGGGGAAGCGGATCCGGGTGAGGAACTCCTGTGCGCTGATGCCGTCGAGCCGCTCGTACACCTGCGGCACCCGTACGTCCAGCAGCGGCAGCGCGGCGGCCGGACGCATCCGCAGCAGGTCCCGGAGGCCGAAGCTGGGGCTGAGCGCCACGAAGCCCAGGGCGCTGAGCGGCGGGGTGCGGGGCACCCGGGCGAAGCTGTCGTACAGCCCGCGGCTGTGCCGCAGCGGGTAGTCCGGCAGCCCGGTGAGCATGCGGAGCCCGGGGTCGGTGCGCCGCAGCAGGCCGCGGAGGTTGTAGTACTGCCGGAAGAAGGCGTGGAAGCCGCGGCTCATGGTGGCCTGTGAGCCGTCCTCCAGCCGCACCGGCCAGCCCGCGAGCCGTCCGCCGAGATGTGCCTCCCGCTCGTACAGCGTGACCTGCACGCCGCGTTCGGCCAGGCAGGTGGCCGCCGCGAGTCCGGCGATCCCGCCTCCGGCCACCCCCACACCGGGCGCGGGCCCGGTGATACGGGGCCGTCCGGCCGGTGGCGGCAGCATCCGGGCGCGGCGGTCGCGGCCCCGGCGCGGTACGGCTCCGTCCACCGCACCGCGCCGTCCGGGGGCCGTCACCGGACGGCCCGGAGGTCCGGTGCGAGGGTGGCGGCGCTGCCCACGACGGTGTGCACCACACCGGTCTGCCAGCCGGGCACCGGCAGCACCCGGACCTGGCCGAAGCCCGCCCGCCGCATCCGGTCGCTGAAGGCGTCCGCGGTGTCGAACACCGCGACACTGCGGCGGAGATGGCGGTAGAGGGCCCGGTCCCCGGCGAGTGTCCCGGCGGGCTGGACGACGGTCCGGCACACCGCCGTCCACACCGCCCGGTGCAGGGGGTTGCCGCTGAGGAGGTAGTCGTGCACCGCCAGCCGCCCGTGGGGCACGAGCACTCCGCGGACGGTGGCCAGCAGCGCGTCCGGATCGGTGACATTGCGGAAGAGGTAGGCGGCGAAGACCGCGTCGAAGGAGCCCGCGCCCCAGGTGGCGGAGAGACGTTCCGCCGGAGTGTGCACAAAGCGCACCCGGGGCGGCCAGCGCTTTGCGGTGGCCCGCTCCAGCATGCCCACCGACGCGTCCACGGCCACGATCTCCGCCTCGGGCGCCGCCCGGAGCAGCGCGGCGGTGGACGCCCCGGTGCCGCAGCCGAGGTCGAGCAGCCGCAGCCCGGAGCCGTGCGCGGGCAGTCCCAGGCGGCGGGCGGAGCGGCGCAGATGGGCGTGGTAGCCGGGGTTGAGGGCCACCAGACGGTCGTAGCCGGCCGCGGCGTGGTCGAACGCGGCGGCCAGCTCCGCGTCGCGCAGCAGGGTCATCCGCGGATCCCTTCGCCGGATGCTTCGAGGTGATGTCCGCATGTTCCGATGCGATGTCCGAGTGTTCCACGATGCCTGACGCGGTGTCATACCGCCTCCGCGGGGGCCGGGGCACGCCGTCGGAGCCAGGGCAGCTCGGCGACGGTGCGCAGCATGGCGGGCACAGGGGTGCACAGTCCGATGGCGATGTCCTCGGCCGCCCGGGTGCGCCCGTCGAGAAAGCGCAGCAGCCGCTCCATCGGCACCTGGCGGAACAGACCGGTGAAGAACGCCGCGCCGTCCACCCGTCCGGCCGCCAGCGCCCGCAGCAGCACCGCGTCCATCGCCCGGGCGCGCACCGGATGCGGCCGGGGCGGCACCGGGGGCCGCCCGCGCCGCCATGCCTCCGCCACCGCCCGGCTCTGCCGTTGCACGGCGGCGAAGGTGTAGCCGGTGGACGGACGGGTGGCGCCACCGGCCGTACCGATGCGGAACACCGCGGCGCCGGTCCGCCGGGGGAAGCGGGCGTCGGTCATCGGGATCACCCCCTGCTCGACGGCCGTCACCTCCCAGCGCTCCAGACCGAGCACCTGCCGTACGTAGTGGGTGAGCGCCCGGTCGTACCCGGTGTCGCCGAGCACCGACGGGGAGAACTCGGTGTACTCCACGAGGGCTTCGCGGGAACTGAACGGCAGCACGTAGCCGAAGGACAGTCCGCGCGGCGGCTGTGGGGTGCGGAAGTCCATGAGGTCCGCCACGGCCGGGTCGAAGCATGGCCGCGGGGTGCGGACGAACCAGCCGCGGAAGTGCTGGAGGAGCGTGGTGCGGGCCGGTGGCAACGGCCGTGGCGGCCGGGAGTCGAACGCCCAGCGGGCCCGCAGCACGACGGGCTCGCCCGCGGCGTCCGCTCCCCGTACCTCGGCGCCGCCCGGCGCGTCGTCCACGGTGTGCACGGCGGCCACCACCCGCCGGAGCCCGGAACACCGCTCGGTGCGCCGGGCCACGAACGCCTCGAAGTCACCGGATCGGAGCATCTTGTACCGCAGACCGGCCGGCCGTCCCACCACCGGCTCCCCGCCGGGGCCGCGCACCCGCAGCCGCTCCCAGGACGCGGTGAGCACGTCGTCGAAGTCACCGCCCGGCGGCTCCCAGTAGCACCAGGTGCGCTCCGGCGGGCGCAGTGGACCGGGCGGGGCGTCGACCAGGGTGACGCGGGGCGGCCGCGTGTTCGGCGGCCCCGTGCACAGCCGGTACGCGAGTGAGAGCCCGGCCGCGCCCGCGCCCACGATGACGACGTCCTCGTCCCGCACGGCGGCGCCTCCTTCCGCACCCGGGGCCCGCACGCAGGGGCCAGGACCGCGGCGGTCCGGGGCGTCCGCCCCGCAACACCGCGAGTCCACTGTTCCCTATGCGCGACCGGTACGGAGGTACGGCGGTGGACATGTCGCCCGGTCGGCCTCCCGCGCCGTCCCCTCAGCGGGCCACCGCACCGCCACCGCCTCACGGGGCGTCAGAGCGGGCCTCAGAGCGGGCCAAGGCGTCAGAGCAGGCCGACGATGCGTGGTGGCGCGAAGAGATGGCGTGCCCGGTGCTCGAAGACCAGCAGCTCCGGAAGGTGCCGCCGCAGGTCGGACACGCACTTCTCGCACGCCTCGTCGGCGGCGGGAAGGAATTCCTCGTGCTCGACGGCGATATGCCGGGCCAGCCGGATCTGTGTTGTCACCACACTGTCACTGGGATCGCAGTCCACCCCCGGCCCGAATTCCTCCAGTGCCGCCTCCACGACCTCGGGAGCCAGCTTCATCGCCTTGTACAGCTCGATGCACTCCCCGCAGCCCCACATCCAGGAAGGAGGGAGGGGCCATTCGTCGTCGGGGTGCTCATTCCCGGCATCCATGGGGCTCACAGTAACGACATTCGGGCGGCGCCGAGGGCATAACGGCCACATCCGCCTGTTCCACCGGGAATCAGCCGATGGCGCCCCCGATGTGTGATCTTCTGCCGCTGCTCTGAGCGGCGGGCATGAGCCTGCCCCCTGCCCTTCCGCACGGTGGAACTCCCCCGTCCCGCGGCCCGGTCTGACAGGATGGCGGCGTGGGAGGCGTGGACAACAGCGGCCGTCCGTCCGACGGTTTCGAGGTGGCCACCGGCGACGGAGGGATCCCGGCCGAGGGCGGCCGGGAGGCGGCGGTACGGGTCGCGTTCGAAGGGCTGTTGCAGATCCGCCGGCTGATGAACACCGGCGCCACCGACCCCGAAGCGGTACCCGCCGCATGGGAGGGACATCAGCCGGTGCGCGCCGTGTCACTCGCCCTCGAGGCAGCCGGTGTCCGGCCGTCGGCGGTGGACACGGAGGGACACCGCGTCACGACCGGATACCGGGTGAGCGCGGCCGAGCGGCCCGGGGTGGTGCGGGTCGAGTGGCTGGGCCCGCCGGGAAGCGGTGCCGGGTACGCGGCCCACGAGGCACTGCGGGAGTGCGCCGCGGCCCTGGGGCGGCTGGGCTGGGAGGCCCTGGAGTACCGGGGGCCACGCGGCCGCCGGTTCCTCGAGGTCGAAGCCCTGCCCTGACCGGCCGCTCCCGGGGCATCACGGGACCGTCGTTTGCGTGGCCACGGCCGCGGTCGCACGCTGGGGACATGGCCGAGCGTCCACCCGTCGCCGTCCTTGCGGCCTCCCCGCGCGGTGGGCGGCCGGTGCCGGGGAGCCGTCCATGACCACACCACGAGACCTGCTGATCATCGCGATGGACATGGCGTCCAGCCACTCCGTCGACCGCGGCGACCTCTCGCTCGCGCTGGCGGGCGCGGAGGCCGTCGACCTCCTGGACGCCCGGGCCATCGGGCTGGAGGGCGAGCGCATCGTGCCGGGCCCGCCGCTGCCCCTGGCCGACCGGATGCTGAAGCGGGCCGCGGCGTCCCTCACCCGGGAGCCGCCGTACGAACCGGTCGGCGAATGGCTGTGGCGCCGGGGCCGCGGACTGCCGGAGGCCTATCTGGACACCCTGGAGGCGGACGGGGACGCCGTCCGGGAGCGGCACCGCCGGTGGATGGTCTTCCACACCAGTGAGCTGGTGCTCGTCGACTCCTCCGCGCGCCGCCGCGCGGCGGACCGCCTGCGCTCGGACGAGCCCGTCCTCGCGACGCTCGCCGCGGCGGTCGGGATCAGCGATCCGAGCACGCCGGAGTCCCCCACCGTGACCCGGGTGGACGATGTGGCGACGGCCACCGTGCTCACCGCCGTGGACGACGCGCTGGGCGAACTGGCGGTGGAACGGCAGCGCCGGGCCCAGAGGCGCGACGACGCCACCGCCGACAACGTACGGCGCGGCTACTGACACCACCGGACACCACCCGCCCCGAGCACCGCTCATGGTCCAGACCAGCGGCATGGTCCAAACCAGCGGCGCACAAGGGGGGCGCACTTCAACTCCCGTGCGCCGTAAGCCTCTTCAGAAGTCTTTGTGACCACCATCCGCTCTGCTAACTTCCCCACCAGGCCAGCGCGTCCGGGGTGCGGCACACCGGGGAATCGGGCCGGCCCGGACGAGGGAGTCGCAGACGTGTCCCAGCTCGACGCTTGTGAACCATCGGCGCACCTCACCGGCAACCCCCGGTCCGACGCCGAGCTGATACGGCTGGTCGCCGGTGGCCGCCCGCCGGGGGACACCTCCGACAAACTCGACGACGCCCCCTCCCCCGTACTCATGGAGGAAGCGGCCGAGGAGTTCCGGCGCCGCCACCTCGGCGCCGTCCGGTCCTATGCCCGCGTCTGCTGCCGCGACGGCTCCGTCGCCGAGGAGCTGGCCGACGAGGTCTTCGAACAGGCCCGCCACACCGTCCGGACGTCGCGGGAGCCGCGCGAGGCATGGCGCCACCACCTGCTGGTCCTCGGCTACCGCACGGCCGCCGCCTGGGCCGCCACCCGTCGGCGCACCGATGTGGCACCGGACTTCGCGGCCTGGCTGGACACCGCCCTCGCGGGGTTGTCCGACCCCGCCCCCACCGCGCGACTGCTGGAGAACCGGTCGCTGATGCTGCGTGGCTTCCGCAACCTCCCGGGGCGCACCCAGGCCGTCCTGTGGCACACGGCCGTCGAGGAGGACACCGGCGCGGAGACGGCGCGACTGCTGGGGGTGGAGCCGCAGCGGGTGCCCGCCCTGGGGAAACGGGCGCTGCGGTCCTACCGCGACGCGTACTTCTGGGCCTATGCCGCGCAGGCCGCGGAGGACGACTGCGGGCGGTTCTGCGGACTGTTGGACGCCGCCGCGCGCCGTGCGGGGGTCCAGCACAGCGGCGATCTCGAAGGCCATCTGGCCGCCTGCGCCCAATGTTCCCGGGTGCTGAACGTGCTGGTGGGGCTGGGCGAACGGCCGGCGCAGGTGCTCGCCGAGGGGCTGCTGCCGTGGGGCGGACTCGCCTATCTCGCGTCCCGCCCCGCCACCGGCGGGCCCGGCCGTGCGGAAGCCCGTGCCGCAACGGGCGGTCCGCTCCCCCGGGCGGCCACCGTGCGGATCGGTGAGGGCTCCGGGACCGGTGGCGGTGCGGCCACCCACAGCCTCCTGACCGGTCCGGACGGCCCGACCGGCCCGGACGGGCGCGGTGGCGGGGTGTCCGCCCGGCGGTTCCCCGTGGTGATGGCACTGGCCGCGACCCTGACCGCCTCAGCCGTGGCAGCCACGGTCGCCGTGCTGCTGGCGTCCCCGACCGGCACCACGGACTCCGGGGCGCGGCAGGGCGCGTCCGTGTCGCTCACCCCGCCCGCCTCCGGTCAGGGCACGCCCTCGCGGCCCGCGCCGGACACCACCCCGCCGTCCCGGCCGACCCACACCACCGCCCCGCCCCGGCCGACCGGGGCGGCATCCCACGCACGGCACACCACCTCCCCCGCACGGCCCTCGCCGGGCACGGTCCCCGCCACCTCGCTCATCCCGGCGGACGCCTTCGGCGCGGCGTCCCTGGGCGACGCGGCCGTCCGCCCCGCCACAGGTGACACCGGCCCCCGGGGCGCGAACGGCCGTCAAGTGGCATCGCTGGCCGACGGCGCCTATCTGCGCTACGACCACGTGGACTTCGGCGACGGCTCGAATCAGTGCGAGGCCCGGGTCGCCTCCGACGCGGCGGGCGGAGTGAGCGGGCTGGTGGACATCCACCTCGACACCCCCTCCAGCGCGCCCATCGGCACCTTCGCCGTCGACAACACCGGCGGCCGGACCACCTGGCGTACGGTCCCGGCGAACATCGCCCGTACCACGGGGGTGCACACCGTCTACCTCCGGTTCTCCTCGGCCGCTCCCGGCCGTCCGCCCTTCGTCGGACTGCACTGGTTCACCTTCCCGGTGCGCTAGCGGCCCGGCCGCCACGCCGTACGGCACGGCCCGGCGCAGGGGGGCATGCTGGAGTCATGGCCCTTCGGCCGCTTGCGTCCCTCCGTCGTTCCTGGGAGCCGGGCCATACGACGGTGGTGCTGCCGCTCGGGCTGATCGCCGTGGTGTTCGTGGTGGACACCCTGTCGCCGTCCCATATCCACCTCGGACCGCTGCTGGTCGCGGCGCCCGCGCTCACGGTGGCGTTCGCCGGTGCCCGGCTGACGGCCCTGGTCGGAGCGCTCGCGGTGGCCACCCAGGTGGCGATCGGTGTGGCGCGCGGGGTGCTGGCCACCGCCAACATCCAGGCGCAGATCGGCGCTCTCCTCGTGGTGTCCGCGCTGCTCGTCGGGTTCTGCCTGGTCCGGGACCGGCGGGAGCAGAAACTGCACCAGGTGACCTCGGTGGCCGAGGCGGCTCAGCAGGTGCTGCTGCGGCCGCTGCCGTCCCGCAGCGGCCCGCTGGAGATCGCACATCTCTATCTGCCCGCCGAGGAGGAGGCCGAGATGGGCGGCGATCTCTACGCGGCGGCCCGCACCTCCCACAGCACCCGGCTGCTCATCGCGGATGTCCGGGGCAAGGGGCTGGCCGCGATCAGCCACGCGGCTCTGCTGCTGGGCGCCTTCCGCGCGGCCGCCCACCGTCAGGCCACGCTGCGCAATCTCGCCGTCCATCTGGACGGCGCCATGCGGTGGGACAGTGCGCAGTGGCGCAACCGGGAAGAGCCGGACACCGAGGAGTCCTTCGCCACCGCCATGCTGCTGGACATCCCCGACGAGGAGCCGGTCGTCCGCTTCATCACCTGCGGCCATCCCCCCGCCCTGCGGCTCGGGGGAAGCGGTGTCAGCGTCCTCCCCGCCCGGGTCGGCCAGCTGCCCCTGGGGCTGGCCAGGCTCGCCGGGCCGCCGGAGTACGAGACCGAGACGTTCCCGTTCGAGCGCGGAGAGCTGCTGCTGCTCTACACCGACGGTGTGGTCGAGGCCCGAGACGCGGACGGCGCCTTCTACCCGCTCACCGAGCGGGCCGCCGCCTGGCGCCGTCACCGGCCCGAGGAGGTGGTGCGCCAGCTGCGCGAGAACCTCATCGCACATGTCGACGGCCACCTCGGCGACGACGCCGCGGCGGTGGCGGTACGCCGGATTTAGCACGCCGGAGCGCCAGGAGTCGACGGCCTCGTAGAGGCGGCGGCGTGCGAACAGGTCGAGGTTGTTGGTCGGTTCGTCGAGCAGCAGCACATCGGGGCGCTCCAGCAGCAGGGCGGCCAGCCGCAGCAGTACGTTCTCCCCGCCGGACATCTCGCCGACGGCACGGCCGAGTCCGATGCCGTCGAGCCCGAGGCAGCCCAGTGTCGCGAGGGCGCGTTCCTCGACGTCCCAGTCGTCGCCGACCGTGTCGAAGTGTTCCTCGTCCACCTCCCCGGCCTCGATGGCGCGCAGCGCGGCGCGGCGCCGGTCGATGCCGAGGGCCTGGTCGACGCGGAGCGCGGTGTCGAGGGTGAGGTTCTGGGGGAGGTGGGCGAGGGCGCCGCCGATGGTCACCGACCCCTGGGCGGGCCGCAGCCGTCCGGCGAGCGGCCGCAGCAGGGTGGATTTGCCGGTGCCGTTGTTGCCGACGAGGCCGGTGCGGCCGCGGCCGATGGTCAGGGAGAGCCCGTCGAAGACGGGTGTGCCGTCCGGCCACCGGAAGGTCAGTCCGGAGCAGGTCACGGAGGCGCCGGGCACGGTGGTATGGGCCATGGATGGTTCTCGCACAGCCGTACTCAGAGGGAGGTGCGGTGTGCGGTCCGGAAGCGGGTCCACCGCCGTGCCGCGGTGTATGCGTGGCGGGGCGTCCGGTGTACCCGGGCCAGGACGAGGACGGTGTCGTCGGCCGGATCCCCGGGCACCATGTGGCCCAGGATGCGGTCGGCGGCGGTCTCCAGCGCGTCCGGCGCCAGGCGCAGTTCGGAGCGGAGCGCGTCGAGCCCCTTCTCGACGTCGTGGGTGCGGCCCTCGATCAGCCCGTCGGTGTACAGGGCGAGGACGGAGTCCTCCGGCAGGTCGGCGTCGGCCGTGCGGAAGCGGCAGCCGCCGATGCCCAGGGGGACGCCCAGCACCTCGTCCAGCAACTCGACCCGGCCGTCGGGGAGGAGGACCAGGGGCGGGGGGTGTCCGGCGCTGGCGATGCGGAGGTGTCCGGTGGTGGGGTCGTAGACGGCGTACAGACAGGTGGCCAGGTCGATGTCGGACTCTCGGGCGAACTGGTCGAGTTCGGCGAGCAGTTCGGCCGGTTCCGGGTCGTGCCGGGCCAGGGCGCTGGCGGTGATGCGCAACCGTCCCATCGCGGTGGCGGCGGGGATGCCGTGGCCCATGACGTCGCCCACGACCAGGGCGACCCGGTGGGCGGGCAGACCGATCACGTCGTACCAGTCGCCGCCCACCTCGGTGATCCGCCCGCCGGGCAGATAGCGGTGCGCGATGTGCACATACGGGCTGCTCGCCAGGGAGTTGGGCAGCAGCGCGCGCTGGAGTCTGAGGGCGATGTCCCGCTCCTGGTTGTACAGTCGGGCGTTGTCCAGGCACAGCGCGGCCCGGGAGGCCAGTTCCCCGGCGAGGCCGCGGTCCTGCTCGGTGAAGGCCGGCCGGGCCGCGGACCGGCCGAACACGACGATGCCCTGGACGGTCTTGCGGGCGATGAGGGGTGCGAAGAGCAGACTGGACAGCCCGCTGTCGTTCAGCAGCCGGGCGCGCTCCTCGGTGAGCACGGTGCGGGTCAGGAAGTCCTCGTCCACCCGGGCCAGGGTCGGACGTCCGGTCCGCAGCACCTTGTGGATGATGGAGCCGGGCGGATACGTCACCACGTCCAGCCCGCCGACGAGTTCGGTGGCGGGCGGCGGCAGAATGGTCTCGGCGGCGATCCGGCGGGTGACCAGGGGCCGGTCCGGGTCGAAGTCCAGCCCCTCCTCCGGGGACCGCATGACCTCCACCACGCCGCCGTCGCAGAAGTCCGGGACGGTCACATCGATCACCTCCCGCGCGGTGACCGTGGTGTCCAGGGTGGTGCCGATCCGGGCGGCCGCCCGGTCGAGCAGGGCCAGCCGCTGACGGGCGGCGGACGCCTCGACGAGGGCCTGCTCCCGGTCGGTCACATCGACCATCACCCCGCCCACCCCGAAGAAGCGGATGCCGCCGGGGCGGGAGAGGGGGAACATGCTCACCGACCACACCTGGTCGGTGTCGGGGCGCCCCTTGGTGCACACCCCGACCAGCGCGCCCACGATGGGCCGCCCCACCTCGGCCACCGCGCTCAGCATGGCCGCGTACTCACCGTTGTCCGACGCGATGACGACCTCGTCCACATGGCGTCCGAGGTGCGCTTCGACGGACAGTCCATCCATGTCGGCGAGGGTCTGGTTGACATGGGCGTAGCGCAGGTCCTCGTCGAACATGACCAGGCCGATCGGGCAGCTCTGGAAGAGCACGTCGAGGAAGGCGAGGTTGGTCTTCACCCGGTCCAGTTCATCGCCCCGGCTGCCCAGGGCCAGCACCACCACCCGGCCACCGACCCCGGTCACCGGGAAGACCCGGAACGCCGCGTCGAGGGAGGTGCCGTCCCGGTGGCGGGCCCGCGCCCGGCCGCGCCAGTACCCCTCGGTGCGGCCCCGCTCGACCAGCCGGGTCCACGATCCCGCGGCTCCGTCGGTCGGTCCGGCGAAGAGCATCTCGCCAGGCTGTGACAGCGCCTCCCGGGAGCGGTAGCCGAAGAGGTCCTGCGCACCGGGTCCCCAGTAGCAGATCCGGTCGGTTTCGTCGACGGCGAACACGGCCACCGCCACGCGCTCCAGCAGGGTGCCCGGCTCTGACCAGAGCGGCCCTCGTCCCGCTTCGTCGCTTCGCCGGTCTGCTGGCACCAGTCATCCCTCCGCGCTCGTCAAACGCAGTGACCTGGTCGCCCTCGAAGAGGGGTCCTCCCGGTCCAGTCTGCGCTTCTCGGACGCGACCCGAAAGGGAGCACGGAGGGTGCGCGGCCAGTTACGCACTGGTGGCGGCGGTGGCACCGGCCGGGTTCGCAGATCGAGCAGGCGACCGGTGAGTGCCGGAGGCCCCTGGCGCGACCATCACCCATCACCACGCCGTCGGCCGCGGCACCGCCCCGGTTACCACCGCCAGCGGCCCGAGCGTTCGCGCTCGCCCTCGACGCGGCCAAACGTGCCCTCGACCCCGGCGGTGTGCTCGTCCCGGGCGTGCTGGTGTGCTGATCGTTTTGGGGACAACACGGCTCCGGCGACAGCACATGTGCCGGCGGAGGCGGTTCCCGGCGGAGGCGGTTCCCGGCGGCAAACCTGCTCAGCGGCACACCTGCTCGGTGTCAGCGGCCCTGGAAGTCGGCGGGCCTGCGCTCGATGAAGGACGCGACCCCCTCTGCGGCGTCCGCGGTGTGGAACAGGGCGGCCACATCCTTGGCGAGCCGGTCGGCGGCGGCCTGATGGCCGTCCACCCGGGCCCGGCGGGCCGAGGCCAGCGTGGCACGCACCCCCAGCGGGGCGGCACGGCGCGCGATGTGCTCGGCCAGCTCCACCGCGCGCGCCAGCTGCGCACCGGTGTCCACCACTTCCTGGACCAGCCCGATCCGCAGCGCCTCCGCGACGTCGAAGTCATCCCCGGTCAGCAGCCAGCGCATCGCGTTGCCCCATCCGGCCTCCTGGGGGAACCGGATGGTGGCGCCGCCGAACGGGTAGATGCCACGCTGCACTTCGAGCTGGGAGAAACGGCTGTCGGCGGCGGCGATCCGGATGTCGGACGCCAGCAGCAGTTCGATGCCGAGGGTGAGGCAGCGCCCCTGCGCGACGGCCACCACCGGCTTGGTGCGGTCCCGGCCGACCAGCCCCCACGGGTCCACCCCTTCGGCGGCGCGGAAGTCCTCGCCCTCGGCGATCCGGGACGCCACCTCCGCCAGATCCAGCCCGGCGGTGAAGTGGTCGCCATGGGCGAACAGCACACCGACCCATGCGTCCGGGTCGTCCTCGAGCCGCTGGTAGGCATGGACCAGGCCGTGGAGCATCTCCAGGTTGAACGCGTTGCGCTTGGCGGGGCGGTTCAGCCCCATCAGCAGGACATGACCGCGCAGCTCCTCCGTCACCACGGGTGCGTTGCCCGCGTCGTGCTCACTCATCGGCTCGCTCCTGTCCCCATCGTGGACATCACGTCTCTACCGGCGGGTAACTATGGTCTATAACATAATCCTGAGTCAAGAGTGGGCAGATCGTGAACGGGGCCGACCGGGACGGGCAGCGCACCGGCCGGGCATGGCACCATCCCATCGGGGTACCCGGGCCATGGCGAGGGTGAACGGGCTTCCGGCGCACGGGAGTCACGCACCGCCCCCGCCCCGAACGAACGCGCCCGACAGGGCCGACAGGAAGGACCGCACCGTGCTGATGGCCCACCCCGTCGTGCTTCGCCGGCTCATCGAGCAGTACACCGCCCTCCAGGTGCTGCACGCCGAACAAGGCGGCACCGAAGTACGTCAGCGGATGGACGACCTCGCGTACACCTTCTGTGTCTCCACCGGCACCCGCGATGTGGACGCCGCACTGATCGCGGCCCGGCACCAGCTGCCGGGGGCCCGCGTGGAGGACGACTCCGCCGTCGCCACCTGAGCGGGCCCCTCGGGAATCGGCCCTCGGGCGTGCTGACCGCCCGAGGGCCGGTCTCCGCCAGGGCGGAGCACGACGCGCAGAGGACGAAGCGCGACGCGTGCCGCCGAGCCGCTTGGCATACTATTTCTCACTGCATGCCCCGGCACCGGGAGTGTCATAGCCTGGGATTCCAGAGGTGCAGGCGGTACGAGATGAATGCGAAGCCTCCCTTCCGGGACACCGGGTACGGCGTGGGTGCCGGTTGCCCGCGGCTCGAGGACGCCCGCCATCTCGCTGGTCACGGGCGGTTTCTCGCCGATGTGCGGCTTCCCGGGACGCGGGAGGTGGCGGTGGTGCGCAGCCCCGTTCCGCACTGCAGGCTGCGGTCGGTGCGCGCGCCGGACGGGGTGCCCGGCACGGATGTGTGGACCGCCACCGAGCTGGCTCCGCTGGCACGGCAGCTCATCGCCACCGCCGAGCTGCCCGGATTCCGGGCCGCTCCGCTGCCGAACCTCGCCGTGGACACCGTGCGCTACGTCGGTGAGCCGATCGCGCTGGCCATCGGCGACAGCCGGGCCGAGGCGGAGGATCTCGCCCGGCGGATCACCGTGGACATCGAGGAGTTTCCCGCGGTCGTCGGCCACCGCGCCGCGCTGGCCGACGGTGCGACCCGGGTGCACCGGGAGTGGCCCGACAACATCTACGCCACCACCTCCGGCAGCATCGGTGATGTGGACGCCGCGGCGCGGCGGGCGGCGGTCTCGCTCACCCGGGAGTACACCGTGAGCCGCCAGTCGCCGCTGCCGCTGGAGACCCGCGGGGTGATCGCACACTACGACCGCGTGGACGAACAGCTGGTGGTGTGGACGTCCACCCAGACCCCGCACATGATCCGCGACACCATCGCCGACCTGCTCGGTCTGCCGGGCAACCGGGTGCGGGTCATCGCACCGGACATCGGCGGCGGGTTCGGCGCGAAGTGCACGGTGTACCCCGAGGAGATCGCGCTCGCGGCCGTCGCGACCCGGCTGGACCATCCGGTCCGCTGGGTCGAGGACCGGGCGGAGGCGATGGTCGCCACCACCCAGGGCCGGGACCACCACTACCGGCTCACCGGACACGCGGCGGCCGACGGCGAACTGCTCGCGCTCGAGGCCGACATCGTGGTCGACGCGGGCGCGTATTCGGTGCATCCCTGGACGGCCACGATGGACGCGTCGATGACCTCGGCCATGCTCCCCGGGCCCTACCGGGTGCGCAACTACCGCTACACCGCGCGCAGTGTGGCCACTCACACCACACCGCTTGGGCCGTGCCGCGGGGTGGCCCGCCCGGCCGCCTGCTTCGGTATCGAGCGCCTGATCGACGAGCTGGCCCATGAGCTGGGGATCGAGCCGTACGCGATGCGGATGCGCGCGATGGTCGGCCCGGAGGACATGCCGTACACCTCGGTCGCCAGCAAGGTGTACGACAGCGGCGACTACCCCGAGGCGGTGCGCCGGGTCAGCGAACTCATCGGCCACCAGGGAGTGCGCGCCCGGCAGCGGGCCACCGATCCCGGCTCACGCACCCGTCTCGGCGTCGGGTACGGCTCGTTCACCGAGCAGACGGCGCACGGCTGTCTGGAATGGGCCTCCCGCGGCCTCGCGGTCACCTTCGGTGTCGAGGGCGCCCGGCTGGTCATGGACGCGACGGGCAGTCTGACGCTGAGCGTCGGTGTGCAGAGCCAGGGCCAGGGACATGAGACAACCCTCGCGCAGGTGGTGGGCGAGGTGTTCGACATCGCCCCGGACCGGATCGCGGTGCGCCACGGCGACACCGCGCACATGCCGCGCGGGGACGGCACCTTCGCCTCGCGCTCGATGGTGATGGCGGGCGGGGCGGCGTACGGGGCCGCCGGTCTGCTGGCCGGGCGGGTCCGCAGCATCGCGGCGGTGCTGCTGGACGAGCCGCCCGGTCAACTGCGCTTCGTGCGCGGTTCGGTCGTCGGACACCACGGCGAGCGCACCCTCACGGCGCTGGCCCGGGAGTTCTGCCGGACACCGGACCACGTCCCGGGCGTCGAAGGCGGCCTGGACGTCACCTACTACTACCGCCCCGAGGTGGAGACCGGCGCGTTCGCCTACGGTACGCACGCGGCCGTGGTCCGGGTGGACCTGGACACCGGCGAGGTGGAACTGCTCGACTACGCGGTCGTCGAGGACTGCGGCACGGTGGTCAATCCGCTGATCGTCGACGGCCAGATCATCGGCGGCACCGTGCAGGGGATCGGCACCGCGCTGATGGAGGAGATCCCCCATGACACCAGCGGCAGACCGACCGCCACCACGCTCGGCGGGTATCCGTTGCCCAGAGCGATCGACGTCCCCGACATCAGGGTCGAGCATCTCCGCACACCGTCGCCGCACACCGTCCTCGGGATGAAGGGCGTGGGAGAGAGCGGAGCCATCCCGCCCCCCGCCGCGATCGGCAACGCGATCACCGACGCACTCCGGGAGTTCGGCGCGCGGATCGACCGGACCCCGATGACGGCCGCCCGGGTGTGGGCCGCGCTCGACCGCGCCTCGGCGCCCGGTCCCGCGCCCGTGGACGCCGGGGCCGGTGGCCGGGCGGGGGCGCGATGAAACCGGCGGAGTTCGCCTATCACCGGCCCGGTGGAGTGTCCGCGGCGGTGGCGCTGCTGGCCGGTCTGGGCGACGACGCCCGGGTGCTGGGGGGCGGGCAGAGCCTGGTGCCGGACCTGAACACCCGCCGGATCACACCGCGCCATCTGGTGGGCATCACCGGCATCGGCAGCCTGCGGGGGGCCCGGAAGATGGCCGGGGGCGTGCGCTACGGAGCGACCACCACCCATCAGATGGTCGAGGACGGACTGGTCCCCGACGCGGCAGGGGGTCTGCTCGCGCGGGCCGCCGCGGGCATCGGCCACCGCGCCGTCCGTACCCGCGGCACACTGGGTGGAAGCCTGGCGTACGCGGATCCGGCGGCGGAGTGGCCCACGGTGTTCGCCGCCCTGGACGCGACCGTGGAGGTGTGCGGGGCACGGGGTGTCCGCTCGTTTCCCGCCCGTGAGCTGCCGCTCAGTGCGTTCCGCAGCGCTCTGGCCGCCGATGAGATCATCGTCGCCGTCGATGTGCACCGACTGCCGCCGGGGCGCTGGTGGGGGCTGCACAAGACGGCCGGAGCCAAAGGGGCCTGGGCCGCGTCGCTCGCGGTGGTCCTGTTCGACATCGACGAGCGGGGCACGCTGTGCGCGGTGACGCTGTGGCTCGGCGCGGCACGTGACACACCGGTACAGCTGCCCGCCACGGAACTGCTGCTCACCGGCCGACGCGCGGCGGGGCTGGACGTGGCGGCCGTCCTGCCCGGCGTCGCCCAGGATCTCGGCACCGTCGAGGGGGTGTCGGACGACACCGCCCGCCATACGCTGCGCGTCCACGCGGCCACGGTGTGCCGGGCGCTGGCCCGCGCCGAGCGGGCGGGCCGGTCCTCCGGTACGGGCCGGTCCTCCGGTACGGAGGGGACGGGAGCGTCATGAGGAAGGTTTCACTGCGTCTGAGGGTCAACGGGACGGAGCACACCGTGACCGTTCCCGCCCGGACCAGCCTCGCCGACCTGCTGCGCGATCGCCTCGGGCTGACCGGTACCCACCTCGGCTGCGAGGAGGGGGTGTGCGGGGCGTGCACCGTACTGGTCGACGAACTGCCCGTCCGTGGCTGTCTGGCCCTGGCGGCGACCTGCGACGGTGCGGAGGTGACCACGGTCGAGGGCCTGACCGGAGCGGACGCCGACCGGCTGCGGGCCGCGTTCTCCCGCGAAGGGGCCCTCCAGTGCGGTTTCTGCACACCGGGCATGCTGATCACCGCGTACGACCTGGTGCGCCGCCACGCGGCCGGGTCCGCGGAGGACATCCGCGCCGCCCTCTCCGGCAACCTGTGCCGCTGCACCGGCTACCAGGCCATCGTGCGAGCCGTCGCCTCCGCCGCCGCGGAGGCCGAGGCGGCCGCGGAGGCCCCAGAGGCCGGAGAGGCCGGAGAGGCCGGAGCCGCGACCGGCGCATCCGGCACGTCCCATGCATCCGGTGCGACGGCTTCCGGCGGACCCGGCCCCAGGACCGGGGCCGCTCACGCCCGCGACGGCGCGTGACCCGCTGTATACCTGTATAGAGGGCAGTTTTCGCCGGGAAATCCGCTAGGAAACGTCGAGTGCCACGATGCAGGAGCGCAACCACAGCCGACCAGAGGCGACGCAGTCCGACACCGGTCGCGTCACCTCGGTGTTCGCCCAGGCTCTCCAGCAGGCGGCCCATGAGCTGAGGGCCACCGCGGCCATCGTGGTGGTCCCCGTCGACGACGGGGACAGTCTGGCCTCGGCGGTCGTGGTGGGCCTTCCCTTGTCGATCTTCACCACGATCGAACGCATGCCGGTGACCGCGCGCCTGGCGTCCGCCACCGCACACCGCACCGGCCGCCAGTACGTGTCCACCTTCACCGAGTTCGACAGCGCGGCCCCGTCCCGCTTCGACGTCACGATGCCATTCCCGTACACGATCGCCTCCACCCCGATCCGGGCCTCGGGGCACGCGTACGGAGTGCTGACCATCATCTGGGCTCCGCCGCTGGGGCCGCGGGCGCTGCAACCCGATGAACTGGACCACTGCGCGAAGATCGCCGAGGATCTGGCCCAGGAACTGGTGCAGTCCGGGATCACCCCTCCGCCGCGCACCACCCTGCCGATGCCACAGTTCCTCCAGGCCGCACCGGACCGGGTGGGCCAGGAGTGGGCGCCCGAGTCCGCCAACATCACCTTCCTCTACCAGATCTACAAGCTGGCCTCCTGGCTCAACCGCGCGGTGCGCGGTCAGGAGGTACTGGATGTGGTGGCGTCGCGGATCATGCAGCCCTTCGGCGCCCGTGGCATGGCGGTCTCCGCGCACCAGGACGACCAGGCCACCCTGCTCGGCTACAGCGGCTATCCCCGGACCGTCGCCCACGCCATCGCCGGGGCCCCGCCGTCCTCCCCCGACGACCAGACCCCCGGCATGCCACCGCTGTTCGTGGACGCCCCCACGTTCCTGGAGTCCGAACAGTCCCTGGCCGAGGCGCGGTTCGACGGTGCCGCCCAGGAGGTCCGCGCATGTGCCCTGCTGCCCCTGATCAGCGGTGGTCTCCGCACGGGCACCCTGGCGCTGGGCTTCGACGGCCCCCGCCGCTTCTCGGCCGAGGAGCGGTCGACGCTGGTCACCATGGCCGATCTGGTGGCTCAGGCCGTGGAGCGCGCCGTGCACTTCGAGACCGAGCACCGGCTCGCCCGTGAACTGCAACAGGGGCTGCTGCCCGCCCGGCTCCCGCACCGCGAGGACCTGGACATCGCCACCCGGTACGTGACGGCCACCGCGGGCACCGCGGTGGGCGGCGACTGGTACGACGTACTGACCCTCCCCGACGGCAACGTGGGCCTGGTCATGGGCGATGTCGAGGGCCACAACCCCAGCGCGGCGGCGTGCATGGGCCAGCTGCGCAGCGCGGTGCGCGCCTACGCGGCCGAAGGACACCGCCCCGCGGACCTGCTGGAGCGCACCAACCGGATCCTCACCGAACTGGACACCGAGTTGTTCGCCACCTGCTGCTGTGTCTGGCTCGATCTGGACGTCGGTACGGCCGAGATCTCCAGTGCGGGCCATCCCGCCCCGCTGCTGTGCCACCCGGACCACCGGGTGGTCGTTCCCGAGATGTCGGTGGGGCTGCCGCTCGGGGTCACGCCCGACACCCACTACCAGTCCCTGGAGCAACCCCTGCCGGACGGCACGGTGGTGGCGCTGTACACCGACGGGCTGGTGCACTCCCAGGCCGTGGGTCTCGGCAGCGGCAGCGAGGTG
Source organism: Streptomyces sp. NA02950 (assembly GCF_013364155.1). NCBI lineage: Bacteria > Bacillati > Actinomycetota > Actinomycetes > Kitasatosporales > Streptomycetaceae > Streptomyces > Streptomyces sp. NA02950. The sequence continues at coordinate 8,339,313 of NZ_CP054916.1, read as the reverse complement.
CTCGGCGAGGCCCTGGCGGCCACCGAGGACGAACGGCTGGAGGACCTGGCCACCCGCATCATCGAGAGCACCGAGACCCAGCGGGCCCGCGGCGACGACGCGGCGCTGCTGCTCGCCCGCTACGCCGGAGTGCTGCCGGGTTCGCGCCAGCACGTCAGCCGGGTCTTCGTCCAGCGGCACGATCTGCGCTCGGTCAAGGACGTCCGGGAGTTCCTGCGCCACTACACCAGCACCCGGGGCTGGGACGAGATCGCACACGATCTCGAACTGATCGCCACCGAGGTGGTGACCAACGCCCTGATGCACGCGGACAGCGAAGTGGACGTACGGCTGCGCGAGTACCCCGACCGGCTGCGGGTGGAGGTCCTGGACTCCGACCCCCGTCCGCCGATGCCCGCGCCGATCACCGTCTCGGACTCCGTGCAGGACAACTCCGAGCACGGGCGCGGCCTCGTCATCGTGGAGGCCCTGGCCGCCGCGTGGGGCAACAGCCCCAGCGGCCGCGGCAAGTCGGTGTGGTTCGAGCTGCGCCTCCCCGAGGATGCGCACTCGCGGATCGGCGCGTAGCGAGCACCGGTGAGGTGGTTACCGGTCAGCCGCGACTGCCGAAGGTCTGGGTCCACCACGGGCCCCCGGCACCGAACTCGACGCCCACACCGAGCTCTTCGAAACCGCAGTCGAGGATGTTGTCCCGGTGTTCGGGGCTTCTCATCCACGTCCGCATGACGGCCGAGGGAGTGGTCTGACCGGCGGCGATGTTCTCCCCGGAAGCGGTCCACGGGTAGCCGACCGCCGTCAACCGGTCCCCCGGCTCGGCACCGTCGGGGTTGATGTGGTCGAAGAAACCGCGCTGGGCCATATCGGCGGAGTGCCGCTGAGCGGCCTTCCGGAGGGCCTTGTTGAACCGCAGCGGGGCGCATCCGTGGTGGACCCGGGCCGTGTTGACCGTGCGGATGATCTGGCGGACATACCGCGCGCGTCTGGCGCGGCCGGCGGTGCGCTCGGCGGCGGATCCCGTGGCCGACGCCCCTCCGGGGGCCGACCGGACCGAGTCCGGCGGGGACGCGGCGCCGGCCGACGCCGTACCGGCGTCCACCGCGCCCATGATGATCCCGCCGGTCACGGCTGCCGTGACGATGACCTGTGCTGTGGCTGAACACTTCATTGGGTTCATGCTGGCGGGATCGTTCTCGGGAGGGCGGCGGCTCGGGCCGCGACACGCGAACGAAACCCAACGACCGACCCGTCCGGGGGATTCGGCGGCCGGCGGTACTCGGTCAGGCGCCGTGGACGGCGAGTTTGAACTCGGCGAACACCAGCCTGCGTGCCGTGCGGTCGTTGTGCCCGACCATCAACGCGAGCGGAACGTCGGGATGTACGAAGATCTCGTGGTGTTTGGTGAAGCACTGCATTCCGGGGCTCGGCGGCCGGTGGTCGGTGGCCGTCGAATCGGCGCCCGTCGACAGCCCCAACGGATCGCGCGCAAAGCGGTCCCGCAGCTCGGTGTAGCCGCCCTTCTCCCACTGGATCATCGCGGTGAGCGCACCCCAGCCGTCCACCGACGGCCAGATGAGCCCCGAGCGTTCGTCGGTGCGCCACTTGCCGACCGTATGGCCGTCCGGCTGCCGGGCCGGGTGCATGTTGTCCGGGTCGTGGGACTCCTCGCGGCCGTACGGGAACCGCACCACGTGATACCTGCCGTCGGCCGGGATCAGCTGCGGCACATCGACGATCAGCGAACAGATCCGTACAGCCACGGCGCCTCCTGGAACGGGAGTTCCGCACAGTGTGCGAGCGGATGTCCAGACTGTCCATCACTCCGGCAGCGTCCGGGCACGCATCGTCCGTGGCCCGGGGATCCGCGGTACGGCGAGCCGTTCAGCGCTCCAGGTACGACAGCAGCTCGCGCGCGGCCGGGCTCGGGCGGTCACCGGCCGGGAAGGCCACGGACACCTCCCAGCGCCGCCGATGCCCGTCCCCCTCCGCCATCGGCACCTCGCACAGCCCCACCGCCTGTTCCTTGCGGGCGATGGGCCGGGGCACCACCGCGATCCCGAGTCCGTGGCGCACCAGGTCGATGAGGGTGTGCACGTCGTACACCTCCAGGGCGACGCGGCGCGGCGCACGGCAGGCGGCGAACGCCCGGTCGGTCAGGCGCCGGGCGCCCCAGTCGGGGTGGAAGTCCACGAAGGTCTCGTCCGCCAGCTGTGGCCACTCCACCTCGGGGGCGTCCGCCAGCCGGTGGCCGGGGCCGCAGAGCAGCACCATCGGCTCGCTGTCCAGCGGCAGCAGACAGGCCCCGTCCGGGGGCGGGCCGGGGAGGGTCACGAAGGCCATGTCCAGCCGTCCGTCGACCACATCCTCCATCAGCAGGGCCGAGCCCGCCTGACGCAGCCGGACCTCCACATTGGTGTGCTGTGCGCGGAAGCGCGCCAGCAGCGCTCCGACGTCGACGGTGACGCACTGCTCGACGCCGACCGCGAGACTGCCCCGCAGCAGGCCCTGCACCTCGGCCACGGCCTCCCGGGCCGCGCGCGCACCGGCCAGGGTACGGTTCGCCTCCAGCAGCAGGGCGCGACCGGCGCCGGTGAGCTCCACACTCCGCGTGGTGCGGACGAACAGCGGTGCGCCGAGCTCCCGCTCCAGCGCGCGCACCGAGGCCGAGAGCCCCGACTGGGACACCATCATCCGCTGGGCCGCCTTGGTGAAGTGCCGCTCTTCGGCGACGGCCACGAAGTACTCGAGCTGCCGGAGTTCCACGATTGAGAATTGTAGGCGCTGAATCCGTCCGCTTTCTTCTCTTGGACAGATGGGTGGGGTACGCCCCAGCATGGAGACCGCCCGCCAGGCCCGGCCGCGCCACCGCCCCCGCACCTCGCCCCCACCTCTGATCCAAGGAGTACCGACCGTGGAGTACCGCACCCTCGGCCGCAGTGGTTGCAGTGTCTCGACACTCGCGCTCGGCACCATGACCTTCGGCGCCGAGTCCGACGAGTCCTGCGCCTTCGCCCAGCTCGACCGCTTCGTCGAAGCCGGCGGCACCCTCATCGACACCGCCGACGTCTACACCGCGGGCGCCGCCGAGGAGATCATCGGCCGCTGGCTGGCCGCCCGCCCCGCCGACATCCGCGACCGGGTCACCATCGCCACCAAGGGACGTTTCCCCATGGGCACGGGCCCCAACGACGTGGGACTGTCCCGCAGCCATCTGGACCGCGCGCTCAACGCCTCGCTGCGCCGTCTGGGCGTCGAGAGCGTCGAGCTGTACCAGGTGCACTCCTGGGACCCGCTGACGCCGATCGAGGAGACCCTGCGTTTCCTGGACGACGCCGTACGGCAGGGCCGGATCCACTACCTGGGGCTGTCCAACTTCACCGGCTGGCAGCTCCAGAAGGCCGTGGACGTGGCCGACTTCCGGGGGCTGAGCCGGCCGGTGACCCTCCAGCCGCAGTACAGCCTGCTGTCCCGTGAGATCGAATGGGAGATCACCCCGGCCTGTGCGTCCGAGGGGCTGGGGCTGCTGCCGTGGAGTCCGCTCGGCGGTGGCTGGCTGACCGGCAAGTACCGCCGTGACGCCCGCCCCAGCGGGGCCACCCGGCTGGGCGAGAACCCCGAGCGGGGCACCGAGGCGTACGACCGGCGCAGCCAGGTCGAGCGCACCTGGGACGTGGTGCGCACGGTGCGGGCGGTGGCCGAGGAGCGCAACGTCTCCATGGCCCAGGTGGCCCTGGCGTGGGTGCTGGCCCGTCCCGGCGTGAGCTCGGTGATCCTGGGCGCACGCACCCCGGAGCAGCTCGAGGACAATCTCGCCGCCGCCGAACTCCGCCTCTCCGAGGGCGAGTTGGCACGTCTCGACGAGGTCAGCGACCCGGGCGCGGCGGACTATCCGTACGGCGCCCCGGGGGTGGAGCAGCGCAGCCGTGCTCTCGCGGGCGGCCGCTGATCCCCTTCGGCCCGGGGCCGGCCGACCGGCCCCGCGGTCCGGTCCGCTAACCTCGGTCCGGCGTCGCTGACGCCTGTCGGTGGCGTCGGTTGTCGATGCGGGGGGTTGGACGATGTCCGGGGAGCCGATGCCGTACGAGCGGCGCCGGGCCGCCGTCGCGGACCGGGTGCTGCGGGAGTGGGGTGTCACCCTGCCCGCGTCGTTCTTCCGGTTCTGGACGTTCCTCGAGGGGCTCGGGCCGGTCGAGCGGCAGGCGCTCGCGGACATGGACGTGGCCGTGGCGGGGATCGCGGACCTGTGCGCCGGTCCGGGGCTCCCGGCGCGGGACGGCATCGACGTACGGGCGCACGGGCGCTACTACCGCGACCCTCCGGAGTTCCTCACCTTTCTGCACGGCGGCTCGGACGGACTGCACTACGGGCTGTGGTTCGACGACGGCCGCACCTGCGACGGCGTCGCCTCCTACTACACCCATGACGGCGGTGGGATCGACCGGACGTGGCGGACACCGCTGGAGGCGCTGCGCGCCCGGCTGGAGCGCCACTGGCGGGACCTCGCGGACGACGACGCGGACGCGGCGTACCTGGCCGCGCGGATGTCGGGTCTTGAGCGGCTGCGCGAGGCGCTGACCGCACTCGAGACCGGGGACCGCACGGAGGTGGGTCTCGCGTACGGCAACGCCCACGACGCGGTTCTCCCGCCGGAGGACCCGGACCGGATCACCACCCTGGACGCCGGTGGCGCGCTGGTGGCGGGCCGGACCGCGCTGGACCGGCCGCCGCACCGGGGCGCCGACGAGTACCGGTTCGCGCGGTACATGTACGGGCTGTTCGACGATGTCGCGGCCGTGGAGACCTGTGTGGCGGACGCCCTGCGGTGGTGCGCGGCCGGCGATCCCGCGGAGGCCCTGGTGCTGGGGCGGGATCTGCACTGGGCCTCGGCCGGGGACGAGGTCCGGGAGGCCCAGGCGAACGCCCTGCTCGTGGCGGCCTACCGGGCGCTGGGCCGCTCCTCGCTGGTGGAGATCGCCGAGGCCCACCACCGGCACCGGGCTCTTCCCCGCGTCGACGTACTGGACACCGGTGGTGGGTGAGGGCACGACGAACCGAGTCCGTCGACGGCCGCCGGAGCCCGCCCCGATGTGCTGCGACGGCATCCGGGCGTGCACGAGGGCGCCTCGCCGACACGGTCGGCGAGGCGCCCTCGTGCTGGGCACGCGGTGACGGGGCGCTGTGTGCCAATCCGCCGGCACGGACCGCTAATGACACTCCAGCAGGGAGGCGGCAGCATGCACCGCACCGTCCACCTCCAGGGGGAACAGATGAGAAGGAAGCACACCCGCGGGAAGGCGCCGCTCGGCGCAGCACTCGCGACCGCCGTCCTCACCCTCGCACCACTTCAGCAGGCCATCGCGCGGACGCCGGACCGCGCGGGTCCACCGAGCCGGTCCGCCGACGCGGCACCCCGCGGCATTCCGCCTCGGGTCGGGGTGCTGACGTGGAACATCTGTGGTGCCATCAACAGCTGCCCCAACAGCTCCCATCCGCAGCGCAAGCTCGACGAACTGGTCGACCGGGTCAACGACGACGCGTCCATCAGCGTGGTGATGATTCAGGAGGCGTGCGACAGCCTGCACTCCACGCCACTGGAGACCGCACTCAACCAGGGGACTTCCGGAGAGTGGGTGGTTCGCCACCGCACCGCGAAGACCATCGGTACGGACAACCCGGTCCGCTGCCCCCGGAGCGGCAAGCCCGAAGCCGGAGTGGCCATCGCCATGAAGAAGCTGCCCGGAAGTGATCTGGTCCACGACAGCGCGGGACGCCCCGGCTGGGACATGACGTTCACCAGCACCTCCGAGCCCGGCGGCAAGCACTCCCAGGGCGCCGCGTGCCTCGAGGACCGCGGCAACAAGCTCCTCGCCTGCACCAGCCACTTCGCCAACGAGAACGCGGACCCGGACAAGGCGCTGCGCACCGCCTCCGCCCGTGACTTCCGCAACCAGGCCCGTGACTGGCAGAACGGCGGATACCGCACCATCATCGGCGGGGACTTCAACCTCGAGCCCGGCGACGACGCCACACAGCCGCTGTACGACGGCAACTTCGAAGCCGACTCCGACGAGAAGTGCACCACCACCGGCCCCTGGTACCTCAAGGGCTGCCGCAATGTGCTGGGATCCAAGTTCGACTACGTCTTCTTCAGCGACCGCGGCTGGGATCTGGAACGGGGCCGCCCCCTCTACGTCGGATCGTGGCGCTACGACGTCGGCCAGCTGAGCGACCACTGGATGCTCCGCGCCGTGGTGCGTCCCGGTGACTGAGCGGTTCCGGCGGGGCCGTCGCCCCACCACACCGGTCAGCGTACGATCGACGAAAGGGACGGGACACCACACCATGGCAATGCGCACCCATCTCGCTCTCGCACTCGGTGCTCTGCTGCTGGGCGCCGGTGCCGCGGCCGGGCCCCCGGCCGCGGCCACTGAGCCCGCCGCACCCGTGGCGGCCGACGAGACCATCGGGCAGTTCAACATGGCGGGCGGCAACGACGAGCACGGCCCCAAGGGCGACGAGGTGCCCGATGCCCTCGTCCGCAGCGTCGAGGACCGCCGTCCGGCGTTCATGACACTCGAGGAGAGCTGCCGTGACTGGACCGACCGGCTGCGGAGCCGACTGCCCGGCTACACCGTGGTGTTCCACGCGGTGACCGCGGGAGACGGCAAACCCGCGCAGTGCAAACACCCGTCGGACTTCGGCAACGCGGTGCTGTTCCGCAACGATCTGGGCTTCGACGCGAACACCGCCGTGGCCCACCCGCTGGAGTCACCGGCCGGCTACGAGCAGCGCGAGATGCTGTGCGTACGCTCCGAGGCCCGCAAGACCGCGGTGTGCGGCACCCATCTGACCGTCGGCAGCGACGGACCGCATCTGCGGGCGCGCCGTCATGAGGCGTCGGTGGCGGCCCGGATCCTCGCCACCGACTACGCCGGATACCACCGGTTCCTCGGCGGTGATCTCAACGACGACCCGCTGTCCGGGGCGACCGACAACTTCTACCACCCGGGCTACGCCCGTGGGGCGCACGGTGAGTTCAAGGAGGCCGACAGTCCGTGCGGCAATGAGATCAAGCGCGGCTATTGGATCTGGTCCATACCGCCCCGCTGGGTCTCCTGCCGGTCCGGTGAGTCCACCCACAGCCAAGGGAAGATCGACTATCTGTTCACTCCCCCGTCGGTCCGGGTGAGCTGGGCCGACGCCACCCACGCCAGCCACTCCGACCACGATCCGCTGTGGGCGGGGGTGGCCCTTCCGTCCTGACCGGCCGGCCGTGAAGACGCGGGAGCCGGAGGCGTGAGGCCTCCGGCTCCCGCGGCCGTCCACGTCATGTCGTCAGCGGAGCTGGGCGGGCGCCTCGGTGGCGATGTGTTCGAAGACCGTCTCGTCCACCGCGAAGTGCGCGTCGGGCATGGGCCAGTGGATGACGATCTCGGTGAAGCCCAGCTCCCGGTGGCGGCCCGCGAAGTCGACGAACGCGTCGACGGAGGCCAGCGGCGCTCGGCGGTCCGGGGTGAATCCGGTGAGCAGGATCTTCTCCAATCCGGCGGTGTCCCGGCCGACCGCCGCACAGGCGGCGGCCAGCTTCTCGGTCTGGGCGCGCAGGGCCTGAACGGACTGCCGTGGGGTGCCCGTTTCATACAGGGTGGGGTCGCCCATCGTCACCCACGCCCGGCCGTGGCGCGCGGTGATGTCCATCCCGCGCCGTCCGGTGGCGGCCACGGCGAACGGCAGCCGGGGGCGCTGGGCGCAGCCGGGGATGTTGCGGACCTCGTGGGCCGAGTAGAACACCCCGTCGTACGACGTCCTCGAAGCGATCGGTGCGTTCGCGTACCGTCCAGGGTTTCCGGCCGAGGGCCGTGGTGTCGAAGCCGGGGGCACCCGCGCCGATGCCGAGGGTGATCCGGCCCTGGGCGATGTCGTCGAGCGAGATGAGTTCCTTGGCGAGCGTCACCGGGTGGCGGAAGGTGGGTGAGGTCACCAGGGTGCCGAGGCGCAGGCGTTCGGTGGCGGCCGCCGCGGCGGTCAGGGTGGGCAGGGCCCCGAACCAGGTCCGGTCCCGGAAGGCCCGCCAGGACAGATGACCAGCCGCCGAAGGCAGGCTGACAGGAAATTACGACGCCAAGTGAGCACGCGCGCAGGCGAATCCACTAAACTGAACTCCTGCAACAGAGCAATTTCTGTCCAGCATCTACTCTACGCCGTGCCGCACGGCTTGTCAACTCGCACCGAGCGGCCGGACGAAAGGACGGGCATGGGTGAACGATTCCGGTGGGAGCCAGGGGACGCCGACGATTCCGGGGCGGAGGACACGTTCCGCCGCCGGGAGCTGGCGGCGGAGAACACCTATGTGTCCGCCCTGTACCGGAAACTGGACACCCTGCGGGACCGGGCCAGTGCCCAACTCAGGGAAACGCAGCGGCAGGACGCCAGTGGCACGCACCAGGGACGGTCCGAGCGCGACGCGATGGAAACGCACCACGCGCGCCGGCTGACCCAGCTGTCCGCCGCGGAGCACGGACTCTGCTTCGGGCGGCTGGACATGGAGGACGGCGAACGGCTGTACGTCGGCCGGATCGGACTCTCCGACGAGGAGCACGAGCCCATCCTGCTCGACTGGCGCGCCCCCGCCGCCCAGGGCTTCTACCGTGCCACACCGGCCAGTCCGCAGGGTGTGGTGCGGCGTCGGCAGCTGAGGACGAAGGAGCGGCGGGTCGTCGCCATCGACGACGACGTGTTCGACCTGGAGACGCTCAGCGACGCCCGGCGCGCCACCCTCAACGGCGAGGCGGCGCTGCTGGCCTCACTCGACGCCAAGCGCACCGGGCGGATGGGGGACATCGTCGCCACCATCCAGGGCGAGCAGGACCGGATCATCCGGGCCGATCTGCCGGGCGTCATGGTGGTGCAGGGCGGACCGGGCACGGGCAAGACGGTGGTGGCCCTGCACCGGGCCGCCTACCTCCTCTACACCTACCGCGAACGGCTGGCCAAGCGCGGTGTGCTGGTGGTCGGCCCCAACCCCACCTTCATGCGCTACATCGACGAGGTGCTGCCCTCGCTCGGGGAGAGCGACGTGCTGCTCTCCAGCGTCGGGCAGCTCTTCCCCGGTGTCGACGCGGTGGCCCACGAGCCGCCGGAGGCGGCGGTGGTCAAGGGCGATCTGCGGATGGTGGAGGTGCTGGCCGAGGCGGTGCGGGAGCGGCAGCGGCTTCCGGAGACCACCTGGGAGCTGACCATCAGGGAAGGCACCGTGCACGAGGAGGTGCTGCGGCTGGACCCCGCCCTGGTCGAACAGGCCAGGGCGGCCGCGCGGGAGCAGCACCAGCCGCACAACCAGGCCCGGTCGGTGTTCGTCCGGGAGGTCATCGGCACGTTCACCCGGCGGATGGCCGACCGGCTGGGCCAGGGGCTCCTGCGGGACGAGGACGTGGCGGACATCGCCCGTGAGCTGCGGGCCGAACCGCAGGTGCGGGCCGCGCTGCGGCGCCTGTGGCCGCTGCTGACTCCGCATCAGCTGCTGGTGGATCTGTTCGCCTCACCCGAGCGGCTGGCGGCGGTGGCACCCGGACTGGACGAGGCGGAGCGTACGGCGCTGCTGCGCGAGCCGCCGGGGCCGCCGCCGCACACCGAGCCGTACTGGACGCCCGGGGACGTTCCGCTGCTCGACGAGGCCGCCGAGCTGCTGGGACCGGTGGAGACCGCCGCCGAACGGCTCGCCGCGCAGGCCGCGTCGCAGGAACGGGCGGAGGAGCTGGCGTACGCCCAGCGGGTCCTCACCGAGATGGGCATCGGCATGGTCGACCCGGAGATGCTGATCGACCAGCACCACGGCGGGGCACTGCACCGGCCGGTGGCCGACCGTGCGCGCAAGGACCGCACCTGGGCGTTCGGCCATGTGATCGTGGACGAGGCGCAGGAGCTTTCCGCGATGGCGTGGCGGTTGCTGATGCGCCGGTGTCCCAGCCGTTCGATGACCGTGGTCGGCGATATCGCGCAGACCGGTGCCGAGGTCGGGCTCACCTCCTGGGAGGAGGTGCTGACCGCCCATGTCGGGGACCGCTGGCGCAAGGAGGAACTCACCGTCAACTACCGCACCCCGGCGGAGATCATGGACATCACCACGGATGTGCTGCACAGCATCGACACCCGGCTCCGGCCGCCGCTGGCCGTCCGCAGAACGGGGAGGCCGCCGTGGAGCCTGCGGATCGAACCCGCCGCCCTCGCCGGCGAGCTGCCGCGGCTGGTCCAGCGGGAGATCGGCGGGATTGGCGACGGCCGGCTCGCGGTCATCGTGCCCAGGTTCCGGATGGACGACCTGGGCGGCGCTCTGACCACGTCGGAGGACGTGGCGCTCGCCGACGATCCGGAGGCGCTGGACATGCCGGGCGTGGTGCTGACGGTGGAGCAGGCCAAGGGGCTGGAGTTCGACACCGTCCTGGTCGTGGAGCCGGAGGAGATCCTGCACGAGTCGCCCAACGGCACCCGGGATCTGTATGTGGCACTCACCCGCGCCACCCAGCGGCTGGGCCTCGTGCACAGCCGGGATCTGCCCGCGGTGCTGGCGGGTGTGAAGGCGGCCGGGGAGCCGGAGCGGGGGTACGCCGATGTCTCCTGAGCGCGCGCCACGGCGGTGGCTGACCCTCGCCGTGCTGTGCATGGTGCTGCTGACGGTGGTGCTGGACAACGCGATCCTGTTCGTGGCGGTCCCCTCGCTGACCCGCGATCTGGGGGCCACCACGGCCGAGACCCAGTGGATGATCAGTGCCTATTCGCTGGCCATGGGCGCTCTGCTGATCGCCGCGGGCGGGCTGGCGGACCGTTACGGACGGCGCCGGGCGCTGCTGGTGGGTACCGCCCTGTTCGGGCTGGGGTCGCTGACCGCGGCGCCGGCGCGGAGCCCGGATCAGGTGGTGGCGGCCCGTGCCGGGATGGGAGTGGGCGCGGCGTTCCTGATGTCCTGCACCCTGGCCGTGATCGTGCGGCTCTTCGACGACGAGGAGCGGCCGCGGGCGATCGCCATCTGGACGGCGGTGTCCTCGGCTTCCTCCGCCGACTCCGCCACGGAGGGCACACCGCCTCTGGCTACCGCACCCCCGCGGACGAGCCGTGCCGGGGACAACTCCTCGGTGATACCGGGTGGCCCGCGCCCGGGCCACAGCGCCCTAGAGTTCCCCCATGACGAGGACCACTCCGCCCCGCCCGCTCGATGTCGAGAAGCTGTACCCCGGGCTGGCCGCCCACCGCGGTACGACAACGCGGTTGCATCCGCGGCCGGGTACGCCCGAGGTGTCGGACAGTTCCGTGGGCGGGCCGCTGCTGTGGCCGGTGGACGAGCCCTGGCCGGTGTGCACCGAACCGCACGGACGGGGACGCGGCAGGCGCCCGGCGGACATCCACCGCGCACGGCGGATCCTCGACGCCGCGTGGGTGCGCGATCCCTCCTCCGGTCCCACGGACGAGGAACGGGAGCTGCTGACGGAGCTGGGGCGTGAACACTGTGTCGCGGGGATCGCCGACACCGATCCGCTGCCGATGGTCGGGGTGGCGCAGCTGTACCGGCGGGATGTTCCCGATCTGCGTCCGGGGCCGGACGGCTGCGATCTGCTCCAGGTGTTCTGGTGCCCCTTCGACCGCCACGGGCGCACCGGGTACGGCATGTCGGTGCGGCTGCTGTGGCGCCGGTCGTGGGAGGTCACCGAGGTGCTGGCCACGCCGCCGCGGCCGGAGGTGGTCGGTTACGAGGGGTACGTGGCGGAGCCCTGTGTGCTGCACCCGGAGCAGGTGGTCACCTACCCGTTCGCCGGGGTGCTGCCCGAGGAGCTGCGTGCCCGGATCCACGACACGGAGGATGCCCGGGAGGAGGCGGCGGAGGCGGTGTACGAGGCAACCGGGGAGGAGCCGGCCGGCGAGCCCGCCTACCAGTACGACCTGTCGATACCGCCCGGCTGGCGCGCCGGGGGGTTCGCGTCGTGGCATCTGACCGACCCGGCCCGGATGGACTGCGCGTCCTGTGCGGCACCGATGGAGCTGCTGCTGACCGTGGACAGCTCGGAGTGGGACGGTGGCAGCGAAAGCTGGATCCCCGTGGAGGAGCGCGATCTGCCCAAGTATCTGCGGTCGGCCACTCCCACCGAGGTGACCGTGGGCCGGTGGGGTGAGCTGAACATCTTCGCCTGCCCCGCCGATCCCGGCCATCCGCACCGCTGGAGCATCCAGTAGGCGTGGTGGCCCGGTGAGTGTGGCACGGTGCGTGGTCACACCCCCGGTCCCGGGACCCCCTCGGGCCGCGCCGTCCTGAGGTGGTCGGTGCCCGAGCGCACCGCCCACAGGAAGACGGCGAACGCGAGGGCGGCCACCGCCAGGGAGTCGTACGGCGCCGGGAGCCGCCCGGAGCCGCCGAAGGTGCCGAGCCACGACAGCAGGGTCAGTACGGCCAGGTGCAGCACCAGCCAGGCGCCGTGCCGCAGTTCGTCCCGGACCGGGACCCCGTTGGCCTTGCGCCGTTGCAGCAGGAACAGCGGGACACCGGCCAGCACGAGGGGCAGCGCGAGCCGCAGATCGTGCCAGCCCGACCAGTAGATGAACTCGCTGGCCACGACGAACCCGACGGGGGCGATCCAGTGCACGCCGGGCACCTGGCCCTCGGTCCGTGGCACGCCCCGCTCCCGGTCGTGTGCGCGGAACACGGCGACGGCCACCGCCGAGGACGCGTAGATGAGCAAGTACATGTCGCCCATCACGCTCACGATGTCCTGCCAGCCGCCGAACGGCAGCATGAAGACCACGATGACCACGAGGTTGAGCACCAGGGCGCGGTGCGCCATACCGGACCGGGGGTCGATGCGCATGAAGAAGCGGGGCAGCAGGCCGTTCTTGGCCAGGGCGTACGTGTGCCGGGCGTCGATGGCCACTCCCACGTAGGCCGAACCGCCCGGTGAGACAACCGCGTCCGCGTACAGCAGCGTGGCCAGCCAGTGCAGATTGAGCACCAGGGCGAGCTGTCCGAACGGTGACTCGAAGTTGACGCCCTGCCAGCCGTGCTCCAGCAGGGAGTCGGGCACCGTGAAGAGAAACGCCAGTTGCAGCCCGAGGTAGACCAGGACGGCGAGGCCGATACCGGTGAGCACCGCGGCCGGTACGGTACGCCGCGGGTTGCGGGCCTCCCCGGAGAAGTCCAGCGGGGCCTGGAAGCCGTTGACGGAGTACACGATGCCGCCACCGGCGAGCGCGGTCAGACATGCCGCGTAGCCGTACGGCGCGAAGCCGCCGTGATCGGTGAGACGTCCGCCGTGGGTGCCGGACAGGAACAGCGCGACGATGGTGACGACGGGGACGACCACCTTGAACACCGACACCAGGTTGTTCATCCGGGCGAATATCCGCACCGCGAACCAGTTGAGCGCCGTCAGCAGCACACTCAGCGCGACGGCCACACCGAGGCCCGAGGCGGTGAGCCTGCCGTGGTCGTAGAGCCCCGGCACATAGTGGGCGGCGTACTGCATGATGGCGCTGATCTCGGCCGCCGTACCGCCCACCGAGAGCACCACGGACCAGCCGATCATCGTGCCGACCAGCCGTCCGCTCGCGTACAGCGGCCAGCGCACGGTGCCGCCGCCCTCCGGCCGGGTGGCCCCGAGCTCCACCATGACCAGGGCGATCAGGGCGCACAGCACACCCGCCGCGACCCAGGACAGCAGGGCGGCGGGTCCGGCGGCCTGGGCGGCGTACAGGGCCGCGAACAGCCAGCCGGACCCGAGGATGTTGGAGAAGCCGATCGCGGTCAGACCCCAGAATCCGAGGTCCTTGTGGAGTCTGCGCTCCTCGGCGAGTACCGCCGGGGCGGCGAAGGACTCCGCTGGCTGGTTCTGCGACACGTGGCATATCTCCTCGGGTGGTGCGGAACGTGAGCGTGCCCAGCGTGCCACGCGACGTGGCGCACACCGTCGAAGGGATACCGTCTGACGTGCGGATTCCGATGAAACGCCCTGTCGTGTCCGGGTCCCGGGGGCAGAATTCTCCGTGGTGCGGGAGATATCCGGTGGCATCCGGTGGCCGGGCTCCGCCGGCCCGGCCACCGGATGTCGGTGCCGGTCGCCGCTACCCGACCGGCTCCGGTGCGAGCAGCCGCGCGACCGCCTCCACCGTGGCGGGGTGGCGGGTCAGCAGCTCGTCCACCTCCCGTGCCGCGCCACCGCCGCCGACGGGGTCTTCCGTCCGCCACTCCGCGTCACAGCCCAGCAGCCCTGCCACCGCGTCGCAGCTCCCCGGATGGGCGGCCAGCAGCTCCGCGGCGGCCGCGGCCGGACCGGACACCGCGCCCGGCGCCGGACCGCCGCCGGTGGATGGCCGCGCCGACCACGGGGGCACCCAGCTGTCCACGGCGGACAGGGTGGCGGGGAAGGTGCGGCCCGCCTCGCGGACCAGCGTCGGCACCATCTCCTCCGCCTCGGCGCGCAGTGTGGTGATGAGCCTCGGCAGCCAGGGCAGCAGCACGGTGTCCGGCAGCCGTGCGAACGCCTTGGACATCAGCTCGACCACGAAGGGCGACAGCGCCGGAACCGGCTCCAGGGCCTGGAGGAACCCGCTGATGTAGCGCGGGAAGGACGGCACGACCAGGGGGTTGGCCAGCAGTTCCTCACACCGCGAGCGCAGTTCGTCCCTGGTGGTCAGGCCGAGGTGGGTGGTGGCCGCCCACAGCAGGGCCACCTTGTCCGGTGTCTCGGGATGGGACTGGCGCACCGCCAGCTCCAGCTGGCTGTGGTCACAGCCGAGCGAGAGCGCGAAACTCTCCATGCTGAACAGGAAGCCCAGCATGGCCGCCACCTGGCGGACCCCGGTGTCCTCGTCCGTGAAGGCGGTCGGCAGCAGGGTGCAGTAGTGCGCGTAGCCCGCGGTGACGAACCCCTCGCACCAGCGCGGCAGCTCCGGCTCGGTGGCACGGTAGTGGGCCAGCAGCCGGCGGATCTGCCGCAGCACCCGGGGCGCGCCGTCCACCGTGCGCTCGGCGGTGAGCAGCTCCACCGCCCGGGTCCCGAGGTCATCGGCGAGCCGCCGGCTCCCCAGATACAGCAGCGCCTCCTCCACGGACTCCAGCACGGCCGCCGCGGTGGCCTCGGGCGCCCAGGCGTCGCGGCGCAGCCGCTGCTCCAGCACCTGCTCGATGGTGACGCCCTCGTAGCCGATTTCGACCAGGGCGCGCTGGTTCCGCCCGATGGCCAGGTCCCAGCTCTCCTGGATGGACCGTTCGCCCAGCCGCCGGGCTCCCATGATCGGGCGGGCCACGTCCCCCAGCAGACGGCGCAGGATCCACAGCAGATCCGAGCAGGGCCGCAAGGCGGGGTCGGCGTCCAGATCGAGCAGTGCCCGCTGGTTGGTCCGTGCGCTCAGGTTGAGGCCGAGCGGCTCCAGCCGGTCCAGCACATCACGGGCCAGGGGCGGCAGCGAGTGGTAGCCGACCGTGCCGATGCGGTCGCCACCGAGCAGGATTTCGCACAGCCGGCGCACATCGCGGCGGCCGGGTACGGAGTTCTTCTCGATGCAGGTGACCGCGGCGTCCTCGAAGTCGTACGGGGTGGGACGGGCGCGGCCGCGCATTCCGGCCAGCAGGATCGAGGTCTCGAACACCGCGATGGCGTCGGCGGTGCTGGCGAGATACCCGTTGCGGCGGGCCAGCCTGACGATGTCGACACTCCAGCCCAGCAGTTCGGCCTCGTCCAGTCCGTCGAGCACGGGCGGCGTGGCCAGGAAGCCGGAGAGCCGGTCGGTGACCGCTTCCGGGGTGTCCGGTGCGGTCCCGGTGGCGCCGGACCGCCCGCGCCCGGACTTCCGGCCGGTGCGCTGGGAGCCCGAGGGCTGCTGCCCCTTCAGCCGGTACGGGGTGACACCACCGCGTTTCAGCGCCTTGGACCAGGTGGCCGCGGCGATCGACACCGCCCCGGGGGCCAGCCCGAACTGTATCTCGATGGCGGAGTGGCTGGACGGGATGAGCCCGTACATCCAGCGGCTTTCGGAACGAGGGGTGATGGCGAACGGCTCCGCCCGCGAGCCCAGGCCGAACTGCTCGACCCGGCTGGCCGCGTGGTACGCACCGCACACATACATGCAGTGCGCCGGGTCGGCCTCGGACTCCGCCAGGTGTTCGCGGATCCGCGTCCACATGTAGCGCTCGCGGTCCTCGTCCCGGGCGTCGCGTCCGTGCGGATCGGGGCGCAGCCTGCGGAACAGGCTGCCGATCATGACCATCACCTGGCGGTAGGTGGTGTAGTCGGCGCCGACGAGGGGCTGTTCGACGTACTGGTCCCACCACTCGGACCAGTGCCTGACCTTGCCGTGGTGGAGCAGATACCGCTCCAGCTCGGCGAAGCGGGGGCGCAGATCACCGATCTCGATGCCGACCGCGTCGCCGTGCAGGGCTGCCTCGTCCTGCGCCGTGTCCTGTGTGGTTTCGCTCTGCGCCGCGTGGGTGTCGTCGTCCGCCGCGGAGGGATCCGGCGGGGTGTCCCCGGCGGGCCGCCGGGGCTCCCACTGGAAGACGTGGTCGGTGGAGCGGTCGACCAGCACCAGTTCCACACCCGGGGTCTCCAGGGCGTAGGCGATGGCCTGGTACTCGGCCGACGCCTCGGTGATGGGTGCCACCACGCTGAGCGGTGCCCATTCGGGCGGGAAGCCGTCGATCTCGCCGGCGAACGCCTGGAGTGCCACCGGGAGGCGGCAGTTGCGCAGCTCGTCCAGGAGCGGCCGCAGGTCCTCGCACAGTTCCAGATAGATGACCTTGGGCCGCTTCTCGTTCAGCCGCCGGACCATGGCCAGGGCCGAGGCCGGGGAGTGGTGGCACACGGGGAAGATCTCGAGCTCTTCGCGCAGCGCCCGGTCGACGTCGTCCACCATGCCCGAGAGGATGCCGGGGACCGCGCCCGGGTGGTCGGCGAAGGCGACCGCGGCATCGCGCAGTTGGTCACGGAGGGCGCCGAACGGGTGCGTCGCCACCGCACCCGTGGCGGGCTCGTTCGAAAGGTTCACATCTGTCATGACAGGGTCTCGATCGCCTCTCGGCCGCCCTCCAGGAAGTCCTGCCAGCCCCCGTCCTTGTCCTCCTTGCTGCGAGGTTCGACGACGCCGTGCCAGAACTTGTTCAGGATGGCCAGGTCCTCAGGGCTGCGCCGGGCCAGCGAACCCACCAGGGAGCCGGCCAGCGTACGGGCGCCGAGGACCTGGTCGCCGAAGAACTGGCTGTGCAGGATGGCGTCCTCGAGCACACCGATCTGCTCCGCGGTGGACAGCGCCGACTCCAGCTTGTCGTCGTCGCTGGTGGCGGCGGCCGACGCGGTGCGCAGATCGGCGAAGCTCTGGAGCAGGATGTCGAGCAGGGTGGGCGGTACCTCCAGTTCGATCCGATGGCGCCGCAGCAGCTCGCTGGTGCGGAAGCGCACGATCTCCGCTTCGCTGCGCTTGTTGGTCACCACGGGGATACGGACGAAGTTGAACCGCCGCTTGAGCGCGGAGGAGAGGTCGTTGACACCGCGGTCACGGCTGTTGGCGGTGGCGATGATGGAGAACCCGGGCTGGGCGAAGACGATGTTGTCGTCGTCGAGCTCCGGTATGGACACGTACTTCTCGGACAGGATCGAGATCAGCGCGTCCTGGACATCGCTGGTGGACCGGGTCAGCTCCTCGAAGCGGCCGATCACACCCCGCTCCATCGCCGTCATGATCGGCGACGGGATCATCGACTCGCGGGACTGCCCCTTGGCGATCACCATCGAGACGTTCCACGAGTACTTGATGTGGTCCTCGGTGGTGCCCGCGGTGCCCTGGACCACCAGGGTCGAGTTGCGGCAGATGGCGGCCGAGAGCAGTTCGGCGAGCCAGCTCTTGCCGGTTCCCGGATCGCCGATCAGCAGCAGTCCGCGGTCCGAGGCGAGCGTCACGATGCTGCGCTCGACGAAGCTGCGGTCACCGAACCACTTCTGCGAAATCTCCCGGTCGAGCCCGTCGGCGCGCTCGGACCCCAGGATGAACAGCCGGACCATACGGGGGCTGAGCCGCCAGGAGAAGGGCTTCGGACCGTCGTCGACGGACTCGAGCCATTCGAGCTCCTCGGCGTACTTCACCTCGGCCGGGGCGCGGAGCATGGAAGCGTCGGACATGGGTCGTTCTCCTTAGGCGAGGAAGTTCTTGAGCTCGAGGACGAGCTTGCGGATATGTCCGGAGATCACGGGTGTGCCGAGGTTCTTGAGCCGGTCGCGGAACCATTCGTCCACGCTCTGCCGCCCCGAGCTGTTGACCGAGCCGACCGGGATGAGCTTCACACCGGAACGGTGGATGGCCTCGAAGTCCGTCATCAGCGCCCGGTTGTCGTAGAAGTCGGAGATCCACACCACCACGGTGTTACGGGGATCGGCGATCTTCGGCCGGGCCAGGGCCATCGCGGCGGTGCCGTCCGTGCCACCGCCGAGTTTGGTGCGCAGCAGCACCTCGAACGGGTCCTTCACCCAGGGGGTGAGGTCGAGCGCACGGGTGTCGTAGGCGACGAGGTGGACATCCACCTTGGGGAGCCCCGCGAAGATGGAGGCGAGGATGGTGCAGTTGACCATCGAGTCCACCATCGACCCCGACTGGTCGACCACCACGACCATCCGGGCGGGTGTGGTCCGTTTGGCGGTGTGCCGGTAGAACAGCTGGTCCACATAGAGCCGTTCGCTCTCCGGGTCCCAGTTGGTGAGGTTCTTCCAGATGGTGCGGTCCAGGTCGAGGTTGCGGAACACGCGCTTGGGCGGCACCGAGCGGTCGATGGTGCCCACGCTGGTCTGCTGGACCTGGGTGCGCAGCACCTCCGCCACCTCGTCGACATAGCGCCGGATCAGGGCCTTGGCGTTGGCGAGCGCGACGCCGGAGAGGTTGTCCTTGTCCCGGAGCAACTGCTCGATGAGGGACATGCTCGGTGTCAGTTGTCGGGCCAGTGCGTTGTCGGCCAGCACCTCGCGCAGCCGCATCCGCTTGACCAGGTCGCCTTCCAGGCCGGCCAGCACCCCTCTGAGCTCGTCCGCCGACTCGGTGCCCATGGCCTGGGTGCACCAGCCCGCGTCGCGCTTCCAGTCGGACAGCTGCTGGGCGGTGACATTGCCGGTGCCGGTGGCGAACACGTTGAGCAGGAGTTTGGACACCAGCGCGGCGCGCCGGACCTGTTCATCGGGATCGTCCGCCTCGTTCTCGTGCTCGTTGTCGCCGTCCTCGGCCTTGAGCTCCGTCAGGCCCTGGAACTCGGCCTCGAGGTCCGGAAAGCGCTGGACCAGGGTGTCCACGGACACCGACGGGTCGAGCAGGCCGGACGGCAGTCCGATGGTGTCCACGATGGCCACGCTCGCGGCCTCCAGCGTGGGCTGCTCCTCGCGGTCGAACAGCCGGGAGAGCAGACGCCAGTAGAGGACCTGCCGCCGGTTGCGGTCGGCGCCGCCGCCCTCGGGGCCGACCGCGTCGGTGGTCGTGTGATTCGTCTGGTCGCTCATTTCCGCAGCAGCCGTCCCGCCCGCTCACGCAGCACCGCCACAGCGTCGCCCGCCCGGGCATCGGCCTTGGCCACCTTCGGATCGGTGATGCCCATGGCCCACGCGCCACCGTGCACCTCGGTCTTCTTGCGCTTGACCGTGGTCTGGAGGGCCAGCGGCTGGAGCGACCAGCGGCCGCCGTCCCACCGCAGCAGTCCGACACAGGCCGTGGAGGCGGCCACCAGCGCGGGGGTGAGCGGTCCGCAGCCGGGCAGCCGCTCCAGGTCGAAGGGGAGTGTGGTGCCGTCCAGGTCGAGCACCTCTCCGTCGGTGCTGTACTCCTCCAGCAGCACCGGTTCGGCGATGCGCACCGGATGGCGGTCCAGCGGTGGGACCGGGGCGGCCACCGCGTCCGTGAGCTGGACCCGGGCGGTGACGAACGGATCGGCGGGCTCGCCCGCGGTGGCCCGGTCGTCGTCCCACACCAGATCGCCCCCGGCCAGCAGCGGCAGATCGGTGACCTCCAGGGCACGCTGCTCGGCCAGCGCGGTGAGCAGCACGGGGTGGCGGTGCAGCAGACGCCAGACGGCGGGGCCGACGATGGTGTCCACCTTCGCGGCGGTGACACCGGTGCGCACCAGCCGCGAGGGCGCCGCGCCGGTGGGCTCCAGGACGGCGTGCACCTGCACCTGTACGGCGGTGGCGTGCTCGTGCACATCGACCCCGAGGATCAGCAGCCGGCCGGACACGGACTCGACGGGCTCTACTCCTCCGGGGCGTTCGCCGTCGCGGGCCAGCAGCAGGGCGCGGGCCCACAGATCGGCCCAGCGCCGGGTGGGCAGCCGCTCGGCCGTCGCGAGCGGGGAGGCGGCCCGCAGTTCGGCCGCCAGGCCGTCGAGCAGGACCGCCGGACGCCGCAACGCGGGCTCGGCGAGCAGCGCCTCGATGGTCTGGTCGGCGGCGGAGATCAGGTCGTGGCCGATCCCGCGCCAGCCGGTGATGGCGAGCTCCTGGAGCCATGACCGGCATCCGGTGAGCAGCTGGTCCGCCACCGGTGCCGCCGCGGGTGGCTCCTCCCAGGTCTGCCTGGTCCGTCCGAGCGCGGTGTCGAGGCCGGTGAGCCGCGCGTCGTGGACCGCGCCGAAGAGGGCGGTACGGGCCCCGGCCAGGGCCGCGAGGTGTTCTTCGGTGAAGGATCCGGCGGCGACCTTCCCGGCCGCCTCGGCCACGGCCGGACCGAGCGGTGACCCCGAAACGGCGGCGGCCAGGGCGGTCAGCGCCGCGGCGCTGTCCTCACCGAACCGGGCCAGTCCCTGGACGAGGGTGTCATCGAAGCCGGCCACCAGGTCGAGTGCTTCCCCGGCTCCCGGCGGTGTGGCCCCGAGCAGTTCGGCGAGCTGTATTCCGCGCATCAGGCGACCGCCCCCGTGGCCGGAAACCAGTGCAGCTCGGGCACGGGCGCCGTGGTGTCGGGCAGCTCCAGATAGGCCAGATGGCGCAGGAAGCGGCTGAACACCCCGGCGGCCGGGGCCCGTTCCACAGAGCCGTGCAGGCTGCTGACCAGATCCTCCTCCGCGCCCGCCTCGACCCGCAGATAGCGGGCGACCCGCTCCCGGCCGTACTGCAGGACCGCCTCGTCGGCGAGGGCCCGCAGATGTTTGCACGGCGAGCTGTGCAACGCACCGCACGGGCGGTTGTTGTTGGTGCTGCAACTGAGACCGTGGGTGCCCGCGGCGATCGAGGACACATACACCCGGGCGATGTCCGAACCGCTGGACACCACCCCCTGCAACCGCCCTTCCGCCAGCTCGACGAACGGCACCTTCGCCAGCTTGCGCGCCCGGACGGGCGGCACCACCCGGACCGCACTGCACCGTTCCCACGCGGCCTCGTCCGCGTTGACCACTTCTCGACCTCCAGCCCGGCGTCTGCGCCGTATCGGTCCATCACATCCGGCAACAGACCCGGGCGGTCGGCCTCGTCGGCACTCCCCGGGACACGTGGCACAGCACGCCGTTGCCATGAGCCGGTGCCGGAGAAAACCCTTCTCCGCCGACCCGGGACACAGCATGGCGCACCCCACTGACAATCAGCTCACCGGCGAGTGGCGGCGGGCTGGATACGCCGTCACTCGTCCCGGGACGTGGCAAACGCGTGGTGTGGTGCGCGGAGTTGCGCGGGACGCCGCACACCTGGCCTACGCGGCATCATGCACCTGTCATGCGTAGGTGTAGAACCTGGTGTGGTCCAGCAGATCGGCCGGGGTGACGTCGTTCCACGGCTTCATGGTGTCGTTCAGGGCGACCACATCTCGGGTGCCACCGGTCGGCAGATATCCCGACCGCGGATGCAGCTGCTGCCAGTCGGCCCAGAGCTTGTCGATGAAACAGTGGTGCAGCCAGAACACCGGATCGTTGGGCGAGGCCCCCGTGGTCATCTGGCCGCCGACCCACACATGCACCCGGTTGTGCAGATTGGGGCCGCGCCACCCCTCCACGTTGTTGCGGAAGCCGTCGGAGGAGCTGTTCCAGGGGGCGGCGTCATAGGTGGTCAGGGCGAGCACCCGGTCCACCTCGGCCCGGGTGGGCAGCTCGCGGACCCCCGCGCCGAGCGCCCGGCGCAGGAACGTCCGGCCGTCCACCCGTATGTTCATCGGCCATTTGCCACCGCCGAAGGCGAACCGGCCGGTGGTGACCCGGCCGTCACCGCTCCGCCCGTCGCCGCCGAGGAAGTCGTCGGCCCACAGGGAGCTGCGGGGCGAGCGGTCCACGGTCCAGTCCCAGTAGGGCAGGGTGACCGACGGTGTGATGCTCTGGAGCGCCTCCTCGAACTGCAACAGGAACGTGCGGTGCCAGGGCAGGAAGGACGGCGACCGGTGACCGGTCCGCTCCCCGCTGTCGGTGTCGGAGATGATGAAGGCGTTGTGGGTGCTGATGAACTCGTCGTAGCGGCCGGTGCGCTTGAGTTCGAGCACCGCGTCGACGAAATCGCGCTTCTCGGTGGCGGTGAGGTCCGCCTGGTTCTTCCGGACTGCCATGTGTCGGAACTCCTCGGGGGTGGGGATGGACGGCCGGCCGGTGGACCTCAGCCGGTCACCACGGGGACCAGGTCGGCGCCGTTGAGTTCACGCACGGCCGACCGCGCCACGGCGCGCGGCGAGTCGAGGGTTTCGTAGTGGTTCACCAGACTCACCCAGGTGCCGTCGGCGTTCCGCATGACGTGCAGGTCGTCGTTGTCGATCCGGACGACGAACTCCATGCCCTCGAGCGGACCGCCGTGGCCACCCTCCTCCGGCCAGCCCTCGATATGGCGGCCCTCGTACATCTCGTCGAAGGGCTGTGGCATCTCATGGCCTCCGGGCCGCCCGTGCCCCTCCGTGTGTTCGGGGCCTCCGGTGGAACGGGCGGTGGCGGCAAAGGTGTCCGATGCGGTGGCCGCGACGACCGGTCCGGCGAGCGCCGCTCCGGCCAGGCCCGCGACACCACGGTGCAGCACCCGGCGCCGGGTGGGACGCGACATGGTCGACTCCTGTCGTTCGTTGGGGTCCGGGCCGTGAACCGGCCCGCGCCGCCACATGCTGGCAGGGTCGAACGGATCATCAAGTCGACGCGGTGAACGAAGCAACGAACGAGACAACTGTTGTCGGAAGGTGCGGAATTCAACGGCGGATGATCACAGTGACGCTCGTCACCCGCCGTTATGAAACAGGATATTCCGCGCTTGGGATCGCTCCCGACCGCCGATCCTCTTCTCGTACCGCCGTAACCGTGAATCATCCCACGGTCACAACTCGGCGCAATTCCAGGGTCCTCAGGACGCCGCCCGGAGTGGGTCCGCACACCCCGGCGAGGGGGCCGTCACAGGGGTCAGCCGAGGCCCGGCGGCGCCGCCGTCTGCTCGGTCCAGATGGTCTTGCCGCGACGGCTGTAGCGACTGCCCCACCGGGTGGTCATCTGGGCCACCAGGAACAGTCCACGTCCGCCCTCGTCGGTGTCCCCGGCCCTGCGCAGCCGGGGCTGGGTGCTGCTGGGGTCGGTGACCTCGCAGATGAGACCGTTCTCCCGGATGAGCCGCACCCCGATCGGGCCACCCGCGTACCGGATCGCGTTGGTGACCAGCTCACTGACGATCAGTTCCGTGCTGAACGCCAGCTCCTCCAGCCCCCAGGTGGCGAGCTGGTCGGCGGTGGCCTTTCTCGCCCGCGCCACCGATGCGGGGTCCGCGGGGAACTCCCAGCTCGCGACGGTCCACAGCGGGGAGGTACGGGTGCGGGCGAGCAGCAGGGCGCTGTCGTCGGTCTGCCGCTCGTCGTCGACACCGTCCAGCAGCGCGGCACTGATCTCGTTCAGTGGCCGGTGCGGACGGCACTGCGCGGCCAGTTCGTCCCGCAGCCGGTCCATCCCCGTCTCCAGATCGGCCCGGTCGCGGCTGATCAGCCCGTCCGTGTACAGCGCCAGAACGCTTCCCGGCGCCAGCTCGATGGTGAGGGGTTCGAACGGCATCCCGCCGACCCCGAGCGGCGGACCGGGCGCGAGGTCGACGAAGCGGGTGGTGCCGTCGGGGGCCACCACCGCCGGTGGCGGATGTCCGGCGCTGGCCAGGGTGCACTGGCGGTCCACCGGGTCGTAGACACCGATCAGACAGGTGGCGCCGACGGCGTCACGCTGTTCCTGTGTGGCCTCGGCGGCGAGTTGCTCGACCAGGTCCTCCACCCGGGACAGCAGGTCGTCCGGGTCCAGCTCCAGGGCGGCGAGGGTCTGGATGGCGGTGCGCAGCCGGCCCATGGCCGCGGTGGCCGGAAGCCCGTGGCCGATGACGTCCCCGACCACGAACGCCACCCGCAGACAGGGCAGCGGGATGACATCGAACCAGTCGCCGCTGATGCCGGCCCCGCCACTGGCGGGGCGGTAGCTTCCGGCCGTCTCCGCCGCCAGGGTGTCGGTCACGGCATGCGGCAGCAGCCGCTCCTGCAAGGCGACGGCCGCCCGGTGCTCCCGGGCGAAACGCCGTGCGTTGTCGATGCCGAGCGCGGCCCGTGAGCAGATCTCCGTCAGCAGCACCCGCTCGTCCTCGTCGAACGCCTCGGGGCGGTCGGTGCGCCACACCGCCACCAGACCCAGCACCAGTCCGCGTGCCCGCAGCGGGGCGACCGCCAGCGCGTGGCCGCCGTCCGGGATGAACAGACGCTCCTGCTCGGGGCCGACGGCCCGCACCGCGCCCACGCGGTCGGTGGTGATGGCCGCACCGCCCTGGACCGCGCGCAGACCGGTGTTGTCCGGCAGCGGTGGATAGCTGGTTCCGGTGGTGAGCAGTCCATCGGGCCAGTCCCCGGTGGTCGTGGCACCGGCGACCCGGACCAGGTGCTGCTTCCCGCCGCCGAACATCCTCGGTGGCTCGTCACCGGCGAGCACGGACTCGTGCAGTTCCACCGTCGCGAGATCCCCCAGGCCGGGGACGAGGACGTCCACCAGGTCCTCGGCGACACGCACCGCGTCGAGCGAGGCACTGATCCGGGAGGCGGAGTCGCGGAGCAGTTCGAGGTGGTCGCGCACCCGCTTCTGCTCGGTGGTGTCCCGGAAGAGGCTCATCACCCCGGTCGGCACACCACGCGCGTCGTCCAGGCGGAACGCGCACTGGCCCACCGCCCGGTCCCCGTCCGGTGTGCTCAGGGACTGCTCCCGGTCGATGACCGCGTTACCGGTTTCCATCACCTCGCGCAGGACGGCCCGGAAGGACGGTGCGTCCGGTCCGTCCACCACCTCGGCCAGCCGGCTCCGGACCGCGTCCGCGCCCGGCAGCCGCCCGGAGGGGGCGTTGACGCTGAGCACCTTCAGATCCGCGTCGTGGACGGCCACCCCGACGCCGTCCTGGGCGAACAGCGCCCGCAGCAGCGCCACACCCTGTCCCCACTCGGCCGCGGTGTCCGCGGGGGCGGCGAGCACCACGCAGCCGCCGCCGTCCAGCGGTGTCGTTCGGAAGACGGTGTCCACCGAGCCCTGGGTGGCATGCCGCAGCCGGGCCCGGCCGCCAGGAGGGAGCCCCGGACCGCCCGGTGGCTCCTGGTCCTCCACGAGCAGCTCGGTGACCGGACGCCCCACGACATCGGAGGCGGACAGCCCGAGGAGGTCCGTAGCGGCGGCGGACCAGTGCGTGACGGTGCCCGCGCCGTCCAGGACCACGGACGCCACGCGGTCGAGGCAGAAGCCACGATCGCCCGCGCTGTCGGTGGTGGTGTCCATCGGCGGCTGTCCTCACATTTCGGGGGCTCGGAGGCCTGGCGGCCCGGGAACCCGACGGCCCGGGTCGCACATCGCCGGGGTGACTCGGGCGCTCGCACACGTCCTTGCCGTACGTGGCGTGGGGGGCGTGGGTGTCCGCGGGCGGAGGTGATCCGCGGTGGCCGCACGGGAGAGGCCCTGAGCGGGCGCTGCCCGCGCGCCGCTCGCCGTCGCGTCCGTGTCCGGTGGGGCGTACTCCGCGACGGAGCGTGCCACCGCGCCGCACCATCGGTCACGGAGCGGCGTGGTGGCCTCTGGGGAGGTTCCATGTGCCTGGCTGGACCTCACCAGAAGGCGTGTTCCACTATGCCGTAGTTTGTGAAGCAATCAATGGGTGCCGTCGACATTGCGATCCTGTGTTCGAATTTCGTTCGAATGACCTGGACCGCGCCGTTGACCTGCGAGGACACCCATCAGGCGATCCAGTGCGGCTGCCGGGCGGTGGACGGGAGCGGCAGGCCGCCCGCGAGCGCGGTGGCCATGCGCCGCACGGCCTCCCGCAGGGTGTCGGGCGGGAGGGTGTAGGGGACCCGGAGCCGCTGCTCGAAGACACCGGGATGAGCGGCGAACCGGCCACCGCCCTCGATCCGCACGCCGCACTCCACCGCCCGCTCCGCCAGCGATGAGGCGAGCGGCTCCCCGAGGTCCACCCAGAGGGACAGGCCACCGGGCGGCATCCGCCAGCTCCACCCCGGGAGGTGCTCGGCGAGGGCTTCGGCCAGGGCGGCGCGCCGGGTGCGGACCTGGTCCAGGCGGGGTGGCAGCAGCTCGTCCTCCCGGTCCAGGAGATGCAGGGCCAGCAGCTGGTCCACCACCGAGCCGCCCATGTCGCCGGCCACCCGCTGTGCGGCGAGTTCGGTCACCAGCCGCGCGGGGGCGCGCAGCCAGCCGATCCGCAGACCGCCCCAGTGGGTCTTGCTCATCGAGCCGATCGTGAGGACCTGGCCACCGCCGCCGGGCCCGGCGTGCGAGGCGAGGGGCCGCGGGACGGACACATCGAGGGCGAGGTCGGTCAGGGTCTCGTCGACGATCAGCCAGGTGCCGGAACGTTCAGCGGCCCGCAGTACCCGCGCCCGGTCCTCCTCGGGCATCAGACACCCGGTGGGGTTCTGGAAGTCCGGTATCAGATAGGCCAGTTGGGGGACGGCCTGGCGCAGGGTCGATTCCATGACGCCGATGTCCCAGCCGGTGTCGGCCACCGGCGCGGACACGGTGCGCAGCCGGGCCCGGCGCAGGGCTTCCAGGGCGTTGGGGTAGGAGGGGTTCTCCACCATGACGCGGTCGCCGGTGCCGCACAGCACTCCCAGGATCAGGGTGAGGGCGTGCTGGGCGCCGGAGGTCACCAGGATCTGTTCGGGCCGGGTGGCCAGGCCACGGCGGGTGAACCAGTCGGCGACGGCGGCGCGGAGTCCGGGGAGGCCGTAGGGGTGATACCCGGGGGTGCCCGCGTGGTCGGCCAGTTGCGGGGCGATGTGGACGAGTGCGTCGACCAGGGTCTGTCCCGGCAGTTCGGGGGCGGCCCTGGCCAGGTCGATGGCGGTGTCCGGGGGTGGCAGGACCCGGGTCACCCCGTGCGGCGTACGGCCTTCCGGCAGGGCCGTCCAGGTACCGGCGCCCTGGCGGCTGTAGGCGTAGCCGCTCGTCCGCAGCAGGTCGTACCCGGCGGTGACGGTGGCCCTGCTGGTGCTCAGGGCGACAGCCAGTTCGCGTTCGGCCGGGAGCCGTACGTGCAGGGCGATCCGCCCGTCCAGGATCAGTGCGCTGATCTCCCGCGCCAGCTGGCGGAAGGCGGGCCGCATCCCCGCCGGGTCGGGCAGCATCGCGGCCAGTTGCCCGCTGCCCAGCGTTCCGCCGGTCCGGTCTCCGCCACGCATCCGGTGCGGTGTGTCCATTCCCGCCACTTCCCGCCACTCCCCCGAAATTGGCCATGTCGTGCAGGCCAATCACTGTACAGACTCACCGTCCATGGCCTTGAAACCCCTTCCTCCCCTCGGCTACCTGCCACTTGGTGAGCATCCGCTGCGGCGCCTCCCCCAGCTCTTCACCGGACTGGCGCTGTACGGCTTCAGCCTGTCGGTCATGGTCCGCTCCTCGCTGGGCGTCAATCCCTGGAGCGTTCTCTACGAGGGCGTGGCACGGCACACCGGGTTGAGCTTCGGCACGGTGAACGCCGTGCTCGGTGCGCTGGTGCTGCTGCTGTGGATCCCGCTGAAGCAGCGGCCGCGTTTCGGCACGGTGGCCAACATCGCCGTTCTGGCGTGCGCGTCGGACCTCGGCCTCGCGCTGATCCCCCGCGATCTGGACCTCGCCGCCCGGGTGGCACTGCTCATCGGCGGGGTGCTGCTCAACGGGGTGTCGGTGGCGCTGTACGTCGGCGCCCGGTTCGGCCCCGGTCCGCGCGACGGGCTGATGACGGGGGCGTCCGCCGCCACCGGTCGGTCCCTGCGCTTCGTCCGCACCCTGATGGAGATCACGGTGCTGACGCTGGGCTGGCTGCTCGGCGGGACGGTGGGCGTCGGCACGGTGCTCTACGCGGCCACCGTCGGCCCGGTCACTCAGGCGCTGCTGCCCCGGTTCGGCTACCGCCCGACGGACCCGTCCAGTCGGCCGCCACATGACCGATGCGCACCCGCTGCGGATGGTCCCCGACCGGTACGGATCTGACCTTTACGCCGGTGGCGAAGTCGATCGCGGTGACCCGGTCGGCACCGCTCTCGGAGATGACACAGGACGCGCCGTCGCCGCTCACCGTGGCCCAGTACGGCTTCGAGGCGGCCACCAGGGGGCCTTCCCGGAGGGTGGCGCGGTCGACGACGGTGGCGTAGTCGTCCATCGTCCCGGCGACGCAGAGCCTGGTGCCGTCCGGACTCATCGACAGCCCGTGGTGGCGGGAGTCATTGACCCAGGTGGTGCGGTCCTCGCTGGTGTCCGGGTTCTTCGGCAGGGTCTTCAGCCGGGCGATGCGGTCGGAGGCCACGTCGTACTCCAGGAAGCCGTTGAAGAAGGACACCTGGAAGTAGAGCCTGGACTCATCCGGGGTGAAGGCCACCGGCCGGACGGCGTCGGACAGGTCCTCGCGGCCGAAGGCGTCGAGCCGTTCGCGCATGTCGATGACCTTGACCTGTTGGAAGGTCTGCGCGTCGACCACGGTGATGTGCCGGTCGCCCTTCGTGAAGTCCAGCCAGGGTTCGTCCAGCGCGGTGTTGACCTCGCCGATGGACATGTTCCACAGGTACTTCCCGCCGTCCGTGAAGACGTTCTCGTGGGGCTTGTCCCCGGTGGCGAACGATCCGAACTGCCTGCCCGTCTCGATGTCGAGCACATGCACCGTGTTCGAGGTCGAGGCCGACACCGCGACCCGCTTTCCGTCGGGTGACACCGCCATGTGGTCCGAGCGGAATCCGGAGACCGGGAAACGCCACTTGAGGGCGCCGGTCCTCAGGTCGATGGACACCACGTCGGCGAAGCTGGGCCGGGAGACGACGAGGGCGGAGCCGTCCGGGGTGGAGTACATGTCGTCCACGAACTGGTCGTGCCCCTCGCCCGGCCCCTGCCGGATGCCCAGGAAGAACGCCAGCTTGACGGGGTTGAGGTAGATCTCCGTGAGCCGCTGGCCCTTGTCCGGTACGACGTCGATACGGCCGATCCTGCCGAAGTCGCCCCTGGACGCGATGACATCGGCGGTGCCGTCCCAGTTGTTGCCCACGAACATCACCTCACGCAGCCCGGCCGCCGACGCGGGCCGGGCGGTCGCGGTGGCCGTCGCGGAGCCGGTCACCGCCGGCACCATGACGGCGGCGAGGGAGAAGAGTGTGCGCAGGGTCCTCCCGCGCATGGGCCTGCGGGGACGCCGGACTGCGCGGACAGACATGGTCACTCCTCCAGAAGGCCGACTCCGGGGCCTACCGGAACGTAATGAGCGGAGGCGGACGCCACAAGAGCCCGGACAGAAAAAGTGACACAAACTCATCTTCACCGGTTCTCCCGGGCGGAACACACCACGGAAGTCACCGGCGACACCGGCGACACCGGCGGCATCCCCAAACAAACTCTAGGTATTTCCATCGAGACTTCCCCGGAGCCCCCTGATCAGGTTGTCCGAAATTCATGGACGCCCTGCCCCGCGTCTTCGCTACTGGCCCGAGGCCCGCTCCCCCAGATGCTCACCGGCCGTCAGCAGCGCCTCGCCGAAGCACAGGGACAGTTGATTTCGCGAGGTGATACCCAGCTTCGGAAAGACCTTGTACAGGTGGTAGCCGACGGTCCGCGGGCTGAGGAAGAGCCGGGCCGCGATCTCCCCGTTCGTCATTCCCTGTGCGGCCAGCCGCGCGACCTGGAGTTCCCGCGCGGTGAGCAGCGTGTCCGGCGAGGACGGTGACGGTTCCGACGCCTCCGACGCCTCCGACGCCTCCGACGGCGCCACGGCCGGCGGCCGGGCGGCCCGGATCCCCGTCCCCCGCACCCCCGCCGCCCGGAGCTCGGCGTGAGCCAGCTCGGCCCACGGGACGGCGCCGACGGTGCGCAGCCGTTCCTCGGCCCGGCGCAGCTGCTCCCGGGCGTCCTTGACGCGGTGGCGCCTGCGCAGCCACTCGCCGTACAGCAGTTGGGTCCTGCCGAGCTCGAACATCGAGAGTCCGGCAGCCCGCTGGGCCCGGCGGAACAGGGTGTCGGCCTCGGTGTCGGGGGCCAGCAGGGCACGGCAACGCTGGAGCGCGGCATGCAGTTGGGTGGCGTCGTCCGGTACGCCCTGGCGCTCGAAGCGGCTCAGCGCGTCACGGGCCCGGTCCTGTTCCCCGGCGCGCACCAGGGCCTCGACCAGATCGGGGTAGGCCAGCCAGCTGATCATGAAGTGGAAGCGCGGGCTGTCGGGGGCGGTGACCTCGGCGAGGATAGGGGCCGCGCGGTCGGGGCGGCCGTCGGACAGCGCCTGGAGTCCCAGGGACCAGTACGCGAGCGCCGCGGCCGAGGAGATGCGGTGGGGTTCGGCGATGTCCAGCGCCTCCTGGGCGAGCCGGTGGCAGCCGTGGCCGTCTCCGGTGACGGCGGCGAGCCAGGCCAGCAGGGCGCGCAGATGGCTGGCCGGGCCGAGCTGACGGGTCTCGTCGGCCAGCGAGACGCCTTCGGTGCCGAGGGCGACGGCGTCCGTCCAGCGGCCGGTGACCAGTTGCAGCGCGGCCATCGGCGCGAGCAGCATCGGCAGCGCACCGGCCGAGCCGTCCCGGTGCAGGGTGTCCAGGGTGCGCTGATAGGCGTCCAGCACGGTGTCCGCGACGCCCACCAGATACGGCAGGAAGGTGGGGGGACCGGCCCAGGGCAGCACGCCAGTGCCCGGCAGAGAGCTCAGCGGGGCGGCCCGGTGGCGGTCGTCGCAGGAGGTGCCGTAGGGCGTCGGCCCCGCGGTGTCCGCCGCGTCCGCCAGCCCGCTCAGATAGCGGCAGCGCTCGGCCATCCGCCGCGACACCGTGGCCTCGGGTTCGGGGCAGTCCTTCTGCAACCGCTCCAGCAGTCCGGCCACTTCGTCGAGGCGGACCGGGTCACCGGCGATCCACGCCGAGCGGGCCGCCATCGTCAGCGTCTCGCGGGCGAGTTCGGGATCGGAGTCCAGGACCAGCCGGGCACCGTCGAGCAGGGTGGCGCAGGCGACGACGGGGTCACTGGAGGCATGGATGATGGCACCGCGCAGCTGGGCGAGCCGGGCGCGCAGCCCCGAGGTGTCCGCCAGTGGCTCCGCCTGGCTCAGCAGCAGAGCCGCCTGATGGTGCTCGGCGGCCGTCCAGGAGCATTCGGCGGCGTCGATCAGCCAGCGTGCCCGGTGGCGCGGCGCCGAGGTGAGCGTGGCGGCACGGCGCAGTGCCCGGGCGGCGGTGGCCGCGTCGCCGGTGTGCCGCGTCCGGCGGGCCAGTTTCACCAGGCTGCGGGCGAGTTCGTCGTCCGGTCCGGTGGCGGCGGCGGCCAGGTGCCAGATCCGCCGGTCGTCGTCCTCGACGGCGCGTGCCAGGGCGAGGTGGGCGGCGCGGCGGCGGTCCGGCGAGGCGCCCTGGTAGATCACCGAGCGGTAGAGCGGATGACGGTAGCGGACGGACTGCTGGTTCATGCTGAGCAGACGTGCGGAGGCGGCCTGATGCAGGAGGTTCAGGGCCCGGTCGGGGTGGTCGGCGGCGCCCAGGATGGTGGCGAGGCTGCCCTCGGGTTCGGCTGCGGCCAGCAGCAGGACCCCGGACTCCTCGGTCAGCAGGGGTTCGGCGCTGTGCGGGAGGATGCGGTGCAGCCGTTTGGTGAGCGGCAGTCCGTCGGTCAGCGGGACGGCGCCGCGCAGCTGGTCCCGGCTCAGGGCGGTGGACAGTTCGGTCAGCGCCAGTGGATTGCCCTCGGCCTCCCGGATCAGTAACTCCCTTACGGCCGTGGCGCCTTCGGGGACGGCCTGGTCGAGCAGTTCCCCGGCGGCGGCGGTGTCCAGGGGGCGCAGGGTCAGTTCGGGCACCCCGGGGGCCTGGAAGGACGAGCCGTCGCGGACGGCGAGGACCATCGCCACGCCCTCGGGGCCGAGCCTGCGGGCCACGAACCCCAGGGTGTCCGCGGAGGCCGCGTCGATCCACTGGGCGTCGTCCACGAGCAGCAGCAGCGGTGTCTCGTGGGCGGCCTCCGACAGCAGGGTGAGCGCGGCGAGCGCCACGAGGAAGGAGTCGGGGGACGCGGTGTCCATCCCGAACGCGGAGTGCAGCGCGGCCCGTTGGGGCGGCGGTAACCGCCCCTCGAACCGCAGCAGGGGCCGCAGCACCTGGTGGAGTCCGGCGAACGGCAGTCCGGCCTCGCTGCGTACCCCCATGGCCCACAGCGTCCGCAGGCCCTCAGCGGATCCCTCGGCCAGGTCGCGCAGCAGGGCGCTCTTGCCGATGCCCGCCGCGCCGCGCAGGACCAGGGCGGTGCTGTGGCCGTCGCGCGCGGCGGCCGCCATGGCGGCCAGGGTGCGCTGTTCCTCCGCCCGTCCGACGACCGGCATACGAGGTCCTCCTTGTATTGGGGCCCCCGTCGGTTCACCAATTACCTTCACCGAACGACCGGTGCGGATCCAGGCGGTGGGGACCGATTTCGGACGACCTGTCGGAGGGGCCCCAGTCGGACGACAGATGCGGCCGGGTGGCCGTCCGGTCCGACGACTGATACGGGCGGCGGGGCGGCGCAGTCGAACGACAGATGCCCGCGGACCGGACCGCGTCGCAGTCTTGCCGGGAGGGTCCCGCGCTGACGTGCCACCGAGTCCGACGACCGTGTGCCGAAGCAGGAACCGCCTCTGTCGTTGTTCACCGGACGTGGACGGGAGTTATGTCACTATCCGAAGTCGCACCGAGTCACCTGCTGGAGATTCCGGGTGCTCCCTCTCCCCTCGCCGTGGGCCCCTATGAGGTGCTGGACGGCCCGTTGGACGGCGCCGAACTGCTCGACGCGATGCGCACGGTCCTCGACCGGCAGGAACCGTCCGGGGAGGGACCGGTGCTCGTGTCCCCGGGCCCCGATGACCATGTGGTGGACGTGGCCGGTGCCCGGCTGGAGGTCCGCAGCCGGCCGCTGCCGGGCGGTCCGCCCGGTACGCTCGACCCCGTGCTGCCCGCCCCGGCCCGGCGGCGGGTGCTGGTGAGTGCCGCCGCCACCGCCGGACCGCTGCCGGAGCGGGCCGCGGCGCTGTACACCGCGCTGGTCGAGGAGATCGGGCTGCGGACGCGGTGCTACACCGCCGCCGAGATCCAGTCCATCCGGAACGGCCTGCCCCTGGTCGAGCGCTATGCCACCCCAGAACCCGCGCTCGCCGACTGGGCGTTGGTCTTCCGCGACCACTACGTGGAGAACAGCGTCGGCTTCCTGTTGGCCATGGAACGCGCGGGGCTTCCACGGGAGTGGATCTACGCCCTGTCCAAGGGCGACCGCACCCTGCGCCGCGACCGGGTGCACGCCTGGTTCGTCCGCCACGGCTACCGCAGCGACACCCTCGACAACTCGGTGATCAACGGCACCGCCGACACCGCAGCCCGGGCCCACGCCCTCCAGGTCAACGAGCGGGTGAGCGCCTTCGTCGCCCGTGCGCACGCCGAGGGCCGCCGGGTCCTCGTCATCGACGACGGAGGGCTGCTCGCCCAGGGCTACGGCTCCGACGATCCGTTCCCGGAACACGTCGACGCGGCCGTCGAACTCACCGTCAGCGGACTGAAGCGGATCGCCGGAGCGCCCGGCAAGCTGGCCATCCCGGTGCTCAACATGGCCCGCTCACAGGTGAAGACGGAACTGGGCTACAACGAGATCGCCGACTCGTGCGTCCGCAGGCTGCGTGCCATCATCCCGGGCGAGAAGTTCATCGGACGCCATGTGCTGCTGCTGGGCTACGGCACCCTGGGCTCCCGCACCGCACACGCGCTGCGCGCCCTGGGCTGCCGGGTGGGGGTGGTGGACACCGACATCCTCACCCTCATCACCGCCGCCGAGGACGGCTTCGAGACCTACCGCTCCACGGCCGAGGCGCTGGCCCACCGAAGCCCCTTCCTCATCATGGGCGGGACCGGTGAACTCGCCGTCACACCGGCGGATCTGCCACTGCTGCCGGACGGGGTGTTCCTCGCGGGCTTCGCCACCAAGGACTTCAGTCTGCTGGCCGACGGCCACGCCGAGGCGCGCGAAACCGTGATCCCCCACGTCGGGCTGCACTACGCACTGCCGTCAGGGAAGTCGGTGACCGTCCTGGGCGACGGGCGCTCCCTGAACCTCTTCGAGTACGAGGGGATCGCCAACCGCGGCTACGACGCCTACCGGGCCGGAACCCTGCTCGCCGCGAAGAAGCTCTGCCGCGATCTGCACGAGTTCCCGCCGGGTGTGCATCTGGAGCCGGTGAACCGGGTGATCGACGAGGCGGGGCTGTTCACCGCCTACTACGACCGGTACCTCTCCGGCACCGCGTCGCCGTCGAGCG
The DNA here is from genome assembly GCF_013364155.1 of Streptomyces sp. NA02950. Lineage (NCBI taxonomy): Bacteria > Bacillati > Actinomycetota > Actinomycetes > Kitasatosporales > Streptomycetaceae > Streptomyces > Streptomyces sp. NA02950. Next base: position 8,304,595 of record NZ_CP054916.1, on the reverse strand, counting down.
AGGTGGCCGGCCATGCCCGGTAGGACACATGTGTGCGTCGTCGGCTACGGCGTGGCGGGGCGGCTGCACCACCGGCTGCTGGAGGCACTCGGGGTGAGCGTGAGCGTGGTCGACCCGGCCGCCCGGTCGCTGCGGCGGCCGGGGCTCCGGATGGCCGGGTCGGTGGCGGAACTGCCCACCGAACCCGCGGTGGACCTGTGGTCGGTGTGCACCCCGACCGCCGACCATCTGCCCACCGTGGCGGCCGTCCTCGCCCGGGATCCGGCGGCCCGACTGCTGGTGGAGAAGCCGGTGTGCGGTTCGTGGGAGGTGCCCGCGTTCGGCGCGCTGCTCGCGGAGTACCCGCGGGCCCGGATGGTGGTGATGAACCAGTACCAGCACGCCCAGGCCCCGGCGCTGCTGAAGACGGTCACACAGGATGTCGCCCGTCGCTACCCGGTGAGCGCCGTGCGCATCGCGTTCGTGAAGGACCGCCGCGCCGACATAGCGGCGGGACGGTTCGTGGACCGCGACTACGGGGTGTTCGGCTACGAGTGGCTGCATATGCTCGCCCTGCTCGGCACCGTACTGCCGCGCGAGTCCCTCCAGCGCTATCTGGGGACCGTGCCCGGCCCCGAGACCGTGCGGATCGCGCCCGACCCGGAACTCATCAGCACCGCCGCCCATGACACCGTCGCCCTCGACGGATTCGGCACCGTCGAGCTGTACTCCAGCATCGTCGGCCCGGACTCCGAGCCGTACGTGCCGGTCCCCGGCTGGGCCGCGAGGCCCGGCCCGGCCGCCGACGACCGGCTGCGGCTGGTCCGGCTCGACGCGGGCCCGGCGCGGTTCACCCTGGAGCTGGACCCGGTGAGCCTGCCGCGCGGCACCGCCCTTCCGCGCAACACCCACCGGCTGACCGTGGATCTGCCCGGCCGCCGCCAGGAGTGGCTGGTCCACGACTCCCCGCTGGAGAACGCGCTGCGTCGGGCCATGACCGCGCTGCTGGCCGACTCCGCGCCGCCGGAGTACGACTTCGGACCGGTGCGCCGCATCGGCCTGCTGGCGGAGCTGGCCCGCTCCACCGAGCCCTTCGCCCCCGTGCGCTCCGTATCCGCCGACCTCCCTTCCCCCCTGTGAGAGTGACGCGCCATGACCCGGATCTGCTTCGTCATCCCCAGCAACCCCTTCGACCAGTACTTCGTGCAACTGCCCCTGGACGCGGTCACCGCCGCGGGGCAGTTGCGTGCCGACGGCCATGCGGTGGCCATCTGGGACCAGCGTCTCCAGGACGCGCCCGACACCGCCGAGGACGGCTTCGACCTGCTGATCGCCATCACCGCGATCGCCGACCGGGCCCAGTGCTATCCGCTGGAACTGGGCCCGGTGGCGGCCGCCGTGGAACGCGCCCGGCTGCGCTTCCCCGGGGCCCGCACCCTCGCGGTCGGCGCCCACCCCACCCACCTCCCGGAGGCCACCCGGGCCGAACTCGGCGTCGACCACGTGGCCCTCGGCGAGGTGGACTCGGCGGCCGTCGGCGCGGTGCGCTCGCTGGAGGCGGGCGCCACCGACCCGGTGCTGTCCCCCGACTCCGGGAACCTGCCGGCGTCCACCGGGGCGCGGCCCTACCCCGCCGTCCCGCTGGAGGAATTCGCGTTCCCGGCCTTCGACCTGGTCCCGGTGGCCCGCTACACCGCCGAGGTCATCACCGGGGGGCTGCCGATGCCCGGTCCGTGCGGCATGGTGCTCGCGGCCCGTGGCTGCACCTACGGATGCACCTTCTGCCATCTGCCGTTCGGCACCCGGATGCGCACCCAGCCGCACGACCGGGTGATGGCCGAGATCGAGGCCCAGCAGGCGGCGGGGCTGGAGTTCGTGTTCTTCCTCGACTACGTCTTCGGCATCAACAAGGGCTTCTACCGCGAGCTGTGCGGGCGGCTGAAGGGCCGGGGACTGGGCTGGGTGGGGCAGACCCGGGCCGAGATCGTGCTGAAGAACGACGTCTCCGAGTGGGCCGAGGCGGGCTGCCAGGGCATGTGGCTGGGCGCCGAGTCCCCCGCCATCGCCGACACCGGCGTGCACAAGCGGGTCACCGAACAGCAGGTCCAGGAGGCGGTACTGAGGCTCCGCGACGCCGGTATCACCCCCTTCGCGTTCGTCCTCCTCGGCCTGCCCGGCGACGACGCGTGTGTATCCGGCCGACTGGTGGACTGGGCGGCCGGGATGCCCGCGTGGTTCGGCATCAACCAGCTCTTTCTGCGCCCCGGTACCAGCCTCTACGACGATCTGGCCCCCGCCCTCAACGGTGGCAGGCGGCCCGCCACCTGGCAGGAGGTGCAGGAGGTCACCCGGCGCTACCGCGCGGAGTACCCGGTGGACCTCGACGCCCAGCAGCAGCGCCTCACCGAACTGCCGAACTACCTCGGCAACGCCATCGTGCCGGTCGGCTGAAGGGGTCGGGTCATGCTCCGGTTCGGAATCATCGGCTGCGGATCCATCGGCGGTTTCCTCGGCCGGCTGCTGACCCGCGAGGATCAGCCGCTGTACGGCAGGGCCCGGCTGGCGGGCGTGGCCTGCCGCGACCCGGGCCGGGCCGCGGCGTCGGCGGCCGAACTCGGCTGCCCGGCCGGGCGGGTGGCCGAGCTGCTGGCCCGCCCCGATGTGGACGCCGTCGCCGTGTGCACCCCCAGTGGCACCCACGGCGAGCTGGCCACGGCCGCCCTGGAAGCGGGCAAGCACGTCCTGGTGGAAAAGCCCCTGGAGGTCACGACGACCGCCGCCGGACGGCTGCTGACCGTGGCCGCGCGGCGTGCGGACCGGACGCTGGGGGTGATCTCCCAGCGCCGGTTCGACCCCGCGGCACAAGTGGTCAAGGCCGCCGTCGACCGCGGTGAGCTGGGCCGGATCACCTCCGTACTCGTGGAGTTGCCATGGTGGCGTGGACAGCGGTACTACAGCTCCGGTTCCTGGCGCGGCACCCGCGACCTGGACGGTGGCGGGGCCCTGATGAACCAGGCCGTACACACCCTCGACCTGATCCAGTGGCTGGCCGGGCCGGTGACCGAGGTGGCGGCGCACACCGCCCTTCTGGCCCACCGTCACATCGAGGTCGAGGACGTGGCCACCGCCAGTCTGCGGTTCGCCGACGGCGCCCTCGGCACCGTCCTGGCCACCACGGCCGCCTACCCCGGGCGCACCGCCCGGATCGCGGTGCACGGCGACCGCGGCTCGGCCGTCATCGACAACGACGAGCTGACCTGGTTCCACGCCGCCGGTGCGGGCGAACAAACCGCTGACCACGGCGCGTACGGCGAGGGCAACCAGGCCGCCGAACGGCTCGCGCTCCACCCCGGTGCGGACCGGGAGCCGGTACGGGACCGGATCGGACTGCTCTACCAGCCGCACCACGACCAGCTGATGGACTTCTGCGACGCCGTGGCGGACGGACGCCCGCCGCTGGTGGACGGGGCGGCCGGGCTGCGGGCGCTCGCCGTCGTGACCGCGGTGTACGAGTCCAGCCGCACCGGTGCCCCCGTGCCGCTCGATCCCCGTGTCCCACCCCCCGTAGCCGACGAGGGACCCGCCGCGGCGGACACCGCGGCACCCGCCGAAAGGACCAGCAGCGCCATGAGCGAAACCCTGCCCGCCACCGCTGCCTGCTCCGGGCGGAAGGCGGCCATCGCCGGCCTCTTCGACCGCAGCGCCCCGACCTACGAGCGTGTAGGTGTCACCCACTTCGACGACCTGGGCGAGCGGCTGGTGGAGCACGCCGGGATCCGGCCGGGCGAACGTGTCCTCGACGTGGGCTGCGGCACCGGCTCGGTCCTGCTGCCCGCTGCCCGGGCGGCCGCCGGATCCGGTGGCGAGGCCATCGGGATCGACCTCTCGCCGGGCATGGTGGCGCGCGCCCGCGAGCGCATCGCGGACGCCGGTCCGGACAACGCCCAAGCCCACACCGGTGACGCCGAGACCGTGGACTGGGGAGTACCGGGGCCGTCCGCGACCGGCACCTTCGACGCGGTGCTCGCCGGGATCTCGATGTTCTTCTTCCTCGATCCGGTGGCGGCCATGGTGCGCTACCGGGAACTGCTGAACGACGGCGGACGGCTCGCCCTGTCGTGGTGGGGCAGGCCGGATCCGCGCTGGGACGCCGTGTTCCGCGCCAGCGCCCCGTACGGCGGTCTCTCCGCGCACCGGCTGCCCGACGACAGCCCGTTCCGGTCGGCCGACGCGCTGCACACCGCGCTCGAGAAGGCCGGATACCGGTCGGTCGAGACGGTGGAGGAGGCCTGTGTGACCCGCTTCGTCGGGCCGGGTCAGTGGTGGCGCTGGGTGTGGTCGACCGCCGGGCGGCAGTTCTGGGAGAGCGTCCCCGAGGACGCGAGGGAAGAAGCCACCGCGGCCGTCGACGCCGAGCTCAAAAAGCTCATGGCGCCCGACGGAAGTCTCACCAGTTCGTCCAAGGTGCGATTCACCCTCGCGAGGACGGACTGATGAGCGAGGCCGGGGCCGCCGCGTGCCACACCCACGGCGCCGCGGCGGCCCGGCACCCCCTGTTCTCCCCGGCGTGGCTGGACCTCGCCGCCGCCCATCCCGCGGCGCGGACCCTCGACCCGGCGGAGGCCATCCGTATCGAGCTGCGCCTCACCGACGCGCCGCCGTACGTCCCGGACACCGTCACCGTGCTGGCCGACCTGGCCACCGGCGCGCTGCGGTTCCTCGGCGGAGCCACCCCGGAACGCCCCACCGTGGCCTGCGCCCTCGGTCACGCCGATGCCGCCACCTTCCTCTTCGGCGACGCGGAACGACGGGTGCGGCTCTTCGAACACGGTGGTCTGGGGCTGGAGGGCGTGTTCCTGTTCGTCTTCTTCCTCGACCGGCTGCTGCAACAGGACACCGCCGGATGTCTGGCGGCGCTGCGCGCCGGGACCGAGGGGCTGCCGTCCGCCGCCGCGCCCGCGCCCGTCCCCCTGGTCCCGCGGGGTGGTGACGACGAGGCGGGCGCGGTGCGCGCCGCCACCGACGCGCTGCCGGAGACGATGGCCCGGCTGCGGGCCGAACTCGGCCGTACGACACCCGGCGCCCAGCTGTACGTTTCGCACGCCCCGTCGGGCACCCGTGTCTCGGCGGGACTGGGCGAGTGCCGCCCCGGAGTCCCGTTCACCCGCGCCTCCCTGCCCATCTGGTACTGCTGCTCCAAAACCCTCGGCGCGGTGGCCCTCGGCCAGCTGTGGGAGAAGGACCTGGTGGATCCGGAGCGGCCGGTGGCCGACTACCTCCCCTGGTTCTCCGGCGACGGCCGCGAGCACATCACGCTGTACCAGCTGCTCACCCACACCAGTGTGATGCCGATGGCGCTCGACCCGCTGCACGGGATCGTGGCCACACCGAAGGATCTGCGACGGGGCCGGCTCAAGAGCATGACACCGCCGCCGGACGCCACCCCCGGCGCAAAGATCAACTACGCGCCCTGGTGGGCCTGGTTCCTGCTCTCGGACGTGGTCGAGGCGGTCGACGGGCGCAGCTACGAGCGCTACCTGGCCGAGGAGGTCCTCGCGCCCTGCGGGATGCGCGACACCCGCGTCATCCTCACCCCCCAGGAGTACCGCCGTACGGCCGACCGCCTTCCCCTGATCTACATCACCGGTGGCGGACAACCCGCCCAGGCCACCCACTGGTTCGCCACCGAGGCGTCGTGCACCCGGCCGATTCCGGGGCTGAACATCCGTGGTCCGATGTCCGACCTCGGGCTGTTCTTCGAAGCGCTGCTCGCCCGGGGGCAGGGCCGGGCGGGGCGGATCCTGCGGCCACAGACGGTGGCGGCGCTGACGGCGCACCACCGGGTCGGGCTGGTCGACCCGTTCGGCAACGCCGACTGGGGGCTGGGCTTCCGCCTCGAATCACACCACCTCGGTGACCACTGCACGGCGTACAGCGGACATGCGTCACTGCGCACTTTCGGGCACTACGGACTGTGGACGTCGCTGGTCTTCGCCGACCCCGACGCCGGTCTGGTGGCCGCCCTCCACCTCAACGGAAAGACCTGGCAGGAGGAGCACCAGGAGCGGACCGTCGCCCTCTGCGACGCCGTGTACCGCGATCTCGGTCTGGTCTGACCCCCGGCCCGCCCATGTCCCCCCGTTCCGGCCTGTCCCGATACCGAAGACGGAGAACACACGATGGCTGACCACCACACGACCGAGCACGAGCCGACGGCTGATTCCCCCCATGCCCTGATCGATATCGCGGTGGCCTTCTGGAAGTCGAAGGTGCTGCTGAGCGCGGTGGAACTGGGTGTGTTCACGGCCCTGGCCGAGGAGCCGGGCACCCTTGACGAACTGCGCAAGCGGCTCGGTATCGCGGGCCGTGGCGCGGCCGACTTCCTCGACGCGCTGGTCTCGCTGGGCGTACTGGAGCGCGAGGACGGGGTGTACCGGAACTCCGCGCTGGCCGCACGCCATCTGGACCCCGCCCGGCCGGCCACCGACATCTCCGGTTATCTGGAGTTCCTGAACGCGGGGTTCGGCTGGTGGGCGCGGATGGCCGACGGGCTGCGCGGGGGCGGCAGGCTCGACTTCTCCACGGCCCTGGCGACGGCGGGTGGCGAGGAGGACGACCGGCGCGGAGGCGCTGCGCGGCTGGTCGACGGCGACACCCAAAGCGACACCTTCGGGGAGGCGTTCGCTACCCCGGAGCAGGTGAGGGGCTTTCTCCGGGCCATGACCGGATACAGCATGGGTGCGAACCAGGCGCTCGCCGAAGCCCACGACTGGGGTCCGGTGGGCACCGTGGCCGACATCGGCTGCGCGGAGGGTGCGCTTCTGGTGCAGGTCCTGGGCCGCCATCCGCATCTGCGGGGCATCGGTTTCGATCTGCCGTCCGTGGGCCCCGGTTTCACCGAGCACACACGGAGCGCGGGCGTCGGGGACCGGGCGGAGTTCGCCGGTGGCGACTTCTTCGCCGAACCGCTGCCCACCGCCGATGTGCTCGTCATGGGGCATGTGCTGCACGACTGGGACCTCGACACCAAGAAGACGCTCATCCGCAAGGCGTACGAAGCACTGCCCACCGGCGGTTCGCTGATCCTCTACGAGTCGCTCATCGACGACGACCGGCGGCGGCGCACCACCGGTCTGCTGATCAGCCTCAATGTCTCGCTCGTCTCCGCCGGCGGGCTGGGCTACACCGGGGCCGAGGCCCGTGAGTGGCTGACCGATGCGGGGTTCCGGGACATCGTGGTGACCCATCTCGACGGGCCCGAGTACATGGTCGTGGGCGTCAAGTAGCGGGTGGATGCGCATGAGTGCCTCCGGAAACCGCGCGGTGGCCCGGGCCGGTGATCCGGCCACCGCGGCGCAGCGGGGTCCGCTGCCGCCCTATCTGCCGCGGAGGCCGGTGCCGGATGTGGTGCGGATCCTCGCCCCCACCGGTGACCGGCTCTGGCTGGTCACCCGGTTCGCACTCGGCCGCCGGGTGCTGGCCGACCCGGGCTTCAGCCGTGCCGCGGCGGTCGCCCCAGCAGCCCCGGCGGTCCATCCGCTCCAGCCCGATCCGGCCAGTCTAACCAGCCTCGATCCTCCCGCACACAGCCGATTACGGGCCCTGGTCAGCCGCGCTTTCATCCCGCACGCCATCGCCGCCCTGGAGGACGGGATCCGCGCCGAGGCCCGGGGTCTGCTGCGGCGCGGCAGCCCGTTCGACCTCGTCCGCGACTACACCATGCCGCTGGCCGCGGCCACGATCTGCCGAATGCTCGGTGTCCCCGAGGCGGAACGGGACCGCTTCGCCGCCCTGGCCGATCTCGGCCACGCCCTCGTGCCCTGCACACCCCGGGAGTCCGCGACGGCCCGCGCCGAACTACGCGCTCATTTCGTCGCGTTGCTACGCATGGCTCGGCGTGATCCGGGCGAGCATCTGCTCGGCGCGCTGGTGCGGGCCCATGACGAGGACGGTTCACTGAGCGAAGCGGAGCTCATCGCCCTGGTCGAACTCCTCCTCAACGCCGGGTACGAGACCACCATCGGGCAGACCGGTCTCGCGGTGTTGGCGCTGCTGGAGCACCCCGGGCAGTGGCGGCGCCTGGTCGCGGGCCCCGGTCTGGTTCCCGGCGCGGTGGAGGAACTGCTGCGGTTCGCCCCGGTGGTCCCGATCAGCTTCACCCGGCTGGCGCGGACGGACACCGAACTCGCCGGGGAACCGGTCCGCGCGGGCGAAGCGGTCCTGGTCTCCCTCCTCCACGCCAACTTCGACCCCCGTGCCCATCCGCGCCCCGGGGCACTGTCCGTGGACCGCACGACCACCAGACACGTGAGCTTCGGACACGGTCCGCATATCTGCCTCGGCGCCCAACTGGCCCGTCTCCAGCTGCGGATCGCCCTCGAGGAGCTGGTGGCGGCTTGCCCCCGCCTCGCCCTTGCCGCGGACCCCGCCACCCTGCGCTGGCGCCCGCCGGAGGCCATCGTCCGGGGACCGACCGCCCTTCCGGTGTCCTGGTAGGCGCGGGCATACCGCGGGGCGCCCCGCCGCCGGGACGACGACGGGGCGTCGCCGCATCCGCTCAGGGGCAACGTCCCGCCCGCTCGGGTGACAGGATCACCGGCGCGGACAGATAGGGGAAGTCATCGCGCGGTGCCCCCGCCGCGGCGCTCGCGTCCAGTGCCATTCCGACGGGTACGCCCAGCACCAGCTGGAACATCACCTCGGGCACACAGTCCGTCAGCGCGCGTCCGTTGCGCGCCTCGACACCGAAGCGGGCCTCGCTGCCCACCTCGTACCGCAGGACGTCCGGCAGCAGCAGATCCCGGAGCCGGGCGGCGTACGCGGCCGGGTCGGACGCGGCTCCGGTGGCCGCGACGGCCCGCTCGGTGGCGCGGCGGAGCTCCGGCCCGTAGCGGTCGGGGTCCTCGGCGGGTTCGGTGGCGTTGAAGTCGATGTCGTGCTCCGCCTCTTCGAGGTCGAAGAGGGTGTTGAGCAGCGGATGGGCACAGCGGTTGATCTGCCGCCAGTCGCCCGCGTCGGTGGCGAGCACGGTGGCGGCCCAGAAGCCGATGGTGGCTCCGGCGCCACCGAGGCGCCGGTCCGGCACCTCCAGGACGATCGAATGGACCTGTGTGTCCGCGAAGAGGTTCACCGCGGTGGCCGGGTCGACGCCCGAAAGATCGGGCGCGGTGCCCTGGGCGATACCGGTCTTCACCGCCGTCACCACCGAGCCCTCGATCCAGAAGGGGTCCCCGGCCTGGCCCGCCCACACCCGCAGCCCCTCGGCCGTCGTGACGGGCTCCCCGGTGAGACCCGAGAGCAGTACAGCGCCGTCGGCGAAGCGATCGCGGGCGGCGGCGCCGGTGAGGCACCGCAGTTCCCACCGCTGGGTGCCGTCGGTGTCCGGAGTACCGAAGGTGAAGCGGTAGGTGAGGTCCTCGACGGCGTCCCCGTCGGTGTCCACCTTGATCTCGTAGAGGCTCTCGTCGTCGTGGAAACCACCCTCCCCGGAGAGCGGATTGACGTTCACGACGAAGACGGTCCCGGTGGAACCACGGAACAGATACACATCACTGATGTCGAGCCGCGGGTCCTGCCGGGCGAGCAGCGAGTCGTGGTGATGACTCATCAAGGGTCCTGTTCTGCTGGATCGGGGGGCGCTCGGCGGAGCATGGCCGTGCTGCCGTACGACGAGGGGGAGCACCGCGCGGCGTGAGGGCAACGCCCGTGTGTGTCACGGGAGATGGGCCCGGGAGGGCAGGGTGCGGCCGCCGTGCTTCGCTCAGGACAGTAGGCACCGGTGGCACGGACGGCGAGGACGGAAGTGCACAGTGACAGCTCCCTTCGGTTGACCTTCGAACGATGAACGCACCCGTGAGGAAGGGGAGTGGGCAGAGCCCGGAACGGCCGCCGGGGCCGTGATCGGCCACCCCTGTCTCCCGGCCGGCACCGTCCGCCCAAATGGGCCGGATGCAGGGCCCGCGGCCTCGCGCTGACCCGCGTGGACGGGAACGGCCATACGGGGCCGCGGGGTGCCCGCCGGCCCCGTACGCCCGCGCTGGGGCGACGGCGTCCTACGGCGCGGCCCCGCCGTCGTCCAACGGCGGTTAGGGGTCGCGCGCCCGGTACGGCAGGAGCTCCGCGCCGAGGAACGCGGGCGACCGTGCCGTCCGGCGCCGTACATCTCGCCCACCGGCTCCAGTCGTTGGTGCAGCGCGGGATCGAGTCCCGCCTACCCGTCCCGGGGAGGGATCGCCATACGGCATCCGCTGCTTCCCCCGGCGGACACCGACGCCCCGTCGCGGGTGCTCCGGCTCCAGGAGGTGGGGATCGGCGACAGCCCGGTCCCGGAGTTCGACGACTTCGCACTAGCCACCGCCACCGGTGGCCGCTATGCGGTGGTCAACTTCATCGACGAGAACCGTCAGTACTTCGCGGGTCTGTCCACCGCGGTGGCCGACCGCACGGTCGGCCTCGGCCCGCAGGACGCCGCCCAGGCCCAGCCGGGCCGGGTGATGGCCCGTGGCCACGGCTACGGTCCGCATGGGGTGGTACGGCGCAAGGCGCTGGGACTGGAAGAGGTCCGCGACTACCCGCGGTTCGCCGGAAATCCCGTGGTCGAGGAGATCGGGATCCACCCCTGCCTGGGCGCGCCGCCGATCGACCGTACGGGGATGGGGCTGGGCACGATCTGTGTGGGGGACAGGATCCCCAGCCCCGGGGCCGTCAGGAGCGGGTGGAGCGGATCCGGCGGCTGGAGTTCCACCCGGGAGGCCACCGGAGGTGAGGGGGCACCTCGCGGCGGGTCGCGGGCGCCCTCACACCCCGGGCGCGGGCCGCACGGTGATGCCGTTGCGCGCGAAGAGCGCCGCGGTCACCCCGTCGCCGGGGGTCAGCTCCCCGGAGAACGATCCGTCGTGGACCGCGCCCCGTCCGCACGAGGGACTGCGCGGCATCAGCAGGGCCTCCGTACAGCCTCCCCGCCGGGCCGCCTCGAGGGCGCGCCGCGCGCCGTCCACGAACGCGGCGGTGACATCGCGGCCGGTGTCGTCGACGACCCGTGCCGTACCGTCCAGGACATCGTGGCCGTCGCCACCCACCAGCTCCGCGGGCCGCCGCGGGGTGGGGAGCCCGCCCGCCACCTCCGGGCAGAAGGACACCACCTCGCGCCCGGCCACCGCCTCGTCGAGCTCGGACACCCGCTTGTGCCGCCCGTCGTACCGGCAGGGTACTCCGCGCAGACACGCGCTGACCAAGATTGCCGTCATTCCGCCAAGGCTAGCCGCGAGGCCGGGGGGCCTGGGCAGTATGGCCTCGGGAGTGCGGCGCCGAACGTGGTCGTCCGCGCTCCGCGGCCGTGCCGATCCGTGGAAGGAATCGACGAGATCATGCGTTTCACCCTGCCCCGCGCACAGACCGGTCCGGCCGGGGCGGCCCGATGACGACGGCCGACGACGAGCAGGTGCTGCTGCGCACCGAAGGACACACGGCCCATCTCACGCTCAACCGGCCGAGGGCGCTCAACGCCCTGACACACACCATGGTGACCCGTATCGACCGGGCGCTGACCGCCTGGGAGCGGGACCCGGCGGTGGAGACGGTGGTCATCACGGGTGCGGGCGAGCGCGGGCTGTGCGCGGGTGGCGACATCGTGGCCGTCTACACGGACGCCCGCGCCGGAGGGGCGGCGTCGGCGGCCTTCTGGGCCGACGAGTACCGGCTCAACGCCCGGATCGCCCGTTTCCGCAAGCCCTATGTCGCGCTGATGGACGGCATCGTGATGGGCGGCGGTGTCGGGGTCTCGGCCCACGGCAGCGTACGGATCGTCACCGAGCGCTCCCGTGTCGCCATGCCCGAGACCGGTATCGGCTTCGTCCCCGATGTCGGCGGCACCTATCTGCTCGGCCGCGCCCCCGGTGAACTCGGCGTCCATCTGGCCCTGACCGGCCGGGCGGTGGGCGCGGCGGACGCGCTGCTGTGCGGGCTCGCGGACCACTTCGTACCGTCGGAGCTGGTGCCCCGGCTGATGGCCGACCTCGCCCGGTCCTCCGTGGACGAGGTGCTGCCCCGCTATGCGCACCGGCCGCCGCCCGGTGAACTGGACGCCCAGCGCGGCTGGATCGACCAGGCGTACGCGGCCGGGACGGTCGAGGAGATCGTGGACCGGCTGCACACCATGTCCGGGACCGCGGCGAAGGAGACCGCCGAGACACTGCTCACCCGCTCCCCCACCGCGCTGAAGGTCACCCTGGCGGCGCTGCGCCGGGCCCGGGCGCTGGGTCCGCTGGAGCGGGTGCTGGAGCAGGAGTACCGCGTCTCCTGTGCCGCGCTGTCCAGCCCGGATCTGGTGGAGGGGATCCGTGCGCAGCTGGTGGACAAGGACCGCAGACCGCGGTGGTCCCCCGGCACGCTCGCCGAGGTGACGGACGAGCACGTGGCCGCGTTCTTCGCCCCGCTGGGCGAGCGCGAGTTGGGCCTCGGAGCCACCGATTCCGCGTAGCCGGAGGGTGAGGGGGCGGTAGGACGCGGGAGCACGGGCGGCTCACTGGGGTGGGCGGATGTCCCGGCGGTGGACGGCGTCGGTGCCGCCCGGCTCGTCCAGCGCCTCGGTGAGCAGTGCACGGTGCTCGGTGAGACGGCGGTCGCCGAAGCGCGCGGCCAGCCGCTCGTCGAGCGCCGCCCGCGCCCGGCGTTGCGGCGGTCACCGCGGCGCGGCCGCGGGCGGTGAGCCCGACGCGGCGGAGACGGGCGTCCCCGGTCGTCGGGGACGCGCTCGGTGTGGCCGAGGAGCTCGAGCTCGGCGACGGCCTTCGAGGCCCCTTGCCGGGTCATGTCCAGCTTGGTGGCGAGTTCCCCGACCGTTCACCACGAGCTGCCGAACGCCCTGTTCCCCGACGGTGCCGTGCGCGATCGGGCCGGGACGGACGCGGCGGCCGAGGCGGGCCGCCGCGTGCTCCGCGAGCAGAGTTTCGAGGTGATCGGCGCGGTCGCCGCGGGCGATCAGGTGGCCCTGGAGGTCCGCTGGACCGGAACGCTCGCGGTGTCCCGCGGTGAGCTTCCGGCGGGCCACGTCCCGCCTGCCCACATCTCGACCTTCATCGACTTCCGCGACGAAAAAGACCGCCGGTCAGCGGAACGACGACTGCTACGAACCCCTGGCCCCTCCCCCGCCGCCTGACTCCGGCCCTCAGACCGTTTCGTCGAGGTCCCGGGCGTAGTGGGCGATGGCCCGCCGGTAGCTCCGCACCGACGGGTCGTCGCTGGTGGTGGCCAGCAGGGTGAGCAGCAGCCCCATGGCTTCGTGGTGGTGGCCGGTGTTGTACAGGGCCATGGCCAGGAAGACGCGGAACGCACCGTCGTCGGGGAACTCCTCCGCGGCCCCGCGAAGGGTGTCGACCGCCTCGGTGTACCGCCCGAGTGTGCGGTAGGTGCTGCCGAGCCCGAGGAGCGCACCGCGGCGGTCCTCGGCCGACAGCCCCGGAGCGCCGAGGCTCCGCTCGTAAAAGGGGACGGCCTCGGCCTCCAGCCCCAGCAGATCGTGGACCCAGGCCGTCTGGTACGCGATCCCGGTGTCCTCGGGGTACGCGGCGGACAGCGCCACCAGCCGCTGCCGCGCCTGGTCGGGGTGCCCCTGTTCACGCAACCGCACGGCCTCGGCCAGCAGTTCGTCTCGTGTGCCCTTGTCGCTCATACCGGATAGTGTCCCAGCCGGACCGGCCGGGTGATCAGCCGGTGGCGGCTCCGAAGCGGCGCACATAGCGGCGCTGCCACGGGGTCTCGACGGCGTGCCGGTCGTAGTGCTGCCGTACGAAGGCCACCGCCTCGGCGGGCGGGACGCCGTCGAGGACGGCGACGCAGGCCAGGGCCGTGCCCGTACGGCCGCGGCCGCCGCCGCAGGCGACCTCGACCCGCTCGTGTGCCGCGCGCCGCCACACCTCCCTCAACAGGTCCTCGGCGCGGCCCCGGTCACTGGGGAGACGGAAGTCCGGCCAGCGGAGCCAGTCGGATTCCCAGGCCGCCTCCGGTGGCCGCTTGCCGAGCAGATACACCGCGTAGGCGGGCGACGGTCCGGTGGGCAGGGGCTTCCGCAGTCCCCGGCCGCGCACCAGGCGGCCGGAGGGCAGCCGGAGGATCCCGGGGACGCCGGGGTCCCACAGCCGCGGTCCGGGGGTGTGGTCCGGCTCCGTGGAGCTGTCCGTCACCGCCGTGTCCCCGTCTCCGTTGTCCGGTCGGCTCGACGGCATCATGTCCCCCTGACGCATCGCTGTATGGACTCTTCGATGTCAACGTAACCGAGGGCTGCCCGTGTCACCGCGGATTTCCGCCCGCCAGGTGGCGCAGCGCGGTGCCGAGTACCGCGACGCCCGTCTCGATGTCGCCCGGCGGGGACGCCGCGTAGCCGAGAACGACCCCGGGGTGCAGGGGCCGCTGGCCGTACCACGACAGCGGATGCACTTTGACACCCCGCGCGAACGCCGCCGCGGCGAGGGCGACGTCGTCCGTCCCGGACCCGAGCGTGATCGAAAGGTGCAGCCCGGCCGCCGCCCCGTGGACCACCGTGCCGGGCAGCCGGCCGGCGATGGCTTTGATCATGACGTCGCGGCGGTGCACATGGCGTCGGCGCAGCAGCCGCAACTGGCGCTCCAGCTCTCCGGAGTCCAGCAGTTCGGCCAGTACCAGCTGCGGCAGTACCGCGTTGCCGAGGTCGCTGTTGCGCTTGGCCAGCACGAGGTCGTCGCGGTAGCGCGTCGGCGCGAGCAGCCATCCCAACCGCAGTGCGGGGGCGAGGAGTTTGGAGATGGACCCGGTGTAGAAGACGTGTTCCGGCAGCGCGGCGCGCAGCGCCGAGACGGGAGGACGGTCGTAGCGGTGCTCGGCGTCGTAGTCGTCCTCGATGATCAGCCCTCCGCCCTCGGCCCACCGCGCCAGCCGGCGGCGCCGGTCGCCGTGGAGCACCACCCCGGTCGGAAACTGGTGTGCGGGGGTGAGCACGACCGCCTTCGCCCCACTGTCGCTCAGTTCGTCGACGCACAGGCCGTCGGCGTCGACCCGGACCGGGGGTGTGTCCAGACCCCAGTAGTTCAGATGCTGGCGGATACCGAGTGAGCACGGGTCTGCGACGGCGATCCCGGTGATTCCGTCCTGCCGCAGCACACGGGCGATCAGGGCGAGCGCCTGCGAGACCCCCGCCACGATGATGACCTCGTCCGGATCGACACGGATCCCGCGGTTGAGCGCCAGCCACCTGGCGATGGACCGTCGTACGGCCGGTGTGCCGCTCGGATCGCTGTACCCGAACGCGGACGGCTCCAGGGTGTTCAGCACGGTGCGTTCGGCGCGGAGCCAGGCCGCGCGCGGAAAGGCGGCGAGGTCGGGCAGGCCGGGTGAGAGATCGATCCGCGCCGGTGTGGTGCGCAGCCGGTCGAAGATGTCCACACCGGGCGGGTCGTGGCCGAACAGCGCCGACGATGTCGGGGGGCGCGTCGAGGGCCGCTCGGGGCGCGGCAGCGCCGGGGCGGAGACCACGGTGGTGCCGCCGCGGCCGTGGCCACTGACATGGCCCGCTTCGGCCAGCCGCTGATAGGCGTCGGTGACGACCCCACGGGAGACACCGAGGTCCGCGGCCAACCGTCGGCTCGCGGGCAGTGTGCTGCCCACCGGGAGACGGCCGTCGGCGATGGCGAGGCGCAGCCGCTCGGCCAGCCACCGCGCGCGGCCACGCGCGGGCGCGTCGCCGATGTCGAGTTGCAGAAAGTCGGCGCCCGGCTCTTTGGACCTGCTGACCGACTCCTCTTTGGCTCTCCTCACCGGACCATTCTCTCAGGCAGGGTGACCGCATGAGCATCGCTTTTCTCCTCACCACGCTCATCGTGGTGGCCACCCCGGGAACCGGCGTCGTCTACACGCTGTCGGCCGGGCTGTCGCACGGGCGGCGCGCCAGTGCCGCGGCCGCGTTCGGCTGCACGCTCGGTACCGTCCCGCACGCCGCGGCCACCCTGCTGGGTCTGGCGGCCACGCTGCACACGAACGCGGTCGCGTTCCAGGCGCTGAAGTACCTGGGGGTGGCCTATCTGCTGTTCATGGCGTGGTCGACGCTGAAGGACCGTCAAGCGATCGGTGTGACGGCCGGGTCCGGCCCGCGGTCCACCGGCCGGGTGATCTCCTCCGCCGTCCTGATCAATCTGCTCAACCCCAAGCTGACCATGTTCTTCGTCGCCTTCCTCCCCCAGTTCGTGTCCGCCGACGATCCCCGTGCGCTGCCCCGAATGACGGTGCTCAGCGGTGTCTTCATGCTGGCCACGTTTGTGGTCTTCGCCGGGTACGGCGCCTTCGCCGCCGCGGTCCGCGATCAGGTGATCGCGCGCCCGAAGGTGCTGGCCTGGATCCGCCGGCTGTTCGCCGGGGCGTTCGTCGGTCTGGGCATCAAGCTGGCCCTGGTCAATCCGTAAGGACACTCATGCGTTTTCTGTACTCACCCGCGATCCGGACCGAGCATCCGGAGCTGGTTTCCGGGGCCGTCCATGTCACCGGGATCACCAGCGACGTCCGCGTCGATGCGGCGGTCGCCCGTCACACGGCCGTCGCGGAGGAACGCCTCGCCGACGGTACCGAAGGGGAGTTCCCCGAGATCCAGGCATGGCGGCGGGCGTTCACCCGGATGGGAGTGAAGCCCACGCAGTACCGGAACGCGGCGGAGGCGCTGCTGCGGCGCTACCGCAAGGAGCGGTCGCTGCCCTCGGTCCATCCGCTGGTGGATCTGTGCAACGCGATCTCGGTCGCGTACGCCATCCCGGTCGGCGTGTTCGATCCGGCCCGCATCACGGGGCCGTTGGAGGTGCGTCACGCCGTGGGCGACGAGGTGTTTCTGTCGTTCTCCGGCCGGACGGAACACCCGGAACCGGGGGAGGTGATCTTCGCCGACGCCGCCGGCCGCGCCCATGCGCGCCCGATGGACCCATCGGCAGAGCAGCCATTCCGTCGTCCGGGACACCACGGCCTCGGCCCTGATCGTGTCCGAGGGTCTGCATGCCACCGCTCCCGCGGACGTCGGCAAGCTCATCGCCGCGGTGGCCGCCGAACTGACGGAGATCTGGAAGGTGACACCCACGACGGTGACACTCACTCCCTCCGACGGTCCGGTCGATCTGCCGGAGTGAGCGGCCCGCCGGTGCTGTGCGTACGCGGTGCGGGGTGCCGGGGGAACGGGGCGAGATCGGGTTCGACCAAGCCGGTCCGGGCGTTCGGGGCCGGACGTGCGGCGGGCCGGTAGAACCGGGTGAGCAGCCGTTTGCCGGGTCGCAGGCAACCCCGTAGGCCGGGGCGGCGTCAGAAGTGGAGTGGCCCGGCCACGCCATGTGCGGTCCCGGCGGCGCCCCGGGAGGCGAGGAAGTGCGCGGCATCGCCCGCCAGATGTGCCTCCACCTCGGGCAGACCGGACACGACGGTCAGTAGTTCGTCGGCGACGTCGGGGAGCTGGGCCCAGACCGCGGGATCGCTCCGCAGTACGACGGAGAGCAGATCGCCCTCGTAGTACCTGGCCTCCGCCAGTGGCTCGTCCCGCAGCACCTCGAGCGCCAGCGGCAGCAGAAAGGGCAGGCCGACGTCCTGGGCGATCAGGGTGCGGAGGTCCTCGACGGTGAGCTCGCCGAGTTTCTTGTGCCGCAGCGCGTGCACGGTCCGCACCAGCCCCGTGGCGTCGGCCGGGGCGTCCGGCCAGCGGACGCCGTCCAGTTCTTCCAGGGTGCGGTCGCGGTGGAGCAGTCGGCTCATCGGGGCAGGGTAGCGCCCTGGAGTCCGGGGGGTACCCAGTGGTGTTCTGAGTACGCGCACTCAGGTCAGCGGGGCTCCGGGCACGAGCGTGATCCCATGAGCAGCCAGGACACCATCGAGCACACCGACGCCGGAGAGGGCACCGCCCCCGGCGGGGACGCCGGGACACCGCCGAAGAAGGTGTCGGGGTGCGCCGTGGCCGTGGCCGTGCATCGGCGGCCCCTACGGCCCGCTGATCGTTCGCGCCGGGGCCCCTACGACTCCGACGGGCCCGACGACGGAACCGACATCGACTGGCTCAGCGATGACGAGGCCAACCGCAGGCTCCGGCCGTCGCTGGGTGAGGGCGAGACTGTACGGGTGCCGGTACGGGTGCGCGCGGACACCAAGGCGACGCCGGTCACCGTCGGGGGCAAGCCGCCGGGCGACGACTTCCGGGACACCGCGCGATGGGGGTTCACCCTGTACTGACGGTGGCCACCGCACCCGCTACGCGGTGACCACCGTGCACAGTTCGGTTGCGGTGAACGCCCGGACCGCCCCCGGGTCGGCCCCGGCGTCGGTGAGCAGTGTCCAGGGGCGTTCCGGCAGGGCGTGGTAGGGGAACGGGCTGGTGCCCAGTTTGGTGGCATCGGCGAGGACGCACACCTCGCGGCCGCGCCGGGCCATCAGCTCCTTGGCGTGGGCCTGTTCAAGGGACGGGCAGGACAGCCCGTCCCGCGCGTGGACACCGTCGGCACCGAGGAAGACCCGGTCGGGGGTGATACGGCGCAGCATGTCCTCCCCCGCGGGGCCGAGGATGGCGCCGTTGGGGCGGCGCACCCGGCCGCCCAGCACGATCAGTTCGACACCTGGGGCGTCCGCGAGGTGGCGCAGCGCGGTGGTGGAGTTGGTGATGACCGTCAGCCCGTCGCGGGAGCGGAGGTGGCGGGCGAGCCGTCCGGTGGTGGTGCCCGCGTCGATCAGCACCACGTCGCCGTCGGCGACCCATGCGGCCGCGAGCTGGGCGATGGCCTCCTTCTGGACCCGGTTGCCGGACTCCTTCTGG
The DNA here is from genome assembly GCF_013364155.1 of Streptomyces sp. NA02950. Taxonomy (NCBI): domain Bacteria; kingdom Bacillati; phylum Actinomycetota; class Actinomycetes; order Kitasatosporales; family Streptomycetaceae; genus Streptomyces; species Streptomyces sp. NA02950. The sequence continues at coordinate 8,285,820 of NZ_CP054916.1, read as the reverse complement.
TCCAGGGTGCGTTCGACGGTGTGCTCCCCCGCCACCGCGCCGCCGTAGGTCCGGTGGATATGGCCGTCCTCGGCGAGTTGCTGGAGGTCGCGCCGTACGGTGGACACCGACACCTCGAAGCGGGCGGCGAGTTCGGCGATGTCCCCGTTGCCCGCGAGGACTTCCCGCAGCATGTCGCCGCGGCGCTGGGCGGTGGAGCGGTGGGGGGCGCGGGGCCGGTTGCCGGTCACCGCACCCCCTCGGTCGCCGAACCGGCCGGACCGGCCGGACCGGCCGCCGTGGCCGATACCGCCGGGGCGGCTGCTGTGGCCGGGCCGGGGACGCGGTGCCGCAGTCCCAGCAACACGAGCGCCACCGCCACGGCGAGGAATCCGGCGAGCACCGCGAACCCGGTCAGGCTCGTCCCCGTGGTGTCGGTGAGCCAGCCGACGAGATACGGGCCGACAAAACCACCGAGGTTCCCCAGCGCGTTGATCAGACCCATGGCGACCGCAACCACCTCGATACGCAGCAGCTCTCCCGGAATCGCCCAGAACGGGCCGTACGGAGCGTACACCGCAGCGGCGACCACACACAGCAGCGCCATCTGCACCACGGCACCGTGGACGACCTGGCCGAGCAGCAGGGCAGCGATACCGACGACGAGGGGGATCGCCACCGCCTCCCGTCGCCGTCCGGTGCGGTCGGACCAGGCCGCGCAGGCCACCATCGCCGCCAGGGCCACGGTGAAGGGGATGGCGGTGAGCGCGCCGACCTCGGTCGAGGAGCCGTCGTGGGAGAGGGTTTTGACCACCGAGGGCAGCCACAGGCTGAAGCCGTAGAAGCCGGTGATCCAGAAGAAGTAGACGGCGATGAGCAGCAGTACGGACTTCTGCCGGATCGCGGCGAGGTAGGAGCTGTTGCCCGCGGCGGGTTTGGCGGCCTCGTCGGCGGCCAGCTCACGCCGCAGATGGTTCGCTTCGGCTGCGGAGATCCAGCGTGCCCGTTCCGGGCGGTCGGCGACGGCGAACCACCAGACCAGCCCCCACACCAGCGGCGGTATGCCCTGCGCCACCAGCACCCAGCGCCAGGACATGTGGTCCAGCATCCAGCCCGACAGCGGAGCCATGATGATGGAGGAGACCGGCAGGCAGGCCATCCACAGCGCGTTGGCGCGGGCGCGTTCGCGCAACGGGAACCACGAGGCGAGCAGGATGAGCACGGCGGGCCACACCCCGCCCTCGAAGAAGCCGAGGAGCAGCCGTGCCGCGTAGAACTGCTCCTTGGTCCGCACCAGTCCGCAGGCCATCGCCGCAAGGCCCCAGGCGACCATGAGGATCAGGACCGTCTTGCGGGCGCTCCAGCGCTGGGCGAGGATCGCGGCCGGGATCTGGAGGAAGACGTAGCCGATGAAGAAGATCCCGCTGACCAGGCCCTGGTCGGCACCGGAGAGTTCCAGCTCGCCGTCCAGGTAGGGCAGGACCACGGAGATGTTGTTGCGGTCCAGATAGGCCAGCATGTACATGAATGCGGCGACGGGGATGACATAGGTCCAGCGCTGGGCGGGGATCGCGCCGGTGTCCGGCGGTGGCGCTGCCGGGGTCTGGGGCATGGTGGCTCCTGCGGGCGGTACGCGGGGACGGTGGTGGTACGCGGGGAAGGCGGCGCCGCGGGGGAGGTGAGATGGGTGGGGCGGTGGCGGCGTGCCGGGCGGCTCAGCCGCGGGACCCGGTGCCGTAGGCGGCGCGGATACGGTTCCGGGAGCCGCTGAACCCGGCGGCGGCGCGGAACGCGGCTGCCATCGTGGCGGGGGACGCCGTGCCGGTTCCGGCGATGTCGAAGGCGGTGCCGTGGTCCACCGAGGTGCGCAGGACCGGAAGGCCGACGGTCACCGAGACGGTGCCCTCGAAGTCCACGGTCTTGGCGGGGATGTGGCCCTGGTCGTGGAAGTGGGAGAGCACACCGTCGAAGCGGCCCTGGAGCCCCTGGTGGAAGACGGAGTCGGCCGGTACTGGACCGGCCACGTCATGTCCTTCGGCCACGGCCTTCTCCACGGCGGGGGCGAGCGCGGTGATCTCCTCGTCGCCGAAGTGGCCGTTCTCGCCACCGTGCGGGTTGATGGCGGCGACGGCGAGGCGGGGCCGCTCATGGCCGAAGACGCGCAGCGCGGTGAGCGCGTGCCGGATGCTGTCGGCCACCCGCTCCTCGGTGATCTGGTCCAGTGCCTTGCGCAGGGACACGTGGCGGGTGGTGAAGAAGATCTTCAGTCCACGGACCACGAACATGGTGTCGAAGTGTGCGGCGCCGGTGAGTTCGCCCAGCATCTCGGTGTGGCCGAGATGCTGTGAACCGGCCGCCCAGATCGCCTCCTTGTTGATGGGGGCGGTGACGATGCCGTCGACCTCGTCGGCCATCGCGGCCCGGGTGGCGGTCTCGATGGCGGCGACGGCGGAGCGCCCGGCGACCCCGCTGACCCTGCCCCACTCCAGGTCGTCGCCGGCGATGCCGAGGTCGAGGACGTCGATGGTGCCCGGTTCGAAGCGGGCTTCGCCGACCGATCCGACGGCGTTCACCGACACGTCCAGGCCGCACACCGACACGGCGCGGCGCAGTACGGCGGCGTCGCCGACCGCGAGGCCGTGGGCGAGGGCGCCGGTGCCGGGGTCGGCGAGGGTCCGTGCGGTGATCTCCGGGCCGATACCGGCGGGGTCGCCGAGGGTGACGGCGAGGACGGGGAGCCGACGGCTGGTCATGATGATGCCTCTTTCCGCTGGTGCGCAGGGTGCGGGACAGGGTCGAAACGGGGGGTGCCGGATCTTCGGCCGTCGCCGGACGGCCAGGCGGCGGTGCGGCGGGTGCACAGGGCCCGCAGATGTTCCAGACAGGCCACGGTGGCGTCGGGCCCGCCGATCAGACCGCCTTTGGTGGCGAAGTACAGTCCGTCGTGGGGGCCGCCCACCAGATGGCCGGCCACCGCCAGCGGAAGCACCTCGGATGCGATGGCGAAGCCGTCCGCCCCCAGCGCGGAGGTGACGGCGGCGGCGACGTCGCCGCCCGAGACATACAGCCCGCCGGGGCGCAGCCGGGGCACCGCCAGCGCGGCCACTTGCGACAGACAGCGCAGGATGCGGGTGGCGGCGGCGGGGTCGTGGACGGCCCCGGGCGCGACCCGCACCCCGAGTACAAGGGCCCCGGTGTCGGACGCCGCGCACAGCTCACGGACGATCCGCTCCGGGGACGGGGCCGGGTCGGCCGGGTCCAGCGGGACGTAGCGCGCGCCGAGGGTGGTCTCGGTCCTGGCCAGCTGCTCCCGGGTGTGGTCGGTGGCGCTGCCGACGACGGCGAGGACGCGTGGCGGGGTGCTGCCCGTGGGGCGGATGCCGAGTTCGGTGGCGAGGGCGGCGCCGAACGGGCCGGAGTCCAGGGACACCCAGCGCACTCCGTCCTCGGCGGCCACCCGGGCGGCGGCCACGGCGACGGTGCGCAGGTGTTCGTTCCCGGTGGCGTCGCACACCAGCACCTCGGCCGGGGCGCGCAGCGCCGTGGCGACGGCCTCGGGGCCGTCCTCGACGACGTCGAGCGGGATCTCACGGACCGTCAGCGCGCTCTGTTCGCCCAGGACGGCGGCCACCCGGGAGTGGCGTACCGGGTCGAAGGGGTCGCGGGCGACCGCGGTGCGGTTCAGCGGTACGCCGTCCACCAGATGCAGGCCCCCGACGGTGGTGCGGCCGGCGTCGGGGAACGCGGGCACCGCGAGGACCTTGACCGGGCCGCCGGGGTGGCGGGTGGTCAAGGAGTCGATGACGGCGTCGAGTTCACGCCCCGGGTTGCCGCGGAGGGTGGTGTCAACGCGTTTGACGACGAGGGAGACCGCGTCGGCGGCGTCGGCGACCGCGCGGACGGCCGCGTAGCCGTCCTCTCCGGGCAGATGCCGGGAGGCGGTGTTGACGACCAGGACGTCGACCCGGTCGGCGTAGCGGGGCACCTGGGCGGGGTCGCCGACGGTGACCGCGCGCAGTCCGCGGCGGGCGAAGAGCGCGCCGGTGGCGTTGGAGCCGGTGAGGTCGTCGGCGACCACGAGCACCTGTGCCACGGGTTTCCCCTCTCGCCGGTGTGCCGTCGGCGTCGGCACGGGGCCGACTCTCGGTTGATTGGTCCGCGCAATTTTTTCTGCGCGGACCGGTCATCAAACCGTGGCGGCCGCCGGACGAGGCTGTCAAGGGTGGTGCACGCATCGCCTTTCTTGCGCGCACCGCGCAGTAGGAATGCAGTGGCGGACCCTTGACGCGAGGCGGGAGGTCAGTTGAATATCACCGTGCGGTTGCCGTGCAGCAGAACACGCCCCTGGCAGTGCCAGTTGACGGCGCGGGCCAGGGCCAGCCGTTCGGCGTCGCGGCCGACCGTGACCAGGTCCTCCGGGGTGGAACGGTGGTCCACCCGGATCACCTCCTGCTCGATGATCGGCCCCTCGTCGAGGTCCGCCGTGACGTAGTGGGCCGTCGCGCCCACGAACTTCACCCCGCGCCGGTACGCCTGGTGGTAGGGCTTGGCCCCGGCGAAGCTCGGCAGGAAGGAGTGGTGGATGTTGATGGCGCGGCCCTCCAGCCGCTTGCACAGGTCGTCCGAGAGCACCTGCATATAGCGGGCGAGGACCACCAGGTCGACGCGGTGTTCCTCGATCAGCTCCAGCAGCCGTGCCTCGGCCCGTGGCTTGGTGGCGGGGGTGACCGGTACGTGTGCGTACGGCACACCGGCGGCCTCCGCCGTGACCGCGAGGTCCGGGTGGTTGGACACCACCAGCACCAGTTCCGCGTCCAGGGCACCGCTGCGCCAGCGGTACAGCAGATCCGCCAGACAGTGGTCGAACCTGGACACCATCACCAGCACCCGTGGCCTGGCCCCGGCGTCCCGCAGCTGCCACTCCATGCCGAAGGACGCCGCGACGCTCGCGAAGGCGGTGTGCAGCCGGTCGAGGGTGAGGTCCGCATCGTGGGCGGTGAACGCGGTGCGCAGAAAGACACTTCCGTGCTCGGTGTCGTCGTACTGCTGGTGCTCGGTGATGTCGCAGCCGTGCCGCACCAGGAACGAGGTCACGGCATGGACGACGCCGGGGCGTTCGGGGCAGGTGAGGGTGAGCAGATAGCGGCCACTCATGAGCCACCCCGGTATTCCGTGCAGGCGTCGACGAGCCAGCTCGCCACGTAGGAGGCGAAGGACGAACGGACCAGCAGCCAGACGCTGGACGCCGCCACTCCCCTGACCACGAGCGTCACCCCGGCCTGGGCCAGCAAGGTGGTGAGACAGGAGCCGACCGGGGTCACCCGCGGGTCCAGGTCGATGGCGCAGCCGCGGGCCAGCACCTCACGGGTGAGGTGTCCGGAGAGGGCGAGGGTGGTGCGCTGGGCGGAGACATCGGTGACGGTGGCGAACGCGTCGCCGATCGCCGTGCGCAGCCGCGTCACCAGGTCCTGGCCGCGGTCCGGGGGCGCCACCAGAAGCCATTCGTCCGGCCCCAGCCACAGGGCCTTCACCTCACCGGACATATCCGCGCGCGAGGGGCCCGGGAGGGTGATCCCCAACGTGTCCTCGACGGCCCGGGCCGCCGGGCTGCCGGGCTGCACCCGGAGGGAGAGCTGTGTCAGGAAGGGGAGCTCCCTGATGTCCAGACCGTCGGGCAGCCGCTCGAAGGTGTGCTGCCACCCGTCCAGCGGGCTGATGCGTACGGGGGTCTCAACCGTCACGACGAGCTCCCTCCTTGTCGAAGAGCACGGGCTCGGACACGGTCACCGGGACGGTCTCGCCGTCCAGCGGCACATACAGGGTTTCGCCGATCCGCCGGGTCCCCGACCGCACCAGCGCCAGCGCGAACGTCCGTCCCAGGGCGTCGCTGCGGTAGCTGGAGGTGACGTGTCCGAGCATGGGCACCGGTGGCGCGGGGACGGTGCTGGTGGCGATGATCTGGGCGCCCTCCGGCAGCACCCTCCGCTCGTCGGCGGGCAGCAGTGCCACCAGCTCCTTGCGGTCGGTGCGCTGGTTCTCGGGGCGGGCGAAGGACCGCTTGCCCACGAAGTCGGCCTTCTTCTTGGACACCACCCAGGACATGCCCAGGTCCTGCGGGGTGACGGTGCCGTCGGTGTCCTGTCCGATGATGGGGTACGCCTTCTCGGCGCGCAGCACGTGCATGGTCTCGGTGCCGTAGGGGGTGAGGCCGAGGGGGGCGCCCGCCGCGTACAGGGCCCGCCACACCGCGATGCCGTCCCACGCCGGTACGTTGATCTCGTAGGCGAGTTCACCGGAGAAGCTGATCCGGCAGACCCGGGCCGCGACCCCGGCCACGGTGGTGTCGCGCCAGGACATGAAGGGGAAGGCGTCGTTGCTGACATCGAGTTCGGGGGCGACCAGGGCCAGCACGTCCCGGGAGCGCGGCCCCACCAGGGGGATGGTCACCCAGTGCTCGGTGACGGAGGTGAGGTGCACCCGCAGCTCCGGCCACTCCGTCTGGAGCCACTCCTCCATCCACTCCAGCACCCTGGCGGCGTTTCCGGTGGTGGTGGTCAGGAGGAACTCCTCCTCCGCCACCCGGATCACGGTGCCGTCGTCCATGGCCATACCGTCGACCCCGCACATCACGCCGTAGCGGATCCGGCCGGGCTTCAGGGTGCTCATCAGGTTGGTGTAGAGCCGGTCCAGCAGCTCACCGGCGTCCGGGCCCTGGACATTGATCTTGCCGAGGGTCGAACCGTCCATGATGGCCACGCCCTCGCGCGCCGCCCGGCATTCGCGCAACACCGCCTCGTCCATCGACTCCCCCTCGCGGGGGAAGTACCAGGGGCGCTTCCACTGTCCGACGTCCTCGAACAGCGCGCCGTGCTCGACATGCCAGGGGTGCAGCGCGGTGACGCGGACCGGGTCGAACAGCTCGCCCCGGTCGCGCCCGGCGAAGGCGGCGAAGGCCACCGGCACGGCGGGCGGCCGGAAGCGGGTGGTGCCCAGTCCGGCGATGTCCACGCCCAGCGCCTCGGCGACGATGCCGGAGGTCATCACGCCCGAGGTGCGGCCCTGGTCATGGGCGGTGCCGATGGTGGTGTAGCGCTTGACGTGCTCCACCGACCGCAGCCCCGCGCCGACCGCCCGCAGCACGTCCGTCACCAGGGCGTCGCGCTGGAGGTCGACGAACTGGTGGGCACCGTCGGGCCCGTCCTGCGGACTGGGCACCCGCCACAGCACCCGGCCCGGTGCGGCGGGCGGTGCTGGGGCCGCCGCCGGGAGCGTGGCCGGTGCCACGGTGCGGTCCAGCGCCGACAGTGCCCCGGCGGCGGCGTCCACTCCATCGGCCAGACACTCCGCGAGGGTGGCCGTGCCCCGGGCGGCCCCGGCCGTCCGCACGGTGGGCAGCTCGCCCGCGGGGACGAACGCTCCCGCCTCCGGGGCGTAGGCCAACGCGCCACCGGCCTGGCTGAACAGGGCCACCGCCGGGTTCCAGCCGCCGGAGACCAGCAGCAGATCGCAGTCGATGCCCTGGCGTTCGCCGAGTCGGCCATCGTCGAAGCGGGCGACATGGGCGCGGGAGATCCGGTCGATGCCACTGGTGCCCGTCACCACGTGTCCGGCGCGCGCCTCGATACCACGTTCGACGCAGGCGGCCAGCAGATGCGCGGGCACGCTCTCGCGTGCCTCGATCACCGCCGCGATGCGCACACCGGCGTCGGCCAGGTCGAACGCGGCGTGGTAGGCGGAGTCGTTGGTGGTGAACACCACGGCCCGCCGCCCGGCCGCCACCCCGAACCGGCCCAGATAGGTACGGGCCGAACCGGCGAGCATGATGCCGGGGCGGTCGTTGTTGTCGAAGGCCACCGTGCGCTCGTAGGCCCCGGTGGCGTAGACGACCTGACGGGCCCGGATCCGCCAGACCCGCTGCCGGGAGACATGGGCGGGCGCGGCGGCGCCGAGGTGGTCGGTGCGCTTCTCCAGGGCGAGCACCAGACCGTCGTCGTAGTGGCCGAAGGCGGTGGTGCGGCTCAGCGTCGTCACATCGGGGCAGGCGGCCAGCTCGTCCGTGACGGCCGTGGCCCATGCGGTCGCCGGGGCGCCGTCCAGTGTCTCCTGACCGCTCAGCAACGATCCGCCGGGCCAGGGTAGTTCGTCCACCAGGACCACCCGGGCACCGGAGCGGGCGGCGGTGAGCGCCGCCGAGAGACCGGCCGGTCCGGCGCCCACGACCAGGACGTCGCAGTGTGCGTGCATGGTGTCGTAGCGGGCCGGGTCCGGCTGCTGGCTCAGCCGGCCCTGGCCGCCCAGCCCCCGCGCGACCAGTCCGTCGTAGAGCTCCACGGTGGTCGCGGTGAGCATGGGCTCGGGGAACGGTGCCTCGATCTGCACCAGGGCGTTGGGCTCCTCGACACCGGCGGCCATGATGCCGCGCGGCCTGCCGAACTTGATACCGGTGGCGACCCGGTGCACTCCGTTGGCGAGCAGGGCCGAGGCGAGGGTGTCCCCCGGGTGCCCGGTGTACGTCGTGCCGTCGAAGACGAAGGAGAGGGTGGTGCCGCGGTCGATGTGGCCGTGGCCCGCGGTGCGGAACGGGTTGCTCATGAGGTGGCCTCCGGGTCCTGCCGCGGCTGTGCGCCGGGGGCGGTGCGGATGAGGGGCGGCGGTGGGTCACCGACGCGGTAGACCGCGAGGAACTCATGGGTGACCGTGTCGCGCAGGGCGTTGAACCAGCGGCGGCAGCCGGCGGAGTGTGTCCACCGCTCAGCGAACGGCCCCTTGGGGTTGTCGCGGAAGAACACGTACTGGGCCCACTGTTCGTCGTCCAGGGCGTGGGGGTCCTCGGGGTGGGCGACATGCGCCTGTCCGCCGTAGTGGAATTCGGCTTCCTCGCGTTCACCGCACCAGGGGCAGTCGATGAGCTGCATGGGGTCTCCTCGCTCCGGCGGTCGTCAGTGGGCGACGGCGGCGGCGCCGTGTTCGTCGATCAGTGCGCCGGTGGTGAACCGGGACAGGGTGAAGGGCGCGTTGTAGGGGTGGGGTTCACCGGTGGCGACGGTGTGCGCGAAGCACCAGCCGACCCCCGGGGTGGCCTTGAAACCACCGGTGCCCCAGCCGCAGTTGAGATAGAGGTTCCGGACCGGGGTCAGTCCGACGATGGGTGAGGCGTCCGGGGTGACATCGACGATCCCGGCCCAGGTGCGCAGCATGTGGGCGCGGGCGAACACGGGGAAGAGCTCGAGGACGGCGGCCATCTGGCGTTCGATGATGTGGAAGGCGCCGCGCTGTCCGTAGCCGTTGTAGCTGTCGATGCCCGCGCCCATGACGAGTTCGCCCTTGTGCGCCTGGGAGACGTAGACGTGCACCGCGTTGGACATCACCACCGTGGGGTGCACCGGCTCCAGGAGTTCGGAGACCAGGGCCTGGAGCGGATGGCTCTGCAACGGCAGCCGCAGCCCGGCCATGGCGGCCACGACGGAGGAGTGTCCGGCGGCGGCGAGTGCCACCTTCCCGGCGGCGATCCGGCCACGGGTGGTGCGCACACCCGTCACCCGGCCGTCGCTGATGTCGATGCCGGTGACTTCGCAGTCCTGGATCAGGTCGATGCCCAGGTCATTGGCGCGGCGGGCGAACCCCCAGGCCACGTAGTCGTGTTTGGCGATGCCCGCGCGCGGCTGGTAGGTGGCGCCGTGCACCGGGTACCGGACGTCGGAGGAGACGTTGACGATGGGGCAGACCTTGGCCACCTCGTCGGGCTCCAGCCACTCGGCGTCGATGCCGTTGAGCTGGTTGGCGTACACCCGGCGCTTGCTGTCGCGGACGTCCTGGAGGCTGTGCGCGAGGTTGAGCACCCCGCGCTGGCTGAACAGGATGGGGTAGTCGAGGTCCTCCTCCAGGGTCTCCCACAGCTTCAGGGAGTGCTCGTAGATGCCGGAGCTCTCGTCCCACAGGTAGTTGGAGCGGATGATGGTGGTGTTGCGGGCCATGTTTCCACCGGCCAGCCAGCCCTTCTCCAGGACGGCGATGTTGGTGATGCCGTGGTTCTTCGCCAGGTAGTAGGCGGTGGCCAGACCGTGTCCGCCGCCGCCGACGACCACCACGTCGTAGGAGGGCTTGGGGTCGGGGTTGCGCCACAGGAAGTCGGGGTGGTCGGGCAGGACGTCCCCGGGGGTGGGCGGGGTGTTCGCGGCGGGGTGCATCACGCGTCGGCCTCCTGGGTGGCGGACTGGGCGGCGGACGGGGTCGCGGACGGCCGGGGGGCGGACGGGGTTGCGGACGACGGACGGCCGGGAGCCGCGGGGAAGCCACCGGGGTAGAGGGGGAAGCGGTCGGCGAGGACCTGGACCCGCTTGCGCAGCGCGGCGGACACCTGCTCGTCGAAGCCGGGCAGGAACGCCGTGGCGATGATGTCCGCCACCTCGTGGAACTCCTCCGCGCCGAAACCACGGGCGGCGAGCGCGGGGGTGCCGATCCGGACGCCCGAACTGACCATCGGCGGCCGGGGGTCGAAGGGCACGGCGTTGCGGTTGACGGTGATGCCCACCTGGTGCAGCCGGTCCTCGGCCTGCTGTCCGTCCAGGTCGGAGTCGCGCAGGTCCACCAGGACCAGATGCACATCCGTACCGCCGGTCAGCACGCTGACCCCGGCGGCCCTGGTGTCCTCGGCCAGCAGCCGTGCGGCGAGGATCGAGGCGCCCTCCAGGGTGCGCCGCTGGCGTTCGGCGAACTCGGGCCGGGCGGCCATCCCGAACGCGACCGCCTTGGCCGCGATGACATGCTCCAGCGGGCCACCCTGCTGACCGGGGAAGACCGCCGAGTTGATCTTCTTGGCCAGCTCCCGCGTGGAGAGGATCACTCCGCCGCGCGGGCCGCCGAGTGTTTTGTGGGTCGTGGTGGTCACCACGTGGGCGTGCGGAACGGGCGAGGGGTGCAGCCCGGCCGCCACCAGGCCCGCGAAGTGGGCCATGTCCACCATCAGATAGGCGCCGACCTCATCGGCGACGGCGCGGAAGGCGGCGAAGTCCAGGTGGCGCGGGTACGCGGACCACCCGGCCACGATCAGCTTCGGCCGGTGTTCCCGGGCCAGCTCGCGGACCCGCTCCATGTCGATGCGGTGGTGGTCCTCGCCGACCTGGTACGCGGCCACGGTGTACAGCCGCCCGGAGAAGTTGATCCGCATCCCGTGGGTCAGATGACCGCCGTGCGCCAGGTCGAGTCCCAGGATGGTGTCGCCGGGCTCCAGCAGTGCCGCCATGGCGGCCGCGTTGGCCTGGGCGCCGGAATGCGGCTGCACATTGGCCGCCTCGGCGCCGAACAGCTCCTTCACCCGGTCGATCGCGAGCCGCTCGACGATGTCCACGTGCTCGCAGCCGCCGTAGTAACGGCGGCCGGGGTAGCCCTCGGCGTACTTGTTGGTGAGCACCGAGCCCTGCGCCTGCATGACCGCGAGCGGGGCGAAGTTCTCGCTGGCGATCATCTCCAGGGTCCCGCGCTGACGGGCCAGCTCCGCCTCGATCGCCGCGGAGACCTCGGGGTCGGCGTCGTGGAGCTGCTCGGAGAGCACCGCGGAGCGAGCCGCTCGCTGGTCGGGGATGGCGGCAGTCATACGAACTCCCTTGAGGACCGACTAGAAGGCGACTGATATATCAGTTGCCTGTTGAGGTACGGTAGGAGTGCGTTTCCGGGCGCGTCAAGGGAGGGATCCGGGTGACTTCTTCAGCCGTCGCGGGCCAGGGCGGCCAGACCCTGGCCGACCGCGCCTACCAGGCGATTTCCGAGCGTCTTGTGACCCTGCGCATCCGCCCCGGCGAGCCGGTCAACGACGAGCGGATCGCCACCGAGCTCGGCTTCGGCCGCACCCCCGTGCGCGAAGCGCTCAAGCGCCTGGAGACCGAGCGGCTGATCGTCGCCTATCCCCGTCGTGGCACCTTCGCCACCGAGGTCCAGATCGCCGACCTCGGACATATCTCGGAGGTCCGCCAGCAGCTCGAACCGCTCGCCGCCTCCCTGGCCGCCGGACGCGCCACCGACCGCGACCGCACCGGGCTCGGTGAGCTGCTGACCAGGCTGGAGAACGAGAGCCACGCCGCCCCGGACGGCGGCGCGGATCTCATCCGGCTGGACATGGCGGTGCACCGGGCCCTCTACGCCACCACCTACAACCCGTATCTCCAGGACACCCTGATCCGCTACGACAACCTGGCCACCCGCATCTGGTGCCTGTTCATCGACCGGCTGCCGGGGCTGGCCGGGCATGTGCGCGAGCACGGACCACTCCTGCGGGCCGTCATCGACGGCGATCCGCAGAAGGCCGCCGCCCTCGCCGCCAGCCATGTGGAAGGTTTCGAAGCGGCCATCCGCGAGATCATCTGACCCCGCTTCGGGGCGCGTCGGCCCCCGCGATCCGCATATGTGGTCACCGGACCGGTCGGGCACGCCCACCGAACCGAGGTCATGGCCAACGCGCAGAACGGGGCCGGAAACCTCGTCAAATTCTGTCCTGGCTCCCCGCGCGGCCACCATGGCCATCTCGATGCCCAGCGGGAGCTGGCCAGGGTGCGGACATGGTCCTCACCGAGGACCCCGGCTCCCGGGTGGGTGCGGCACTGGCGGTCGACACCGCCGGCGCCGGCGGGGCTGCCCTCATGGACGAGGATCCCGCGTTCCGGCGCGCGCTCGAGGACGTGGCCGGACGGATCGATGTGACCCGGAGCGCCGGTGACCGGAGGGCCGTGCTGCGCGACACCATCGGGGAGCTGATCCAGGAGTGGCGCGAACAGTAGCCGCACGGACGCGTGGCGTCACCATGAGGGGAAACACCGCCCGGGTCGGGGACGCTACCAATAGTGCTTCCGGCCGCCCACGGCGTGGCCGAGGGAGCCCATGATCCACAGAACCGCGCCGATGACCAGCAGGATGATTCCGATGGTCCACAGGATGGAGACGCCGGTCAGCGCGCCGATGATGAGAAGAATGAGCCCGAGGACAATCATTGCGTCCTCCCATCTTCGGGGAATTCTTCCCTTCCACTATCGTCCCCGCCCACATTCCTCGCCAGCGGGGGTCCGCGCCGCCCGGACCGATGTCGCCCGGGGATGATGGCGGTTACGGGATGGCGGGGCCGCTACGGGATCATGGACGCCAGTGAAGCGGGCATCCGCGCCTTGAGATCCTTCCACTCGCCCTCGCTGACGTGCCGTCGCAGCGCCTGGAGCACGGTGCGCACCAATTGCTCGGTGTCCCCGTGGATGGCGTACGGGAAGTCCTCCCGGACCCGGCGGAGGAATTCCTCGCCGTTCATCTTCACCGGGGTCTCCGCGGGTTTCCAGCCGTCGTAGTAGACACCGCGCAGCAGGGTGGGCAGCTGTGCGCCGAACTGGACGGCCTCGTCCACCGGCAGCCGGTCCCGCAGGTGGTGCAGTACGGACCGGAGGGCGGCGTACGACTGCTTCCGGCGCTCCTTGGGCCAGCCGTAGGCGTCCTCGATCTCCCGCAGGAGCCGGTTGGACTTGTCGACCGTGGTGTCGAATGAGGCAAAGCCTGTCGCAACCATCGTGGGGTCCTTCCGTGCCCCGCGGCGGCCCGCATGTGGCGGGCCACCGCGAGGAGAGAGCCCGGGCCCGCGGCGTCAGCCGCCCTCGGCCCTCTCGGTGATCTCGATATGGCGGGGCTTGGCGGTCTCCGCCTTGGGGACGGTGATCGTCAGCACCCCCTCGGACATGGTGGCCTTGACGCGTTCGGTGTTCACTTCACCCGGGAGCAGCATCCGGTACTCGAAGCGGCCGGTACGGCGGCCGCTGCGGCGCAGCACGCCCTTGCGCTCCCGTTCCGCGATCTCGCCGGTGACGGCCACTTCCTGGCCGCTGACCTCGATGTCGACGTCCCTGCGGCTGACACCGGGAAGTTCGAGCTCGATGTGGTACGCGTCGTCGGCCTCGGTCACATCGGCGGACGGCGTCCAGACCACCAGTCCGGCGCCGGGTGCCGTGCTCCCGACCGTGGATTCGAGCAACCCGCCCATCTGGTTGAGCAGATCGTCGAATTCCGCCAGCGGATTCCGGGCCCACCGGGGGCGCTCCATCGCCCCTTGGCCCCGCTGTCGTCTCACCGGCATGCTCATCGTCCATCACCTCCGGTTGTGCCACTGATGAGCGGATGTGTGCGATCACCGTCCGGCTCGGCGGTCCGGCCGGGCGGAGCTTGGATGTCATCAGGCCAGGGCCTCATGGGCGTAGCACCACCGCCACTCCTCGGCCGGCTCCAGGGGCTCCACAATGGGGTGCTCCTCGGCGTAGGCGTGCGCGCGGGCGTGCTTCAGCGGTGAGGAGTCGCAGCAGCCGACGTGTCCGCAGGTGAGGCAGAGCCGCAGATGGACCCAGGGGGAGCCGATGCGCAGGCATTCCTCGCATCCTTCGGGGGTGCGCGGGGTGACTTCGCGCACCATGCTCAGATGTGGATCGGATTCGATGGTCATGACGCGTTCACCTCTTCTGGCAGTCCAGCAGGCCGGTCATCACCAGGTCGGCCCAGGCGCGCAGGGTTGCCGCGGGAGCCGCGCCCGCGCGGCGGGCAACCGTCTTGCCCCGGTCGAGGATCAGCTGGGTCGGCACGGCCTGGATGCCGAACCGCTCGGCGAGCCGTGGGTTGCGGTCGAGGTCGACGGTGACGAGTTTGATGGTTCCGGCGAGTTCCCGGGCGACCTGTTCCAGTGCGGGGGTGGATATCCGGCAGGGTCCGCACCAGGTGGCCCAGAAGTCCACCAGGACGAGTGGGGTGGCCTTCTCGGCGATGTCGGCGAAGTCGTCGTCGCCCGCGTCGGTGATCCACGGCAGCGGCTCCTTGCAGTTGCCGCAGCGCGGCCGCCCCTCGGCCACGGCGGGCACCTCGTTGGCGTGTCCGCAGTGGGCGCATGTCACGATCCCGGACGACACGCTTCTCACGCCGCCTCTCCCGCTCCCGCGGTCTCGAACTGCTCGTAACTGACCATGAGTTCACCGTGCTGGGCGTCGACACGTACGACGGCGCCGTCCTGGACGTCACCGCGCAGCAGGGCGCGTCCGATGAGGGTTTCGACCTCGTGGGAGATCAAGCGGCGCAGGGGCCGGGCGCCGTACACCGGGTCGTAGCCCTCGTGGGCGATGGCCTCGCGGCCGGCCGGGGTGAGTTCGACGGTGATCCGGCGCTCGCCGAGACGCCTGCGCAGCTCGTCGAACTGGAGCTCCACGATGCGCTCGATCTGGGGTTCGCCGAGCGGCTTGAAGAGCACGATGTCGTCGACCCGGTTGAGGAACTCGGGGCGGAAGTGGCCGCGCAGTTCGCTCATGACCAGGCTGCGGGCGTCCGGTTTGAGCTCTCCCTGGGAGGTGACGCCGTCCAGGAGGTGTTCGGAGCCGATGTTGGAGGTCATGATGATCACGGTGTTGCGGAAGTCGACCACATGCCCCTGGGCGTCGGTGATCCGCCCGTCGTCGAGGACCTGCAACAGCGTGTTGAACACATCGCGGTGCGCCTTCTCGATCTCGTCGAAGAGCACCACCGAGTACGGCTTGCGCCGCACCGCCTCGGTGAGCTGACCGCCCTCCTCGAAGCCGACGTATCCGGGCGGCGCGCCGAGCATCCGGCTGACCGTGTGGCGCTCCTGGTACTCGCTCATGTCCAGCCGGATGATGTTCTCCTCGGAGTCGAACAGCGCCGCGGCGAGGGTCTTGGCCAGCTCGGTCTTTCCGACGCCGGTGGGGCCGAGGAAGATGAACGAGCCGATCGGCCGGCGCGGGTCGCGGATACCGGAGCGGGCCCGGATGATGGCGTCGGAGACCAGTTTGACGGCCTCCTCCTGGCCGATGACCCGGTCGCTCAGGATCTCGTCGAGGCGCAGCAGCTTCTCCCGTTCGCCCTCCTGGAGGCGGGAGACGGGGACACCGGTCCAGGAGGCGACGATCCCGGCGATCTCGTCCTCGGTGACGACCTCGCGGAGCAGCCGGTGTGCTCCCTGTTGGGCGGCGAGCTGTTCCTCCTCGGCGGCCAGTCTGCGTTCCAGTTCCCGTAGCCGTCCGTAGCGCAGTTCGGCGGCACGGTTGAGGTCGTAGGCGCGTTCGGCCTCCTCGGCCTCGAGGCGGACCTGTTCCAGTTCCTGGCGCAGTTCCTGCACCCGGCGGATGGACTGCCGTTCGGCCTCCCACTGGGCGTGTTCGGCGTCGGCCTCGGCCCGCAGATCGGCCAGTTCCCTGCGCAGTTCCGCCAGCCGGGTCCGGCTGGCCGGGTCGGTCTCCTTGGAGAGCGCGGCTTCCTCGATCTCCAGCCGGGTGACCCGGCGGGTGACCTCGTCGAGTTCGGCGGGCATGGAGTCGATCTCGGTGCGCAGCCGGGCGCAGGCCTCGTCCACCAGGTCGATGGCCTTGTCGGGCAGGAACCGGTCGCTGATGTAGCGGTGGCTGAGGGCGGCGGCGGAGACCAGGGCGGTGTCCTGGATCTTGACGCCGTGGAACACCTCGAGGCGTTCGCGCAGTCCGCGCAGGATGGAGATGGTGTCCTCCACGCTGGGCTCGTCCACCAGGACCTGCTGGAAGCGGCGTTCGAGGGCGGCGTCCTTCTCGATGTGCTTGCGGTACTCGTCGAGGGTGGTGGCGCCGATCATGTGCAGTTCACCGCGGGCCAGCATGGGCTTGAGCATGTTCCCGGCGTCCATGGCGCCTTCGGCGGCTCCGGCGCCGACGACCGTGTGCAGTTCGTCGACGAAGAGCAGGATCCGCCCGGCGGCGGCCTTGACCTCGCTGAGCACGGCCTTGAGCCGTTCCTCGAACTCACCCCGGTACTTGGCCCCGGCCACCAGGGAGCCCATGTCGAGGGCGAACACGGTCTTCTCCCGCAGCCCTTCGGGGACGTCGCCGCGGACGATGCGCTGGGCCAGTCCCTCGACGACAGCGGTCTTGCCGACGCCGGGGTCGCCGATGAGCACCGGGTTGTTCTTGGACTTGCGGCTGAGGATCTGGGTCACCCGGCGGATCTCGGCGTCCCGGCCGATGACCGGGTCGAGTGTGCCGGAGCGGGCTTCGAGCACCAGGTCGCGGCCGTACTTCTCGAGCGCCTCGTAGGCCACTTCGGGGTTGGCGGAGGTGACGCGCTGGCTGCCGCGGACGTGGGTGAGGGCGGAGAGGAACGCCTCCTTGGTGACACCGTGGTACTTGAGCACCCGTCCGGCGGCGGTGCCCGAACCCTCGTCGGCGAGTGCGAGGACGAGGTGTTCCACCGAGACGTACTCGTCCTTGAGCCGCTTGGCCTCCTTCTCGGCCTCGTCCAGCACCTGGGCCAGCCGCTGGGTGACGAAGACCTGGCCGGGGATGGCGCCGGGGCCGGTGACCTTCGGTTTGCGGGCCACCTCGGACTCCAGCATGGTGCGCAACGCGGTGGGGTCGGCGCCGAGCTGGTCGAGCAGCCGGGGCACCAGGCCCCCGGGCTGGTCGAGCAGGGCGAGGAGCAGATGCTCACCGTCGACCTCGGTCTGGCCGAGCCGCATGGCCATGGACTGGGCGCCCTGGAGGGCCTCCTGGGACCTCTGGGTGAGGCGGTTCATGTCCATGGTGGTTGATCACTCCTCGTGCCGCCGCGGCGCAGGGCTGCCTCGAGCCGGTCGATGCGGTCGAGCAGATCGAGCACCAGACCGATGGATGCGTAGTTCAGGCACAGTCCGGTGCGCAGCCGCTGGACGCGGGCGAGTGTCGCCGGAGCGGTGGGGGCGAACACCAGCCGCCCCCCGGCGTCGCGTTCGGCGCCGACGAGGCCCAGGGCGACGAAACGCCGCACCAGATCGGGGTGGAGTCCGGACCGGCGCGCCACGGTCTCCAGCGAGAGCCTGCGGGCGGGCACCAGGGCGAAGCGGGCGGTGGCGACGGGCGGGGTGGCCGGTGCGGCGGCCTCCGGCCCGGTGGCATGGGTGCTCATGACGCCCTCCTGGGGTCGAACGAGGAGGCGGCGGCGAGCTTCTCGAACAGCTCGCGCTCGCGGTCGTCGAGGCGGGGCGGCACCTTGACGCTGATCTCGGCGTAGAGATCACCGCCCGTCCCGCGGGGGTTGGGCATGCCCTCGCCGCGCAGCCGCAGCCGCCGCCCGCTGGAGGATCCGGCCGGGACGGTGACCTTGGCGGTGCCGCCGGGGGTGGGCACGGGGACGGTCGCGCCCAGGGCGGCCTCCCAGGGCGTGACCGGAAGCTGGACGTGGATGTTCCGGCCGTCCAGGCGGAACCGCTGATGCGGCTGGATCCGTACCCGCAGATACAGATCGCCCGCGGGGGCGTCACCGCTGCCCCGGCCGCCCTGTCCGGCCAGCCGGACGCGCTGCCCGTCGGTGACCCCGGGCGGGACGTCGACGTCGTAGGTGCGCTGTCCCTCGGCTCCGGCGAGGGTGACACCGCGCCGCCCGCCGCGGTAGGCCTGCTCCACGGTGAGCGGCAGTTCGGCCTCCTGGTCGGCCCCGGGGACGTCCACGCGTACGCCGCCACCGCCACCGGCGCCGAAGAACGATCCGAAGAGGTCCTCGAAGCCGACGCCCGCTCCCCCTTGGTCGTCACCGAAGCCGCGGACCACCCGGACCCGGTGGCCGCCGTCGCCCGAGGCGGTCCAGCCGCGGAAGCCACCGCCGCCCCCTCCGGCGGCGGCGCCGACCCGCTCCTCCCAGTCCTCGGGGATCCTGCGGAAGTCCTCGCCGAACCGGTCGTAGCGGGCACGGGTCCCGGGGTCGGAGAGCACGCTGTACGCCTCGTTGAGCTCCTTGAACCGCTCCTCTGCCCGCGGGTCCCTGTTGACGTCCGGATGGTGCTTGCGGGCCAGGTTGCGGTACGCCTGCTGGATCTCGTCGGCGCCCGCGCCCCGCGAGACACCGAGTACGTCGTAGAAGTCCCGTGCCATGGCCGGTCACTCCCGTTTGGCCACGACGACGGCGACCGGCCGGAGCTGGCGGTCCGCGTCCCCGTAGCCGGGGCGGAGGACCTGGACCACCGTTCCCGGTTCGGCCTCGGGGTCCTCCACCACGCTGACCACCTCGTGCCGGGCCGGGTCGAACGGCACCCCGGTCTCGGAGTGGCGTTCGTAGCCGAGGCGGGCGAAGGCGTCCACGGCCTGGTCCCGCACGGCCTTGACGCCTTCGACGATCGCACCGGGGGCGGCCTCGGCATGGGCCAGGGCGAGTTCGAGGTTGTCGATGACGGGCAGCAGGGTCGTGGCCGTACGGGCGCGCTCGGCGGCCCGCTCCCGCTCCAGCTCGCGGGCGTGGCGCTTGCGGAGGTTGTCCAGGTCGGCCAGGGCGCGCCGCCAGCGGTCCTCCAGTTCGGCCAGGGCCCGTGCGGTGGTGTCCTGCTCGTGCGTGTCCGGGCCGGTGGCCGCGTCCGGGCCGGGCTCCGGCGGCGGCTCCGCCCGCTCCCGGCCCTCGGCGGCGGGCAGCTCCTGCTCGGGGTCCGGCACGGCGCCCTCGGGCACCGGATCCGGCTGCTGTGAGCGGGTGGACATGGGTCACCGCCTCAGTCCTTGTCGAACTCGGCGTCGATGACGTCGTCGCCGCCCCCACCGGCCGCGCCCGGCCCGGTGCCCGGTGCCCCGGCGGGGCCGGCGCCGCCCGCGGGACCGCCTTCCGCGCCCGCCGCGCCATGGGCGGTGAGCCCGGCGTGGATCTGCTGGAGCTCGGAGATCAGCGGCCGGGTCCGGTCGGCGCCCGCCTCGTCCTTGACGGCCTGGCGGGCGTCGGACACCAGCATCTCGGCGCGCGCCTTCTCGTGGGAGGGCGCCGCCGCGCCCAGCTCGGTCAGCCGCTTCTCGACCTGGTAGGCGACGGCGTCCAGCTCGTTGCGGATGTCCACGGCCTCGCGCAGCGCCTGGTCCGCGCCCCGGTTGCGCTCGGCCTCGGTGACCATGCGCTCCACCTCGGTGCGGTCGAGGTTGGAGCTCTCGGTGATCCGGATGGACTGCTCCTTGCCGGTGTCCCGGTCCCGTGCGGTGACATTGAGGATGCCGTTGGCGTCGATGTCGAAGGTGACCTCGATCTGCGGTTCGCCGCGCGGCGCCGGGCGGATGTCGGTCAGCTGGAAGCGGCCGAGCACCCGGTTGTCGGCGGCGCGCTCGCGCTCGCCCTGGAGGACCACGACGTCGACGGCGGGCTGGTTGTCGTCGGCGGTGGAGAAGGTCTCCGTGCGGCGCACCGGGATGGTGGTGTTCCGGTCGATGATCTTCGTCATCACACCGCCGCGGGTCTCCACACCCAGCGACAGCGGGGTGACGTCCAGCAGCAGGACGTCCTTGACCTCGCCTTTGAGCACCCCGGCCTGGATCGCGGCGCCCAGCGCCACCACCTCGTCGGGGTTGACGCTCATATTGGGCTCCTTGCCACCGGTGAGCCGGCGGACCAGGGCCTGCACGGCGGGCATCCGGGTGGAGCCGCCGACCAGGATCACCTCGTCGATGTCGTTCCCGCCCACCTTGGCGTCGGCCATGGCCTGCTCGACCGGGCCGAGGCAGCGCTCCACCAGATCGGCGGTGAGCTGCTCGAAGGTGGACCGCATCACCGACTGGGTCAGGTGTTTCGGGCCCGCGGCGTCGGCGGTGATGAACGGCAGGCCGACCTGGGCCTGGGTGACCGTGCTCAGCTCGGTCTTGGCCTTCTCGGCGGCCTCGAAGAGCCGCTGGAGCGCCTGCGGGTCCTGCCGCAGGTCGATGCCGTTGTCCTGCTGGAAGGAGTCGGCGAGGTGGTCCACCAGACGGCGGTCGAAGTCGTCGCCGCCCAGGTGGCTGTCACCCGCGGTCGAGCGCACCTCCACCACTCCGTCCCCGACGTCGAGGATGGACACGTCGAAGGTGCCGCCGCCGAGGTCGAAGACGAGCACCGTCTCGTGTTGCTTCTTGTCCATGCCGTAGGCGAGGGCGGCCGCGGTCGGCTCGTTGATGATCCGCAGCACCTCGAGACCGGCGATCCGGCCCGCGTCCTTGGTGGCGGTGCGCTGTGCGTCGTTGAAGTAGGCGGGCACGGTGATGACCGCCTCGGTCACCCGCTCCCCCAGTTGCTTCCCCGCGTCGTCGGCCAGTTTGCGCAGCACCAGGGCGCTGATCTCCTCCGGTGCGTACAGCTTGTCGCCGACCTCGAAGCGCGCCACACCCCCCTCGCCCTCGACGACGTCATAGGCGACCGCCCTGGCCTCGTCAGGGATCTCGTCGTACATCCGGCCGATGAACCTCTTGGCCGAGTAGATGGTGCCCTTGGGGTTCAGGATCGCCTGGCGCCGCGCCAGCTGGCCCACCAGGCGCTCGCCGCTGTCGGTGAACGCCACGACGGAGGGGGTGGTGCGACTGCCTTCGGAGTTGGGTACGACCGAGGCCTCGCCGCCCTCCCACGCAGCGATCACCGAGTTGGTGGTGCCCAGGTCGATTCCGACTGCCTTGGCCATGGCCGCTCCTTCCGAGGCGCCGACGGGCACCCGCCCCGGTGCGCACCGACAAATCCGGACGGGGCTCGGTGAAAGACCTACATCCTCACCGTCGCAAGCCCCGGGGCCGGTGCGCCTGCGCCTGCGGGGTCGAATCTCGGCGCGCTGGTCCTCCCCCGGGTACACACACGGCGGGGTGATCGCCGCCCCGGCCGCCGGACGCCCGGAAACACCGCCGGGTGGGTAGCCTGGATGAAGGATCGAGAGACGGTTTCTCGACGCGAAGCGCTGGGACCTCCACCATGACCGCCACGCCGGGCGAGGGCGCTCCTTCCCGCCCGGACACCTGGGGCCGGGAGCACGTGGCCAATCTGTACAGCCTGTCCGTGCTCTCGATGATCATGAATGCGCGGGAGGACGAGGCGGACATCCTGCGGCTGGCGATGACCTCCGTGGGAGCACTCGGCCCCTGCCGGGCCGAGGCGGGTGTCGCCGTCCTCGGTGAGGCTCCCCTGTATCCGTCCGCCGACGGCGACCGGTCCGCCGATGGCGCCGCGGACGGTGTGGACGGACTCGCCGATCAGCTGCACCGGCTGCGCGGCCAGGAC
This sequence comes from Streptomyces sp. NA02950, assembly GCF_013364155.1. Taxonomy (NCBI): domain Bacteria; kingdom Bacillati; phylum Actinomycetota; class Actinomycetes; order Kitasatosporales; family Streptomycetaceae; genus Streptomyces; species Streptomyces sp. NA02950. Next base: position 8,263,845 of record NZ_CP054916.1, on the reverse strand, counting down.
GGGCCGGTCCGGGTGCCGGGCCGGGAGTGGGGCTGGGCGGTCGCCCTGCACCACACCCGGGACGGCGCCGGCGGCTATCTGGTGGTGAGCGCCCCCGCGCCCCCGGCCGACGGCGATGTCTTCCTGATCCGTGTCCTGGCGCAGCAGACCGCGGCGGCGCTGGCGATCGCCACCGCACGGCGGCTGGACCGCGATCATGCCCGGGAACTGCGGCAGCTGAACGAGGACCGGGCGGCTGTGAACACCCGGCTGGCCACCGCCGTCTCCACCCTGGAGCATCAGCGCAGCGTCCATGAGGTGCTCGCCGAGACCGCGGCCGCCGGTGGCGGGGTGGCGGGCATCGCCACCGCCGTGCACCGCCTCACCGGCCGCCCCGTCGCCGTCGAGGACCGTTTCGGCAACCTCCGGGCCTGGGCCGGACCCGGCCGCCCCACGCGCTATCCGAAACCCGACGCGACCCGGCACGAGGAGCTTCTCCAGGAGGCGGCCCGCCGGGCGCATCCGGTCCGGGCGGGCAGGCGGCTGGTCGCCGCGGTTACCCACCGCGGTGAGGTGCTCGGCGCCATGGCCCTGATCGACCCGGACGTAAGCGCCGGTGACGAGGACGTCTTCGTCCTCGACCACGCGTGCGCCGTACTCGCCGTGGAGCTGGCCCATGTGCGCAGCCTCGCCGAGGTCGAGCTGCGGCTGCGCCGAGAGCTGGTGGACGACCTGATCACCGGTACCGACGACGAGAGCGCCTACGCCCGGGCCGCCGCGGTCGGCCACGATCTGCGCGGTGCGCACCACCTCGCCGTGGCGCAGTGGGCGGACCGGGCGGCCGACGACGCGTTCCTCCAGGCGGTCGGCCGGGCGGCCGCGGGGTTGCGGGGCCGGTCGCTGCTGGCGAGACGGCCGGGCATGGCCGTGCTGGTGTGCCAGGGGCCACCGCGGGGGGACGCGCTGTACCAGGCGGTCGTCCGCGAACTGGGCTCCCCCAACGGCGCGATCGGTGTCAGCGCCCGCTGTGACACCCCGGGCGGGATACCGCGCGCGTACCGGGAGGCTCTGCGCGCCCTGGAGGTGCGCCGGCGGTCCCGCGTCCCCCACGGCACCACCACCTTCGACGACCTGGGTCTGTACCGGCTGCTCGGTCCGGGCAGCGACCACCGGGAGATCCAGCGGTTCGTCCGGGTGTGGCTGGGCCCCCTGCTGGACTACGACGCGGCGCACCACACGGATCTGACACAGACCCTCTCCCAGTACTTCGAGTGCGGCGGCAACTACGACGCCACGGCCGCCGCCCTCGGGATCCACCGCAGCACCCTGCGCTACCGGCTGCGGCGCATCCGCGACGTCAGCGGCAGCGATCTCGCGAACGTCGACAGCCGACTGAACCTGCACGTCGCCACCCGGGTGTGGAAGGTCCTGGACGGAGCGTCCTGATCGGAGGGTTCGATGGCTCAGCACACAGCGGCAGCCGGCCAGGAGACCGCGGTCTCCTGGGACGGGATACCCGTGGCTCCGGGCGACCATCTGTGCGCGCTCTACCGGGGGCCCACCGAACGGGACGAGCTGGTCCGCCCGTTCCTCGCCGACGGATTGCGGGCCGGGCACATCTGTCTGCTGCTGGCCGCGCCGGACGACGCCACCTCGTTCCGCGAGACGCTGGCCGCACACGAGACGCCCTCCGGCGACGGTCCGTCCGGCCGCCTCCAGATCAAGGTGCCGCAGGACGGCTATCTGGAGGACGGGGCCTTCGACGGCGACCGGATGCTGCGCCGGATGGCCGACTGGTCGGCGGAGATGTTCCACGGCCACGACGGCGATATGGCCCGGCTGACCGCCGATATGAGCTGGGCCGGACCACTGCTCCGGCCCGCCTTCATCCGCGGACTGATCCGGTACGAGATGCGGGTGGCGCCCTGGCTGGGGTCGTATCCCCAGGTGGGCGTCTGCATGTACGACCTGGAGGTGTTCGGCGGCGACCTGATCGTCCCGCTGGTCAAGGCCCACGCGAAGATCTGGGTCGGCGGCAGGCTGGTGGAGAACCCCTACCACCTCGTCGGCTGACCCCGTTTCACCCCTCAAGATCCTTCTGAAGGGATTGCCGATCCGGTATTGACGGAGGGTCAACGGAATGCCGTGCCGTGCGGTACGGTGGGTTTGATCGTCGCAGATTGGGGAGACTTGGTGTACTCATCTGGCCGCGATTCCGACCAGGGCACGCTTTCCGCACTCACCGTCCATGCGTATTCCGATCCCTCGGAAATCTCCCGGGAGTGGTGGGAGAGTCTGTCCCATCCCTCGGCCTATCTCAGTTTCGACTGGTTACGGGCCCGAAGCGCGACCATTCACGGGAAGCCGCGGTTCATCGGGGTGGCGGGACCGGATGGTGAAGCGGTTCTGGGGGCGCCCGCCTTTCTCACCGACAGCGACTCCCATCCGGGTTATGACCCGGCGCGCTTTCTGGTCATGGACGACATCCCGGAGGAGGACGTCGCGGCCGAGCCCGGCGGCGCGGCGGCGCTGGCACGGCTGCGCGGACGGCTCAGGACTCTGGAGTCCCGCCCTTCCGTGGTGAGCGGCTCACCGGGGCGGATGGGGGGCGTCAGTTACGCCGGGACGCTGTCCCCACGGGAGCGCGCGGACGCCCTCGGCCTCGCCACGGACGCGTTGGAGCGGCAGGCCGAAGCCGCTTCGGCGGAGTTGGTCTGCTGGGTCTACTTCATCGAGGACGCCGACGCCACCGTGGACACCGTGCTGCGGGAGCGGGGGTACACCCGGGTGTCGGTGGGGGCGGACTGCCACCTTCCGATCACCTGGGACAGCTTCGACGGATATCTGCGCGGCTTCAGCGCAAAGCGCCGGTGGTCGATCCAGCGGGAGGTGCGGGGGTTCGCCGAAGCGGGGGTGACCGTCGAGCGGCACGGCGCCGAGGCGCTCGGCCCGGAATTGGCGGGCCTGGAGCTCCAATGGCGCCGGAAATACGGCAGAAAGGCCGATCTGGAGGCCACCGTCGCCGATTACCGGGAACTGCGTGAACATGTCGGTGACGCGATGACGGTCTTCGTCGCCCGGCGACAGGGACGCGCACTGGGGTTCGTGACCTTCATCGAGGACGGACCGGTATGGTGGGCCCGGTTCCCCGGATTCGACTATTCCGCGGGATCGGACATCTATCTCTATTTCAACCTCCTCTTTTACCATCCGATCCAGGTGGCCATCAGCGAGGGGATTTCCTCGATCTCGTACTCGATGGGCTCCTACGAGACAAAATGCAGCCGGGGGTGTGCACCCCGGCACCTTCTGGCCTATGTGCGCACCGCCGGCGACGCGGGGCTGGCCGCCGATCTGGAGGTGGCCGACCGGATACAGCACCGGCGGTTCGACCGGATCGCGCGGGCCCACACCCACCGCGGCCGGGGGTGACCGGTGGAGACACGCGACGAGGACGGGCTGACCGTACGGTGGCTGACGCTCGACGAGGCGCTGGACGGCGCGGGCCACACGGAGGGCGTCCAGAACGGCGGCGGGAACGCCGATGTGCTGCGGGTCGCCGAACCCCCGCGCGACGCCTGGTCCGCACTGCGCGCCCGTGGCTTCGTACCCAAACCGGCGAAGATCAGCTGGATCACCGAAACCCGGGACAGCGACGAGGAGTTCCTCGCCCGGCTGCCGAAGGGCGAGCGGTGGAGCGTCCGCCGCGCCCGCCGGATCGCGGCCGAGGACGGGGTGCGGTTCGTGGTCCAGGAGCCCGTCGAGGCCACCGCGCTGGATGCCTTTCTGCACATCTACCACCACCACATCGGCACGATGCGTCACGGCGTTCCCTACGCCGGCGGTCAGCGCGAGGCCATCCTCGGCGGGCCCTTCTTCGCGGTGTGGGCCTGTGCGGGGGCGGAGCTGCTCGGCGGCTGTCTGGTGGTGGCCGCCCCGGGCGCGCCGTACACCAAGATCCGGTACGCCGCGGTGGCCGGGCGGTTCCGGGACACCGGGCTGTCCCGGGCGGTCTATCTGGAGGCCGTGCGCGCCAGCCGGGAGCGGGGGTTCACCGCCACGAGCCTGGGCACCGAGCCGAATGTCTACGGCCATATCGCCAAGGCCGGGCTGTTCAGCTTCAAGCGGCGGATGGGCTTCGCCCCGATGCCCTCGCAGGACCTGGGGAACGCGGGCGGGGTCGAGGCGGACCGGGTGCTCCACCTCGGGGGCCTGGAGGACCCCGGAATGATCCTGGGCTATCCGGACTCCCCCGGCTGGCTCGGCGGCTGGGGCCACTTCTACACCTCCGCGCCCGACCTCGATCTGGGCCCGTATCGCACCGATCTGATGGCCGGGGTCCGGGTCATCCGGCTGTCCGCTGGACGGCCAGTGTCCGGTCGGCGTGGATGACCCGGAACCGGTCGTCCCGGCCGAGCCATTCGTGCACCGCCCGGCGGCAGCCGTCGTAGACCACGTAGTCGTCGAAGAGCACGATGCCGCCGGGGCTGATCCGGTCCGCGATCCGCTCGACGCACAGCCGCACCGAGTCGTACCAGTCGCAGTCGATGTGGGCGAAGGCCACCGGCTCGTCGACCCTCAGGGTGTCCTCGTACAGACCCTTGACGAAGCCGATGCCCGCCTCGTCGGGGTCGATGCCCACCCGGCGCATGTTCTCCCGGGTGAACGCCAGCAGATCGCCGCTGTGCTCGAGGTAGATCCGGTCCGCCTCGCGCCCGACCACCCCCTCCAGCAGCGCCGTGTGGTCCGCGTGCGACTTCTCGTCGTCCCGGTCGCCCGGCGGGGGCATCATGGCGAACACGTCGTAGAGCCGCAGCGGCCGGTCCCGCGCCTTGGTCCGGGCGATCACGATCGCCGATCCGCCCATGGCCACCCCGGCCTCCAGGAAGATGCCCGGGACCCCGGCGGCCTCCACCCGGCTGGCCATGGTGTGCACCACCTCCAGCTTCCCGGGGCGGGCGGAGAAGGTGAGTGCGTTGCTGCGCAGGAACTCGATGGTTTCCGTGACGTTCACCGGACCTCCGGGGGAAGGGGCTCAGCAGGGGGTGTCGGTCGGGCGCGGGGAGTACTCGGCGGATGCCGTCAGCACCGTGTCCAGGTTCGCCATCACCTTGTCCACGGCGCTGATGTAGCCGTCCATCAGCTCCGCGTCCTGGACGTAGAGCGGGTGCCGCACCGTTCCCAGGCTCAGGGTGACATCGCACAGCTCGGACGCCACCGGGTACTCCGACCGGTCCCAGGGGCGCAGCGGGACCGCGTCGGTGCGGGGGTGCCACACCTGGATGGCGCGGCGGAACACCGGTTGCGCGGGGACCGGCTGCGGCTGCCAGATGCCGGCCTCGACGCCTTCGCCGCGCAGCGCGTACAGCACGCGGTCGCGCAGATCGCGGGGGTCGCCGTCGAAGCCGAGCTCCTCCGGGCACACCCGGAGCGCGTATTTCCAGTACGAGCAGCCGCCGTTGGGACTGTGCCGGGGCGGCTGGAGACCCTTGAGTCCGGCGAGCCCCGCGGTGAGCCGTTCGGCGTTGGCCTGGGCGCGCGCGTTGTACTCCTCCAGGCGGCGCAGCTGGCTGCGGGCGAGGGCGCACACCATCTCCTGGCCGCGGTAGTTCCAGCCCACGCCGTGCGACCAGTACGGGCGGGCCGCGTCCGCAGTTACGTCCTCGCCGTAGAGCACCATCCGCCGGGCGGTGCGGGCGTGGTCCTCGCGGTCGGTGGTGAACAGGCCGCCCTCGCCGCCGGAGAGGTTCTTGGACTGGTTGATGCTGGCGCCGGACGCCTGGCCGAAGGAGCCGGTGACCCGGCCCTTGTAACGGATGCCATGGGCCTGGGAGTTGTCCTCCACCACCGGGACACCGTGCCGCCGGGCGATGGCGAGGATGGGGTCGAGGTCGGCGGGTTCACCGTGGATGTGCACGGCCATGACGGCCTGGGTGCGGTCGGTGATCAGCGCTTCCAGCCGGGTGGGATCGAGGTTGAAGGAGCGGCGGTCGACATCGCAGAAGACCACCTCGGCGCCCTGGTGGACGGCGGCCAGCGCGGAGGCCACGAAGGTGTAGGCGGGCACGATGACCTGGCCGCCGGGCCGGACGCCGACCGCGGCCAGGGCGGCGTGCAGCGAGGAGGTGCCCGCGTTGGTGGCCACGCAGTGGCGGACGCCCACGTATGCGGCGTACTCCTCCTCCAGCGCCTTCAGCTCCGGTGCGTGCGGCCCCGCGGTGATACCGCGCCGGAGCACCCGGTCCACCGCGCGGCGGTCCTCGTCGGTGATGTCGGGCCAGGGGCGGTGCCGGTGCGGTTCGATGAGCGGGACACCGCCCGCGATGGCGAGGGTGGCCATGGGCGTCAGTACCAATCGGCTCGGCGGTGGACGTCGAACGGTTCGTACCCGGGCCGCTCCGGGTGCGGGACGGGCAGCACCGGCTCGCCGGAGGTCCGGGAGGGCAGGAAGACGGTGGCGTATCCGAGGCAGTGCACCTCGCCGCGCTGGTTGGTACCCACGATCTCGATGGCCACCGCCGGGTAGGTGGCGGTGCGGCCGGTGTTGTCGGTGCGTTCGGCGCGGTAGGTGCGCAGCACCTTGCCCGAGAAGAACACGGTGTCGCCGTAGAACACGGGTTTGCGCATGGAGGTGTACATCCGGTGGACGAAGCCGGTGTCACCCGCCCAGTCGGTGAGCAGCCGGAGCGGGATCTGCGCGCGCTGGATGCCGAAGTCGAACGGCAGCGGCTCGCAGCGGTAGGCGGAGAGGTGGCGGTCCTCGTGTTCGTCGTAGGCGGTGTAGGGCCAGCCGGTGAGTGGATGGGTTCTGGCGAAGTCGGGGTTGAGCCGGCACCGCTGGAAGGCGGGGCGGAAGGCGCGCACCAGCCGGGTGCGGTCGAAGGCGGCGTTGAGTCCGTGGTGCAGCGACTGGTAGGTCAGTTCGTCGCGGATGCTGTACGGCGGCTGCACGATCCGGGGCAGTCGCTCGCCCTCGGTGACGTCCTCCCACCACAGGGGCCGGGCGCCGCGCCGCGACTGCCGCCGCAGCGCGGTGACGATCTCCTCGGTCTCCTCGGGGCCGTAGCGGTGGGGTTCGTGGTCGTAGAACATCCGCTTGCCCAGGCGTTCGACGGGCATCACCCGGGTGCCGCCCATCTCCTCCACCGGCAGGTGGATCAGCCGTCCGTAGGCCTTGGCCACCAGCTCCTGGCTGTTGTCCCAGTAGAAGGTCTCCGAGTGGTGGGAGATCACCCGGGCCTGGCGGGCCCGGCCGATGGTCATCTCCCGGGGGATCTTCGAGGAGGTGAAACGCATCCCGGGACGCAGCACGTCGTAGAACTCCCAGGCCACTCCGGACAGGAAGTTGGCCACCGGGTAGCCTTCTGCCCGCTGTGCGCCGTGGTCACCGGGGTAGCGGACGTGGACCAGGACGGTGCCCGGGGCGATCTGACTGCCGAGCCAGGACCGCTCCCCGTAGCCGGGGTCGGTGTACAGCGGGTTGTCGTCCCCGATGGTGCCGGCGTAGCGGCGGATCAGCTCGTGGTCGAGGATCAGGGCGCTGGGCACCGGGACGGCGTCGCGGTCGAGGGGCGCCGGGTGCGGTGGCGGACGGTCCTCGGGGCTCTCCCGGCCGAGCAGTTCGCGGCTGCGCTCGATGAACTCGGTGACTGCCTCGTCGAAGGTCTGCATCACTCGCCCCCGGGGTGTTCGGGTGCCGGTCCGCCGAGGGGTGCCAGTCCGCCGACCACGGGCAGCGTCACCATCCTGCCCCGGTCGGGGAGGAACACGGTGGCCGCGCAGTCCAGGACGGTCTCGTGCCGCTGGTTGACCCCGGTGACCCGCAGGGTCACCACGTGATGGCGGTGGCCGGCCTCGTCGGTGGCGGGGTAGCGGTCGGTGACGGTGCCGGTGAGCCGCAGGGCGTCGCCGTACAGCAGGGGCCGGAGGATCCCGGCCTCGAGCCGCCGCAGGAACGCGTCGTCGCCCATCCAGTGGGTCACGTACTGCCCGGCGAGGGAGAACAGCAGTCCGCCGCGGGCCGCGGGCGCGGGCAGTCCGGCGGTGTGCGCGGCCGCGGAGTCCAGCCAGGCGTCGGTGCGGTCCCAGGCGGGCCAGCCGGTGACCGGGTTGGTGATCTGCCGTCCCGGGAGACCCGCCAGCCGCTCGTGGTGGAGGTTGCCGGCACGCACCGGACGGCCTTCGGCGAACACCCACACCATCAACTCGGCCAGTGACAAAGGCCCTTTGAGGAGGGTGGGCCCGGTGTCGCCGACGGCGGTGTCGCTCCAGAACCGGGGCCGTCCGCCGCGCGGTGGTTCCTCGGTGTCCAGTTCCCGCACCATCCGCTCCACCTCGGCGTTGTCGTAGTGGTGGACGGGCCGGGTGGGGCGGTCGCGGTCGTGCGGGGTGAGGTCGACCTCGCAGGCGCCCCGGGCGAGCGGGACCCCGTGGCGCAGGTAGTCGGCGGCCGAGGTGACGCGGACGAACGGGCGGCCCCGCTCGTCGTGGTGGCGGGCCAGTGCGCCGATCTCGACGCGGCCGGTCAGCGGGTCACCGAGGCGGATGGTGTCGTCCCAGGTCAGCCGGAGGGTGCGGACGGTGTCGAGCAGCCCGTACCGGTCGAGGTCCAGCCCGCCGGAGGAGTCGGGCATCCGTACCGCGAGCACGAACGCTGGTGGGGCGAGCATGGTGTGGTGCACCGAGCCCGCGCCGTACTGCACATCGGTGTAGAGGGGGTTCTCGTCGCCGGTGGCCTCGACGAACCGGCTGACGTTGATCCAGCTCGCCACGCCGACACCGGCCTCGACATCCGGTGCCAGATGGCCGACGATCCGTGTGCCCGCGAGGACCAGTTCCTCGATGGCCGTGTCCGCCACCGGCGCGGCGGCGGGCTGGGTCTGGGTGTCATGCGTCATCGGCGCTCAGCTCGTCCTCCAGGTGGGCGTAGTCCGTCTTGCCGGACGTGGTCCTCGGGATGCTCTCGACGTCCCGGACCCGGATGAACCGGGTGGGGATGCGGATGCGCTCGCGGACGATCCGGGCCAGGTCGCCCGCGGTGGCCGCACCGGCGCCGGGGGCGCGGGCGATGACCAGCTTCTCGTCCAGTTCCAGGGTGGCCACCGTGGCGTGGACGGCGAGCAGCGACTCGAGTTCGTCGAGGTTGATGCGCTGTCCGCAGAGCTTGGCCACCCGGCGTTTGCGTCCGACGATGGTGAACAGCCCCTCGTCGTCCACCCGGGCGAGGTCACCGGTGGGCAGTCGGCCGCCCATGTCGTCGCCGCGGGCCAGATCGGCGCGGCCGCGGGCGTAGCCGAGCATCACATTGGGCCCGGTGTAGATCAGTTCTCCGTCGTCGGCGAGCGAGAGGGCGCCGCCGGGCACCGGGCCACCGATGCGGTCGGGCTTGTCCAGGGCGCGGTCCGGCGGCAGATAGGCGATCCGGGCGGTGGCCTCGGTCTGCCCGTACATCACCACCAGCCGTCCGCCCCGGTCCCGCATGGTCCGGGCGAAGCGCAGCACGGTCTCGGGTGCCATCCGGCCGCCCGCCTGGGTGAGGGTGGTCAGCGCCGGCAGATCGCGGCGCTCGAATCCGGTGCGCTCGAGGATGGTGTACGCGGAGGGGACCCCGGCGAAGGAGGTGCAACCGGTGTGCCGCAGGGTGTCCCAGAAGCCCTTGCGCACCAGGCTGGACCGGGTCAGGAGCACCGAAGCCCCGGCCAGCAGATGGGAGTTGAGCACCGACAGTCCGTAGGAGTAGTGCAGCGGCAGGCTCTGGACGGCGCGTTCATGAGGGCCGATACCGAGGAAGGACACGATCTGGGCGGCGTTGGTGTCGAGGTTGCCGGTGCTGAGGCGGACGAACTTGGGGCTGCCGGTGCTGCCGGAGGTGCACAGCAGGACTGCCAGGTCCCGGTGGACCGGGTCGGCCGCGCCCTCGAGAGGCACGGTGCGGTCGCCGTCGAGCACGAACTCCGGCCGGTAGGCGCGGATGATGGCGTCGACGGCGGCGGGGTCGGCGGTGCCGTCGAGTAAGAGCACGGCATGGTCGGCGGCGAGGGCGGCGAGATATCCGGTGACGCTGTCGATGTCGGGGCGGGCCAGACAGACCGCAAGCGCCTTCCGCCCGGTGGCCAGGGCGGTGGCCCGGTGCCGTACCCGGTCGGCGAGTTGGGCGTAGCTCCAGCTCCGGTCCGCGTCGGCGTCCACGAGGGCGGGGGTCGGCGGCGGGTCGTCCAGCCAGCCGAGGATCGCCTGCCTCACGAGTCGGCGGGGTGGCGCGTCCGGAGCCGTTCCGCTGCGGCGGCGTAGGTGGTGATCTCCTGGACGTCGTCCTCGTCGAGCCGTACGCCGAAGCTCTCCTCCAGGGCGGCGACGAGGGAGATATGGCCCAGGGAATCCCAGTGTTCGTGCTGCTCGAAGGCGAGGGCCGTCACATCGGTGTCCGCCGGAAGGTCCAGTCCCTCCCGGAACGCCTCCGCGAGCCGCCGGTCGAAATCGGAGTCGGGCACCGGGACCACCCGGTCACGCGAAGGCATGCCGAACCCTCCTGTTCGTTCTCGACGTTCGGGGCGCGCGGACCGAGGGGCGCGGACAGGCGGAAAAGAGCAATATCCGGTCACAGTCGCTCCCGTACCGGATATCTGTCGCCGATTTTCCCGAATTCGCCGGATGCCTGATAAAGGCTCAGAAATCGAGCCCCCGACGCAAGCTCTTTCCATTTGAGCGTAGACACGGCCCCGCACGGGAGTCAAGGGCCGAAGTCCCGGGGAACCAGCGCGGGTTCCGGGTGGCTATCGCGGCTCCGTTTCGGCGCGCCGGGAGGCCGGTTCGTCCGCGGTGGCCGTACCGCCGCGGCGGCGGTGGACGGCCAGCGACACCGCGTACGCGGCCCCGCCCGCGATGGCCGCGAGCCCGCACATCACCAGGGTCGGGCTGGTGCCCACGTTCCCCGACAGCGAGGTCACCAGGATGGCGCCGAGCGGGGTGGTCCCGGTGAACGCCACCGCGTAGAGGCTGCCGACCAGCCCGCGGCGCTCCTGGCTGACGCCGACGGCGAGGACCGCCTCGGAGGACGCGGTGAACATCAGCCTGCCGAATCCGCCCGCGAACAGCAGGGCAGGCACCACGGCCAGAGAGGGCGTCAGCCCGAGCGCCACGAACGCCGAGCCGAACAGCAGCAGGCCGAGGAAGGCGGAGGTGGCGGCGCTGGTGCGCAGCCAGGCCCGTACCGCGCCGCCGAGGAACGAGCCGATCCCGAAGGCGATGTTGAACGCGGCCAGCACCCACGGGTCGTTGTGGTAGTCCTCCCGGACCACCAGCGGGACCATGGTGGCGACATTGAACGACACCAGGCTGACCAGCGAGAAGATGATGAGCAGATCCCGGACGGCGGGGAGCGACCAGATGTACCGGAACCCCTCGCGCAGCGGGCTGGGTCCGGCGATCCGCACCTCGTAACGCGGCCTGGGCAGCAGCAGCGCGGCGAGGACGAAGGTCAGCGCGTCCACCGCGAAGCACAGCCCGGACGGGCCGAAGGTCAGGATCACACTGGCGAACGCCGGTCCCACGATCCGGCCCAGAGTGCTCGCCGAGCTGGTGGCTCCCGCGAACCGGGCGCGGGCCTCGTCCGGGACGATCGCCGCGACATAGGCCATCCGCCCGGCGTGTTCGAGCATCGCGAAGACCTGACTGGCGGATCCGGCGATGACGAAGGGGACGAACAGCAGCGACCCGGGGGTGAACGCCAGGGCCATCACGGCGAGGGCGAGCAGGGACTGGGCGTAGTTGGCCAGGAGCACCAGCCGGCGCGGATCGCGGCTGTCGACGTACTTGCCTATGGCGGGGCCGAGCAAGGCGGCGGGCGCGTAGCGGGCGGCCATCAGCACACCGAGCGCCAGCGGCTGGTGACCTGCCTCGAGGACAACCCACGCCTGGGCCGTCACCGACAGATAGGTCCCGCTCTGGGACAGGAACTCGCCCGACATGTAGGTGATCGCGGGCCTGCTCCGCAGCGTCCTGGCGGCCTTGGTCCCGGCGCTCACGGGCGGGCTCCGTTCCGGCGTGCAGGGGCATACATGGGCACGACGTGTATCACTCGCTGTAGGGGGCTGTCCACGCGGAGGAAGCGTAGCCGCCGCACCGGAGGGGGGCGGGGGTGATTCAGGATCGGGGTCTTGCACGGCCCGTGGTGGATCGGGTTTCCTGGAGGGCGGTCGACCGCGAACAACGCGGGGGTTGGCGCGTCCGCGCATTTTCCGGTCCTCAATCGTTCTCTGTCTTGTATGAGCTTCGACCTTCCTTTACCGAGGCGTGCCGTGATGCAGCGGAATTGACCCTTCCGTATTTGTTTCCCAGCCGGCCCCGTTATCTCCTCGGCGCGGGGTGAAGACATTTTCTTGTTCCCGGAATCTCCTCGGCCGCCCCCCGATCATCCCCATCGGTCCAGCAGAAGGAGCACAGTCATGAAACTGGCGGTCGCTGGTGTCGGCAACAACATCTCCGCGTTAGTCCAGGGCATCGGGTTCTACCGCCGGTCCGGTGCGGACGGGCCCCTTCCCGGGGTCACCCATCCCGTGCTCGGCGGGGTGCGGGTGACGGACATCGAGGTGGTGGCCGCCTTCGATCTCGCGGACAACAAGAGGGGCAGGCCGCTGTCGGATGCCCTCTTCGCCGAGCCCAACAACTACCCGGTGCTGGAATCCCTGCCCCTGACGGAGGATCCGGAGGTCGCGCCGGGGATCGCCGATCCGGACGACGAGGCGCGGATCGACCAGGTTGCCAAGATCCTGCGGGAGCAGGAGGCCGAGGTCCTGCTCTACTCACTGCCCACGGGACTGCCGGAGCTGGCGCGGGCCTACGGCCGCGCGGCGCTCGGGGCCGGTGTCGCGGTGGTCAACTGCACCCCCGATCCGATGGCGGGGCTGCCCGAACTGCGAGCCGAGGCGGAGGCGAAGGGCGTCCCGCTGGTCGGCGACGATCTCCAGAGCCACTTCGGCAGCTCGATCGTGCACGGCTCGCTGCTGGCCCTGCTGGAGGAGCGCGGCCTCACGCTCAGCGGCTCGTACCAGGTCAACATGGGCGGCAACGCCGACTTCGAGAATCTGCGCACCCACAGCGAGAGCAAGCAGGCGTCCAAGCACCGGGCGCTGCGGCAGAAGGTGAGGCGGACCGACGCGGTGACGGTCATCCCGTCCGCCGGGTTCGTCTCCCACCTGGGCGACCGCAAGGTGGCGCATATGTCGGTGGAGGCGCGCGGCTGGGCCGATATGCCGGTCAAGCTGGATGTCACCCTCCAGGTGCAGGACTCCAGCAACGCGGCGGGCGTGATCATCGACCTGGTGCGGATCGCGGCGGTGGCCAGGCGGCGCGGTGAGGGCGGCTTCCCGGTGGCGGCCACCTCGCTGCTGAAGTCGCCGACCCTGGTGGAGGATCCACTGCTCCAGAGCCGTCACGCGCGGGAGGCACTCACGGAGCTGTCGGCCGAGAACGACGGCTGAGGCGGCGTCATGGCCGATCTCACCAGCGTGGCTGAGCTGTCCGTCCTCAAGCACATCCCCGTCGAGGTCCTGACCGGGTACGGGCTGCGGGACATCCCCGGCGGCGGTGTCCACATCGACTACCTCACCCCCGACGGCCACCCGGGCCGGGCCCGCCACCGCTGGCAGGTCACCGGGCTGACCGGGTCGACGTTCGAGGAGAGTGACCGGCCGGTCACCGCGTACTGGCGCCCGGAGAGCCGGGAGTTCGCGCGACGACGTGACTTGGTGCTGCTCACGGAGGGCGAGTCCACCTGCTGGACGCTGTGGTACCGGGGGTTCGCCGCGGCGGGCTTTCCCGGCGCCGAGCAGGTCGACTGTCTGGACGCCGGCCATCTGGCACCGGCGTCGACCGCGGTGATCGTCGCCGAGTGGGACGACCCGGACACCTACCCCGACGGTGTCGGCGACTTCGTCGACCGGGTCGTGCGGCGGCTGGCCGTCTGCGGTTTCCACGGGGCGGTCAAGGTGCTCGACCTCGAACCGGTGGCCGAGGACATCAACGCGCTCTACCGGGCGGATCCCGAGCGGTTCGAGCCCGCCCTCCTGGAGCTGATCAGCAAGGCGCCGAAGCGGTGAACCCGACGGACGGAAGCGAGGCGAAACCCATGGCGGCAGCCCCGGCCACCCGGGTGGCGGTGCTCGGCACCGGCACACTGGGGGCTCCGATGGCCCGCAACGTGGCGGCGACCGGTGTCGAGGTCACCGTCTGGAACAGAACGGCAGAACGCACCAAACCCCTGGCGGATGCCGGGCTCCGGGTGTGCGCCTCGGTGGCGGAGGCGGTGGCGGACGCCGATCTCGTACTGACCATGCTGTCGGACACCACCGCCGTGTCCTCGGTGATGCGCGACCACGGCGGTCTGGAGGCGATGACACCGGGCGCCGTCTGGGTGCAGTCCAGCACCGTCGGCATCCAGGACACCGAGGGCTGGGCCGGGGCGGCCCGCACCGCCGGGGTGGCGTTCGTGGACTCCCCCGTGCTCGGCACCCGTACCCCGGCGGAGAACGGGCAGTTGGTGCTGCTGGCCTCCGGCCCGGACGAGGCGCGGGAGGTGTGCCGCCCGGTGTTCGAGGCGATCGGCAAGCGCACCCTCTGGCTGGGCGCGGCGGGCACCGGCACCCGGCTGAAGCTGGTGGTGAACACCTGGCTGCTGTCGCTGGTGGAGGTGCTGGCCGAGTCGGTGGCTTTCGCCAAGGCGATGGGGTTCGACGCGGAGACCTTCTTCGCCACCATCGAACAAGGCGGCGTCAGCCTCCCGTATGTGCGGCTGAAGGGTTCGGCGATGGACCGGGAGGAGTTCCCGCCGGACTTCACCCTGCGGCTGGCCCGCAAGGACCTGCGGCTGGTGCTGGACGCCGCCGCTGACGCCGGACTGCCGGTACCGGTGGTGGAGGCGGTGGTCCGGCAGTTCGACCGGGCCATCGGGCTCGGCCACGGCGACGCGGACTACGCCGCCACCTATCTGGCCACCCGGAGCGAGTCATGAGCGGGCGGGCCCCGGACGAGTGGCTGGCCGTCGTCGGGCTGGGCCGTCTCGGTGCCGCCGTCGCCGGGCGGCTGGTCGACGCCGGGTACCAGGTCAGCGGATTCGATGTGTCGGCCGCGGCGACGGCACACGCGGACGCGATGGGCGTACGCACCGGGGACAGCTGCGCGGCGGCGGTGCGCGGGGCGGCCACGGTCATCACCGTCCTGCCCGACGCCACGGTCGTGGCGTCGGTGGCACCGGAGATCCTCGCCGCGATGGAACCGGACGCGTGCTGGCTGGAGATGAGCTCCTCGCATCCCGAGGTCACCCGCGCGCTGGCGGCGGACGCGGAGAGGCGCGGTCTGGCACTGCTGGACGTCCCGGTGGCGGGCGGGGTCGCGGGCGCGGAGCGAGGCGTGCTGACGGTGATGGCCGCCGGACCCGCGCCCCTGCTGGAACGGGCCCGGCCGGTCCTGGAGGTGTTCGGCAAGCGGATCATCCATGTCTCGGAGCGCCCGGGCGACGGCGATATCGCCAAGACCATCAACAACCTGCTGGCCGCCGCCAATCTGGCCGCCGCCTCGGAGGGTCTTGCGCTCGGTCTGGCCGAGGGGCTCGATGTGGAGGTGCTGCTCGAGGTGGTCAACGCCGGAAGTGGCACCTCGTTCGCCACCACCGCGCAGATCCCCGGATTCGCCCTGGAGGGCCGGTACACCGCCCGGTTCACCGTCGGCCAGTACGCCAAGGACGCCCAAGTGGCGCTGGATCTCGCGGGGCGGCGCGGGATGAATCCGGCGATGCTCACCCGCGCGCGCGATCTGTGGCAGGTGCTCGCCGACGACGGACACGCGGACGACGACTACACCCGGATCACCCCCCTGGTCGCCGGGGCGGCCGGGGTCGAGTGGCCCGCACCGCGGACGGAGGAGGCGTGATGAGCGCGCGAACGGCCGTGGTGACGGGCGCGGCCCGGGGTATCGGCGCGGCCACCGCCGACCGGCTGCTGGAGGAGGGCGGCACCGTGGTCGGGGTGGATGTGCTGCCCCCGGCCGAGCCGTCACCGGTGGTGGCGAAGCACCCCGAGCGGTTCGAGCACCGGATCGCCGATGTCAGCGACGAAGCGGCCGTGGCCCGGGCCTTCGACGGGCTGGACCGGATCGATGTGCTGGTGAACGTCGCCGGTACGGT
Source organism: Streptomyces sp. NA02950 (assembly GCF_013364155.1). Classification (NCBI taxonomy): domain Bacteria; kingdom Bacillati; phylum Actinomycetota; class Actinomycetes; order Kitasatosporales; family Streptomycetaceae; genus Streptomyces; species Streptomyces sp. NA02950. Next base: position 8,247,689 of record NZ_CP054916.1, on the reverse strand, counting down.
GCTGGTGAAGCCCTTCCTCGACACCACCTGGGCCGACTACCGCCGGACCCTCGATGTGAACCTCGGCGGGACGATCCTGGCGTGCCGGTATGCCGTACCGCTGATGCGGGACGGCGGCGTCATCGTCAATGTGGCGTCGATCTCCGGGCACATCGGCCAGACCCAGCACGCCGTCTACGCCGCCAGCAAGGGGGCGGTGCTGTCGATGTCACGGGGGCTGGCCTGGGAACTGGCGCCCCTGGGCATCCGCGTCAACACCGTCTCGCCGGGCTCGGTCGACACCGCGATGCTGCGCGAGGACATCGGTATCGAGGCCCGTCGGCTGGGGCAGCCCTTCGAGCGCGTGAAGGCCGAGCGCGAGGGTGAACAGGCGCTGGGACGCTGGGCCCGTCCGGAGGAAGTGGCGCATGCCATCGCCTTCCTGGCGAGCCGTCAGGCGTCCTTCATCACCGGCACCGACCTGCTGGTCGACTCGGGGTGGGTGGCGAAGTGAACCCGGAGGGCCACGCGGGCACATCGGGGCCGCTCGGCGTCGGTGTCATCGGGCTGGGGCGGGTCAGTCCCGCGCATCTGGAGGGCTATCTCGCACTGCCGGGCGAAGCACAGGTGGTGGCGGTGTGCGACATCGACAGGAGGAAGGCGGACGCGGTCTCCACCGGGCTGGGCGTGCCCGGGTTCACCGATCACACGGACCTGCTGGCACACCCCGGTGTGGACTGTGCGGTGATCCTCCTCCCCCATCTGCTGCACCATCCGGTGGTGGCGGCGGCCGTGGCGGCAGGCAAACACGTGACGGTCGAGAAGCCGCTGGCGGTGTCGGAAGCGCAGTGCCGGGAGCTGATCGACGCCGCCCGGGCGCGCGGGGTGGTGCTGTCGGTGTCGGAGAACAGCCGTTTCGTGGAGAGCTATCTGCGGGTCAAGGAGCTGCTGGACACCGGCCGGATCGGCGGTGTCCGGCTGGTGCGGGCGTTCATCTCCGGCTCCGCCGTGTCCGAACTGGCCGATCCGGACGAGTCGTGGAAGCACCAGGACTTCGGCTTCGCCGCCATCCTCGACGCCGCGACGCACGTCTTCTACGTACTGCGGTGGATGTTCGAGCCGGTGGTCTCCCTCCAGGCGACCACCCGCCACTGGTCGGTGGACCACGGTGTTCCAAAGTCCACGGTGGAGGACGGCGCGGTGGTCACCGGCCGGTTCGCGGGCGGTGGACACTTCTCCGTCGAGATCGCGCTGAACCTCGAAGTGCCGTGGGGCGAACGGTTCGAGATCTACGGCGAGGCCGGATCGGTGGTGTGCGACCAGCTGACCGACCCGGTGGCGACCTTCTACCGTGACGCGTCCGACTTCGGGTCCGTTCTGCCCGGGGTGTCCACCGATCCCCGTGGCTGGCGTACGGCGTCGATGCACCGCGGCGCGGCCGACTTCGTACGCGCGGTCCGCTCCGGGCGTTCCCCCGCCGTCACCGCCGAGGACGCCGCCTACGCGGTACGGCTGGCGGAGGCGGCGTACCGCTCCGTCCGCGAAGGGGGTGTGATGGTGTCAGTGTGACGGCACCGGCACCTCCGGGCCGAGCAGGCCCTCGGCGCGCAGATCGTCCCAGAGCTCCCCGGGGATCGGGGTGTCCATCCAGGTGACGGCGTCGTTGACCTGCTCGGCCGTGCGGCATCCGATGACCACCGAGGACACCGCGGGGTGGGCAAGCGGGAACTGGATCGCCGCCTGCGGCAGCGCCACACCGTGGCGGGCGCACACGGCGGCGATCTCACGGGCGCGGGCGATCCGCTCCTGGGGCGCCCGGGTGAAGTTGTAGCGGGCGTCGTCGGCGACCTCGGGGCGGGACAGCAGCCCGGTGTTGAACACCGCGGCGGCCACCACGGACACTCCGCGCTCGGCGCACAGCGTCAACAGCCCGCCGAGGGCGGGCTGTTCAAGCAGGGTGTAGCGGCCCGCCAGCATGACCTCGTCAATATCGGTCTCCCGGACGAAGGCGGCGGGCATCTCCCACTGGTTCATGCCCACCCCGATCCTGCCGACCACACCCTGGGCCCGCAGGTCGGCCAGGGCCGGATAGGCCGTACCGACCGCTTCGGCCCAGTGGTCGTCCGGGTCGTGCAGATAGACGGTGTCCACCCGGTCCGTACCCAGCCGGTGCAACGACGCCTCCAGCGAGCGCTTCACCCCGTCGGCGCTGAAGTCCCACACCCGGCGCAGATCCGCGGGCACGTCGTACCCGCCGATCTCCAGGTCGGTGCCGCCCCGGCCGGAGGGCTCCAGCCACCGGCCCACCTTGGTGGACAGCACGAAGGCGTCCCGCGGCCGGTCCGCGAGGGCGGCGCCCAGCCTCCGTTCGGACAGCCCCAGCCCGTAGTGCGGTGCGGTGTCGAAGGAGCGCACGCCGGCGTCCCAGGCGGCGTCGACGGCGCCGCGCGCCGTGTCGTCGGTGATCGCCCGGTAGAGATTGCCGATGGTCGCCGCCCCGAACCCCAACGCACGCATGCTCTCGGCCCCTTCGACGTGGCGCGCCCCGACAACAGCCCCGCGGTCGAGCTGAAGACCAGTGTAGGAAGCGCACGGTCGCCGTGGCGAGACCGCCGCCCCCGCGTGACCGCGCCCGCGAACGGAAGCCGTACCCGCCGGCGCGAGCCGTAACCGCTAACGGGAGCCGTACGGGAGCAGGGCCATCTCCCGGGCGTTCTTGATGGCACGGGCGATCTGCCGCTGCTGCTGACGGGTCACATGGGTCACCCGACGGCTGCGGATCTTGCCGCGGTCGGAGATGAACTTCCGCAGCAGATCGGTGTTCTTGTAGTCGACGTAGGTGATACCGGCGGCGTCCAGCGGATTGACGCGGGGACGCTTGGCGCCACGGCGGGTGGCGGTGCTGGTGCGGCGGGTCATGAGCGGGTCCTTCCCGTAGAGGCCCACCACAGGATACATAGCATTGGTTTTCATTTTCATGTAGCTGCTGCGGCGCCGCCGCACCGACCCCCTACGAGGAACAGGGCCATGTCCGCGCACTGCCAACTCACCGGCCGCCGACCCGGCTCCGGCCACCACCTCTCCCATGCGCACCGCCGCGGCCCGCCGAGGCCGCCGTGACCCGGACCCGCTCGCGGGGAGGGAAGGCCTGATGGCGAAGAAGAGCAAGATCGCCAAGAATGAGCAGCGGCGGCTGATCGTCACCCGTTACGCGAAGCGCCGCGCGGAACTGAAGGCGCTCATCGCCGGCCGCGCACCTCCGACGAGGAGCGCGTGACCGCTCAGCGGGAGCTGCGCCGCCGGCCGCGCGACGCCGGCGCCACCCGTGTGCACCACCGTGACACCGTCGACGGGCGACCCCGCGGCATCTGCGCGCGTTCGGCCTGTCCCGTGTCCGGATGCGCGAGATGGCACACGCGGGTGAACTCCCCGGCGCGACCAAGATCAGCCGGTAGCCCGCTCCCGGCGGCACCGGATGTCCGGGCGGGGAGCCGGCCTCAGCCCCCCGTCCGCGTGGCCACCACACCGTTGCACGGTCCTTGGACTCGGGAACGCGTCTGACGGCCGTGGCGTCCAGGGCCGGGCTCGCGGCGTGCGCACCGGCCCTCCCGGCGGGACGCCAGGTGCCGGTCACGGTCACCCAGGAGTCGCCGCGCGGCGCCGCGGCCCCGCGCACCCGCACCTCGCGCACCTCGCGTCGGCGGCGCGGCAGCCGAGGGCGAGACGGCTGACGTACCAGGTGCCGTGGTGTCCCGGGTGACGAACCCGGTGAGGCGGACGGTGCGGCCCCACAGGGCGCCGCGGGCATCCCAGACCGCACGGGAGCTGAAGTCGGAGAGCGACATCGGGACCGGTGCACCTCCGCTTATCGATAATGAAAACCACTGCCATATAATGAGGGCATGGCACGCGATGAACTCCGGCCGGTGATCAAGCTGCGCTCCACCGCGGGCACCGGCTACACCTACGTCACCCGCAAGAACCGCAGAAACGACCCCGCCCGCCTGACGCTGCGCAAGTACGACCCGGTCATCGGCCGCCATGTCGACTTCCGCGAAGAACGCTGACCAACTCCCCGCCGCACTGAAGGGATCCGCCATGAAACCCGGCATCCACCCCGCCTACGGTCCCGTCGTCTTCCGGGACCGGGCCGCCGACTACGCCTTCCTCACCCGCTCCACCATGACGAGCGAGCACACCGTCGAATGGGAGGACGGAAACACCTACCCCGTCGTCGACGTCGAGATCTCCTCCGCGAGCCATCCCTTCTACACCGGAACGGCACGGGTGATGGACACCGCGGGACGCGTCGAGCGGTTCGAGCGCCGCTACGGCCTGCGCGGGGCGAAGTGATGCCGGGGAAGACCGCTCTGCCCGTGGTGATCGTCGCGGGGCTGCACCGCGACGCCCGCCGGACCGTTGTGGACCACCTGCTGCACACCGTCCCCGGCAGCGTCGCGCTCCACCACGATCTGGCCACGGCCGCCGACGGCACGGTCCGGCGCGTTGTTCGCGACGCGTCCGGCGAGCTGTCCCACGGGGAGACGCCGCTCGTCAACGACTGCGCCTGCTGTGCGCTGCGGGAAGATCTTGTCCCCGAGCTGGAGCGACTGGCCGACGGAGGTCTGGTCCGGCTCGCCGTCGTGGAGTTGTGGGATTCCGTCGAGCCCCGGGCCATGGCGGAGGTGGTCGCCGCACACGGCGGGGATTCGCTCGCCGTCAGCAATGTGCTGACCGCCGTCGATCCCGCGCTGGTGCTGCCCTGTCTGGCCAACGGCGACGATCTGACCGAGGCGGGTCTCGCCGCGGCGGCCACCGATCAGCGCACCGTCGGCGACACCTTCGCCCGGCAACTGGAGTACGCCGCCGTGCTGGCACTCGTCGACAGCGAGGACGCGGACGACGAGGACCGCTCCCTGCTCCGGCAACTGCACCCCACCGCACGTCAGCTGTCCGTCAGCTCGGGCGAGTTGGGGCGTGCCGCGTTCGCGGGATTCGATGTGGCGGCGGCCGCCGCTGCCCAGCATCCGGCCTGTGCGCTGCTGCCCCAGGAGGCCGACGAGGCGGGTGTCAGCACGGTGGTGTGGCGCCACCGCCGCCCGTTCCACCCCGGCCGTCTGCACCAGGCGCTGGAGGATCTGACATGTGCGGCCGCCCGCAGCCGGGGCCGCTTCTACCTGGCCGACCGGCCGGACACCCTGCTCGCCTGGGACGCGGCCGGGGGAGCCCTGTGTGTGGAGGGGGCGGGCCCGTGGCTGGCCGCCCTCCCCGACGCGGCCTGGGAGATGGTTCCGCCGGTGCGGCGGGCCGCCGCCGCACTGGACTGGCACGCCGAACACGGGGACCGCTGCCAGCACCTGGTGTTCGTCTCGCCCGGCCTGGACCGCGACGGACTGGTCCGGCTGCTCGAGTCGTGTCTGCTCACCGACCAGGAGTACGCCGCGGGGCGGCAGGCGTGGCGCCACCTGTCGCATGCGTTCGACGAGCTGCTCGATCCCGTCGTCTGACGGCTCGTATGCGCCGTACGCGTCCGTACCGGCGGAGGAGGTGGTCACCGTGGCGCGGTGACCAGCCCGCCGGTGCGGACGCGGCGCCGTGGCTAGGTCCTGTCCTGTCGATCTTCGTGGATCAGGCCGCGGCGTCTGGTGCCGTGGATCGCAAGGCGGAGGGTCGTCCTCGTACCGGGCGTACTCGGATGATCCCGACAACGCGGCGAGGTGCGGTGCCAGGCGTCGCGGCCCCGCGAAGATCGGCAGGACAGGGCCTAGGGGTTCTCCTGGAGGGTGAGCCCGTAGTAGTCGACGCGGTACTCCCCGACCCGCTGCGCATGGTCCGACAGACTCAGCTGCTTCGGGGATTCGACACCCAGGTCGCGCAGGGTGTCGACGATCATCCGGCCCAGCGCACGGCCGTCCACCTCGCCGATGCCGAAGTCCCCCGAGTGGTACGGGCACTCGAGCCAGTGGTCCAGCGCCGCCGGACGCGTGGCCTGCGCGATCCAGCCGAAGGACGCCGGATCGGTGATGTCGGCGCCGAGCGGCTCGGTGTCGTAGACGATCTCCAGCCGCTCACCGCAGCTGAGATGGAACAGGATCGGGCCGTAGGTGCCGGGCACCAACGCGTGGAATCCCAGGTCCAGTTCAATGCCCAGGGCGGTGGTTTCGGCCGGGAGGGTGGTGAGGAAGTCGCCCAGGGCGCCGGCGAAGACGTCCCAGTCGTCGGTGCGCCAGCGGCCCGGGAACCCGAGACCCGCGTTGGCCGGATCCTGTCGGGTGCCGAAGAACCCGCCGATGGCGTGGTGCTCACCGTGGCCCTGCCGCCAGAACCAGTTCTCCACCGGTTCGGTCGGCTGGAGCAGCAGTTCCGGGCCGTGTTCACCGGCGTGCAGCTCCAGGGTGTCCTCGCGGTCGCGCCAGCGCAGGAACGGGCTGCCCCAGAGCGGGGCGGAGTCGTAGAACGGTCCGGGGTCACCGTAGACACCCATGATGGGGGCGGGCCCGAACTCCTTGGTCAGGATCTGTGCGGCATCGCGGAACGCGGCCGCCTTCCCCGCCGCCCCGCCCTCCGGCACCGCGACGGGCACATACAGCCCGACGTATTCCTGGCCGTCAGGAACGAAGTCCCGCTCGAAACGGCCGACCGAGCGCAGCCGCACCGCCCATGCGGACGCGTCCGCGCCGTTCCGCCGCTGGTCGAGGTCCTCGGCCAGCGGCCGGAGTGCCGCACCGCTCCAGTCGCCGGTCTCCGCCCCCTTGAGCCGCCGCGCCAGGTCCACCAAGCGTGCCTCGTCCAAGGCCCCCGTCATCCGAACTCCCCGCATCGTGCTGTGTGGTGCTGTGTCGTGCTGATGGAGAAGACGATGTCATACGGCACCGACAGCGGTACACCGCACGGACCGCATGGGTGGCGCGCCGCTCCCCCGCCCTCGGGGCGGGGGACGGACACCCGGGCTAGATGCGGACCGGTAGGGCCGAGGCGAGAGTGTCCGCGATCAGGCCGGACCCGGTGGCGCCGTCCGGGGCGAGGATCTCGGCCACCGCGGCGCCCGCCGTACGGTGCCAGACACCGCCGCGCCGCAGCATCGCGTGGTCGCCTCCGGTGATGAGCAGGGTCCCGGCGCGGGCCCCGTCCACACGGGCGCGGCGGACCAGGTCGAGCGAGGCGTCCGGATCGGTCGTACGGTCCCGGTCGCCGTGCAGGATGACCACGGTGCCGCCGCGCAGCTGCGCCACCGGCTCACCTTCCGGACACCACGGAGCCAGTGCGACCACTCCCGCCACCCGCGGGTCGGCGGCGGCGCGCAGGGCGGCCCGCCCGCCCATGGAGTGTCCGATGAGCACCACCGGTACCTCACCGGCGCGCCGGGCCAGTTCGGCCAGCGCCCGTTCGGTGTCCCGCAGGGGGTCGGCGAGGGTGCCGTTCCAGCCCTGGTAGCGGTAACGGACGGTGCCGACGAAGAGCCGCCGGTCCGGGACGGCACGGTCCACCGCCCGCAGGAAGGGGCGCATCCGGACCGCCGCCGGCTGCCAGGGGCGGGCGGGCCGCCGTCCGTGCTCCCGGCCGCCGTGCAGCACCAGCACGGCGGCGTCGGCGCCCGCGGGGCCGGTGACGACGCGCAGGGCGGAGCCGTCCGGTGACGGATCCCGTCGGGAGCCGGGGTCTGTGAGCCGCGGTGGTTGTCCTCGCATCGTGATCCTCCTGGTGGCGGGCGCCGGGGCCCGCCGGATCCCAGCCTGCCCCGGACCTCTCCCGGAGCGCCTCACCCATGCCGGTATTGTCCCTGATCACACGCAAACTCTCGATGTTCCCGGCAAGCCCTTCCGCCCGCGGCTCCCGGGGAGAGCGCCGGCACCGATCCGGGAGCCGCCCTGCTGGCCTCCGGTGCGACCGTCCCAGGGATAGCCGCTCATGCTCAGACTGTTGAGGAGGAACAGCGCGCTGAGAGCCGTGGCGGCGGTGAGCACGGTCCGTGCCCAGTTGCGCCCCGCGCGCATTCTGACGGCGAGGAACAGCCAGAGCGCGCTGACCACGCGCCGCCCCACCTCGTACCGCGTCTCGCCGAGCCCGGTGGGGGCGAAGACAAACGCGTCCAGCACCCAGGAGACGAGCTGGAGCGCGATGGCTCCGAGGGAGTGCAGGAAGGCGTTTTCCACCTGCCGCGGGGGCTCACCGTCGCGTACCCCCGGGCTGCGGCTGCTCATTCCGTTTCCCCTCCGCTGAAGGACGTCCGGCCGAGGTTTCGTCCACACCTCTGGCACGACCGTCAAGCGCCTTCGAGGTTCCATCCGAGGGCGTCTTCGGGGACAAGGGCGCCTCCCCGGTGTGTCAGCCGCCGTGACACACCGGAGCCCGTAACGCGCCGCGGACCGGCGTCAGGTCGGCAGATGCGCCAGCGCGGCGATCAGCTGGACGGGCATGAAGACCGGCCAGTGGGGGCGGCCCACCAGATAGGACACATACCCGAGGGACCTGCTCGCCTTGATCTCGTCGGTGGTCTCGGCCTGGTAGACGAGTCGGCAGTCACCGGAGGCGCTCCGGGCGCGTTCCCACAGGACCGTGGCGGGCTTGCGCTCGGCCTCCGTGCGCGGAGTGAGGATCCGGTCGCCGAAGTCGGACCAGGCGAACGGACGCGAGTCCGTCCAGTCCTCGGCGATGACCTTCTTCAGCTCCGCCGCCCGCTCGGCGTCGGTGCTCCCCCAGGACGAGGGGACGTTGGTGATCAGGCCGACGGGTATGTGCCGGGCCCGCAGCGCCCGCAGATGCTCGGCCGCTCCGGGCAGGTACCGGATGCTTCCGTCGTCGGCCGTGTGGATGAGCGTCTCTCCGAGGTCGAAGTACACCACCACACAGCCACGGTGCCCCTTCGCCGCGTTGTCCTGCGGTAACCGCTCGGCGCCCTGCGCCGCGGTGGCCGGCACGGCCATCGCGGTCAGACCAGCGAGGGCCAGCAGCAGCCGTGTGGTGATCTTCCGGGCAGATGTCCTCGTCATGGCAGGTGCCCTTTTCTCTGTGGGGGGTGACAGGTCGTGTGCGGACACGACGGAAGGCCGCGCCATGCACACGTCATAGGGCATACCCCGTGATCGCCGGAAGACTGCATTCCCCGGCAAGACCACTGGCATTATCAGTGGTATACGACATGGTGCCGTGACGGATACGCCTTTCCGTCCCGACGTCCTCGTCATCGGAGCAGGCGCCGTGGGAGCGGCGTACTACCCCGCACGGCCGCAGGACTGAGCGTCCACGTGGTGGAGCGCGGGGCGGTGGGGGCACCAGCAGCGCGGGCGAGGGGACCTGCTGGTTGCGGACAGAAAGCTGGGCCCGGAGCTCGAGTCGGCGCTGCTGTCGTCCCGGCCGTGGCGTGAGACCGGCCTGGGCCAGCACCGACGCCTGGTCCCAGTAGCTGTGTTCACCGGAGATACGGTGGTCGTCGAGGGACACCACGGCGACGACCGATGCCGAGGGGGCGGCCGGTCGGGGCGATGTCGGCGTCGCGGGTGTCGAACTCGCTGCTGGTGTGCAGTTCCCAGACGCGCACCGGTTCCGCGCGGTGGGCGGTGGCCGTCATCGCGTGGCCTCCTCGGGCCCGGGTCTGCTGCCCCAGGCCGTGATCATTCCGGCGGAGAGCGCGGCACAGCCGGGCGAGTCGAGATACCGGATCGCCGCGTCGACCCCGGCGCCGTCCACCAGTCCGGTGGCCACGATCGCCTCCCGCGCCCGGTTCCAGGTCTCCGCCCAGAAGCGGCTGATGGGGCCGGCCGGGAGCAGCGGGGGCACCTGGATCTCGGCGGCGACGGAGGTGAGTCCGGCGGCGTGCAGCAGCTGGGGGTATTCGGGCACCCAGGAGATGTCGGTGCCGATGGTGTTGTGCAGCCCCCGCCACATGGCGCGCATGACCGTGGTGTACGGCGTCACCGGCGCGGTCGCGGTGGTCAGGTCGATGGCGTCGCTGAGCACCAACACCCCACCGGGGAGCAGGAGTTCGGCGAGTCGGTCGATCAGCCGCCGCCACGGGGAAAGATGCATCAGGACGAACCGGGCGTGGACCAGATGGAACCGGCCCGGGTCGAAGTCCGGTGAGGTGATGTCCGCCTCCATGACCTGGAGCCCGGGGACGGGGCGGGCCCCGAGGAAGCGTATGTCGCGGTCGACGGCGAGCACGGTGTCGACACCGGCCTCGCTCAGCAGCCGCCGGGCGACGGTGCCGGTACCGGCGCCGGCGTCGAGACAGCGCCACCCCGGTCCGGCGCCCAGGTCCCGCAGGCGGGCCAGCGTGATGGCATCGTAGGCGAGCGCGCCGAGATCGATCCGGTCGCCCTCGCCGGTCCGCTCGGGCCGGAACACATCCTCGCCGTAGCGGCCCGCCGTGTTGGCGGGCCCCGGCTGCGGTGCGCCGGGGCGGATGTGTGCGCACATGGGTCGGTCACCGCCTCCGTGTGTCGCCCCTGGTGGCCGTCGGCCGTACGGCGGGTCCGACTCCATTATGGCCGTGGTGCTCCGGCCCTTCCTGTCGTGAGCGTTCCTGCCGTGGCGAACGGTGCCCGCCCCCACCGGGCGGGCCGTACCCTGGTGCCCGTGCACATCTGCTTCGTCTGCACCGGGAACATCTGCCGGTCACCGTCGGCCGCGCTGGTCTTCGCCGAGCGTCTGCGCCGGGAAGGGCTCGACGGCGCCGTACGGGTCAGCAGCGCCGGTATCGGCCCCTGGCACGTCGGGGAACCCATCGACGAGCGGGCCGGTGAGCTGCTGGCCCGGCACGGTTACCCCGTCGAGCACATCGCGGCCCAGGTCGGTGCCGAGCACGAGGACGCCGACCTCTTCCTGGCGATGGACGTCGGCCACGAGAAGGCGCTGCGGCGGCTGGTCGACGATCCGTCCACGGTCCGGCTGCTGCGGTCCTTCGACCCGGACGCCCGTGACCTGGACGTACCCGATCCGTACTACGGCGGCCCGGAGGGATTCCACGAGGTACTGGCCATGATCGAAGCCTCGGTGCCCGGCCTGCTCGCCTGGGTGCGCGAGCGCCTCCCCGCATGACCGCCCGTCCGGCGTCCGGGGACGCCGAAGGCCCGGGTGCGGCGGCGGCCCGGTTCACCGGCCGCCGGGTGACCGCCGAGCGTCCGCTGTCGGGCGCGCTCGCCGAAGTCGGGCTGGGCGACGGGCAGGTGGTGATGGTCAAGCGCGGTGACCAGCCCGGCGCGGTACGGGCCGAGGCGGCGGGGCTGCGCTGGCTGGCCGACGCCGGTGCGGTCCGCGTTCCCGCGGTGTACGGCCACGACCGGCACTGGCTGGTCACCGAACGGGTCCCGAGCGGGACGCCGAGCGCCCGGGCGGCGGCCCGGTTCGGCCGCGAACTGGCCGCCCTGCACACCTCCGGCGCACCCGCGTTCGGCGCACCGCCGCCCGACGGCCCCGCGGACGCGTACATCGGGCTCGCCCCGATGCGCAATGTGCCCGGCACCGACTGGCCACGCTGGTACGCCGAGCACCGGGTGCTGCCGTATCTGCGCCGCGCCGTCGACGGCGGCACGGTGCGCTCCGCCGAGGCCACCGTGGTGGAACGCGTCTGTGAGCGGCTGCCCGAACTGGCGGGCCCGGCCGAACCGCCCGCCCGGCTGCACGGCGATCTGTGGAACGGCAATGTGCTCTGGGATGCCCACGGGCAGGTCTGGCTGATCGACCCGGCCGCGCACGGCGGTCACCGGGAGACCGATCTGGCGATGCTCCATCTGTTCGGCTGTCCGCAGCTGGACCGGGTGCTGGACGGCTATCAGGAAGCGGCGCCGCTCGCCGACGGCTGGCGGGGCCGCGTCGGACTGCACCAGCTCTTCCCCCTGCTGGTGCACACGGTGCTGTTCGGCCGTGGCTATGCCGAGCAGACGCTCGCTGTGGCCCGGGCGGCCCTGGCGGGGTGAAGCGGCCGGCCGCGGGTCGTGGACCGGGCCAGAGTGCAGGTCCGGGCCGTGGACCGGGTCCGGTTCAGCCTGCGCCCCAGACATCGGGCTGGGCGCCGTCGACATCGGTGAATCCGTACTCCCGGGCGAGCTGCGCGGAGCTGACCGACCGCTGGTTCCATCTGGCCCGGCCGGTGTCCGCGGCCAACGCGGCAACGGCGCGGCCGACATAGCGGGGTGACTCGGAGGACGCGAAGCCCGCGGGGGCGGTCGGGCGGCCCTCGCCCCGGTCGGGAGCGAGCGCCTCGCGCCAGTTCGCCTCCCCCACCCCGTAGTTGTCGAGCATCATCTCCGAACGCAGCCAGCCGGGTGTCAGGGCGACCGCGGTGGCCCCGTACGGTGCCAGTTCATGGCCCTGGGAGAACGCCAGCCGGTTCACCGCCGTCTTCACCAGGTCGTAGAAGACCGAGATGCGGTACCGCTCGGCGTTGTACGCGGCGGTGCCGTCGGTCACCTCGACCAGCAGGCCGCCCGGCTTCCCGATCAGCAGCGGCAGCAGGTGGTGCGAGGTGATGAGGTGTGTCTCGAGGCCGAGCCGGAGGATGCGCAGACCGTCGTCGAGACGGTGGTCCCAGATCGGGGTGTTCCAGTCGGCGGGCCCTCCCTTGAGCCGCTCGGCGCCCCAGATGTTGTTGACCAGCACATCGATGGCGCCGTGGTCGCGGCGGATGCGCTCGGCCAGCCGACGGACCTGCTCGGAGTTCAGATGGTCGGTCCGGGCGGCGATCCCCGTGCCGCCGAGCCGGGTGACGAGCTCGGCGGTCTCCTCGATCGTCTCGGGCCGGTCGTAGTCCGAGCCGCCCGGGCCCGTCACACTGCTGCGTCCGGTGCAGATGACGGTCGCACCGGCCTCACCCAGCGCGGCGGCGATTCCGCGTCCGGCGCCCCGGGTAGCTCCCGCGACGACGGCGACCCGTCCGCGCAGCGCGTCCTGATCGAGTGATCGGCTCACCCGACGAGTGTGGCACGGCGGTCATGGCCACCGCATGTGTGCGGCGGCGCCTCCGTCCGCTTGTGCCGGGTGGTCCCCGGCCGTCGGACGGCCTTGCCACCCGTGCGGCGGATGACGCGGGATGAGGGAACATCCCACCGGAGAAGGGGGGTTGGCCGGCGAGCTCCCCAGGGCGGGGCGGCATCACCAGGACATGCCCGTGGCCGGATGGCGTCACGGATCGACCACGGGATTGCCTGTATCATGAACCGGCAAGCAACGAACCACTCTGCCTGACGCAGAGCTGGCGCGACCGCTCGGCGGCCGCGGTCCTTCTGCCCCCTTTCGGCGCGGACCCGGTATCTACCCCGGTCCTGCGCGAGAGGACAGCTCTCGGCGCACTCCGCGACGACGCTCGGGTGCGCTACCAGGCGGCAGAAAGGGCATGGCCGTGGCAACCGCGGTCTCCACCACCCCTCCCGTCCGGCACCCCGAGCCCGCCGAGCGCCCGGAACCCGTCAAGCGCCCCGGCTACGGGCAGCTGCTGCGCACACCCGGCGCGTGGACGTTCCTGCTGCCCGGCTTCGCCGCACGGCAGCCGTTCGCGATGCTCACGATCAGCATCGTGCTCCTGCTGCGCCACACCACCGGCTCGTACGGTGTGGCCGGTGCGGTGGCGGCGGTCACCGGTGTCTCCATGGCGCTCTTCGCCCCGCAGGGCGGCAAGCTGGCCGACCGGTACGGGCAGAGCGCGGTCCTGGTGCCGGGTGTGCTGATCCACGCGGCGTCCGCGACGCTGCTGACGGCACTCGCGCTGGGGTACGCCCCGCTGTGGGCGCTGTTCGCCGCCGCGGTGCCGACGGGCGCGTCCGTTCCGCAGGTCGGCCCCATGGTGCGGGCCCGCTGGGCGGCGACGCTCGGGGAGGGATCCCCGGACGGGTCCCGGCCCGGGCCCGGCGGACGGCGCGGTCGGCTGCCGGCCACCGCGGCGGCGTTCGAGTCGGTGACGGACGAGCTGACGTTCGTCATCGGCCCGGTGCTGGCGACCGCCCTGAGCACCGGGGTGCATCCGGCCTCCGGGCTGATCGCGGAGGCCGCGCTGACCCTGGCGGGCGGGCTGCTCTTCGCGGCGCAGCGCCGTACCGCACCGCCCGTGAACCCGGCGACGCCGGGGACCCGTGAGCGGCGCGCCTCGGCCCTGTCGGTGCCGGGTGTACGGGTCCTGGCCGTGGCCTTCCTGGGCATCGGCTCGGTCTTCGGCGGTATGCAGGTGGCCCTGACGGCCTTCACCCAGGAGGTCGGTCAACCGGGTCTGAACGGTGTGCTGTACGGGGTCTTCGCCGCGGGCAACATGCTCGCGGGCGTGGCGTGCGGCGCCATCGCGTGGCGTACCTCACCGCAGCGGCGGCTGCTGGTCTCCTACGCCGCGCTGGCGCTGACCTGCTCTGTCCTGTGGGCGGTGCACACACCACTGGCGCTGGGCGGGCTCGGGCTGCTGGTCGGTCTGTGCATCGCACCGGCGCTGATCACCGGATACACCCTGGTCGAGTCCCTGGTCCCGGCCACGTCCCGCACGGAGGCGTTCACCTGGCTGACCGGCTCGGTGGCGCTGGGGCAGGCCACGGCGGTGACGGCGGCCGGGCAGGTGGCGGACGGCTTCGGCGCGAGCGCCGCCTTCACGGTGCCGCTGGCCGGTACGGCGCCGGCCCTGCTGACCGTGGTGGCCCTGCGCGGCCGTATCGCACCGCTTCCCCGCTCCGCGGTGAGGCGTGCGGGTCCTTCGGTGGGGCTCTGATCGCTGCCGGTCCGATCGGTGGCGGGCCGAGGGGACACGGAGTCCAGCCCTCAGGAGCCGATCGGTGATGTCCGGAGAGCCGGGTATCACCGGCCGGCTCGACGACGAAGCGGGTGCGGGGCGCGCGCCGTCAGGGCGACATGAGCTGGAAAATCTCACGAGGCCGCGATTCACGCTCGTCGAAAACGATGTCGGATCCCGCCTTCGCCGTGACGACGGAAAGCGCCGAGTCCAGCGCTTCCGCGGATTCGCATCGCACCGTCGACACCACCGCGTCGTCGTTCACCCAGCATTCGGCCGACAGACATCCCGGAGCGGCCCGGAACACCTCGGCGACGCGATGGACGCGGGCGATGAACTCTTCCCGGTGAGGTGCCCGCGGATAATGGAATGCCACGAGACATGCTTTCACGCTGTTCTCCTTAGGCAGATATCAGCAGAGGAAGCCGGGTTCGAAGACCACCGGCGGCTGCCCGTGGTCTCCGCTGACACGATATATACGCTACCGTATAGAACGCTGCGGTGCCCGGCGGGTCCGTCGCCCTTCAGTCACCACGGACAGAGGCAGGAAGAGCCATGGGTGCCGAAACCCGAACGCCGCGCGGGAAATGGATCGAGGCCGGGCTGCGGGCACTCGCCGACGGCGGTCCGGACGCCGTCCGCGTCGAAGCCCTCGCGAAAACCCTCGGGGTCACCAAGGGCGGCTTCTACGGCTACTTCGCCGACCGGAACGCCCTGCTGGAGGAAATGCTCGACACCTGGGAGCGCGAAAGCGTCGACGATCTGCCGGCGCGGGTCGAGCGCGAGGGCGGTGATGCCGAGGCCAGGATGCGGACGGCGGGCGCGCTGGCCTCCGACGACCGGCTGCTGGCGATCGACCTCGCGGTCCGCGACTGGGCACGGCGGGACCGGGCCGTCGCGCACCGGCTGCGGCGCGTCGACAACCGGCGCATGGAGTATCTGCGCTCACTGTTCCGTGAGCGCTACAGCGACGAGGACGAGGTCGAGGCGCGCTGCATGCTCTCCTTCTCGCTCGTGGTCGGCAATCACTTCCTGGCCGCCGACCACGGCGGCCGCACCCGCGAAGAGGTCTACGAACTCGCGGTCAAGCTGATCAGGACCTGATCGGCCCGACCGTTCAAGGGGCCTGCGCGAGTAAGGGGCTTGCGCAAGCGAGGAGACATCGGATTGGGTGAACTCCGCCGGTCGGAGAGCGCGCACGGACAGGGGATCACCGGCGATTTCCCATACGTCAGGAGGGCGGGTCCGGTGACGAGTCTTCTCACGACCGGTGGACAGGGCCGCGATGAATCGCGCGACCGATCCCTGCCCCCGCCGAGCACCCCGGACCCGATGAAAGTCCCCCGTCTCAACTGGGGTGTGGTCGCACCCGGCGGTATCGCGTCCTCATTCGCCGATGCGGTGCACACCTACACGGCACAGCGCATTGTCGCGGTGGCATCACGCACCATCGAGCGCGCCCGCGCCTTCGCCTCCCGATTTGACGTACCGAACGCCTACGGCAGTTACGACGAGCTTCTCCGCGACCCTCGCGTCGATGTCGTCTACGTCGCGTCGCCGCACTCCGCGCACTTCATCCACGCGCTGCGCGCCATCGAGGCGGGCAGGCACGTCCTGGTGGAGAAGGCGTTCACCCGCAACGCGGAGGAGGCGGAGCAGCTGATCGCCGCGGCGCGGCAGCGGGGTGTCTTCCTCATGGAGGCGATGTGGACGCGCTTCCTGCCACATATCGACGTGGTCCGGCAGGTGCTCGACTCCGGTGTCCTCGGTGAGGTGCGGACGATTGTCGCCGATCACGGGCAGTACATGGTGCCGGACGCGGCCCACCGGCTGTACGCGCCGGAGCTGGCCGGTGGCGCCCTCCTCGACCTGGGTGTCTATCCGGTGTCCTTCGCGTCGATGGTGCTCGGCGAGTTCGCCACGGTGTCCGTCGTCGGCACCAGTGCCTTCACCGGTGTCGACGGCCAGGTGTCCGTGGTCGTCACCAACGACACCGGGGCCCACGCCATGCTGAACACCACGCTCTTCGCACGCACACCCACCACGGCGTCCATTTCGGGCACCCTGGCCCGCCTTGAACTCGACGGCGACTTCTACGCGCCCACCTCGGTTCGTCTCATCGGCCGGGAGAACACCGTGCTGGACGTCTTCACCCCGGCCCGGCTCCACGGCGGGCTGTGCTTCGAGGCCGCGGAGGTGGCGCGATGTGTCTCCGAAGGCCGTCCGGAGTCCGATCTGATGCCACTTGACGAGACGCTGCGCATCATGCGGACGCTGGACGAGATCCGCCGGACCGTGGGCAACCTCTTCCCCGGGGAGTGACCCCGGCACCGGTTCCCCTCACCCAGCCCACCCCCACACTCCGATATCGGCCCGTTCTCCGGACGCGCCGGTCAGTGCGTCTTCATCAGCTCGGCGGCCGCCTCCGTACGCGCGCTCCGCGCCTCTCCGTCTTCCGTGTCCGGCGTGTCCGGCGCACGGAAGACACCGACGTCGATCTCGAGGAGCGTGGTGGGGAGGTGACGCCACCTAACGGAAGGTGTGCGTACCCGACCAGCCGGGATCTCCCGTCGCCGCGAACCGCACCCACGCCCCGTGCATCTCCGCAGCGAGCGCGGGCGGGATGTCCGGGCCCAGGAGGCCGTTCGCCGTACGGAGGGCGGGCAGGGCGGTGTTGTCGAACACGAACGGGAGTTCCGCGGTGTGGCAGGCGCCGAGCGGGCCTCCACGCCAGTCGAAGTCGTAGACGAACGCCCCGTCGTACCGGGCCGCCAGCCGCTCCCGGGCGCCGCGGAAGAGCGCGTCGATGGCCGCGGTGTGTTCCGGCCGCTGGTAGAGCCGGGACTCCTGGGTGTTGGTGCCCACCAGTACATCCGCCGGAAGCGCCGGTCCCGCGTCGTCCAGCACCACCCCCAGCGGGGACAGCCGCGCTCCGCTCCCCGGCACTTCGGCCAGCGCGGACACCAGGCGTTCGTCGGGGATGTCCGCGAACGCCTCGGCCGTCGGCGGAACGCCCAGCCGGTCGGCCAGGGCCCGGGTGGTCTCCGCCGCCTCCTCGCCGGTCAGGGTGTGCAGACCACCGCTCTGGCTGATCGCACGGTGGAACAGCCCGGCCGCCTCGGGCGTCACCAGCAGCGCGCTGACGATCATCGCGCCCGCCGACTGCCCGAACACCGTGACACGGCCCGGGTCCCCGCCGTACTCCGCGATGTGCTCCCGCACCCATCGCAGCGCGGCGATCACATCCAGCAGGCCCCGGTTGCGCGGCGCGCCCGGCAGATCGATCCAACCGGGCGCGCCCAGGCGGTAGTTGAGGGTGACCAGCACCACCCCGTCGCGGGCGAAGGACGTCCCGTCGTACAGCGGCGCCCGGCCGGTGCCGGAGACGAAGCCTCCGCCGTGCACGAACACCATCACCGGTGCGCTGCCGTCGGTGCGCGGTGTCCAGGCGTTGAGGGTCAGATAGTTCTCGCCGCGTACCCAGCCCGGCCCTACGACAGGGCTCAGATCGAGCGCGAACCGCCGCGCGGGCGCCGGGGCGGTCGGCCCCGGTCCGTCGGCGCCGGGTGTGCCGTCCACGGGGACCGGGGCGGCGAACCGGGCGGCGCCGGTCGGGGCGGCCGCGTACGGGATGTTGTGGAACGCCTTCACCGCCATGCCGCCCACTCCTTCACCGCGAACCGGTCGCCGTCGCGCCGCACTTCGGCCGCGCCCGGGCCGGGGAAGTGCGCGGGGAACAGCAGGGCTCCCCGGTCGGCGGCTTCCTCCAGCACCCGGCGCCGGGAGGCCCGAGCCCCCGTCTCGTCCTCGTCGAAGCAGGGGCAGCAGTCGGGCTCGACGATCTGCAAGGGGCTGTGCAGCAGATCGCCCACGAATACCGCCCTGTCCGTACCGGACCGCAGCCATACGACCGAGGAACCGGGCGTATGGCCGGGGGCGGGCTCGATCCGCAGCTCGGCGCCGACGTCGTGGTGGTCCCCCTCCCACAGCACGGTCTGTCCGGCCTGGTGGACGGGGGCGACACTGTCCTCGAAGACGTTGGCCATCTTGGGCCCCGAACGGGTCCGGTGTCCGTTCACCGGGTTCCAGTAGTCGAAGTCGGCGCGCGGGAACACGTACTCGGCGTTGGGGAAGGTCGGCCGCCATTCGCCGTCCGTCAGGGAGGTGTTCCAGCCGACGTGGTCCCCGTGCAGATGGGTGCAGATCACCGTGTCCACGTCCTCGGGGCGAACCCCGGCTGCGGCCAGCCCGCTCAGGTAGTCGGTGTTCAGCTGGTGGAAGAACGGCATGGCCGGGCGCTCCCTGCCGTTGCCGACCCCGGTGTCGATCAGGATCGTCCGGCCCTCGCTGCGGATCAGCCAGGTCTGGATCATGGTGCGGATCTCGTCGGCGACCGCGTCGAGGAATTCGGGGGCCAGCCAGTTCTCGTTCGCGCGCCAGTGCTCCATGGCCACGTCGGGGAAGACGAAGTCGCGCGCGAGGCCCTTCGTGGGCAGCTCGACGACGCGGGTGATCTCGGTATTTCCCAAGGTGATGGTATCCATGCCCCCAGCCTGTGCGACGGTCGGCGACAGCGGTATCAGTCACCTGACTGCACCGTGGGACGCAGTCGGACATCGTGGCTCACGGTGCGGGATACAGTCGGATGGTGACCATGGTCGGGCGGGAGAGGGAGAGCGCGGCCGTGCTCGGGCTGACCAGCGGTGTGCTGATCGTGACGGGAGAACCGGGCGCGGGCAAGAGCACGCTGCTCGCGCTCGCGGCGGACCGGCACGGGGGCCGGGTGCTGCGGATGACGGGCAGCGAGAGCGAGGCGGATCTGCCGTTCGCGGGGCTGCACCAGTTGCTGCGGCCGGTTCTGGGCGAGACGGCCCGGCTGCCCGCGCGGCAGCGGTCGGCGCTGCTGGGTGCGATGGGTCTGGGGGACGGCGATCCGGGCGACGCGGGCCTGGGTGACGTCCGCCCAGGGGCCGCGGACCCAGCGGGCGCGGTACCGAGGAACGCGGGTCCGGACGGCGCACGCCGGGGAGACGTGGGCGCAGGGGACGCGAGCCCGGCCGACGCGGGCCTCGCGCACCCCGGCCTCACCCGTATCGACGGGCGGCCGGCCATACCCCGCCCGCCCGGACGCCTGCTGCTCGGCGTTGCGCTCCTCGCCCTGCTCTCCGACCTCGCCCGTCGCTCACCCCTCCTCGTGATCGTCGACGATGTGCAGTGGATCGACACCGGCTCACTGGAGACGCTGGCCTTCGTCGCCCGCCGCATCGACGACGAACCCCTCGCCGTACTCGCCGGTGCGAGGGACCTCACAGGCGACGGCATGCCAGGCGGCACAGCGGGCGGGGACGCACCAGGCGGCACACCGGTCCACGGCACACGGGGCGGCGGGTCCGGGGCCCCCGCACCGTTCTCCGGCTTTCCCACCCTTCCGCTGGGCCCGCTGGACGCCACCGCCGCGGGTCTCCTGCTGGACCGGCAGCCGCATCCGCCCAGCGGCAGCCGCCGGTCGCGCATCCTCGACCAGGCCGCCGGAAACCCCCTGGCCCTGGTCGAACTGGCCCGCGCGTACGGCGCCTGCGGCACGGACACCGCCGACGAAGAGCTGCTGCCGCCCACCGACCGGCTGATGCGGGTCTTCGCAGCCGACCTCGACGCCCTGCCCGACACCACCCGGCAGGCGCTGCTCCTGGTCGCGGCGGACGACCGGGCGGTGGCGGGCCGGATCGAGGATCTGGCCCCGGCCGAGGCCGCCGGGCTGCTGAGGATCACCGGCGGCGGGGGCAACGGCCCACGCGCCCGTTTCCGGCATCCGCTCATCAGGTCCGCCATCTACCACTCCGTACCGCTGGCCGCCCGGCGGCAGGCCCACCGCCACCTCGCCGCCTCGCTCACCGCTGAACCCGACCGCCGCGCCTGGCACCTGGCCGCCGCCGCGGAGGGGCCCGACGAGGAGATCGCCGCCGCGCTGGAGGAGTCCGCGGCCAGGGCCCGGGAACGCGGTGGCTACACCGCGGCCGCCACCACGCTGGAACGCGCCGCCGAACTGAGCCCCGACGGACACGACCGCGCCCGCCGCCTGGTGGGCGCCGCCGGCGCGGCGGCCTCCACCGGGCAGCCCCGCTGGGTGCGTCAACTCGCCGCGCGGGCCGGGGCGCTCACGGATGACCCGGCACTCGTGGCGGAGGCATCGCTGCGGATCGGACAGGTGCTCACCCTGACCGCCGAGCACACCACCGCACTCTCCTCGCTGCTGCGAGCGGCGGAAGCGCCGGGTCTGCGCCGGGTCGCGATCGCCACCGCGTCCGTGGCCGGTTTCTACTCCGGCGACGAGGAACACCGGCTCGCGGTACGGGCGCAGGCGCAGGACGATCCGTGGACCCTCACCGTGACCGACCCCACCGAGCACAGGTCGGAGCGGGTGGCGGCGATTCCGGCGCTGGTGGAGCGGGCGGGCGACGACCCCTCCCTCCTCACCTCGCTGGGCGCCATGGCGTGGCTGCTCGACGAGACCGCGCTCGCGGTACGGATCTTCGACGACGCGCTCCACCGCTGGCGTCTGCGCGGTGCGCTGCCCACCGGGCTGGGCTGTTCGGCGGGGTGGGCGTATCTGGACCACGGACTCTGGGCGCAGGCCCGGCTCGCCGCCGCGAACACCGCGTCCGCCGGTGCCGGGCTCCCGCATCTCGACGCCGCCGTACGGTCGCTGGACGCCGCCGTCCTTGCGCTCACCGGGCAGACCAGCGAGGCCCGTAGCGGTGCCGGGACCGCGCTGTCCCTCATCGACCCGGACCGCAGCCGTGCGGTCGCCGTACGGGCCCGCTGGGCGCTGGGCATGGCAGCAGTGGCCGACGGCGACCAGGTGAGCGCGTACGAACAGTTCCGGCTGCTGTTCACCGCCGACGGCGACCCCGTCCACTACGCGTGCTCCCTCGCCGGGCTCGCCGAACTCGCGGCCGCGGCCGTACGCACCGGCAACGGCACCGAGGCCACCGCCGTCGTGGCACGTATCGCCAAACGGCTCGCCGGTGATCCGTCCCCGCGGCTGCAAATCCTCCTCCACCGCGCCCAGGCGCTGCTCGAACCGTCGCGGGCCGAACCGCACTTCGACGCCGCGCTCGCCGACCCCGCGGGCGTCCAGTGGCCCTTCGAACGCGCGCAGATCCTGCTGGACCACGCCGAATGGCTGCGCCGCCGCCATCGCATCACCGAGGCCCGCGCCCGGCTGAGCACCGCGCTGGAATCGTTCCGCCGTCTCGGCGCCCGCCCCTGGATCGACCGTACGCAGGCCGAACTCCGCGCCGCCGGCGTCGACTCCGCCCCCGCCGCCCCGGACGCGCTGAACTCCCTGACCCCGCAGCAGCAGCACATCATCCGGTTGGCAGCGCAGGGGCTGAGCAACCGTGAGATCGGCGAACGTCTCTTCCTCTCACCGCGCACCGTCGGCTCACACCTCTACCGCAGCTTCCCCAAGCTGGGCGTCACCGCCCGCTCCCAGCTCCGCGATCTGCTCAAGGCGTCGTCCGGCCGGGTGACCGACCGGGTGTAGCGACCACGCCCTCATCGCATGTGACGCGCATCACAGAACATCGGGGCTCGTACCCGCGTAAGGGTTCCGCCGCGACCCGCTCTCCCTCCCACCAGGCACCGCCAACATCACGGGCGGGCCGTGTCGCCCGGGAGGACTGTGGCTCATGAACGGTCACATGGATCAGCGCATGGCACTGTTGCTGCTGGCGGGCAGCGTCACCGTGTACGTCACCTTCGAGCACCCTTCGTTCGGAACCGCGCTGCTGGTCGGCGTCGGCGTGGTCACACTGCTGCACCTCCTCCTGAAGGACCGCTGACGGTGAGCCCATCCGTCACATACGCATCAAGAGATCGGCTGGCCGTGCCCCCCGCCCCCGGCACCCGCCAGGCCCAACCACGACAGGAGCAGCCTCTTGGGATACGTCGCCCAGGACCAGTGGGATCAGCACTATGCCGACGGCCGTGATTTCCGGCCCCTGAGACACGCCGAGAGAACCCTGCTCGCCGCCTACACACCCCCACCCGACTCCGGACGAGCCCTGGACGTCGGCTGCGGCACCGGTGAACTCGCCGCCCACCTGGCCGATCTCGGCTATCACGTCGATGCCGTCGACTTCGCCTCCAGCGCGGTCACCCGGGCCACGAGGGAGCGCGCCGACGCCGAGAACATCCGCTGGCTGCACCTGGACATCGAGCGCGACGACCTGGCCGAGCTGAGTGGCGACGGATACGACCTCATCACCCTTCGGCTGGTCTACGCGTTCTTGAAGGACCGGGCCCGGACCCTGCGCGGTCTCGCGGAGCGACCGCGCCCCGGCGGCACTGTCGTGGTGATCACGCCCCTGGCTGAACACACACCCGTGAAGCGGCGGGACATTGCCCTGGACGAGGACGAGATCGGCCTGCTGACCACCGGCTGGGACGAGGCGGAGCGGCTGGCGGCGGACGGCCTCGCCGTCCTCGTTCTGCGGGGTCCGGTCGGCGATTCTGTGACGTCGCCTCAACTCAACGGCGGATAAGGCGAGTTGGGAGAGCGTAGACAGCCACATAGGGGCTTGTCGGCGGATGTGTCCGTACTTATGCTGCGACCGTGCGTGACCCAGGCGTTCACACTTCGGACGGCCAGACGGGGGAATCATGTCATTCAAGTTGATCGAGAAGAGCGAGACCGGATTCGGCAAGTTGCGCTCGATCGAGATAGGCGTCACCTCGCGGTGCAACTTCCGGTGTTCCTACTGCGGCGCCTACGATCTCCAAGAGCGCCGCGTCCTCTCCCTCGACGAGGTGAAGCAGACCGTTGAAACGCTCCCCGACCTGGAACGGGTCAAGCTGTCCGGCGGTGAGGTGCTCCTTGAGTTCGACCTCTGCGAAAGCATCGTCGCCCACTGCTCCGAGAAGGGGATCCACACCCAGATCAACTCCAACGGCACCCTGCTGACGGACGAGAAGTTCGACCGTCTGGAAGCGGCCGGGCTGGGCGTGCTGCACTTCTCCCTCAACCACACCGACGCGGTGAGCCACTCGGCGTTCTACAAGGTCACCGAGAAGATGTTCCCGAAGATCGTCAAGGCGATCGGCCGCTCGGTGGCGTCGTCCTCGATCGACACGGTCGTCGAGACGATCCTGTTCGACGAGACCCGCGACCGGATGGCCGATGTGCATCGGTTCGCGGCGGATCTCGGAGTGGGCAAGCACGAGATCCAGATGGAGATCCCCGGTGTCCACCAGGGCTATGAGAACACCCTCTCCGCCGATGCCATCTGCGACGCCATCACCCGTCTGGTCACCGCACGCGACCCGCGAACCACGATCTTCTTCAGCTGTCTGTCCGCCTATTTCCGGCCGGGCAGCGAATCCTGGAGGCGTCTCCAGCCGTTACTGCGCGATCCGGGGGTCATCTACGCCAGCTGTATCGAGGGCAAGGCGCAGCTCCATCTGCATTCCAACGGCGATGTGCTGATCTGCGAACTCGGCGCGCCCGAGGTGATCGGCAATATCTTCGACACCCCTCTGCTGCGCCTCTACGAAGAGAGCGAGAAGTTGCGGGAGTTCGTGCAGAGCAAGCACGAGGAAGCCACGTTCTCCTGTTTCCGCCACTTCGACACCCAGGGCAAGAAGGCCGACAAGCCGTCGGTCCTGCTGCCCATGCCCCAGCTGATCAGCCGTCCTCCGGGGAACGACTGACCTCGTCCTTCGCCACCCGGTGGAGCAGGTCGATGGCCTCCGCAGCCAGCGCCTGCCGGTCGATCTTGCCGTCGTTACCGGTGGACGGCAGGGTGTCGCGCTGCCAGAGGTGCCGCGGCACCATATGCGAGGGCAGACGGTCCTTGAGGAAGTGGCGGTACTCGGTCTCGGCCACTGTCCCGGTGGCCGAATAGAACAGCGCGATCTCCTCGCCGATCTCGACATTGGGCACGCCGACGGCGGCACAGGCCGCGATCTCCGGGAAGCGGGCCGCGATGTCCTCGACCTCCGTCGGGCTGACCCGGAAGCCCAATGTTTTGATCATGGCGTCCCGGCGTCCGGCGAAGTAGAGAAAGCCCTCGTTGTCCCTGGTCACGATGTCACCGCTGAACACCACCCGCTCCCCCGGGAACTGCGGCAGAGTGCGGAACCTGGCGGCGGTGGCCTCGGGCGCGTTCCAGTACCCCTTGCTCACGCAGCCGCCGCGGTGCACCAGTTCACCGGGCTCCCCGGGACCGACCTCGCGCAGTTCCTCGTCGAGCACCAGGATCTCCACATCGGGAATCGCCTTGCCGATGGAGTCCGGCCGCTGGGAGAGCTGATCCGGCTCCAGATACGTCGAGCGGAACGCCTCGGTCAGCCCGTACATGAGGAACACACGGGCCGCCGGAAAGGTGGCCGCCAGCTCATCCAGCATCCGCTGGGAGACCGCTCCGCCGGACGTCGATACATAACGCACCGAGGACAGATCGCAGGTGGGCCGTCGGCGCAGCAGCCGGGGGTCGAACAGCCGCGTGATGATCACAGGCATGACGGGCAGTACGGTGATCCGCTGTTCGAACAGAAAGCGGAAGGCGTCGGCCGGGAAGACCAGTTCATGCAGACACAGACAGGCGCCGGTGAGCAGTGACTGCCACAACTGGTTGAGTCCGTAGTCGAAGTTGAGGGAGAGCAGACTGCCGATCCGGTCCTCAGCGCTCGTTCCCAGGTAGTCGGCGGTGATCCGGGCCCCGTCGGTGATATTGCGATGGGTGATCATGATGCCCTTGGGGCGTCCGGTCGACCCCGATGAATAGATGACGGCCGCCACATCGGACCCGATGGACGCCCCCGCGATGGCGTCGTACCGCTGCGTCCGCAGCCACGGCAGGTTCAGCTCCGGATCGACCTCGGCCTCCTGCCCGTACAGCAGCGGAAGCCCGGGCACCGCGTCGATGACCTCCCGGGCGCGGGCCTCATCGGTGATCATCAAACACATCCCGGAGTCGCCCACGATATGCGCCACCCCCTCCCGCTTGAGCTTCGGCAGCACGGGGACCAGGATCGCGTCGGCGAGCAGCACACCCAGGACGGCCACGGCCTGGTCGGCGCTCTTCGCCATGCAGACACCCACCCGGTCGCCCCGGCGCACACCGGCCCTTCGCAGCGCCGCGGCGGTGGCTGCCGCGGTGTTGCGCAGCTCTCGGAAGCTCAGTGACTGGTGGTCGTCCTCGACGGCAGGACGGGCACCGAACTGTTCCGCAGCGGAGTTGACGAGGACTTCGACAGTGCACACGGAAGAGGGCCTCATTCCGGCGATGATAATGAGCATCGACCCGGCCGGGTACGGCCGTGGCGCGCCCCCGTGGGTCTTGCTGAGCCCCTGCCCGGCTGACACGATGCCGACCACGGTTGTTTTTTTTGTGAAATGCCCACTGCTGCAAGGCACTTGGGGGTGCAGGGGTGCACAGCGTGGTACACCGGACCTTTGCCATGATCGAGTTTCCCGGCCGCCGGTTCACGGTCGGATCGACACACCCGGCCCATCACGCGGAGCCGTTGCACGAGGTGGAGATCGACTCCTTCCAGCTCGCCGACCGCTGTGTCAGCGCCGCCGACTTCCTCGCGTTCCTGCGCGACGCACCCCACGACCTGGATCACACACAGATCGACTGCATCGATCCGGCGTTCATCGTGAGCAGGGCCGCGGGGTTCGAACTCCGCCCAGGCTGCGATGGGTTCCCGATGATCCAGATCAGCTACTGGGGCGCCGCGGCGTACTGCAACTGGCTGTCGCGCCTGGAGGGGCTGCGTCCGGTGTACCACCTCGCCGCGCACACCGCCGACCTCGGCCGGGACGGCTATCGGCTGCCCACCGAGGCCGAATGGGAGGCGGCCTGCCGGGACGGCCGACCGGACGGCACCCTACCGGGCCCCGAGGAGTGCAACTCGCGGGACGCGGGGCCGTTGTGCCGGGCGCTGCGGGCGGGCGAGTCGCTGGCGGGCGCCTTCCTGCCGGGCGCGCCCGCGCCCGTCCCGGTGGCGAGCCTGCCTCCGGATGCCGCCGGGCTCTACCAGATGCTGGGCAACGTACGCGAGTGGTGCCACGACCGCTTCGGCGGCTATGCCCCCGGCTCCGGCACGCTTCGCAACCCCACCGGTGCGCCCCGGGGCGCGTTCCGGGTGGTGCGGGGCGGTTCGTTCGCCGATCCGGCGGACACCATCGGGCCCGCCGGCCGGATGGCCGCGCATGAGGACACCCGGTGCGAGGTCTACGGCTTCCGGGTGGTGCGCCGGGGATGACCACGTACGACAGCCCGCCCTCGGCTGACATGCCGTGCTTCGTCGAGGTGCCGGCGGGCGAACTCCCGTCGTCCGGCGCGGCTCCCGTACGGACGCCCGGGTTCCGCCTCGCCGCTCTCCCGATCACCATCGGGCAGTACTGGCACTATCTGGTGGCCCAGGGCCTGCGGGAGAAGCCCCGCCCCGAACTGCATGCCTTCCCCACCGGCCACGGCACCGGACTGCGCGCCGCCCCGCCCGGCGCCGTGACCCTCGACGAGGAGCTGAGCGGGCTGCCGGTGACCAGGGTGACCTGGCGCGGCGCGGTCGCCTACTGCGACTGGCTCACGGTCCGCACCGGGGCGCACTGCCGCCTCCCGTCGGCCGCCGAGTGGCAGTACGCGGCGGCAGGGCCGGAGCGGCTGCGCTGGTCGCTCGGGAACGAGTTCGACCGCGCGACCTACGCGCCGCAGGCGAGCGGTCCCCGCCCGGTCGGGGCCACACCGGCCAACGCCTTCGGCCTGCGGGATCTGACCGGAAACGTCTTCGAGTGGTGCGAGGACGAGCTGACCACTCCATCGGGTGAGGGTCTCGGTTCACGGGTCATCAAGGGCGGGGCGTACACCGTGCGCAACCCGGAGAGCTTCGAGAACGCCACCGCGTTCACCGCCGATGAACTGAGTACCGTGCCGTACATCGGCTTCCGGGTGCTGTGCGCCCGCACTCGGCCCGCCCCCACCGGGTCTCCCGCATAACCGGCCGCCCCGGAACGCGCAACTCCGCTCGTCCGAACGTGTCCCGTGACACCGGCGGATTCCCGGTTCAGGAGTCCCCGAACGGTGACTACGAGTACCGTTGTGTCATGCCTGCCGCTCATCCCGGCAGCAGCGAAGCCGACAGCCGTCGCAACCGCAGGAGAGCCTCATGGTCTCGAGCCCTGTCCTCACCGGTGTTTCCGGTCCGTCCCGCTCCGCCCGTGTGCAGGCCCTGCGCGACGCGCTGGCGAGCCGCGTGGTGGTGGCCGACGGTGCCACCGGCACGATGCTCCAGTCGCTGGAGCCCACGTTGGAGGACTTCACCGGGCTGGAGGGCTGCAACGAGGTCCTCAGCGTCAGCCGCCCCGATCTCGTCGACTCCGTCCACGTCGCCTATCTGGACGCGGGCGTCGACTGCATCAAGACCAACACCTTCGGCGGCAACTACTCCGCGCTCGCCGAGTACGACATCGCCGACCGCGTCTTCGAGCTGTCCGAGGCCAGCGCCCGGATCGCCCGCGCCGCCGCCGACCGCGCCGCCGAGGCGAGCGGGCAGCAGCGCTGGGTGCTGGGCTCGATGGGCCCCGGTACCAAGCTGCCGACGCTGGGCCATCTGCCGTACATCACGCTGCGTGACGCCTATCAGGCGAGCGCCGAGGGACTGATCGGCGGGGGCACCGACGCGCTGCTGGTGGAGACCTCCCAGGACCTGTTGCAGGCGCGGTCCGCCGTGCTCGGCGCCCGCCGGGCGATGGACAAGCTCGGGGCGGACATCCCGCTGATCTGCTCGGTGACGGTGGAGACCACCGGCACGATGCTGCTGGGCTCGGAGATCGGTGCCGCGCTGACCGCTATGGAGCCGCTGGGCATCGACATGATCGGGCTGAACTGCGCCACCGGCCCGGCCGAGATGAGCGAGCATCTGCGCTATCTCGCCCGCACCTCACGTGTGCCGCTGTCCTGTATGCCGAATGCCGGGCTGCCGATCCTCACCAAGGACGGCGCCCGTTATCCGCTCACCCCGGCCGAGTTGGCGGAGGCGCAGGAGACCTTCGTCCGCGACTACGGTCTCTCCCTGGTCGGTGGCTGCTGCGGTACCACGCCTGAGCATTTGCGTCAGGTCGTGGAGCGTGTGCGGGGAATGGTCCCGGCCGAGCGTGAGCCGCGGCCCGAGGCGGGTGCCGCCTCGCTCTACCAGACCGTTCCGTTCCGGCAGGACACCTCGTATCTGGCCATCGGGGAGCGGACGAACGCCAACGGGTCGAAGAAGTTCCGGGAGGCCATGCTCGAGGGCCGCTGGGACGACTGTGTGGAGATGGCCCGTGAGCAGATCCGCGAAGGCGCCCACCTGCTCGACCTGTGCGTGGACTACGTCGGCCGGGACGGTGTGGCCGACATGGAGGAGCTGGCGGGGCGTTTCGCCACCGCCTCCACCCTGCCGATCGTGCTGGACTCCACCGAGGTCGAGGTGATCCGGGCGGGGCTGGAGAAGCTGGGTGGCCGCGCGGTCATCAACTCCGTCAACTACGAGGACGGCGCGGGACCGGATTCGCGGTTCGCCAAGGTGACCCGGCTCGCCCAGGAGCACGGCGCCGCGCTCATCGCGCTGACCATCGATGAGGAGGGCCAGGCCCGTACCGTCGAGAAGAAGGTCGAGATCGCCGAGCGGATCATCGCCGATCTGACCGGTGACTGGGGCATCCGTGAGGAGGACATCCTCATCGACTGTCTGACCTTCACCATCTGCACCGGGCAGGAGGAGTCCCGCAAGGACGGTATCGCCACCATCGGGGCCATCCGCGAACTCAAGCGCCGCCACCCCGAGGTCCAGACCACCCTGGGTCTGTCGAACATCTCCTTCGGCCTCAACCCGGCCGCCCGGATCCTGCTCAACTCCGTCTTCCTGGACGAGTGCGTGAAGGCGGGCCTGGACTCCGCCATCGTCCACGCCTCGAAGATCCTGCCCATCGCGCGGTTCGACGAGGAGCAGGTCACCACCGCCCTGGATCTGATCCACGACCGCCGCGCCGAGGGCTATGACCCGCTCCAGAAGCTCATGGAGCTGTTCGAGGGCGCCACCGCCTCCTCGCTGAAGGCCGGCAAGGCCGAGGAGCTGGCCGCCCTTCCGCTGGAGGAGCGCCTCAAGCGCCGCATCATCGACGGTGAGCGCAACGGCCTCGAGCAGGATCTCGATGCCGCGCTCGAGGAGCGGCCGGCCCTGGACATCGTCAACGAGACGCTGCTGGACGGGATGAAGGTGGTCGGTGAGCTGTTCGGGTCCGGCCAGATGCAGCTGCCGTTCGTGCTCCAGTCCGCCGAGGTCATGAAGACCGCCGTGGCCCACCTGGAACCGCATATGGAGAAGTCCGACGCGGAGGGCAAGGGCACCATCGTGCTGGCCACCGTCCGCGGTGACGTCCATGACATCGGCAAGAACCTCGTGGACATCATCCTGTCCAACAACGGCTACAACGTGGTCAATCTCGGTATCAAGCAGCCGGTCTCCGCGATCCTGGAGGCCGCCGAGGAGAACCGCGCGGATGTCATCGGCATGTCCGGGCTGCTGGTGAAGTCCACGGTGATCATGAAGGAGAACCTGGAGGAGCTCAACCAGCGCAAGCTGGCCGCCACCTACCCGGTCATCCTCGGCGGCGCCGCCCTCACCCGGGCCTACGTCGAACAGGACCTCCACGAGATCTACGAAGGCGAGGTGCGCTACGCCCGCGACGCCTTCGAGGGCCTGCGCCTCATGGACGCCCTCATCGCGGTGAAGCGCGGTGTCCCCGGCGCCAAGCTGCCCGAGCTCAAGCAGCGCCGGGTCCCCCGCCGCGACGCCGCCCAGGTGCGTGAGCCGGAGCCGGACCAGGGGCCGGCGCGCTCCGACGTGGCCACCGACAACCCGGTGCCCACGCCGCCCTTCTGGGGCACCCGCGTGGTCAAGGGCATCCAGCTCAAGGAGTATGCGAGCTGGCTGGACGAGGGCGCGCTGTTCAAGGGCCAGTGGGGGCTGAAGCAGGCCCGCACCGGCGACGGACCGACCTACGAGGAACTCGTCGAGACCGACGGCCGTCCGCGGCTGCGTGGTCTGCTGGACAAGCTGCACACCGAGAACCTGTTGGAGGCGGCCGTCGTCCATGGCTACTTCCCCTGTGTCTCCAAGGGCGATGACCTGGTCCTGCTCAACGAGGACGGCAGCGAGCGCACCCGCTTCACCTTCCCCCGCCAGCGCCGCGGCCGCCGCCTGTGCCTGGCCGACTTCTTCCGGCCCGAGGAATCCGGCCAGACCGACGTCGTCGGCCTCCAGGTCGTCACCGTCGGCTCCCGGATCGGCGAAGCCACCGCCGAACTCTTCGAGGCCAACTCCTACCGCGACTACCTCGAACTCCACGGCCTGTCCGTCCAGCTCGCCGAGGCCCTCGCCGAGTACTGGCACGCCCGCGTCCGCGCCGAACTGGGCTTCGCCGGAGAGGACCCGGGCGAGATCGAGGACATGTTCGCGCTGAAGTACCGCGGCGCCCGCTTCTCCCTCGGCTACGGCGCCTGCCCCGACCTGGAGGACCGCGCCAAGATCGCCGAACTCCTCCAGCCCGAGCGCATCGGCGTGAAGCTCTCCGAAGAGTTCCAGCTGCACCCGGAGCAGTCCACGGACGCCATCATCATCCACCACCCCGAGGCCAAGTACTTCAACGCACGGTAGCCGCCTTCAATGCGCGGTAGCCACCGCCCGCCGCCACGCTCTCAGGTCACCCGGAAGATCTGGGCGGCGAGGTCGTCGGCGATGTCCAGGTGTTCCGCGGGCGGGACGTCCTGCGCCTTGCGGCCCGGCCAGAAGCATTCGACGTACCCCTCACGGGTGAGGTAGTTCGCCGGAGGTTCGGAGACGGCCCCCACGGTGGCGGAGACCTCGTACGCGGTCACCACCTCCGGGACGCGGGAGGGTGCGTCGATCGCGGTGATGGTGCCGTTGTCGGCCTTGAGCACCGCGATGGCGGCCACTCCCCTGGCCTCCGGACTGGTCGGGCCCGGGTCGGGAAAGTCGGGGTCGAGGTCGAGGTAGGACGCGATGTGCAGGGCGTACGGGGCAAGGCCGGTGGCCCGTTCCACCTGGTCGAGGATGCCGCCACCGGCCGTCCGGGCGCCCACTTCGATGACGGCCGGCTCATGCCCGTCCTGCCGCCGGATCTCGACATGGGCCAGACCCCGGTCGAGCCCGATCGCCTGACAGGCCCTGACGGCCAGGTCACGCAGCTCCGTATCGTCCGTGTGAACACTCGGCACCCGGTGTCCGATCTCGGCGAAGTGCGGACGCGGGCCCAGCGCCTTGTCCACGACGGCCAGCACCTCACGCCGGTCGCCGTGGTTGAGCACCTCCACGGACACCTCTTCGGTGAGGTCGCAGAACTCCTCGACCTGAACACTTCGGTTGACGACGGAGAAGGTGGCGGCGTTGCGGTCGATGATCTCCATGACGTACCGGAAGGCCTCCTGGGCCTCGGCCGTGGAGCCGACCAGGCGTACGCCCAGGCTGCCGCCGAACGCGGCGGGCTTGATCACACACGGCAGTCCCAGCTCGGCGACGGCCGCCGCCACCTCGGCGGCGCCCGCGACCTTGACGTAGCGCGGTGTCCGCACCCCGGCGGCCCGCAGCACGTCCTTCATCCGGTCCTTGTTGATGGAGGAGTTCTCGATCGCCTCCCGGGAGAGGTACGGGACCCCGTAGTGCTCGGCGATGGCGAAGCCCGCCCAGAGGCCGCCGTCGATGAAGGGGACGACGGCCGCCGGGCGCAGCCCGGTCTCCCGCTCGAACGCCTGGACCGCTTCGAGGGCCGCCCGTGGGGCGAAGGGGTCTCCGGTGATGATGTGATCGAAGAACTTGGCCGAGCGCGCGCCGGGGGCGGCGAAGATGGTGGCGATCGGTCCCGGGAACAGGCGGATCGCGGACACCAGCGCCCGCTCCCGCAGAGCCATATGTGCCCCGATCGCCAGGAGGTAGCCATCGGAACGGGCAGGGGTGTGGGTCATGTCCGCCTTCCGAGCGGGCACCGACGGTGCGGAGACCGGCGCCATCTGTCAGATCGTCAGCCGAGTCTACGGCGCGTGACATATCGAGTCGAGGACGCCACGACATCCGTGATCTGCGTCAACTGCCTTTGTATGCTGCCCATATGGACCACTCAACGAGTCCGTCGACGACCACCGGCTGCTTCACGGATCCCCTGGGCGGTCTGGACGACACCACGTGGGACGAACTGGCTGCCGACCGCTTCTACTCCTCGGCTCTGTGGCTGCGGCTGTGCGCGCTGGAGCCCGGCGGTGTGTCGGGGGCGGTCCACACCCGGCTCACGGGCGGCGGACGGGCCGCGGTACCGGTCTCCGCGGTGACGGGCGAACAGAACACCAACTACCGCTGGAGCGATGTGCTGGCCCGGCACGGCCTCCCCCAGCCCCCGCCGCAGGGCATCCTGGTGGGCCAGCGGCGTGGCTATCTCGCCCATCTGCTCACCGGGCCGCGCGCCACCCCGGACGCTTCGCACACCGCTGACGCGGCCGGGGGCCTGCTGGCGGGGGTCCGCGCGGCCGGTTCCCCGCTGGAGGACACCCGCACCCGGGTGGCGATGTACTTCACCAGCGAGGACGTGGCCGCGCTGCGCTCCGCCGGGGTGGACACCCTGCCGGTCGTGCTGGCCGCGGACGCGGCGATCGACGTACCGGAGGGCGACCGGGACGCCTGGCTGGCCTCGCTGACCTCCAAGCGGCGGCAGACGGTGCGCCGGGAACTGTCCGACTTCGAGCGCGCCGGGTACCGGGTGGAGCACCATCCGCTGCCCGAGGTGTACGGCGACGTGGCCCGGCTGGCGGCCGGGACCCAGCGGCGGTACGGCCATGCGGTGGACCTGGAGGCGTTCACCGAGGGCTTCCGCCGCCACGGCGAGCTGGCGGGCGAGGTCGCCGAGGTGCTGTTGCTGCGCGATCCGGACGACGGGGCCGCGGTCGGCTGCTGTATGTACTGCCGCAGCGGCGACACGGTGTACGCCCGGGCCGTGGGGTTCGACTATCCGAGGCTGCGTGGCGCGGCGGAGTACGCCAACCTCACGTACTACCGGCTGCTGGGCCTGCCGGGGGTACGCCGCCTGCATCTGGGGATGTCCTCACCCGGCGCCAAGGTGCTCCGGGGCGCCCGGCTGAGCCCCCTGTGGCTGCTGGATCTGTCGGAGGACAGTGTGCTGCGCGGCCATGACGACGCGGTCCGGGCGCACAACCGTGCCTTCGCCGAGGAGCTGCGCGAGTCCGTCCCGGCGGTCAAGGGCGCGCTGGACGAGGACGAGTGGACGGTGTACGCCTGACACGTCGGCCGGAAGGGCCGCACCGGTTTCCGTGGCGGGGTCAGACGGTGTCGCTCTCGATCCCGACCGGCTGGGCGGTCCGCGCGGGGGCCGTGGGTGTCTGACCGGTGAAGCGCCGCGCGGGCGGCAGGGCCAGCACCAGCAGCACGCTCAGCACATGCCAGCCCGCGCCGAACAGCAGGACGTTGTCGGCACCGACGGAGTCCGCCACCGAGGCGGCGACCGCGAGGCCGAGCGGTGCGAGCGCGTAGGAGCACAGGGTGCTGAGCGAGGTGATCCGGGCCATCACCTCGGCCGGGACGTTGCGTTGCAGGGTCGACGACCAGACGGCGTTGAAGACGGCGGAGCCGGTACCGGCGAGCAGTGCGCCTCCGGCGATCACGGCCAGCGGCAGGTCCAGAGCGAGGGCCAGCAGCGGCAGCGCCCAGGTCACATGGAAGGCGGTGAGCACCACCAGGGGCCGGGCGGGGGTGCGGCCCATGATGACCGGTCCGGTGGCCACCGCGCCGATACCCAGCGCGGTGAGCACGATCCCCCAGCCGTCCGCGCCGCCGAAGCGCTCCTTGGCGAGCGCCGGGCCGAGCACGATGAGCGGTGCGTAGACGACCGAGTTGAACAGGGCGAACCGTGCGCTGGTGATCCAGATCCAGGGGCGTGACCGCCAGGCGTGCCAGCCGTCGGCGAGGTCGCGCAGCGGTGAGGGGCGTTCCTTCCCCCGTTTCGCGGGCACCCTGATGGAGGCGAGGGTGACCGCGCTGACAGCGAAGGTGAACGCGTCGATGGCCAGGACGGCGCCGGGTTCCAGCGCGGCGGCGACGGCACCCGCCGCGGCAGGCCCCAGCACCCGGCCGATGTCCCTGGCCAGCCCGAGGTAGGTGTTGGCGTCGTGCAGATCGTCGACCGGGACCAACTGCGGGGTCAGCCCGCCGAGGGCGGGCATGTAGAACCCTGCCGCCGCGTTCTGCACCATGTACAGGATGACCAGCCAGTACAGCGGTGGGTGCCCGAACAGGATGAGGGCGGCGAACGACGCCTCCCCGGCACAGCGGACGGTGTCGCAGCAGAGCATCACCGTACGGCGGCTGAAACGGTCCGCGATCACTCCGCCGACCAGCAGACAGCAGACGTTGGCGGCGACCCCGGCGGTCAGGACGTTGCCGAGCCCGGCGGCGGAGTGGCCGCTGTCCAGTACGGCGAACGCCACTCCGACGGCCTCCATGCCGGTACCGAACAGGGAGGCGAAGTAGCCGATGGAGAAGCGCCGGAACCGGGGGTCGCGCAGCAGCCGGGTCGAGGCCGTCCACCTCTTCATGGGTACTCCTGCCGGGTTGTGCCGTGAGTTCGCCGGATCGCCGGGCGGGCGCCGGTGCGGTGGTCAGGGGCGTCCGCACGCCCGGACCACCTGACCCACGAAGGCGTACTCGGCGCTGTCGGGGGCCAGGTCGATGATGAGGTCGGTGACGCCCAGGGACCGGCACGACATCAGCCATGCGGCCACCTGGTCCACCGAGCCGACCAGTTTCGGCGCGTCGATCCCCCGCGCCGGTGCCCCGTACCAGAGGCGTTCGTCGTGGGTCTCCTCCTCCTCGGCGAGGGCGTAACTGGCGAGGTGCTCGCTGGAGACCACCTGGGACATGAACATCCGCCCGGCGACCTGCTGCCGCCGGTCGGGTGCGCTGAGGCGGCGGGCGGCCGCCCACGCCTCGTCCTCGGTGTTCCGGGCCACCACACCCACGAGCATGGAGACCCGGTCCACGTTCTGTTCCTCGCGGGCCCGGCCGACGCTCTCGGCGAGCGCGATCCGTGGCCGGGCCATCATCAGCACGCAGTCGGCCGGGACGAGGCCCGGGGTGGCGGAGGAGGGGGTGACGAGCAGGGGGTGTCCGGTGGCGGGGTCGCACCGCTGGTCCAGTTCTTCCCTCAACCGCTCGGCGTAGCGGCCCAGTTCGGCGCGTGCCGCGACCTTGTCACCCCGGTCGTCGGCCGTGGCGCGGGAGGGGCGGGTGGCTCCGGCGACCACATTGACGTGGGTGGGGCGGCCGAAGCGGTAGCCGAGGTCGGCGACGCGGCGCGCCACCGACTCCGCGCTCTCCTGGTGGGGGCGGACGGCGACGACGGGTTCGAGCGCGGTGGAGGCCGCGAGCACGTCGAAGGCGGCGAGCCAGGGGTCCATGGCGACCGGGAAGTCGTAGACGAAGGCCCCGGTGACCCCGATCGCCTCGGCGGCGTCCATATAGGCCGTGAGCCGCCCGAGGTAGACCGAGGGCTTCAGTCTGCCGCCGTAGCCGAACTGCGCGGAGTGCGGCGGGACGATGAAGCTCAGTGTGAGCGGCCACGACGGCACGGGCGGTCCCCTTCTTCCGGCTCGGTGGGTGTCATCCGGGGCCACCCACCGGCGGTCTGATCTCCCGCACCGCCACCGGGACTCCGCCGTCGGGCCACATGGTGGCCACGCCGGTGGGCCGGACCGTGCTCCTGACCGGTGCGAGGTCGGCGCGGCGGGCCAACTCGGCGATGAGCAGCTTCAGTTCGAGCTCGGCGAAGGCGTATCCGATGCACCGGCGGTAGCCCCCGCCGAAGGGGACGAAGCTGTAGGGAACGGGTTCGCGGTAGTCCGGGGCGGCGGTGTTCCAGCGCTCCGGGCGGAACTGGAGCGGGTCGGTCCACAGGCGGGGCATCCGGTGGGTGACGTACTGGGAGTAGAGCACCCTGGCACCCCTGGGGACGAGGTGTCCGCCGAACTCGAAGTCCTCCACCGAGGTCCTTCCGGTGAGCACTCCGGGGGTGTACAGGCGCAGGATCTCGGAGACGGTCCAGCCGATGTAGTCCATCCTGCCCACGAGTTCCGCGCTGAGCGGCTCGTCTCCCGCGGCCCGCGCCACCTCGTCCCGGACACGGCGCAGCACCTCGGGGTGTTTCAGCAGGGCGTACACCGCCCATCCGGCCGCCGAGCTGCTGGAGTCGTAGCCCGAGGCGATGAGGCTGATGACCTGGTCGCGCACCTCGAGGTCGGCGAGGTGGTCGCCCTCGAAGTACGACTCGAGCAGGGCGTCGAGAACATCGCCCTGGTCGTTGGGTTCGGCCCGCCGGTTGGCGATCTCCGCCCGTACGTAACGGTCGACGCGCTCGCGTGCGGCCATGGCGCGGCGGTAGGCGGTGCCGGGCAGATCGTGGTCGAAGCGCAGGAACGGGGAGCGGTTGATGTAGTTCAGCGCTGTCTGGAGTTCACGGCCGATCTCGTCGGTGTGCGCCTTCAGCCGGTCGCCGAAGAGGGAACGGATCGCGATCCGCCGGATGCAGGAGCGCACATCGGCGAAGGCGTCCACGGTGTGTCCGGGCCGCCATCCGTCGATCATGCGGTGGATCTCGTTCACCATGACCGGGACATAGCCCTCGATGCGCTTGCGGACGAAGGCGGGGCGGACCAGCGCCCGGCGGCGCCGGTGGTCCTCACCGTCGCTGACGACCATGGCGTTGGCGCCGACCACCGGGATGAGCAGGGTGAGGACGTCGCGGGAGAGGAACCTGGGGTTGCGCGGGGAGTCGGTGAGCAGCAGTTCGTTGGCCTCGGCGCCGAAGAGCAGTACGTACTTCTGGCCGCCGACGCCGAACGCGCACACCGGACCGTAGCCGCGGTGCAGTTCGAGCAGGGCGTCGTAGGGCTTGCCGAGCAGCCCTTTGAGGTAGCGGAGGTGGCCGAGCGGGGTGGGGCCCGGCAGCCGGTTCACCAGGGTCCTGGTGCGGGCGCTGCCCATGGCCGCTCCTCTTCCGTCCCGGCCGGTGCCACCGGTCGTCCCGCGCGGGGCAGCCGGGGCAGTCCGAGGTCGTCGTAGAGCGCCCGCACCAGTGCGTAGCGGCGGGCGAAGGTCCGTACGTCGTCGAGCCGGCCGTTCCAGTACACCGCCACCACCAGGTCGAACAGCGGGTCGACCAGCAGTGTGGAGGTGTTGCCGCCCGCGTGGCCGAAGGTCCGTGCGGAGGTGCGGCGGCCGAAGACGGCCGGGAGGGTCATCACCCCGAGGCCGTAGGGGAAGTCGGTGTCGCAGATGGAGCGGTCGGGCGAACCGGGCCAGTGGGTGGCGGTCAGCGCCTCCACCGTGGCGGGCCCGACGAGCGGAACACCCTGGTGGACGCCCTTCATCAGCAGCACTTCGCCGACGACGCGCAGATCCCGTACGGCGCCCCAGACGCCGACTCCGGGCAGCGGGAGCGCGCTGGCCAGCCGCAGGTAGGCCAAGCCCTCCGCCTGGTCGGCCGAGGCGGTGACGGTGACCTGGCGGTCGGCGGGTACGCCGGGGTCGAGGCCGAGCGTGGCGGTGAGGCCGAGGCGGCCGAGGAGGTCGCGGTAACTGTCCCCGGACCGGCCGCCGGTGAGGGTGGTGAGCAGCCGGTCCAGCACGTACCAGGTGGTCACCGGGTTGTAGACCATGGCGGCGCCGGGCAGTGGCCCGGTGGTGGCGTCGCAGATCACCGCCCAGATCAGCGCGTCGATATCGGACCAGGTGAACGCGGAGAGATCGGTGTCCCCGGTGTTCACGGCCAGCACCGGGTCCGGCATGCCCAGTGTGTGGGTGAGCAGATCGCGGACCCTGACCCGTTCCTTGCCACCGCCGGTGAACTCCGGGAGCACCGTGGACACCGGGGTGTCGGGGTCGACGGCGCCGGACTCCCACGCCCGGCCGAAGGCCAGGGCGCCGACCGGTTTGGAGGAGCAGGTCCAGGGGACGAAGGTGTCGGTGGTCATCGGGTGGCCCGCGCCGTTGTCGCCGACGGCGAGGTCCATCACCCGGCCCCGGCAGGAGACCGAGAGCTGCACCCCGGTCTCGATTCCGCGGTCGATCTCCGCGTCGAACAGCCGTCGCACCGCACTGAGGTCG
This sequence comes from Streptomyces sp. NA02950, assembly GCF_013364155.1. Taxonomy (NCBI): domain Bacteria; kingdom Bacillati; phylum Actinomycetota; class Actinomycetes; order Kitasatosporales; family Streptomycetaceae; genus Streptomyces; species Streptomyces sp. NA02950. The sequence goes on along the minus strand of NZ_CP054916.1, from coordinate 8,208,781 downwards.
AGCTCCGTGGTCACGGTCATGAGCACGCGGCTCCCGGGGTGGTGGAGAAGACCATCTCGTAGACATCGCGGGGGGTCGCGGTGTCCCAGCGGGCCACCAGCTCCGCCTCCACATCGGCGGGGAGGTCGACACCGAGGTCGTCGAGCCAGGCCAGGACGGCGAAGTCACCGGCGGTCAGCCGGCTCAGCGGGGTGGTCTCGTAGTCCGGCGCACCGGCGGTGGCGAGCAGCGGGCGGACGAATTCCTCGAACGTGGGTACGTGGGCGCTCATCCCGTGGTGTCTCCCATCTGGTGGGGGGGTGGTGGCGGCGCGGCCGCCGCGCGGCGTCAGGCCCGCTCGCCCAGCAGGGAGCGGACGGCGGCCTCCAGCGACGGCAGGTGTTCGAAGGTCTCCCGCACCAGCAGCTCATCGGGGAACTGCACGCCGAAGAGCTCCTCGAGGGTGATGACCAGTTCGATCGCGGACATCGAGTCCAGGCCGACGTCGGGCAGCCTGACGGTGGCCCAGTCCACGTCGGGCGGCACGTTCCGCAGGTGGCTGTTGAGTGTCTCCACCAGTCGATCGGTGATGGCCGGACCGGTGGTGTCGATACCGCTCAAGAGACCCCCCTCTCTCAGTGCGACGCACCTGTGTTCCATCGAGTCCCAGGAGGCTCAACAGCCTTGTCTCGCAACGGCCTTGGGCCATTCCGCAGGCGGCGAATGGGAGTACAGTAAGCGCGCGATCTACCCGCTGCAAGCACGGGGCGACGGGCGCGTCGGACGCCCGGCCCGCGGAACCGGGGCATCCGCCGAGGGGCACCATCACGGCTGCCGCGGGCGACGAACCAGGAACGGACGCTGCGACGTGATCGAGCGCATTCTCCGCCGGGCCGCCGAGCGGTTCGGCACACCGCTCTACGTCTACGATCTCGCCGAACTGCGGGGCCGGGTGGCGGATCTGCGGTCGGCCCTCCCCGCGTCGGCCGGGCTGTTCTACTCGCTCAAGGCCAACCCCCATCCGTCGGTCGCCGCCGAACTCCGGCGGGCCGGATGCCGGGCCGAGGTCTCCTCTCCCGGGGAGCTGGCCGCGGCGCTCGAGGCCGGATACCGCCCGCGGGACGTCCTGTACACGGGCCCGGGCAAATCCCCCGCCGAGATCGAGGAGGCGCTCGCGCGGGACGTGAGGTGGTTCTCCTGTGAGTCGGCCGCCGAACTGCGCCGTCTCGGCCGTGCGGTGGCCGGATCCGGACGTACGGCGGAGGTGCTGCTCCGGCTCCAGCCGCCGACCGGGACCAAGGCGGGGCTGTCCATGGGCGACGGCCGCCAGTTCGGGTTCACGCCCGAGGACGCCGCACACGCGTGCGCCGTACTGCCGCGCGGGATCGCGCTCCGCGGCTGCCATGTGTATCTCGGGTCGCAGTTCCCGGATGTCACCGCCCTGCTGGAGGGATTCGCCACCGCCAAGAACACCATCGAGCGGGTCAGCGGAATGGCGGGGATCACCCCCGGTGTGGTCGACCTGGGCGGCGGCTTCCCCTGGCCGTACGCCACGGCCGGGACGGGTCCAGCGCTGACCGGACTGCGGGCGGGGCTGGGCAGGTTGCTGTCCGACTGGGCCACCGGCCCGGCGCCCGAGGTGCACTTCGAGTCCGGCCGCCGCCTGGTCGCGTCGGCGGGCCGTCTGGTCACCACGGTGCGGGACGTCAAGGAGCGCCCCGAGGGCACGGTGGTGGTGCTGGACGCCGGGATCAATGTGCTGGGCGGGATGAGCGGACTGGGCCGGGTGCTGAGGCCGACCACGGGTTTCCTCCCGCTCGTGGTTGATGGGGAGGCTCTCCCTGCTGGGCACCGTGAACCGGTCACCGCCGATGTGGTCGGGCCGCTGTGCACACCGCTGGACCGGCTGGCCGTCCGGGCGTCGTTGCCCGCCCCGCGCGAGGGCGATCTGCTGTACGTGCCCAACGTGGGCGCGTACGGGCTGAGCGCGAGCCTGGTCCGTTTCCTGAGCCGTCCCGCGGTGGTGGAGGCGGTCTACGACGGGGAGCGGTGCGTCGGGGCGTGGCGGTCGGTCACCACCTCGGTGGCGGTGGAGTAGCGGGCACGCGTGCGGCGGTCAGGCGGACGGTTTCGCCCGCGTCCACTGCTGGTTGGTGGAGACCGCGCACTCCCACATCTGCAACGGGGTACCGGGGTCGCTGTAGCCGTTGAACGCGTCGACACAGGTTCCGTGCTGCCGGATGGTGCCGTCGCCCTCGAGCTGCCACCGCTGCCGGTCCCCGCCGCCGCACGAGGCGATGACGACCGGTGTCCCCAGCGCGCCTTCCGTACCCATCGCCGTCACACAGGTGTCGCCGTACACCCGCAGCTCTCCGGCGTCCGTGTAGGTGAACTTCTGACCGCTCGATCCCGAACAGGGCGCGAGGCGCAGCTGCATGCCCTCCTGGTACGGCACATCGACACAGAGCCCCGATCGGACCCCGACATAGGCGTAGGCGGCGGGGCCGGGTGCCCGGGTGGGCGTGGGCTTGGGGGACTTCGACGCCGTGGGGGCGGCACCTTTGTGCCCGGCCTTCGGGGACCGCGTGGCGGAAGGGCGGGCCGAGTGCGACGGCCGGTGGCTGGTGGGCGAGGTCGCGACGGTGGGAGCGGTGGCCCGGGGCAGGGTGGGCACCCGTGTCGCGGTGCGGGTGGGCGACGCGGTGTCTCGTCTCTCCTGGTCCGGGTAGAGGAGGAAGGCGGCGGTGGCGGTGGCGCCGATCAGGACGGCGGCCACGATCCACAGCCGCCCGGTCCCGCGGGCCGCGCGACCGCCGGCATCCGGTGTGCCCTCGGGCTGCGCTTCCGGGGCGCCCGAGGGCCGTATGCGCTCCTGGTCGAACGCGGCCACGACAGCGGGATCGGGTGTGGTCGAGCCCGAGGGCAGGAAGACGGAGGCCCGGAAAGCCGGATCGCCATCGCCTCCCGGGGCGTCCGGCGCGGCGCCGGGTCCCCGGCCGTCCGGTGCGGCGCCGGACGGCCCCTCGCACCCTGCGGTGCCGGAGCATGACGGGTCATCGCAGAATCGACACGTCGTCATGGAGGGCGCCTCTTCTCGGTCTTGCGGTGGTGCCGGATCGAGTGGCCTTTGTACCAGGTCACCGCCGGTAGGCCCAGGGACGGCGACAGGATCGTCGCACCGGATCGCGCTGGGAGTTCCCGGGCCTTGTCCGGCGGCGGGTCCGGCACCGTTCCCGCGGGCGGGGACGATCCGGCGGCGCGCCCGTCCACGTCCCGGCGGCGGCCCTCGCCCGCGTGGGAGGATTCCGGGGCGGGTGGTGTACGTGGGCTGTATCCGTGACGGAGGACGTAGCGTTCATGCGTGATGAGAAGATCGGCGAATTCCTGACCCAACTCGCCGCCCGGGTACCGGCGCCCGGTGGCGGCGCCGTCGCCGCGCTGCACGCGGCGCAGGCCGCGGCGCTGCTCGGAATGGTGGCCCGCTACAGCACGGGTGAGAAGTACGCCGAGCACCAGGACATCGTCGAGTGGGTCACGTCCGAGTCGGACCGGTTGCGGGACGAGGCGCTGCGGCTGGCGGAGGCGGACGCGGCGGCGTTCACGGCGGTGTCCGAGGCGTACGGGCTGCCGAAGGACACCGATGAGGCGAAGGCCGCGCGTTCGGCGGCGATCGCGCGGGCGCTGGCCGAGGCGGGCAGACCACCGGCCGAGGTGATCGAGGTGGCGCAGGTGGTGGTCGAACTGGCCGAGGAGCTACTGCCGGTCGGCAACCCCAATGTCATCACCGATGTGGCCGCCGCGTCGGAGGCCGCGCGGGCCGCGGCCACCACGGCCCGGGTCAATGTCGAGATCAACCTCGGCGGTGTACGGGACGAGCTCGTCTACGGGGAGCTGACCGCGGCGGCGGCGAGGGTGCCCACTCTGGTGGCGCGGGCGGAGCGGGTGACCACCGCCGTGCGCGAGCGGATCGCCGCATGAGCGCCACGGTGCTTACCGGCAAGGAGCTGTCGGCCGCGATCCGTGCCGGGACCGCCGACCGCGCGGCGGCGCTGACCGCCGCCGGTACGGAACCCAGGCTGGCAGTCGTGGTGGCCACCGCGGACGAGTCCAGCGCGTGGTACGTCCGGTCGATCGCCAGGGCGGCCGGGAAGGCCGGTATCACCTGCGACATCGTCGACCTGGGAGCCACGGCCGCGCCAAAGACCATCCGGGCGCGGCTGGCGGAGCTGTCCGCCGATGACCGGGTGCACGGCATCATCCTCCAGACCCCGCTGCCCGCGGGCGCCTCGCTCCAGGAGCTGGCCGGGGCCATCGCGTTCGAGAAGGACGTCGACGGGGCCAACCCGGTGTCCCTGGGGCGGCTGGCCGCCGGGCTGCCCGCGTTCGCCCCGGCGACGGCCGAGGCGGTGGTGCGCGTCCTGGAACACCACGGGGTCGAACTCACCGGGCGCCATGTCGCTGTCGTCGGCCGCTCGATGGTGGTCGGCAAGCCCGTGGCCCATCTGCTGCTGAACGCCAACGCCACGGTCACCGTGTGTCATTCGCGCACCCGGGAGCCGGCCGCGGTCACCTCGGCGGCGGACGTGGTGGTGGCCGCCGTCGGCCGGGCCGGAATGATCACGGCCGACCATGTCGCACCCGGCGCCGTGGTGATCGACGTGGGCACCAACCCCACCGAGGACGGCGGACTGACCGGTGACGTCGACGCCACCGCCGTCAGCGGGAAGGCGGGGGCGCTGACTCCCGTGCCCGGCGGTGTGGGGCCGGTGACCACCGCCCTGCTACTGAGCCACACCGTCCAGGCCGCGGGCGGCTGACCGCGGCGGTGGACACGGGCGGCGCCGCGATGCCGAAGGCGGCGGCCCGTGTGGGCTTGAACCCGTGTCAATGGTTTTCGGCTATTCCCGAAACCCGGAAAACACCGGCCACGCGTCGCCGCCCCCACCCGTGAACCACTGTTCACGATCGGAGCCGTCGGTCGCACCACCGCGGCGTCAGGGCCGGTGTCGAGCCGGAGACGGATGCGCGGCCGGCGCGGGATGGGGTGGATCGCCGAATTCCGTTTGGCTCTCCACCCGGTTGGCCGGCTACCGACGATAATCGGCCACCCCTGCATGTCATTTGCAAAGATCTACCGACGACACTTGTTTCCATGCGTTTTTTCCTGTTTTGATCCTCGTGGCTTCGAAGAGACATCCACCGAGGCCCACCAGGAATCACCAACACATGGGGGAATCATGCGGCATATCCATGCCGGACCCGACCACGTCCGTCATCTGCACACACTCGGTCCGCACGGGACCAATCTGGAAGCCGCATCCCACGAATGGCTGCGCAGGCGCGGTATCGAGGGAACCGTGCAGTTGCACTCCTCCATCGAATCGGCGCTGGAGGCCGTCCCGGCGGACGGGGAGCACGCGTTGACCGCCTGCGCGGTCTATCCAGCACTGCACACACTGGTCTTCGGCAACCTCCACCGGTTACGGATGGTCGACAGCTTCGTCATGCCGACGCACAACATGGTGTTCGCTTCCCGGGGCACGGCGACACCGGCCACCGTGGCCTCGCATCCGGCACCCAGGGGGCTGGTCCCCGACTCGGCCGAGATCCATGAGGTGCTGAGCAATGCGCAGGCCGCCATCGACTGCGCCGAGGGCAGGGTGGAGGGCTGCATCACCACGGTCGTCGCCGCCAAGCGGCACGGGCTGCGGGTGATCCGCGACTTCGGGCCGGTCCCGATGGTCTTCACCGTCCACCAGGTGCTGGCCATGGATACGGCGGTGGCGGACACCGGAGGCATGGGCGCCGGAGCCGGGGCCGCGCTGACGGCGGGAGTGGCGCTGTGACGGCACAGGCACCTCTCGACCCCCGGTGGCTCGCCGAGGCCCAGAGGCTCAAGGACACGCTCATACCGTGGGTCAACCGCTTCCGGACCCGTCAGGCCGATGACGGTACGGTCGCCGGGGCCACATCGGACGACCATGCCCTGCTCACGCGGATATCGGACGAGGCGTGCGCCTGGTACCGGCGGCACGGGCGCGGGCACCAGGCCGACGCGCTGCACGCCGATGTGGCGGACTGGCTCGCTGCCGGGCTGGACACGCCGCCGCACTTCGCCCGCTCCCGGGACACGCTGCGGCCGCCGGAGGACGGGGATGTGGTGTTCTTCCTCGCGCCGCTGCGGAGCACCAACAGCGCACCGCCCGTGGGCAAGCGGCTGGACTGCTTCTTCGCGCTGCGCAAGGAGCCCGCGGCGCTGCCGGAGCTGGCCGTCAGCTGTCCGCACCCCAAGAACAACTGCCAGGCCCTGATCCTCATCACCGGCAGCCACGGCTTCGCGCAGGGCAACTGCCTGGTCTTCTTCCCGGAGAACGTGGCCGCTCACGACAAGATCACTGAGCAGCCGTACGCCATGTTCTTCTACAACAAGATGCGCAGCATCCACGAGACCTACGCGCTCCCCGGGGCGGCGGCCGTGCTCACCCCGGACTCGGTGCCCCGCGCCTCCAGCGATCTGGCACCGGAGGTGTGTTACGAGGCCCGCGCGCTCTGGGGCTATCTGCACGACTCCCTGCACTACCAGGGGCTGTGGCCGTTCGACGAGCACATCTCGCTGAAGATGAACTGGTTCGTGGGGCTGCTCGAAGAGATCAAGGTGGACGCCAAGACCGCGCTGGCCTGCGCCGACGGTGGAGTTCCGTACGCAGAGGAACAGATCGCCATGATCCTGCTGGAACGTGTCTTCCGCTACCCGCAAGCCGATGACGCGACCCGCAACTTCGACTCGGGCACGGGTGTGTTCGTGTATTCCTGGCTGCGTGAGCACGGTGCGCTGACCGGTTCCCCGGACAACGGCGGTCTGCTGCGCCTGGACCGGGAGGCCACCGTGGCCGCGCTGCGGGACTATGTCGCCACCGTCGAGAAACTGGAGGCCGAGGTCACCACCGACGACGCCTACCGGGCCGCCGCCAAGGAGTTGGTGCGCGGGTACCTCCCCGCCGGGGAGGAGAAGCAGCGCTATCGGTTCACCGAGGACCAGCGCGTACTGCTGCGCGCCAAGCAGGGGCTGGACCGGCTGCCGCCGCTGACGTTCGCCATGGCGCAGTGGTGACGGGCGGTCCGGTGCCCCGTCGGCAGGGCGGGCCCCTGGTGGTGCCCGCCCTGTCGGTGCTGATGGTGTTGCTGCTCGCCGCGGGCTGGCTGATGTCCGCGCGGCTGGTGGACGGTGTTCCCGCGCTCGCGGTGGCCACCGGCCGGACGGCGGCGAGCTTTCTGGCGATCTCACTGGTCGCCCTGTGCCACCGGCGCGGCTGGCGGGACGTCCGCACGGCGTTCGGCCGCCCGGCCGGGTATGTGCTGCTGGCGTTCCTGGGGTTCTTCGCGTACTACTCGGGCACCCTGCTCGGCATCGGCCGGATCGGCGCCTCCCGGGTGGGTCTGATCGTCTCGCTGCTGCCCTGCCTGACGTTCGTCATCGGCCTGGTGGCCTTCGGCGAGCGCGGAACCGTCCGCAAGGTGTGCGGCACCGTGCTCGCGGTGGCCGCGGCGTGCGGATACGCGGCGGCGGACGGCCCGGGCCACGAGGCGGCGGCCGGCACCGGCGCCCTGCTGACCGGTGTGCTGCTGGCGCTGGGCGGCACCTTCACCTATGCCCTGTACGGCTATGCGTACCGGCAGCGCATGGCCGATGTGTCACCGCTGGCGGCGCTTCCCGCCATCACGGGGGCGGGTGCGGTGATGCTGGGGCTGACGACCGTCCTCTTCGTTCCGCTGAACGGTGTCACGGCGGCCGACTGGGGCGGCGTCGCCCTGCTCGGCGCGGGGCTGACCGCCCCGGTGTTCCTCATCTCGCACGAGCTCATCCTGCGCAGGGGCCCGCTGTACACCTCCGCGGTGGCGCTGATCGTGCCCTTCCTGATCCGGCTCGGGGAATGGACGCTGGGGTGGGCGGGAGCCCCCGGTCCGGTGGTACTGGTCCTCATCGTCGCCTGCGCGGCCGGGGTGTGGCTGACGGTGGGCGGCTCCCGCCGGGCGGACCCCGCCCCATCCGGCGCCACCGACGCCGACGCCGATGCCGATGCCGATGCCACCGACGCCGATAGCGCCACCGACCAGCCGTCCGGAATCCGTCAGGAACAAGGAACCTCGTGAACACATCACCGCCCACCGTCGTCCTGGTGTACCAGCGCACCACGCTGCCCTGGGTCTTCGACAGCGCCGAGCGCGCCGGAATCCGTCTGGTCCTGGTCCCCCGCCCCGACGAGGACGTGGCACCGGACCGGCTGCCCCCGGCCGTGTCGGACGTCCTGCGCCTGGACGTCGACCGGGACCGGGCGGGCGCCCTGGCCGCCTTGCGGAAGCTGCACGAGACCACTCCGTTCCAGGGGATCTGCTCCCTCTACGACCCGGCCGTGCCGTTTGTCGCGGAGGCCGCCGAACTCCTCGGGCTGCCCGGTATCGGCCGGGACGCGGCGCTCGGCGCCCAGGACAAGCGGGTGATGCGCGAGCGGCTGGCCACGGCCGGGCTCAATGTGCCCCGTTTCGTACGGCTGGAGGATCCGCGCGGCTGGGAGGAGGCCACCCGGCTGGACTTCCCCGTGGTGGTCAAACCCGCCCACGGCTTCTCCAGCCTCGGTGTCACCAAGGCGGACCGCCCGGAGCGGCTGAAGGCCGTGGTCGATGAGGTCTGGCAGATCTGCCGCGCGAAGCTGGGGCGGGTCGAGGGCCTGGTGGTGGAGGAGTTTCTCGACGGGCCCGAGTTCGCGGTGGAATCCCTGGCCCACCGGGGTGAAGTGACGGTGTGCACCATCGGCTACAAGGGCGAGCCCGAAGGCCCCTACTTCGAGGAGAGCGTCTACCGCGCACCCGCCCTGCTGCCCGCGGCGGTCGAGGACGCCGTCCGGCGGGAGGTCACGGCCGCACACACCGCCCTCGGCATCTCCGACGGCCCCACCCACACCGAGCTGCGGCTGCGCGGTGGCGAACGGCCGTATCTGCTGGAGCTGGGCGCCCGGATCGGTGGCTCGGGGGTGTCCCAGTACATCGTCCAGCATGTCACCGGACGGGACTTCGCCGCGGACGCGCTGCGGATCGCCGCCGGGCTGTCACCGCTGTCCTTCGGTGACGGCCGCACCCCCGCCGCCACCGGCGCCGCGGCCAACTACATCGTGCCGTGCGGCGGTTCGGGCCGGATCGAGTCGGTCCACGGGCTGGCGGAGCTCCATGACGATCCGCGGGTGGACCATGTTGTCCAGATGCTCTTCCCCGGCGATGTGGTGCGCCCCTACCCGGACTTCACCGGATATCCGGCGTTCGTGCTCTCCCGGCACACCACGACCGCCGAGGCCGAGGAGTTCCACCGCACCCTGGAGACCGCCGTCTCCGTCGAGTACACCCCGGAAGGCAGTGACCGATGACCGTGCTCCCCTTCGACGAGCGGGACGGGACCCTCTGGTACGACGGCGCTTTCGTGCCCTGGCGGGAGGCGAAGCTGCATGTCCTCTCCCACGGGCTGCACTACGGCGGCGGTGTGTTCGAGGGTGAACGGGTCTACGGCGGCGCGGTCTTCAAGCTCACCGAGCACAACGAACGGCTGCACACCTCCGCGCGCGAACTGGGCTTCGCCATCCCCTTCCCCGTGTCCGAACTCGACGACGCCACCCGGGAGCTGGTCCGGCGGCAGAACATCACGGACGGCTATGTCCGGCCCGTGGCCTGGCGGGGCAGTGAGCAGATGAGCGTGTCCGGCGCGGGCGCCCGGGTCCATGTCGCCATCGCCACCTGGGAGTGGCCGCGGGTGTTCTCGGGCCCGGCCCGCGACGAGGGCATCAGCCTCGGTACGTCGCGGTGGCGCCGCCCGGCACCCGACACCGCCCCGGTCCGGGCCAAGGCGGCATCGCTGTACAACATCTGCACCCTCGCCCGCGAGGAGGCCGAGGCGGCCGGTCATGACGACGCGCTGCTGCTGGACCACCGGGGTCTGCTGGCGGAGGCCACCGGCGCCAATCTCTTCCTCGTCATCGACGGCGCCCTGCACACACCCGTCGCGGACACCTTCCTCAACGGCATCACCCGGCAGACCGTCATCGGCCTCGCCCGGGACCTGGACATAACGGTCCATGAGCGCGCGCTCACCCCGGACGCCCTCGCCGACGCCGACGAGGTGTTCCTGACCGGCACCGCCTACGAGGTGCAGCCGGTCCGGGCGGTGGACGGCCACCCTTACGGCGTCGGCAAGGTGACCCGGTCCCTGGCCGAGGCGTACGCCCGTCTGGTGCGTCACCCGGACGGCCGGGGCTGACGCGCAGAGCGCGAGCGGGTCAGGGCGTGCTGAACGGCACGGTCAGCCAGGGGCTGTCGGGGTCGGTGGTCAGCTCCCGGTGCGCGTCCAGGACGGTGGTGTACCAGGAGCCGAACCGCTCCTCGTCGAAGTGGAGGCACCGCCCGAGGATGTAACCGGCGGAGAACTCCTCCCACGTGCGGTACGCGGACCGGGCGCTCCTGGACGCGCGTTGCAGCGCGGTGTACATCTCGGTCTCGGTGGCGTACCGCGCACCCAGACCCCAGCGGGCCATCTTGGACGCGCGGCCGATGTCCCAGGCCGCGACCGAGCCCACGATCCCGTCCGGCGGCAGCAGTCCGTCGGCGCGGAAGCGGGCCTCGTACCGCAGGATCTTGCCCACCAGGTCCCGCAGGTGTGCCACGAACTCGCTGAGGTCGGAGTCGTCGGTGGGGGTGCGGGCCTGGCGGGCGCGGGCGCGCAGGGACGCCTCCACACCGTCGCGCCACTGGTCGGGGTGGCCGGTCCCGCTCTGGAGCAGCGCGTTCCGTGCGCCCAGGACGAAGTCCCAGTACCAGGGGCTCACCTCGGTGTCGAGGAGCGACTCCTGCATCCGCAGCCACTCCTCCCGGCTGTCCACACCCCAGTCGCGGGCGATCCGCTCCATCTCGCCCCGGTAGCCCATGCCGTGCCAGTGCGGGGTGTTCCAGGCGTCGCCGTTGCGGAAGCACAGATGCGCTCCGCAGGCCAGACCGTGCAGCAGCGGACCTGGCTCGGGGACCCGGGTGCGCCTGGTCACCACCCGGTCCATCAGCTCGTCCGGCACGAAGAGTTCGTGGTGCAGGTCCAGCCAGACGTCGCGTTCCTCGTCGTCGGTGAGGAAGTAGTGTTCGCACGGGGTGGCCGCGTTGACCACGAGGACGTCCACGTGGCCGGGGACGATATGGGCGAGGGCACCGAGCGTGGCGTACTCGTAGACGAGGTACGGATGCGGCCGCGGCAGCACACCGGCGGTGTAGACCTGCGCCACGACCCGGCCGTCTGAGGTGTCGACGGTCAGCATCGGGTGTTCGTCCTCGGCGGCCTCGCGTGCGTGGTCGAGACGGACGGGGTAGTACACCCCCTCGGTCGCGAGGGTGCGCAGATAGGCGTATCCGTTGTCCGCCCGGGCCAGCTTGTACAGATGCTGTTCCAGATCGGTCGGCGCCTGCCAGCGGGCGGCGTCCTCCGGGGGCGGTATGGACGGGAAGAACTCGTCGTGGAGTTCGTCCTCGCTCACCACGTGCATGGGATTTCCTTTCCTCCGGTCCCGCCCCGAACCGAGTCATGCAAGATCGATCCGTAGCGTAACCGGGTGCCGTGGCACGGCCCGCACGTGGGGCGGGTGGAGCTCCCGGGCGGTGCGCTGCCCGCGGGCTGACGGCAGGGCCTTCGTGTCTGACCGCCGCCCGCGGCACCGCACACCGCGGAGGGTCACATGGCATCCTCCGGCACATCCATGAACTCCGCCCCCGCCGACCGCGTGATGGCGCGCTGCGCCGTCAGCAGAGGCAGTACTTCCTGCGCGAAGAAGGCCGCGCAGCCGACCTTGCCCCGGTAGAAGGCGGTGTCCTTGGCCGTTGCCGCGGGTTGCTTGTCCAGGGCCACCGCCGCCTGGCGCAGCAGCAGCCAGCCCAGCAGGAGGTCGCCGGTGGCGAACAGCAGCCGGGTGGTGTTGCGGCCCACGCGGTAGAGGGAGGTGGGGTCCTCGAGGGAGGCCACGAACTGATCGGTCATGGTGTCGACCATGGCTCGCACATCGTCGAACGCGGTGGCCAGCAGGGCGCGTTCGGCCGCGAGGGGCTCGCCGCCGGTTTCGGCGTCGAGGAATTCCCGTACGCCGGCGAAGAGCGCGGTGAGCGCCTTGCCCTGGTCACGGGTGACCTTGCGGAAGAAGAAGTCCAGGCCCTGGATGGCGGTGGTGCCCTCGTACAGCGAGTCGATCTTGGCGTCGCGCAGATACTGCTCGACGGGGAAGTCCTGGATGTAGCCGGAGCCGCCGAGGGTCTGGAGGGACTGGGTCAGCTGCTCGAAGGACTTCTCCGAGCCGTATCCCTTGACGATCGGCAGCAGCAGATCGTTGAGCGCCCTGGCCTCCTCGTCGGTGCCGCCCGCCGCCTCGGCGGCCGCCATCCGGTCCTGCACGGTGGCGGCGAACAGCACCAGCGCGCGCATCCCTTCGGCGTAGGCCTTCTGGAGCAGCAGGGAGCGTTTCACGTCGGGGTGGTGGACGATGGTGACACGTGGCGCGGTCTTGTCCGCCGCCCTGGTGAGGTCGGCGCCCTGGACGCGCTGCCGTGCGTAGGCCAGCGCGGTGAGATAGCCGGTGGAGAGGGTGGCGATGGACTTGGTGCCCACCGTCATCCGGGCGGCTTCGATGATGTGGAACATCTGCCGGATGCCGTCGTGCACCTCCCCCAGCAGATACCCGACCGCGGGGTGTTCGGCGCCGAAGGTCAGTTCGCAGGTGGCGGACGCCTTGAGCCCCATCTTGTGTTCCAGACCGGTGGCGTGGACGCCGTTGCGGGCGCCGAGCTCACCGGTGGTCCAGTCGGCGACCTGGAACTTGGGCACGATGAACAGCGACAGCCCCTTGGTGCCGGGTCCGGCGCCCTCGGGGCGGGCCAGCACCAGGTGCACGATGTTCTCGGACAGGTCGTGTTCGCCCGAGGTGATGAAGCGTTTGACGCCCTCGATGTGCCAGGAGCCGTCCTCCTGCCGGACGGCCTTCGTACGGCCCGCGCCCACATCGCTGCCCGCCTCGGGCTCGGTGAGCACCATGGTCGAGCCCCACTCGCGGTCCGCCATGACCTTGGCGAGCCGGCGCTGCTCGGGGGTGCCGAGCCGGTGCACGACCTTGATGCCGATCCCCAGCGAGTACAGGTGGACGGCGGGGTTGGCGCCCAGGACGAGTTCGGACACCGCCCAGTACAAGGACGGCGGGGCACCGGCGCCGCCCAGTTCCGGTGGTAGGTCCAGCCGGTGGAAACCGGCCTCCGTCCAGGTGCGGTACGCCTTTTTGAAGGTGTCCGGCAGGGTCACCGACCGGCTGCCCGGGACGTAAGCCGGCGGGTTGCGGTCGGAGTCGACGAGGCTGTCGGCCAGGTCGTCGGTGGCCATCCGGGCGACCTCGGCCAGGACGGTGCGCGCCGTCGAGGGATCCATCTCGGCGAACGCGCCCCGTCCGTACACCTCGCTCCGGCCGAACACCTCGAAGAGGTTGAACTCGAGGTCCCGGAGGTTGGGTTGGTAGTGGCTCATCTTCACCTATTCGACGTCGACCAGGGATTCCTGGCTGCCACGGGTGCGGTCGGCCATCGGCGCGATCTTCTGCTGACTCTCCAGCAGTTCCTTCTTGTCGGCCGCGCTGCCGGAGACCCGACTGATGCCCGCCTCGCGCATCTCCATCCGCTCGGTGTCGATCCGGATGACCTTCCAGGCCAGACGGGTCTTCTCCAGACTCCAGATGAGGATGGCGCTGGGGTCGACCTCGTACCACTTCATGCCGTGGTGCGCCGAGCGCGGGAAGGCGTGGTGGTTGTTGTGCCACGCCTCGCCGAAGGAGGGGATGGCCAGCCAGGCGACATTGCGGGAGTGGTCGGTGGTCTCGAAGCGGCGGCGGCCGAAGTAGTGGCCGATGGAGTTCACCGCGTAGGTCACATGGTTGATGAGGAAGATGCGGACCAGACCGCCCCACAGCATGCCGGTGAACAGCGCCTCGACGTCGCCCCCGGTGATGGCGAACGCCAGCAGACCCGGGGCCACCACTCCGGCGGCTGTGACCAGCAGCAGGTTCTCGCTCAGCCAGCGCAGCGGCTTCTCACGGACCAGGTCGGGGCAGTACCGCATCGGGTCGGAGGTGAGGCCGGTGTCGAAGAGCCAGCCCAGGTGGGAATGCCACAGACCCTTCATCATGCCCTTGAATCCCGGCTCGAAGTCCAGGTGCGGGCTGTGCGGATCGCCCGGCTTGTCGGCGACCCGGTGGTGCTTGCGGTGGTGTGCGGCCCAGATGATCGGCGGACCCTGGCCGGCCAGGACACCGGCCGTGGCCAGGCTGTAACGGATGGGCTTGTAGGTCTCGAACGAGCGGTGCGTCAGCATCCGGTGGTAGCCGGTGGATATACCGAAGCCGGAGATCACGTACATCACCAGCGTGACCACCAGATCGGACCAGGAGAAGATCTGGTTCCACAGCAGCACCATCGCGCCCAAGACGGCGACGAGCGGCACGACCGACGCGATGAGCATGAACCAGCGGTGTTCCCTGCCGTCCATGGTTTCCTCACTTCCGGGAGAGCTGGGGCAGCGGAGTGTCCGCTCCCCCGCCCCGCGCCTTGCGCAGACGGGGCAGGATCGCGGTACGCAGTACGGGAAAGAGCAGCGCACGGGGTGTGTGGCGGCCCGCGAGGTTCTGGGCCTTGGCGACCGGGCCGGGTACGACGACCCGGCGCCCGCGCGCCAGTCCGTCCAGCCCGGCGTCGGCGACCCGCCGCGGCGAGAGCCAGGCCAGGATCTTCTGGTCGGTCAGCCGCGGAATGCCACCGACGTCGTAGAACCGGGTACGTACCGGGCCGGGCGCCAGCAGGGTGCAGGTGACACCGGTGCCGCGGAGTTCGGCGTGCAGCGACTCGGCGAAGGTGTTGGCGAACGCCTTGGTGGCGGAGTAGGTGGCGGCGGTGGGCACGGGCTGACGGCCCGCCGTGGAGCCGGTGATCAGGATGCGCCCGCGGCGCCGCGCCAGCATGCCGGGCAGTACGGCCAGGGTCAGCTGATGCAATGCCACCACGTTGACCTGGACCTCGGCGGCCTCCTGGACCGGGTCGTTGTCGGCGAGCGCACCACAGGTGGGGAAGCCCGCGTTGGCACAGAACACGGACACCTCGGTGGCCGCGAGCTCCGCGGCCAGTTCCTCCCGCTGTGCGGGGTCGGCGAGGTCGCAGGGCCGCACCCGCACCTCCGTCTTGTGGGCGTCGCGCAGTTCGGCGGCGAGCGTTTCCATGGCGTCGGTGCCACGGGCGATCAGCCACAGGTCGTGGCCGCGGGCGGCGAGCCCCCGGGCGAGGTCGGCGCCGATCCCGGAGGAGGCGCCGGTCACCACCGCCGGCCTGCCGTGGCTCATCGGGTGCCCGTCCCGGTGAGGTAGGCGGCCAGCCGGGAGCCCGCGGCATTGCCCGAACGGCAGCACGCCTCGATGCACACGCCCTGGATGTAGTCGCCGGCCAGCTCCAGGCCGGGCAGCGTGGCCACGGACTCGCGGACCTCGCGGAGGAAGTCGGCGTGGAAGGGGAGGTAGCCGGAGTAGGCGGCGTTCCAGTGCTTGACCGTGGTGTTGACGCGCCGGGCGCGCGGCGCGCCCAGGTAGGTGCGCAGCTTCTCCTCGGTCTGGCTCGTCAGCTCGTCGATGCGCTCCGGCGTGGGATCGATGAGCCGCCCCTGCCGTCCGCTGTAGGTGTAGCGGACGATGTGGCGCTCCTCCATGCCGTACGAACCGGCGTTGCTGCACGGGCCGTCGTCCATGGCCAGCGCCCGTACCTCACGGTTGAACATGGGCTGGTCGTACTCGACGATCACCACGGTGGCCGGGAAGTACCGCACGTCCTTCAGCCGGCGGCCGAGGGCGGGCCGCTCGGAGTGGACGATCCCGGCCGTGGCGTGCGCCGGGGTGGCGATGACCACTCCGTCGTAGGAGCTCTCCTCGGCGGGCGCACCGTGGTCGGACACCCGCAGCCCGGTGACCCGTCCGGCGCGTAGGACCAGCCCTTCCACCCGGGCGCCGAGCCGGACCGAGACCCGCTTGGCGATGGCCTCCAGGGCGGGCTGGATACCGCCCGCGAGCTGGTCGTAGTGGTCCATCAGCATGGCCAGGTTGGTGCCGAAGGTGCCCGGGTAGACCTCGTCGGGCTCGGCGCCGTTGTTCCGCATCACCATCGGGCGCACCAGCATGTCCGTCATCTGGGGCCCGAAGTAGGAGCTGAGCGGTGCGTGGTCGTGGGCGCGTGAGAGGTTGGTGAAGTGGCGGGAGCCGAGGAAGCGGTTGGTGTCGTCCATGCGGATGCGCGCCGCCATCGCCGCCATCCGTGCGAAGTCGCGGGTGGAGCCCATCTTGCGGATGTTCTTCAGTGTCTGGCTGCGGCGCTCGCTGTCGAGGGTGAGCACCTCGCCGTCCTTGATCCGCGAGGCGTTGTAGCCGAAGGACTCGTAGGTGTCCGCGCCGAGTTCGGCCGTGAAGGCGCGGAAGGCGGTGTAGCGGCGGCCGATGTTCTTGCCGCCGGTCATGATCTGCCGGTCGCCCAGCCGCGCCACTCCGAACCGTCCGCCCAGGGTGTCGTCCGCCTCGACGATCTCGACGTCGTAGCCGTTCCGTTCCAGCCGGAGGGCCGCGGCCAGGCCGGATATGCCCGCCCCGACGACCGCCACCCGGCCGCGGTTTCCTGCTCGCTGATTCGCCATGTATCAGACTCCGTGTGCGTGAGAATGTGCGTGTGCGGAGGTGCGGGTGTCGGGCAGCAGGTCGATGCGGCCGGTCACCATCGCCTTGCCGAACTGGTGCAGGCCGACCTCGACCGGCACCCGGCCGTCGGCGGCGGGGTCGCCGACGGTGGCGGTGCAGGTGAGGTCCGCCTCGAACTCCCCGAAGTCGAGGAACGCGGCCTCGCAGCCGACGGTGATGGCGTGCGGTGAGGGCACCGCACCGGCGCGGCAGGCCGCCACCAGCGCCGCCTGGCGCAGGCCCTCGGCGATGAGGGGCCCGGGGACGTGGTCGTACTCGTGGTCGAAGAAGGCGGGGTGGCGGCGGTCGGCGGCGAGCAGATGGCCGTCCGGTCCGCCCGTGTTGTCACCGGGGGTCCCGATGACCACGTTCTGCGGGTTGCTCCGGCCGACGAGGGCCGGGTCGAGGGGGCGGCGTGGTGAGGTGGTGGCGGTGGCCACCGGCTTCTGCGCCCGCTGGAAGGCCCGGAAGACGTCGTAGTCCTGCTGTGACATGAAGGCGAGTTCGGCGGTGAGGGTCATGGCGGGGCGTCCGCCGATCTCCATCGCGCCCTCGAGCGTCATGCCGACCACGTCGGAGCCGCGGTTGCGGCGCCCGGCCACGCGGTAGCGCAGATGGCCCTGGAGCGGCCAGGCGTGGTCGTTGCGGTACGCCTCCACGTCCTCGATCCGGAAGCTGATCCGCTGGAGGCTGAACGGCAGTCCGACCTCCACGCCGACGTGGCGGTGCAGCAGGACGAAGATGGCCTGCCGTGCGGCCTCGGCGGAGGCGAACGGGTCGTGGTAGGCGTCCCATTGGTCGGACCACAGGCTGTGCGCCCGCGGCACCTGGAAGGAGAGGCCGAAGTCGTCCTCGCCGACCTGGGCGGAGTCCGCGACGAACACCTCGCCGATCTGGCGGCGGTGTGCGATGGCCCGCGGCACGGTCTGCTCGAAGGACAGCTCCACCTCCGGCGGCAGCAGGGGGTGCGGGAAGTCCGGTCGCGGTGGCGCGGCCGCGGCGCCGGTGTCCGTGGGGGTGGGCGTGGTCATCGGTTGAGCTCCTGTTCGGTACGGCCCGATGGGTGTGGCTCGGTGCGGTGGTCCCGCCGCACCGCGGGCGCCGGGCCGTAGACCGGGCGCCACATGGCCTTGCGGCGGCGCACCTCGGTCGCGGCCAGGGCCCCGGCCTCGCGGAGCAGTGCGCCGCGGCCGCTTCCCGGGCCGGGGCCGTCCGCCAAGCTCCGGCCGCCGCGCATCAGCAGTCTGCCGGTGGCGCCCAGCACCCGTGCGGGGGTGAGGACCTCGAGCAGGGTGGCGCGGTGGCTCAGCAGGTCCAGGACGTCGCCGATCCGCCCGCGTGCGTGCAGTCGGCGGACGACCTCGGGCACGGCGGCCGCGATGGGCCCGGCCACGCCCAGGTCGGCGGCGAGGCCGTAGTACTCGGCGTAGGTGCGGTTGCGCCAGCGGCCGAACTCCGCGGTGGCCCGGTCGAGGGCGGCCACCGGTCCGGTCAGCGCGGCCTCGACGGAGGGTGCGAGCCGTTCGGCCTGGTGGAAGGCGTCGCCGATACCGCGTCCGCCGGCCGGGTCCTTGAAGTGTCCGGCGTCGCCGATGAGCACCCAGCCGGGCCCGGACGCCTCCCGGAAGTACCCCTGGAAGCGCTGGATGCCGTAGATCCTGGTGGCGCGTTTGGCGTCGGCGAGGGCGGTGGCGATCGGTTCGCACGCGGCGATGTGGGCGGCGATCGAGCCCTCGAGGTCGGTGCGGAAACTCTCCGTCTCATGGGCCTGCGGCGACACACCGACGATGTACAGCCCGCCGTCGGCCGGGCCGCCGAGCATATGGCGATCGCCCCAGCGGTGGAAGACGAAGGTGGGGGTGTCCCCGAGGTCGGCGCCCTCGAAGTACGTCCAGTGGTAGCGGCGTTCATTGGTGGTGAGGTGGTACGGACGGGCACCGGCCAGGGCGGCGACGGTGGAGTTCCGGCCGTCGGCGCCGACCACGAGCCGGGCGTGCAGCACGGATTCGGCACCCTCGCGCACCACGCGCACACCCGTCACCCTGCCGTGCTCCCGGACCAGCTCCGTCACCCGGGTGTCGAGCCGTACCGTCGCCCCGGCGGCGATGGCCGCGTCCCGCACGATCGGGTCCAGGACCTCACGCCGGATGCAGGCCGCGCCGCCCATGTCACCGGGGCGCTGCGGGAAGCGGGCGTGCACCCGGAAGTCCTCCAGCCGCATGTCGACGCGCGTCATCGGGGTGACACCCGCGTCGCGCAGTCGGCCGGTGACACCGAGCCGGTCGAGGAAGGCGAGCGAATCGGCCTGGAGAATGTTGGAGGAGAGGGTGAAGCCCAGGGATCCGGCCTGGTCGAGCACGGCCACCCGCAGTCCGCGCCGGGCCAGCAGGGCGCCGAGCGAGGAGCCCGCGACCCGTGCGCCGACGATGACCACGTCGAACCGTTCGCTCGGCACGGTCATCACGCACCCCCGTTCCAGCGCACGGCGGCCGCCGAGGCGAAGTCACCGGCGTGGGCGAACCCGGCCATCACCACGAGGTCGCCATCCTTCACATCCCCCTTGCGCAGGGCCTGTTCGAGCGTGATCGGTACGGCCGCGCCATAGAGGTTGCCGCAGCGGTCGAAGGTGTCGAAGTGGCGCCGGGCGTCGATATCGAGCGCCTCCCGCCAGTTCTTGAGGAAGATGCGGTTGGGCTGGTTGGTGACGAGCACATCGATCTCGGACGTCGGCACCCCGAGGTCCGTGCACAGCTCCTTGACCAGCTCCGGCACCAGGGTGTTGCCGCGCTCCAGGATCTCGGTGGTCTTGGACTCGTCGAAGTGGATGTCCATCTGGCCGCTGCCCGGCTCCCAGTACTTCCGCTTGTCCGGGGTGACCATCCCCAGGTCGTACGCGTAACCGGGGGTGCTGCGGGTCCGCACGCCGAGCACCGGGGAGCCGCCGCCGGCCTCCAGATAGGCCACCCCGCAGCCGTCGCCCGGCATCGGGGCGTGGGAGAGCGTGCGGACGTCGGACTGGGCGAACACCTGGCCCGCCGCGTTCTGCACATTGGCGATGAGCGCGGTACGGGCCGAGCCGTCCGCCATGATCTTCTCGGCCAGCCGCAGCATGTACATGAACGAGGCGCAGCCGCCGTTGTGCAGATCGACGATCCACTCGGGGTCGCAGCCGATGCGGTGTGCGGCCTCCGCTCCGATGCCCATGAACGGCTCGTCGGGCAGCAGCACATTGGTGATCAGCACATCCACCTGGCCCGCGGGATCCCTGCCGAGCCGCTCGAAGACCGGCCGGGCCGCCTTGGCGATCATCTCGGCGGCGCGGTCCTCGCGGCCGACGTGGTGGCGGGTGGCCGGGACACGGAAGAGCGGCAGGTCGGCGAGCGGATCCGCGGCGGCGTTCGCGTCCAGGAAGAACTCGGGCCCCACGACGTTCTCGGGCAGATGGCTCCCCAAGTCGACTATGCCCAAGGGAGGTTGCATGGTGTTTCCTTTCACAGCCATTCCTCGACGGTCCGCGCGGTGTGTCCGGCGTGTTCCTCAAGGACCGAGAAGTGGTCGCCGGGCAGCGGGGTGACCGTGTCCGCCGCGCGCCACAGGGTCCAGGTACCGGCCTCCGGGACGGGCGGGGGCACCTTGGCGGTCAGCAGCAGGGCGGGCGCGGTGAGCCGGTCCGCGGCCCAGTTCTCCAGCAGCCGCAGATAGCCGCCCATCGCCAGCACACCCGCCTCGCTGACGTCGATGTAGGCGTGGTCGCGGTCCAGCACACTGCCCATCGCCCAGGCGAACACCTGGGCCCGCTCGGCGGGTTCCGGCTCATAGGTGTCGATCAGTACGACCCCCCGGACCGGATGGCCGTCGCGCTCCAGCCGGGCCGCCACGGAGTGGGCGAGGACACCGCCGATGGAGTGGCCGACGAGCAGGGCCGGAGCGCCGCCGGCGGTCCGTACGGCGCTGTCGGCCAGCGCCTCGATCGCCGCCTCCCAGGTGGCGGGCAGCAGGGGGGAGTCTCCGAAGCCGGGCAGGGTGAGCGCCGAGACATGACGGCGGCGCTCGAACCCGGCCGCGAAGCGGGCGAACTGGTGTGGGCCGGACCCGGCGAGGAAGGACGGCACACAGATGACCGCGGGTTCGGCGGGCCCGTCGGAGATCAGCACGGCCCGGGGCGGGCCGTCCAGTTCGGCGGCAATGGTGAAACCGGGCCGGTAGGCGGCGGCCGACGCCAACACCGGTACGGAGGCGGCCAGGTCACCCCGGGCGTGGGCGGTGCGCAGCAGCGTGGTGAACGAGCCGTCGTCCGAGGTGTGGGCGGGGCCCACCGGTTGTTCGGTGGGGTCCTGGCCGGTGTCGGGGATGCCGAGCAGGGTGCGCAGATGGCCGGCGATGGCCGCCGGGGTCGGATGGTCGATCAGGAGCGTCGGCGGCAGGTCCAGGCCGGTGGCGGCGGTCAGCCGCTGCTGCAACCGCACCGCGCCCATCGAGTCGATGCCCAGCTCCAGCAGGGTGCGGTGCTCGTCCACCGTGGCACCGTCCTCGTAGCCGAGGACCAAGGCCGCCTGGGTGCGGACCATGGCGAGCACATCGCGCGGGCCTTCGCTCTGATCGCCGGTGGCGGCCGGGGATTCATCGGCCGTCTCGGCGATGGACTCGGCAGCGGCCACGGTACGCGCCGGGGCGTCGATCCAGTGGCGGTTGCGCCGGAACGGATAGCTGGGCAGTTCCAGGGCGCCCGCCGCCCGGCGCGCGGCCATCGTGTCGAACAGCCCGGCCAGGTCCGTACCGCCCGCACCGTGGGCATGCAGTTCGCCGACCGCGGTGACCAGCGCCTGGGCCTCGGGCTTACCGGCGTAGAGCGCGGGCACCAGGGTCGCGGCCCCTTGGCCGGACAGACATCCCCGCGCCATGGAGGTGAGCACCGCGTCGGGGCCGATCTCGAGGTACGCGGTCATCCCCGCGCTCTCCAGTCGGCGTATCCCGTCCTGGAAGCGCACCGGCTGCTCGGCGTGGCGCGCCCAGTACGCCGGATCGGCCACCTCCTCGGGGGTCAGCGGTGCGCCCGTGACGTTGGAGATAACGGGGACACGCGGCGTCGTGAACGTCAACTCATCTGCGACCGACTCGAGTTCGCCGAGCATGGGCCGCATCAGGGGCGAGTGGAAGGCGTGGCTCACCCGCAGCCGCCGGGTGCGGCGTCCGCGTTCCCTCCACTGCCCGGCCCACTCCAGCACTTCGCCCTCGGCTCCCGACACCACCACCGCGCGCGGTCCGTTGACCGCGGCGAGGGCGAGGTGCCCGCCGTGGCCGTCGAGGGCGGCCCTGGCCTCGTCCTCCGTCACCTCCACGGCGACCATGGCGCCACCGGAGGGCAGTTGCTGCATCAGTCGGCCACGGGCGGCCACCAGCGCGGCGGCGTCGGCCAGGGAGAGGGCCCCCGCGGCGTGCACCGCGGCCGGCTCGCCGATCGAGTGGCCCATCAGGAAGTCCGGCCGCAGCCCCCATGAGGTGACGAGCCGGAACAGCGCCGTCTCCAGGGCGAACAGCGCGGGCTGGGTGTACTGCGTCCGGTGCAGCAGCTCGGCGTCCGCGCTGCCCTCGGGCGCGGTCATCACGGTGCGCAGGCGTCGCGGCAGATGACGGTCGAGTTCGGCGCAGGCGGCGTCCAGCGCGTCGGCGAACACCGGATAGGTGGCGTACAGCTCCGCACCCATGCCCGGCCACTGCGATCCCTGGCCGGAGAAGAGGAAAGCGGTCCTGGCCTTGCGGGCGGCGGTGCCGTGCACCACGTTGGCGGGGAGCTCGCCCCGGGCGTAGGCGTCCAGTCCGGCCAGCAGTTCGGTGCGGCCGGTGCCGACCACCACGGCCCGGTGATCGAGGCGGGCCCGGGTCACCGCGAGCGCCGCGGCCACCTCACCGGGTGGCGTGTCGGTGCGCTCCGGGTCCGAGAGGTGGATGTGCAGCCGCCGGGCCTGCTCGCGCAGCGCCGCGGGGGAGGCGGCGGAGAGCACCCACGGGACCGGCCCGGTGAACTCGGCTGCCGGGTAGGCGGGTTCTTCGGCCGGTGCCTCTTCGACGATCACATGGGCGTTGCTGCCGCTGATGCCGAAGGCGGAGATGCCCGCCCGGCGGATGCGCTCGCCACGCGGCCAGTCGGCCGCCTCGGTCAGCAGGGACACCGAGAGCCAGTCGGCCTTGTCGGTGGGCCGGTCGACGTGCAGGGTGCGCGGCAGCACACCGTGGCGCAGGGCCTGCATCATCTTGATCAGCCCACCCACTCCGGCGGCCGCCTGGGTGTGCCCGAGGTTGGACTTCAGCGCTCCCAGCCGCAGCGGACGGTCGGCCGCGCGGTCCCTGCCGTAGACGGATGCCAGGGCCTCGATCTCGATGGGGTCGCCGAGTGTGGTGCCGGTGCCGTGTCCTTCGACCGCGTCGATGTCGGCGGGGGTGAGACCGGCGTCCTTGAGGGCGGCGGTGATGACGCGTTCCTGTGAGGTGCCGTTGGGGGCGGTGAGGCCGTTGCTGGCGCCGTCCTGGTTGACGGCGGTGCCGCGGACGAGCCCCAGGATCCGGTGACCGTGGCGCCGGGCGTCCGACAGCCGCTCCAGCAGCACCAGGCCGACCCCTTCGGACCAGCCCGTCCCGTCCGCGGCCTGCGCGAACGACTTGCAGCGGCCGTCGGGTGACAGTCCGCGCTGACGGCTGAACTCGGTGAAGGTGGCGGGGGTGGACATCACCGTGACACCGCCCGCGAGGGCGAGGGTGCACTCGTCGCGGCGCAGCGCCTGCACCGCGAGATGGACCCCGACCAGCGAGGACGAGCAGGCGGTGTCCACGGTCATCGCGGGGCCCTCGAAGCCGTAGACGTAACTCACCCGGCCCGACAGCACGCTGCCCGCCGAGCCGATGCCCCAGTACCCCTCCAGCTCCGCCGAGCCGGAGCGGGCGAGCCACGCGTAGTCCTGACCGGTCGTCCCGACGAACACACCGGTGGCGGATCCGCGCAGGGTGCCGGGGTCGATCCCGCCGTCCTCCAGCGCCTCCCACACGGTCTGCAACAGCAGCCGCTGCTGCGGGTCCATGGCCAGCGCCTCACGGCGGCCGATGCCGAAGAACTCCTCGTCGAAGTCGGCGGCCCCGTCGAGGAATCCGCCCGCGCGGGTGTAGCAGGTGCCGGGCCGGTCGGGGTCCGGGTCGTACAGCCCCTCCAGATCCCAGCCACGGTCCTCGGGGAAGTCCGAGATCACGTCCCGGCCCCGCGCCACCGTCTCCCACAGCTGTGTGGCGGACCCGATCCCGCCCGGGTAGCGGCAGGCCGTCCCGACGATGGCGATCGGCTCCTGGAGGAGCTTCAACTTCTGCCGGGTCTCGGCGAGTTGGGCGGTGACCCGGCGGAGGTAGCGAAGCGACTTGTCCGCGTCGGACATGGTGTCGGACGGGGTGCCGGACATGACTCAGCCCACCTCCAAGTCGTTGTCGATAAAGGCGAAGAGCTCTTCCGCGGTGGCCGTTTCGACGTGTTCCCGGGCACTGCCGGCGATGTCCCGGTCCGCCGTTCCCGGCCCGTCCCCGGTCACCTCGGGGTGCGCGCGGGGCGGTGCCTGGTTGCCGGGGAGATTCCGCTCGAGCAGGGTCCGCAGATGAGCGGCGAGCGCGGCGGGCGACGGGTGGCCGAACACCAGGGTGGAGGGCAGGGTCAGCCCGGTGGCCTGTTGCAGCCGGTTGCGCAGCCGTACCGCGCCGAGGGAATCCAGCCCCAGTTCCTTGAAGGCGCGCTCGGGCTCCACCGTGTCCGGGCCGTCCTGTCCGAGCACCGCGGCGACATGGACCGCGACCACCTCCAGGACGAGGTCGTCACGTGTCTCCGGGGACGCGGCCGCAAGCCGGGCGAGCAGATCGCCGTCGGCGGGTGTGGATCGCCGCCGTGCCGGAGCGGGCACCAGGGAGCGCAGCACGGCGGGCAGGCTGTCGTCCCGCGCCTGGGCGCGTAGCGCGGCGGTGTCCAGCCGGGCCGGGACGAGCGTCGCGTCGGGTGTGCCGTGCACGGTGTCGAACAGCCGGAGCCCGTCCGCGGTGGACAGCGGGGCGAGCCCGGACCGGCCGAGTGCGGCGACACCGGATCCGCCCAGGTGGCGGGTCATATCGCTCTCTTCCTCCCACAGCCCCCAGGCGAGGGAGACCGCGGGCAGCCCCTGGGCGCGGCGCCACTGGGCGAGCGTGTCCAGGAACATGTTCCCCGCGGCGTAGTTGCCCTGGCCGGGTCCGCCGACGGTGCCCGCCACGGACGAGAACAGCACGAAGGAGGCGAGGCCGAGCCCGGCGGTCAGCTCGTGCAGATGGAGTGCCGCGTCCACCTTGGGCCGCAGTACCCGGTCCAGACGTTCGGGGGTCAGCGACTCCAGCAGTGCGTCGTCGAGTGCGCCCGCGGAGTGGATCACGGCGGTGAGCGGCCGGTCGGCGGGGATCGTGTCCAGGAGCGCGGCGAGCGCGTCCCGGTCTGCGGTATCGCACGCGGCCACCGTCACCCGGGCGCCCGCGTGGGTCAGTTCACGCTCCAGTTCCGCCACGCCCTCGGCGTCGCGCCCGCGTCGGCTGACGAGCAGCAGGTGGTGTGCCCCGTGCACGGTGGCCAGGTGCCGGGCCACCTGCGAGCCCAGACCGCCGGTGCCACCGGTGATGAGGACCGTGCCGTCACGGTCGAACTCCAGCGGTCCGCCGGTGGGGCCACCGGTGGCCCGTACCAGTCGGGGCACCAGGGCCGTTCCCGACCGGATGGCCAGCTGGGGTTCACCGGTGGCGAGGGCGGTGGGCAGGGCGTGCGCGGACGCCGTCTCCTCGTCGAGGTCGACGAGCCTGATGCGGCCGGGGTGCTCGGACTGCGCGGTGCGGACGAGCCCCCACAGGGGTGCGAGTCCCGGTTCCGGGCCGTCCGGTGCCGTGGTGCCGGACCCGGAGGTGGAAGCCCTTAGTGCGTTGCGGGTCACGAACACCAGTTCCGTGCCGCTGAACCGGTCGTCGGCCAGCCATTCCCGCAGGAGCTCCAGGGTGGTGTGGGCGACCGCACGGACAGCGGTGGCGGTGCGGTCGGCGGGGGGCTCCGTGAAGACCACCACGACGTCCGGGACGGGCGCCCCCTCCCGCACCGCGGCGGCCAGCGCGCCCAGGTCGGGGTGGTGCCGCAGCTCCGTCCCGGGAAGGTCGAACGGGACGGCTCCCAGGGCCGCCCAGCTGCGTGCCGCGGCGGGCCCGTCCGACGCCGCCGCACGCACCCAGTCCAGGCGGAACAGCGCGTCGTCGGCGGTGGCGGTACGAACCGCCGCCAGCTGCTCGGTGGAGACCGGGCGGGCCACGACCGACTCGACGGACACCACCGGCGCGCCGGTGCCGTCCACGGCCGTCATTCCGACCGTGCCCTCGCCCAGCGGTGTGAGGGTGACCCGCAGCGGTCCGGTTGCGCCGGGGGCGCCGATCCGTACGCCGGACCAGGCGAAGGGCAGCCAGGCGCCGTTCTTCGCGCCGGCGCGGCCCAGGTCGATGAGCTGGGCGTGGAACGCGGCGTCCAGCAGCGCCGGATGGACTCCGTGGCGTTTGCCGTCGGCGGTCTCGTCCTCGGGGAGCGCGGCCACCTCGGCGTACAGGGTTTCGCCGTGCCGCCACGCCGCGCACAGGCCCTGGAAGGCGGGGCCGTAGCCGAAACCCCGGTCCGCCAGCCGGTCGTAGAGATCGTCGATGTCCAGGCGCTCCGCGTCGGCGGGCGGCCACACCGCCGCGGACGGGGCGGCCGCGGTGGTCCGGTCCTCGGCCGCGAGGGTGCCCGTGGCATGCCGGGTCCAGCCGTGTTCGCCCTCGGTGCCGGCGGCCCGCGAGTACAGCGCGAGCGGCCGCCCGCCCTGGCCGTCCGGTTCGCCGACCACGGCCTGGAGGTCCACCGCGGTGTCGCCGGAGACCGCGAGCGGCGCCTCGAGGGTGAGTTCCTCGACCACCGGGCAGCCGGTCAGCTCACCGGCCCGTACCGCGATGTCCACGAACGCGGTGCCGGGCAGCAGCACCACGTCGTGCACCGCGTGGTCCGTCAGCCAGGGGTGCGTACGGCGGGACACCCGCCCCGTGCACAGCCACCCCGTGCCCGCGGCCATGGGCACGGCCGCAGCGAGCAGCGGGTGGTCGACGGCGCGCTGACCGGCGCCGGACACATCGCCGCCGTCCGTGTTCCGGGGCGCCGCCCAGAACCGCTCGGCCCGGAACGGGTAGGCGGGCAGGTCCAGCTGGCCGCCGGTCCCGCCGAACACCACGTCCCACGACACCGGCACCCCGTGGGCGTGTGCTTCGCCGAGCGAGGCCAGGAAGCGGCGCGGGCCGCCGTCGTCGCGCCGCAGGGAGCCGACGACCGCCGCGCGGCCGGCCGGGGACGCCTCCGTGGTCTGCTCGACGGCGACGGTGAGCACCGGGTGCGGACTCATCTCGACGAACGTGGTGAAGCCGCGGCCCACCAGGTCCGTCACGGCCTCCTCGAAGCGCACCGTCCGCCGCAGATTGCGGAACCAGTAGTCGGCGGTGAGCTGGGAGGTGGGCAACTCGCCGCCCGTCACGGTGGACTGGAAACGCACCTGGCCGTCATGCGGGCTGACCGGGGCCAGCGCGGTGGCCAGCTCCTCGCGCAGCGGATCGACCCCGGCGGAGTGGGAGGCGTAGTCGACATTGACACGGCGGGCCCAGATGTCCTCGGCCGCGCAGACGTCGAGCAGTTCCGTGAGGTCGTCGGCGGGGCCGGAGACCAGCAGGGAGGCGGGTCCGTTCACGGCGGCCACCGAGATCCGGCCCTCCCACCGCTCCAGCAGGGGGGTGAGCCGGGCGGGCGTCGCGGTGACCGACGCCATCCCTCCCCCGCCCGCGATCGCGGCGATGGCCTTGCTGCGCAGTGCCACCACGCGGGCGGCGTCGGCCAGGGTCAGCCCGCCCGCCACATACGCGGCGGCGATCTCACCCTGTGAGTGGCCGACCACCGCGTCGGGCCGGACACCGTGGTGGCGCCAGAGCGCGGCCAGGGACACCATCACGGCGAACAGCGCGGGCTGCACCACATCGACCCGGTCCAGCGGCGGGGCGCCGGGCGCACCGCTGAGCACATCGTCGAGGGACCAGTCGACATGCGGGGCCAGCGCGTCGGCGCAGGCGCGGAGTTCATCGGCGAACACGGGGTGGGCGGCGGCCAGTTCGCGTCCCATGCCGAGCCACTGGGAGCCCTGGCCGGGGAAGACGAAGGCGGTCCTGCCGGTGCGCGCGGCGGCCTGGGCGGCGTACTCGGCTGTCTCTCCCGCGTCGTGGGCACCGCGGGCCAGTGCGTCCAGCGCGGTGAGCAGCTCCTCGCGCCGCTCGCCGACCACCACCGCACGGTGGTCGAAACGCGCACGGCCGAGCGCGAGGGCGTGGCCGACCCGGCCGGGGGAGGTGTCGGTGTGCTCCGGGCCGGAGAGGTGGGTGTGCAGCCGCCGGGCCTGCTCGCGCAGCGCCGCCGGAGAAGTGGCGGAGAGCAGCCAGGGCACGGGTCCGGTGAACTCCGGAGGCCGGTCGGCGAGTTCATCGGAGGGTGCTTCTTCGACGATCACATGGGCGTTGGTGCCGCCCACGCCGAACGCGGAGACACCGGCCCGGCGTATGCGCTCACCGCGCGGCCACTCGACCGGCTCGGTCAGCAGCGACACCGGGCCCGCGGACCAGTCGGCCTTGTCGGTCGGCCGGTCGACATGCAGGGTGCGCGGCAGCACACCGTGGCGCAGCGCCTGCACCATCTTGATCAGCCCGCCCACTCCGGCGGCCGCCTGTGCGTGGCCCATGTTGGACTTCAGCGAACCGAGCCGCAGCGGCCGGTCCGCCGCCCGGCCCTCGCCGTACGCCGACGCCAGGGCCGCGATCTCGATCGGATCGCCGAGTGTGGTGCCGGTGCCGTGTCCCTCGACCGCGTCGATGTCGGCCGGGGTGAGGCCCGCGTCCGCGAGCGCGGCGGTGATGACCCGCTCCTGCGAGGGGCCGTTGGGGGCGGTGAGGCCGTTGCTGGCGCCGTCCTGGTTGACGGCGGTGCCGCGGACGAGCCCCAGGATCCGGTGACCGTGGCGCCGGGCGTCCGACAGCCGCTCCAGCAGCAGCACACCGACCCCCTCGGACCAGCCCGTACCGTCCGCGGCCTGCGCGAACGACTTGCAGCGGCCGTCGGGCGACAGCGCCCGCTGACGGCTGAACTCCGTGAACACCTTGGGGGTGGACATCACCGTGACACCACCCGCGAGGGCGAGGGTGCACTCACCGCGGCGCAGTCCCTGCGCGGCGAGGTGGACCGCCACCAGCGAGGACGAGCAGGCGGTGTCCACGGACAGCGCGGGGCCCTCGAAGCCGTAGACATAACTCACCCGGCCCGACAGCACACTCGCCGCCGAGCCGATGCCCCAGTACCCCTCCAGCTCCGCCGGGCCCGAGCGGGCGACCTGGTCGTAGTCCTGGCCGCTGGTGCCCATGAACACACCGGTGGCGGACCCGCGCAGGGTGCCGGGGTCGATCCCGCCGTCCTCCAGCGCCTCCCACACCGTCTGCAACAGCAGCCGCTGCTGCGGGTCCATCGCCAGCGCCTCACGGCGGGCGATCCCGAAGAAGCCGGCGTCGAAGTCGGCGGCCCCGTCGAGGAATCCGCCCGCACGGGTGTAGCAGCTGCCGGGTTGGTCGGGGTCCGGGTCGTACAGCCCCTCCAGATCCCAGCCACGGTCCTCGGGGAAACCCGAGACCACGTCCCGGCCCCGCGCCACCACGTCCCACAGCTGCGCGGGTGATCCCACCCCGCCCGGGTAGCGGCAGGCCATCCCGACGATGGCGATGCGGTCGTCGTCGGTCTCGGTCCCGGCTGACGGCACGGTGGGAGCCGGCTCGGGGGCGGGCATCTCGAACCCGGCCCGCTCCAGGAGGTTCTGGGCCACGGCGGCCGGGTTGGGGTGGTCGAACAGGAGGGTGAGCGGCAGTTCCATCCCGGTGGCCTTGCGGAGCTGGTTGGTCAGCTCCACGGCCGCCAGGGAGTTGTAGCCGTAGTCGCGGTAGGCGCGCTCCGGGTCGATGGTCGCGGGATCCGTGCCGAGCAGTCCGGCGGTCTGTTCGCGTACGAGGTCCACTACGGCGGCGTAGCGGTCTTCGGCGGACAGCTCGCCCAGTCGGCCGGCCCAGGACCCGGGGGCCGGTCCGGCCCCGGGCCCCGGCCCCTCGGATCCGGTCCGTGCTCCCGGGTGGGTGTCGCTTGCGGAACTCGTCTGCGCGTCCGCGTCCTCAGCCATGTGCTCCTCCTACACGTTCCACTCGCCACCCGGCCGGAGCACGCTCGCCGCGACACCCCCCGTCCGGCCTGTGCTACTCCGCTGCCGCGGACCCCTCCAGCAGGAACGTCCGCACCGCGGCTGCGAGTTGTCCCGGCTGGTCCTCGGGGATGAGGGTGTAGCTGTCGGTGATCTCCACGTGCTGCCCCTTGGGCAGCAGCTCGGCCAGCTTCCGGCCGTGCTCGGGCGGCATGACCTTGTCCTCGGCGGCCCAGGCGACGAGCGCGGGACGGTCGAAGTCCCGCAGCCTTTCGGCCCAGTTGTTCAGTTCGCTCTTCGCGGGCACACCGAGGACGTACTTCTTCAGATCCCGGCGGATCTCCTTGGAGGTCCACAGCGGCTGGAACCACTGGTTCATGACCTCGTGCGGCACCGGCCGCTTGCTCATCCTCCCCCAGGTCATCGGCATCCGCCGCATCGGCGTGAGCTTCAGCAGTTTGAACGCCAGATTGATGCCACCGGGCATCTTGGCCGACATGTACAGATTGCTGCCGGGCAGCCCCGGCGGGAAGTTCTCGAAGGCCTCGCAGGAGGTGATGACGAGCCGTCCGATCCGCTGGTCACGTCCGTCGGCGACCAGGGCCTGCGCCCCGCCCCAGTCGTTCATCACCAAGGTGACGTCGTGCAGGTCGAGCCGCTCCAGCAACTCGGCGACCAGCCGCGCCACCCCCAGGATGGACAGATCCGCGTCGGCGCGCATCGGACGCCGGTGCCCGCCCAGCGGCAGTGTGGGCACCACGCACCGGAAGTCGGCACGCAGCTCGGTGACCACGTTCCGCCACAGCGAACCGTCCATGGCAACGCCGTGCAGGAGGACAACAACCGGCCCGTCGCCACCGGTGTCTTCGTACTCGATGGTCCCTGCCGAGAGTTCCACCTCAGCCATATACGAAATCTCCCAACGGTCAGCGAACGAAGGCGGGGTGCCGTCCCACGGCTGGGGTGGATCTGACTGGCGCTTGGATGTCACTGCGTCGACAACCACGCTAGCGGCCGTAAGACAGAATCCAGGAAAGCATCCGTGTCCTCTTACTGCCAGCTATCCGGAGGGGTTTGGCAGGAAGTTGCCGATCTCCGACTATTCCTTGGACCGGTGACCACAGGATGCCACGCACGAAAAACTTCAGAATGACATAATGACGTACCGGCGTCAGGTATTCAACGATGTATTCAATGACCCGCGAACAGGGCCGGATTCACCCGCGATCCCGGCGGGACGGCCGGGCCGAGGGCCGGGCACGGACCATGGATGACCTCGGATGACCTCGCAAGCGGAACCGAAACCGCCTGAATCCAATATTCCGGTTGCCCGGCCCGCTCAGCCTGTCGGTGTCACGTGCTATCACGGTCCGCATGACCACCACACCGTACGCGGAATTGTCGGGACTATCGATGAGTTCGCCACGGCGCTGGGCCCCATCGGCAGGCCGCCCGGCTTTACCGGCCGGTCTCCGTAAAGCCTTTGCAGGGACCAGGACGCGGAGCGGCACGTGATAACCCAATCGGCCCCCACCCTCGACCAGGACTTCCCTCGCGGCTTCGACGGTGCAGGGGGAACGGCGATGCGGCCGGCGAGCCGCCGGCCGCATCGCGTGCCCTCGTGACGTTGTGCGTCCGCTACCGCTCCTGATCGTCGATGTACGACGAGATCCAGGCCAGCGGCGCGTTCCAGTTGATGGTGATCTCGTTGGTGGAGAACGCCATGATGTCGTCGGTGTAGCACATCGCCGGGGCGCAGCCCTTCAGCTTCTTCTTGGCGACGGGGTCCTCGAGCCCGGAGTTCGGGCCTCCGGCCAGCGAACCCGGTGCCGGGTGCGGCAGCTTGGCGTTCAGCTGGTGCGCCCAGAAGCGGTGGTGCTGGTTGTGCGAGTCCCGTTCGCCGTAGCCGGTGACGTAGGACTGGTTGAGCGGGTTTCCGCCCAGCAGGTAGTCCATGCCGCGCAGCACCGCGTCCCGGTAGCGGGTCTTGCCGGTCAGGTCGTGCGCGGTGGCGAGAACGACCATGTTGTTCAGCACCTGGCTGTTGGAGCCCCACTCGTACTTGCCGCCCTTGGGCGCGTACGGAACACCGTAGGCCGACTTCGCGGAGAACGAGGCGTAGCGGTCGGCGGCCTTGGCGACCACCGAGCGGACCGCGGCGCGCTGCTCGCCGGTGAGGTTGTTGGGCACGGTGGCCAGGTCGAGCGCGCCGAGCCCCGCCACCGACGACCAGGAGACTCCGCTGACGCGCGGGAAGAGCGCGTCGGCGTCGCCGTGCAGCGGTGAGGTGAGGACCGCCTTGCGGTAGGTGTCCTCGCCGGTGCTGATGAACAGCTCGGAGGCCGCCCAGTAGAACTCGTCCCGGACGTCGCGGTCGCCGTAGGCGCCGCCACCGATGGAATCCCCGTCGCCGGCGAGTTTCCTGGGGTGCGCCTTGGCCGCGGCCCACGCGGTGCGGGCCGCCTCCAGGCACCGGTCCGCGTACTGCGCGTCGTAGGGCCGGAAGAGGCGGGCGGCCTGCGCGGCGGTGGCCGCCAGGTTGAGCGTGGCCGCGGTGGACGGCGCATGCAGCTCACGCGGCTGCTTGTCCTGGTCCGGCCGGGTCGGCATCCCGGTCCACTGCTTGTCGTGCACCTTATGGAACGCCATCCCGGCGAGCGGCTTGCCCTTCGGCACCTGCATGCGCATCAGGAAGTCCATCTCCCAGCGGGCCTCGTCGAGGAGGTCCGGGGTGCCGTTGCCGCGCTCGGGCACCCGGAGCCGGCCGTCGCCGAACGGCGCGGCGTCGGCGCCCGGGGCGGTCAGGGTTCGCTCGTACGCGGACATCAGCTGAGCCACCGAGATGCCGCCGTTGACCACGTACTTGCCCTGGTCACCGGCGTCGTACCAGCCACCGGCGACATCGCGCCGGTAGTCGCACACGCCCTTCTGGCAGCGCGCGTCGGTGTCACCGCGCAGCGGGGCCTTCTTGTCGTGGCCCGCGGGGCGGGCGTACGCGTCCCCGACGAGCTTCTTGTCGATCTTGATACCGCTGCGGTTGTGGTAGAAGTACGCGAGCGCGTCGGAGCGCAGCGCGCCGTAGAGGTGGTCACCGATGGTGAACGGCTCGCTCTTCTGCCCGCCGACGGTGATGGTGTACCCCTTGCCCGCGGCGGTGACCTCGCTGAAGTCGAAGGTCTGGACGCGCTGGCCGGAGCTGCGGTCGATCCCCGCGGGGGTGGTGGTCCCACGGGCCCGCTCGATACCGTCGGCGTCCCGGAGGGTCCAGGTCAGGGGCTTGGTGGCGGGGGTGACGACCGTGCCCTTCCTGGGGCCGTGCGTCGGATAGCCGACCTGGTTCACGCGCACCGGGGAGCCGGTGTCGGCCTGGGGGCGGTCGGCCCCGGCGCCACGCGGACCGGAGTGGTCCGCGGCCACTGCCGCGGGTGCGGTCAGAGCGCCCAGGGCCAGCCCCGCGGCGACCGCGGCGCCCACGGTGCGCCGACGGCGGCCGGTCCGGTCGAGGGCAGGACGTGTCCGGGGAGCGGAGTGAATCAAGGCGTCAGTACTTCCGAAGCGGGGGCGGGGCAAAGGCAGCGCGGCGGCACGGCAGCCGCCGGTTGTGCTGCTGCTCGCCGATGGGGGTCCGAGGGAGTCACGGATACCTGCTGGATTCCACCGTGAGCGACGTTACGGACACGTCGCGCCACGTCGGTGCGGCTGTCCCGAGCGCGCGGCTCAGACCCTTCGACGGCTTTTTCCATACGCCAGAGACCCTAGGGAACCGACCTGGCCTGCGGCTTCGTACGGCTAGCCGACATTTGGGTGCACCAGTCGAACGACCCCGCCTCATTCAATTGAGGTAGCTGTCACCCCGTACGCCGTCACACCCGGTGGGCCACCGCCGCCAGCGCCTCGCGGGCCGCGTCCACCGCAGCGGTCCGGTCCTCGGGGACCAGGCCGATCCGGGTGCGGCGGTCGAGCAGGTCGGACTCGTCGAGGGCGCCTTCGTGGCGTACGGCCCACAGGAGTTCGGCGCGAGTGGTCCGGACCCCGTCGGCCACCGGTTCGGCGAGGTGGGGGTCGGCGTCGGCCAGGGCCTGGACGGCGGGGGCCTCGGTGCCATAGCGGTCGACCAGCCTGCGGGGCGCGGCCAGGGCGGCCAGGGCGGGCCGGGGGGCGGCGCCCACCAGGGGGAGGCGGGAGGTGCGGCAGGGCCCGGGCGCGTCCAGGCGGCCCGCGGTGAGTGCGGCGTCCACGGCGTCCTGAGCCATCCGGCGGTAGGTGGTGAGTTTGCCGCCGACGACGGTCACCACGCCCTCGGCGGAGGTGAGGACGGCGTGGCGGCGGGAGATGTCGGCGGTGCGGGTGGTGTGGTCCGTCTCCAGCAGGGGGCGCAGCCCCGCGAAGGCGCCGGCCACGTCCTCGCGGCGGACGGGCACGTCGAGCACGGATCCCAGGATGTCCAGCAGGAAGCCGATGTCGGACTCCGGCGCCTCGGGGACGTCCGGCAGCGGGCCGTCCACCGGCTCGTCCGTCAGCCCCACGTAGACGCGGCCGTCGTCCTGGGGGATCACCAGGACGAAGCGGTTGGTCTCCCCGGGGACGGGGATGTGCAGTCCGGTGCGCAAGCCCCCCAGGCTCTCGGCGCGGAGCACCAGATGGGTGCCGCGGGAGGGGCGGAGCCGGATGCCCTCGGTCAGCCCGGCGGCCCAGACACCGGTGGCGTTGATGACGGTCCGGGCCCGGATCCGGATCTCCTGTCCGGTGCGTTCGTCGCGGACCAGGGCCTCCCCGCCGGTGAGGGACAGGGCGCGGGTGCGGGTGAGCACCCGGGCGCCGTGTCCGGCGGCGGTGCGCGCGATGGCGGTCACCAGCCGGGCGTCGTCGGCGAGTTGGCCGTCCCAGGACAGCAGTCCGCCGCGCAGGCCCTGCCGCCGCAGCCCGGGCGCCGCGGCCAGGGTCTCGACGGCGGACAGCCGCCGGGGGGCGGGCAGGGTGGCGCGGCCGGTGCGCGCGGACAGCCGCAGCGCATCACCGGCGCGCAGCCCGGCGCGCACCAGCGCGGCGTTGCGGTGCGAGGTGAGGGCGGTCAGCGGCATCACGAAGGACTGGGCGCGCACCAGGTGCGGGGCGGTGCGCTCCATCAGCGCGCCGCGCTCCACCGCGCTCTCATAGGCCACGCCGACATCTCCGGTGGCCAGATAGCGCAGTCCGCCGTGGACCAGCTTGGAGCTCCAGCGAGAGGTGCCGAAGGCCAGGTCGTGCGCGTCCACCGCGGCGACCGACAGGCCCCGCGAGGCGGCGTCCAGGGCGGCTCCGGCGCCGGTGATACCGAGGCCCACGACCAGCACGTCGACGAGGGCGCCGGCGCCGCCGGCGGCCAGCTCCTC
This sequence comes from Streptomyces sp. NA02950, assembly GCF_013364155.1. Classification (NCBI taxonomy): domain Bacteria; kingdom Bacillati; phylum Actinomycetota; class Actinomycetes; order Kitasatosporales; family Streptomycetaceae; genus Streptomyces; species Streptomyces sp. NA02950. Next base: position 8,173,303 of record NZ_CP054916.1, on the reverse strand, counting down.
CAGTTCCCGGGAGCGGCGCGCGGCGGTGAGGGAGTGGTCGGGGCGGGGGCCTGCGGCAGCACTCATGGGGCGAGGATCCTTTCCAGGATGCGGCGGACTTCCGCGTAGAAGGCGGTGTCGTCCAGTTCGGGATCGGTGTCGTCGGTCATGGTCTGCAGGGACAGGGCGAACGACTGGAGCACCAGCACCAGGGCACGGGCCTGCCGCACCGGGTGGTCCTCCCGGACCGAGCCGTCCGCGTGGCCGCGCCGCAGCGCCTCCTCGATGAGCTCCAGCAGCCGGTTCTGGCTCGCGCCGCGGCGGTCGAAGAGGTACGGGAGCATCAACTCGGGGTCGACGTCGAGGATCTTGCGGAGCAGCGGGTGGGCGCGCAGCGCCCGGAGCCCGCCGACCAGGGCGTCGACGAGCGGGACGTCCGCCGACCCGAGCGGGCCCGGCCGCGGCACGGACCCCACGGTGACGGCCAGCCATTCCCGGGTCATGAGGTCGCCGACCAGCCCCCGTACGTCGGGCCAGCGCCGGTAGAGCGTCATCCGGGACACGCCCGCGCGGCGCGCGACGTCGGTCAGGGTCGTCCGCCGTACGCCGACGGCCAGCACACAGTCCCGTGCGGCGTCGAGCACGGCATCGTCATGCCGAGAGGTGTTGCGTTTGGACGTCATCTGTCACAGTGTAACGGCCCCCCCCGGGATGCGGCGCCGGGCGAAGGCCGGGGCCGCCCCGGGTGCGAGCGATCCGCACCGAGAAGCACGGCTGAGCCGCACGGAGAAGCGAGGAATCAGGTGGAGTCGACAGACATGCTGTGGAACGGCTGGGGCGATCCGGACCGGGCGGCGCCGCTGCCCGAGCCGGTCGTCGGCCTGCTGGGCGAACTGCTCGGCGTACGGCCGTCCGACGGCCGCTCCGTCGCCCTGGAGGCCGTCGAGCCCCGCGCCTCCCGGCTCACCGGGGACGCGCGCGAGGCGTTCGCCCGGATCGTGGGCGCGGACCACGTCCGCACCGACGGCGAGAGCCGGATCCGCCGCACCCGCGGCAAGTCCACGCCCGACCTGCTGCACATCCGGTCCGGCGCCGTCGACGACGCCCCCGACGCGGTGGTGCGGCCCGGCAGCCACGACGAGGTCGTGGCCGTCCTGCGGCTGTGCGCCGAACACCGGATCGCGGTCGTCCCCTTCGGCGGCGGCACCAGCGTCGTCGGTGGTCTGGCCCCCGGCGGTCACGGCTGCTTCGTCTCGCTCGACCTGCGCCGGATGAACCGGCTGACCGACCTGGACACCGTCTCCCGCACCGCGGTGCTCGAACCCGGTCTGCGCGGGCCCGAGGCCGAGGCGCTGCTCGCCGAACGCGGCTACACCCTGGGCCACTTCCCGCAGTCCTTCGAGTGGGCGACGATCGGCGGATTCGCCGCCGCGCGCTCCAGCGGCCAGGCGTCGGCGGGCTACGGCCGCTTCGACGACATGGTGACCGCCCTGCGCGTGGCCACGCCCGAGGGCACCTGGGAGACCGGGCGCAGCGCCCCGCGCTCGGCCGCCGGACCGGATCTGCGCCACCTGGTGCTGGGGTCCGAGGGCGCCTTCGGTGTGATCACCTCGGTGACCGTGCGGATCCGACCGCGCCCCGCCACCCGTGTCTACGAGGGCTGGCGCTTCACCTCCTTCGAGGAGGGCCGGGACGCGTTGCGCGCCCTGGCCCAGGACGGTCCGCTGCCCACCGTGCTGCGGCTGTCGGACGAGACCGAGACCCTGGTGGGCCTGGCCGACCCCGCCGCCATCGGGAAGGGCGCCGCGGAGTCGGGGTGCCTGGCCATCGCCGGGTACGAGGGCAGCGCCGAGGAGGTGGCGGTCCGCAGGGAACGCGCCCACGCCGCGCTGCGCGCCCATGCGGGCACCTTCCTCGGGGAGGAGCCCGGCGAGAAGTGGAACCACGGCCGCTACTCCGCCCCGTATCTGCGCGACGCGCTGCTCGAGGCGGGCGCGTTCGCGGAGACGCTGGAGACCGCCGCGTACTGGTCGCAGATCCCCGCGCTCTACGAGAACGTGCGCACCGCGCTCACCACCGCCCTCACCGACGCGGGCACCCCGCCGGCGGTGCTGTGCCACATCTCCCACGTCTATCCGGCGGGCGCGTCGCTGTACTTCACCGTGCTCAGCGCCCAGGGCGACAAGCCCGAGGGCCACTGGGCGGGCGCCAAGCAGGCGGCCTGCGACGCGATCCTCGCCTCCGGCGGCACCATCAGCCACCACCACGGGGTGGGCACCGACCACCGGGCCTGGTACGCACAGGAGATCGGTCCGCTGGGCGTGGAGGTCCTGCACGCCGTGAAGAACCGGCTCGACCCGTCCGGCATCCTCAACCCGGGTATTCTCCTGCCGCCCCTGACGTCCCCCGGAGCGTAGCCATGCGCCACTTCACCGCCGTCGTCAAACCCACCTCGGGGAGTTCGGGCAGCGAGTCCCTGGTCCCGCTGGCCCGTGCCCTCCGCGAGGGTGGCGCGGAGCTCGAAGTCGAGTACAGCCGCAGTCTCGGCCATGCGCGGGACCTGGCCCTGCGCGCGGCCGAACGGGACCGGGTCGTCCTCGGTGTGGGCGGCGACGGGCTGGCGGGGCGGGTCGTCGGCGCCCTGGCCGGGACCGACGCCGTCGCGGGCATCGTGCCCGCGGGCCGCGGCAATGACTTCGCCCGGGCGCTCGGGCTGCCCGAGAACGTGGCGGACCTCGCCGAAGTACTGCTGCACGCCGAACCCGTGAAGACCGACGCCATCGAGGTCGAGTCCGCCGTTCACCAGCGGATGGCGGCCCTGGGCAGTGTGTACGCGGGCGTCGACGCGCTGGCCAACCGCCACGCCGACGCCTACCGCGCCCTGGGCGGCGCCGCCTCGTACTACGTGGGCGGACTGCGGGCGGTCACCACCTGGCGGCCCGTCCGGTACCGCATCACCATCGACGGCACCGTGCACGAACGCAGCGGATACACCGTGGTGGCGGCCAACTCCGGCTACTACGGCTTCGGCCGGCAGATCGCGCCCGGCGCCTCCGTGCGCGACGGCGTGCTCGACGTGGTGGTCATCCACCACGCGTCGCGGCTGCTGTTCTTCAGCATGATGAACGAACTCAAGACCGGACGGCACATCCGGCGGCCGGAGGTGGAGATCCTGCACGGGCGCGAGGTGCGGATCGAGGCCGACCGGGAGCTGCCCTACGGCGCCGACGGCGAGGTGGAGGCCGAACTGCCGGTGACGGCACGGGTGTTGCCCGGGGCGCTGAACCTGTTGTGCTGAAGCTGGTGTGCTGAAGCTGGTGTGCTGAAGCTGGTGTGCTGAAGCTGGTGTGCTGAAGCCGTTGTGTCCACCGGCAGCACCGATGGAGGAGCCGATGAGGAGAGGCCGATGACAGGAGCGACGACGGACGACATGGTGTCCGAAACCCTGCGGATCGCCGTGCCACCGCGGGCGGTGTACGACACCGTGACCCGGGTGGCGGACATGGGCCGCTGGAGCCCCGAGTGCACCGGGGGCGAGGTCAAGGGCGGCGGTGGCGCCGCGGAGATACGCGCGGGCACCCTGTTCACCGGCCACAACCGCTCCGACCGGCGCCCGTGGTCGACCCGGTGCACCGTCACCGCGGCCGATCCCGGTGAGCGCTTCACCTTCGTCGTACGCGCGGTGGGCCTGCGTATCGCGGTCTGGAGCTACCGCTTCGAACCGCTCGACGAGGGCCGGGCCACCCAGGTCACCGAAACCTGGATCGACCAGCGCGGATGGCTGATGCGGCGGATCAGCCCGGTGGTCTCGGGGGTGCGCGACCGGGCCGGGTTCAACCGGCGCGGTATGCGGCAGACCCTGCGGCGGCTCAAGGAGGCTCTGGAGGAGGAACACCGGGCGTCCTGAGCGCGCGGAGTGGCGGGGCCCGGATCCAGCGCGCTTCCAGGTCGCAGCCCCGGGCCCCCGCGCGGAAACCGTGCGGCCCCGGGCCCCCGGGCGGAAACTGCGTGGGCGCGGTTCCCGCACCCGGGGTACGGTCCCGCCATGCCTCGATCAGAAGAGACCAGCCCCCGCCCCTCCCCCGTCACCGCGGACGACCTCGACCTCGCCGTACGGCTCGCCGTGGAGGTGCTGCGCACGGCATCCCCGGCCGCCTGGGACGGCAGGGCCGGGGCGCTGGACTGGGACTGCTGGGAGACGGCCGAGCACCTCAGCGACGACCTCTTCGCCTATGCCGCCCAACTGGGCCCGGCCACACCGCCGTTGGATGGCGAAGTGCCCTTCCTATGGGAGAGACGACGCCCCGGGGGCCCGGCGAACGCCATCCACGCCGACCGCGCGGCCGGATCCGCCGGGCTGCTGTGCGTACTCGAGGCGAGCGGTGCGCTGCTGGTGGCCATGGTGCGGTCGGCATCCCCGGACACCCGCGCCTACCACGTCTTCGGCAACGCGGACCCCGCGGGCTTCGCCGCGATGGGCATCGTGGAAACCCTGGTGCACACATACGACATGGCCGAGGGTCTCGGGCTCGTCTGGGACCCGCCCGCCGATCTGTGCACACGGGCACTGGCCCGGCTGTTCCGCGACGCCCCCACCACCACCGACCCATGGCTCACGCTGCTGTGGGCCACCGGCCGTGCCGAACTGCCCGGCCACCCCCGCCGCACCACCTGGCGCTGGGACGGCACACCGTAATGGGCCCCCGCCGACACCTGCGGCGTTGGTGGGAGGGGTGCCGGGCGCTGGGGGCGGCCAATCCCCTGGCGCTGGACATCGGGATCGCGCTCCTGGTCCAGGCGGCGATGACGATGCCGTTCGTGGTGCCACGCGCGCCCGAGCTCGAACCCGCGACCTGGCCCGCCTACGGGCTGACCACCCTCATGGTGCTCCCCCTGGTCTGGCGGCGGCGCGCACCCCTCGCCGTCCTGCTGGCGATCGTGGCGGCCGGCGCCCTGTACCAACTGGCGCTGGACGGTCCCGGGCAGCCGCTGCCGTACCCCGGGCTCGTGGTCGTCTACACCGTCGCCGCCCTGTCGCCCCCGCGGAAACGGCTGGCCACCGGGCTACTGATGCTGGTGGCCGTGCCGGTGTCGGTGTGGCTCAACACCCGGTCGGCGCGTGAACTGTCCTTCGCCGCCTTCGTGTTCGCGGCGGCCTATGTCTTCGGGCGGCTCACCGACGCCCGCCGGCGGGCGAACCGGATCGAGGCCGAGCAGGCCGCCGCCCGCGAACGGGCCCGGATCGCACGCGAGATGCATGACATCCTCTCCCATGCGGTGAGCCTGATGATCGTGCAGGCGGAGGCCGGCCCGGTGGCGGTGCGCACGGCCCCCGAGCGGGCGGAGGCCGCCTTCGACGCGATCTCCGAAACGGGCCGGGGCGCCATGGCGGAACTGCGCCGGATGCTCGGGGTACTGCGCGCGGGCGACGAGCCGGACGGCGGCGCCGCCGCTCCGCGTGAACCGCAACCCGACCTCGCCGGACTGCCCGATCTCCTGGACCGGGTACGGGCCGGCGGTCTCGAGGTGGTGTACCGGACGACGGGGGCGGTACGGCCACTGCCGGACGCGACCGGTGCGACCGGGTACCGGATCGTCCAGGAGGCGCTGACGAACACGGTCAAGCACGCGGCCGCCCGCACCGTGGCGGTCCATCTCGCCTACGGTGAAGACGAGTTGGAGATCCGGGTGACGGACGACGGGCGCGGGCCGCAGCCCGGTCCGGGTGGCGGCCACGGTCTGGTCGGTGTGCGGGAGCGGGCGGCGGCGCACGGCGGTACGGCGGTGACCGGGCCGGGCCCGGACGGCCGGGGCTTCGAGGTGCGGGTGCGGATCCCCGTACCGTCCCGCGCCGCCACCCCGGTATCGGCCCCCGTACCATCCGCGGCGGAGGTGGCACATTGACGATCCGTGTGGTGGTGGCCGACGACCAGGAGCTGGTGCGCAGCGGCTTCGCCATGATCCTGGACGTCCAGCCGGACATCGAGGTGGTGGCGGAGGCGGGCGACGGGGCCGAGGCGGTCGAGGCGGTGCGGCGGCACTCGCCCGATGTGGCGCTGCTGGACATCCGGATGCCACGCGTGGACGGCATCGACGCCTGCCGCACGATCAGCGCGGACAGCGCCTGCCGGACGGTGATGCTGACGACCTTCGACTCCGACGAGTATGTGTACGAGGCGCTGCACGCGGGCGCGAGTGGCTTTCTGCTGAAGGACGTACGCCGTCACGACCTGGTCCATGCGGTACGGGTGGTGGCCCGCGGCGACTCGCTGCTCGCGCCGTCCGTGGCCCGGCGCCTGGTGGAGCAGTACACCCGGTCGGCCGTCCGGCCGCGCCGACCCGACCCCCGGCTGGAGGTGCTGACCGGTCGGGAGCGGGAGACCCTGCTGTTGCTCGCACGAGGCCTGTCGAACGCCGAGATCGCCACGGAGCTGACGGTCAGCGATCACACGGTCAAGACCCATGTCGGCAATGTGCTCGCCAAGCTGGGGCTGCGGGACCGGATCCAGGCGGTGATCTGCGCGTACGAGACGGGGCTGGTCGCGGCGGGGTCGGCGGGAGCTCCCCCGCCCGGGGGAGCCCCCGGTCCCGGTTCCTCCCCCGCGTCGGCGAGGAACTGACGCGGGAAGACCGGCTGCGCGGGCGATCCGCGCATCGTCGCCGGTCAGCAGGATGGGAGCCATCGACAACACCGGCTCATGTCCATGGAGTTGACCATGCGCGGCACACCGTTCGAGAAGACCACCTCCCGCACCCTGCCGGCCGCGGCGCTCGTACTGAGCGTCGTGGCGGGCCCGGCGGCCCTTGCGGCCGACGCGACGGCGGCGGCCGGCGCCGTCCCCTCCCCCGCGGCCTCGACCCCTGCTTCGCCGTCGGCCCCGGCAGCGCCCTCGAAGTCCGCCCTGGAGGATGCCATCGCGGGCCTCCCGACGGCGGACACCACGGCCGCGCTGGTACGGGTCGGAGGCACCGAGGGTGTGTGGCGGGGCAGTGCGGGTGTGCACGATCTGAAGAGCCACCGCCCGGCCGATCCGGACGCCCGTTTCCGCGCCGGTTCCGTCACCAAGGTGTTCACGGCGGCGGTCGCCCTGCAACTGGCCGCCGAGGGCCGGCTCGATCTGGACCGTACCGCCCGCTCGTATCTGCCCGAGCTGATCCCGGCCTCGTACGGGCAGGTCACGGTCCGGCAGTTGCTCAATCACACCCATGGCATCCCGGCCGCCGACGTCCCCGGGGACACCGTCGAGGAGTGGTACGCCGACCGCTTCCGGATTTACCGCCCGGAGGAGATGGTCCGCTCGGCGACGGCGAAGAAGCGCGAGTTCGCGCCGGGTACCGAGCAGCACTACCTCAACATCGGCTACACCATCGCCGGGCTGCTGATCGAGCGGGTCACGGGCGACACGTACGAACACCAGGTGGCCCGCCGGGTACTGCGCCCGCTCGGACTGCGCGACACCTCGTACCCGGGGACGGACCCGCGCATCAGCGGCCCGCACAACCACGGTTACCAGAGGATGCGGCTGGACGACGGCACGACCGGGCTGCGCGATGTGTCGGTGTGGGGGCCGACGGACGGCTGGGCGGCCGGGGACATCATCTCGACCACGGCCGACCTGGAGCGTTTCACCCGAGCCCTGTTCGCCGGCCGAGTGGTGCGCGGGCCGCTCCTGGAAGAGATGTTCACCCTGCCGAAGGTGAAGGACGGCACCAGCGGCGCCCCGGCCGCGTACTCCGTCGGACTGGCCATGAAGAAGCTGGGCGGCCGCGAGGTGTGGGGCAAGTCGGGCGGCCGCTGGGGCTACAACACGGCCATCGCCGCCACCCGCGGCGGCTCCCGCACCCTGGTCTACAGCGTCAATTCCACCGACGCCAAGGGCCATGACATGAACGAGGTGGCGATGAACCTCATGGTCGCGGCCTTCGGCAACCCGTAGCCGCAGGAGCCCCGGAGGGCGGGCCGCGGGGCATCCCGGCACCCTCCGCCGGGCCCGCCCCGGCGGGGGTCGGGGCGGGGACGGCGGGCGGTGCCGGGAGATCAGCGGGGCGTGCGCCCCGTCGCGGACCTGAGGTCGTCCTCCCATTCCTGCCAGTCGGATCGCTCCGTGGGGTGGGCGTCGAGGTCGAGCCACCGCGCCGTGGGTCCGGTGACGGTGGGCGCTTCCGCGGTGGGGGCCGAGGCGGGAGGGGCTTGTGCGGCGGGCGCGGTCGCCGTGGAGGGGACCTGGCCCGGCATCAGCAGATCGACCCGGGTGCCCTTGGCCCGCTGCTGCTCCGCGAATTCGGTGATCTGGCTGTGGCAGGCGTGGTCGAGGTGGGTGGCGCCCGAGAGGTCGAGTCGAAGGTGTGGGGTGTCCGCTTCCCCGGCGGCCTCGAGGGTCTCGATGAGACGGGGAAGCCGGAGGAAAGTGGCGTTGCCGGTGAGGGTGACGGTCGTGGTGTCACCTTCGGTGTGGTGTGTGACGACGGCTTGGGACATGCGCAGGGCGGCGAGGATCATTCCCGCGGCCAGACCGGTCAGAACACCTTCGAGCAGTGCGGTGGCGAAGATGACAAGCGTGGTGAGGGTCATGACACCGAACTCACCCCGGTCCTGGCGCCACATCTTCGGGAACTCCGCGGGAGCGAAGAGCTTCCAGCCGCTGTGGACCAGGACTCCGGCCAGTACGGAAATCGGGATCAGAGCCAGGACCTGCGGCAGCAACAGCGCGAAGGCGAGCAGCCACAGCCCGTGCAGGGTGCGCGAGAGCCTGGTCTTCGCACCGGCGTGGACATTGGCCGAACTGCGGGCCACCACCGCGGTGATGGGGAGGGCGCCGAGCACTCCGGCCACGGTGTTACCGGTGCCCTGGGCGATGAGTTCGGCGTTGTAGCGGGTGCGGGGACCGCTGTGCATCCGGTCGACGGCCGCGGCCGTGAACAGCGACTCGGCGGAGGCGATGACGGTGAAGGTCAGGATCGAGGTGATGATCCCGACATCCGCCAGCCCGGCGAACTCCTCGGCCCCCGGCAGATGCACGGAACCCAGCAGGTCACCGACCTGAAGTGTCTTCACCTCCACGCCCGGCAGGCTCGTCACGACGATGCCGACGCCCACCGCCACCAGGGCGGGCGGTATCTTCCCGGCCGCTCCGGGTGCGTTCTTCCAGACGAAGCTGAGCACCACGGTCGCGATGCCGAGGCCCGCGGCGATGAGGGCCTGCGGATTCTGCACGGTGTCCGCGACCAGGCCGGGGAGACCGGCCACGTTCTCGATCGGGGTACCGGGCGCCTTGGCGTCGGCCAGGGGGTAGGACTGGCTGAACATCAGCGGCAGTCCGATACCGGCGAGCATGCCCTGCACCACGGCCAGGGAGATGGCCTGGAAGACCCGCCCCAGCCGGACCAGGCCCAGGCTGATCTGAAGGATGCCGGTGCCCAGAACGATGATCCCGAGCATGGCCACACCATGCTCCAGCACCGTCTCGGCCACCAGGGCCGCCAGACCCGCCGCCGGTCCGCTGACCTGGAGGGTGCTGCCCCGGGCCATGCCGACGACCAGTCCGCCGATGACCCCGGAGATGATGCCCAGCTCGGCCGTGACACCGGACGCCACCGCCACCCCGATGCACAACGGCAGGGCGACGAGGAACACGACCAGCGACGCGGCGAAGTCGGTGGCCAGGTTCCCCCGGTCCCATCCGCTCTTCGCCCGACCGTCCTTCGCCTGACCGTCCTTCCCCGAGACGCGGCCCGCACGGGCCGCGTCGGTGGAAGTGTCAGCGGCGGGGGCGGTGGTGTGCGCGGTGTCCTTGACCGGCTGAGGTCCGCTGGGGGCTCGCCCTGGTTTTCGCCGGGGCCTGGCGTGGGCGCCACTCATGAGGCATGCTCCTGGAACAGCCCGTCAATGCCCAGCTCATACAGTCGGCCGGTGTCCACCTCGTAGTACCAGCCGTGCAGCCGCAGCCGCCCCGCCGCCACCCGTTCCCGCACTGCCGGGTACTGCGCCAGCACGGACAGCTGGTTGACCACATTGCGCTGGACCACCTCCGGCAGCGACGGCCCGTCCCCGCCGCCCTTCGCGGCGTCCCGTACCAGCAAGGGGGCGAGTCCGGGGCGGGCGAGCTCGAGCCAGGAGTCCACACCCGGCAGATCCGAGAGATCGGTCCCGGCTTGCAGTGCGCCCATGGCCCCGCAGTGCGAGTGGCCGCAGACAACAACGTCCTGAACGTTCAGCACCCGGAGCGCGTACTCAATGGTGGCGGCCTCACCCGATGCTCCGTGCCCGCCGGGCGGGGGGACGATATTCCCCGCGTTCCGCAGCTCGAATATCTCCCCGGGACGCGCCTCCATGATGAATGCGGGTATCACCCGCGAGTCGGAGCAGGTAATGAACAAAGCCTCCGGATTCTGCCCCTCCGCCAGCTTCCTGTATTCAGTACCCGCGAAATCCACCCGCTGCCTCAGCGAACGCGCACGGTCCAGCAATGCCTGCACGATTACCTCCCTGATTGGGGGTCAGACCGACGAGTCGGCCACGTACCGGCACCATATGAGGGCAACCAATAGGCGAAGGTTAGGGGAAGGCTAGGACAGTGCAAGAAAGCCCATTTGAGCGATGCATCACACCGACGGGGAATCCAGAGACGGCACCGTCCGCGTGCAGCCTTACCTTTCAGGCCACCGATGGAGCGGAAGCGCAACCGCACAGCGGTGGGCTTCGTCATGGGTACTGACGGCCCACCCCCAGCCGGAACATGGACCTGATGTGCGACGATCTCCGGTGGGTGGGCACACCTGGTAGCGACGGAGCGATACGGGGGAAAGACATGTCGTTGCGCGATTTGGTGCGTGATGAGGCGATTGCCTCGATGTCTCGTTCGGAACGGTTGACGGCGCTGCGCTCTGCGCGGCTGTACTTCCAAAGACCGGACGAGCCGGGCTTTTTGGTCTCCGAGACGGAGGACGGTCCGGTCGTCCCGGTCTTCACCTCGCTCGAGCGGCTCGCACTGTTCGCGGGCGTGTGCGGATGGGCCTCCACCACGCTCGAGGACGTGGTGGAGCTGCTGCCCGAGGGCGTACGCGCACTGGTCGACCCGCTGGGGCCACGCACCGTTCTGCTGGACGCGGCGTCACTGGAGGACAACAACGAGCAGACGCCGGAGGAAGACCAGTGAGCGACGGCCATGGCAAGGGTGGTCCGGGGGCGGAGGGTCCGAAGCCCGGTGACGGCTATCGGGTGGAGATCGCCTCGGTGCGGAGGGTGCTGACCCCGCTGGAGGAGTCGGTCGTCGCCGCGGGGAAGATCAAGAAGGACTGGAAGGCGCTGGCGGAGAGCATCGGGGTCACCGCGGACTTCGACATCTACTCCTCCTCGGAGAAGATGCTCTCCTCCTGGGGCTTCGGCATGGGGCGGGTCGCCGATCAGGCCAAGGTCGTGGTGGAAACCCTGCGACAGGTGATCGCCGCTTACATGCTCGCGGACCTTCTGCGCATCAAGGACTTCGCCCCCACCGAGGACAACATCGCCAAACTCCCCTTCGGCGAGCACGGAATGAAAGCGTGGAAGGACGGCTACCGGCCGAAGTTCGACCCGCCGCCGGAGATCTACCAGGAACCGTGGCTGGACGACGACGGCACCACCGTCACCGGAGACGTTCCCACCAACCCGCGGCTTCGATACGACGGCGGCGGCTGGGAGTCCGACGGCGGGGGGAAGGGAACCATCGCATGACCCGTCAGCAGGACGTCGCCGGCGCGGAACCCCTCGCTCAGGGGAGATGACCGGACCACTTCCGCCCGCCCAGCGGCTCTCGACGACACGCAGGGGCACAGGGGGCCAAGGAATGAGCATTTCATCTGAATCGCTCCTTAAGGTGGCGTCGTCACCGGACGCATATACCTCGTAGGAGGCCCGTATGCCCATCCTCAGATCACGCCACTGCCTCGCCGCCGGAACACTGCTCCTCGCCGCCGCCATGTCGGCACCGGCCATGGCCACGGAGCCGCGCGGGAGCGACAAGCAGACAATCCGTCTGTCGCTCGAGAACACAAGCCGTTTCGGAAACTTCGGCAACCAGGTGCCCGGTGCGGAATTCGGGAGTACGTCGAACGCCTTCCGGGAGCCGGAACACCGGGCGTTCGGCACGTTCGGCATTCAGTGCACCGTACTGCGGGCAACCAGGACCGAGGCCACGACCCAGTGTGTGGGCACGTTCGACACCCCGCACGGTCAGATCACCACCCAGGGCATCAAGACCCGCCCGGCCGGTGCCCCTCCCGGCGATTTCGACCAGGCCATCACGGGCGGCACCGGCAGGTACCGGCGTGCGGCGGGCTTTGTGACGATCTCCGCGAGCGCACCGGGCGGGGACGATACGGCGGTGCTGCACATCGTCAAGCTCCGGTAGCCACTGGCGACACCGATCCATCCGCGGGGTGCCCTCCTGTTGGGGGCACCCCCGCACTTCCGCGCGGGGCGAGTTCGTGGTGGGGCGGGGCGGCCCGTACCGCGTGACCGTCGCCGGCCGCGGCACATCACCCCATGACAACGGCCTTGATGCCGGTCGAGCCCGCGACCGCGGACAGCGGGCTCAGCGCCGCCTTCCGCGCCGGACGCATCGCGATGTGCCCCCACTGGCACGAGTACGCGGCGTCCGACGAGGCCGCCATGCCCGGCAAGCTGGGCTACGCCCGGCTGCCGAAGGGCCCGGTCCGCCCGGCCGGGATGTACGGCGGCACCGGTATCGCCATCTCGCACCTCATCCCGCCCCGGCGCCGAAGGGCCGCCTGGCTGTTCCTGAACTGGGCCACCGCCCCGCGGACCCAGCTGGCCAACCTGACGAGCAGAGCGGGCGGCGGCACCCCCACCCGCACCTGCGTGTACGCGATGCCACGTGTCACCGCGGCCGAGCACCGGCCCTCCACGATGCCCACCATGCTCTCCACACGCGCCGTACGTCAGGCGTGGGATCCAGAACATCGGACTCAGGCCGAAGATCCCCAGGTGGGCTGAGTGCGACACGGCCATTTACACCGAGCTGTCCGGGGTGCTCGCCGGGGACACCTCGCCCGCCGCGGCGATGCGCGCCGCCGCCGACCGCATCGACCGCGTCACCGCCCGCGGGCGGGCGAACTGACGATGGACACGTCTTCGGCCACATCCCCTGCGCCGGAAGCGGAGGTGGAGGCGCCGGTCATCGCACCGGTACGGTCTGGAGCGACGGGAGGATCAGGAGGATCAGGAGGAACGGAAGGAAGCGGAGCGGGACACCGACCGGATCCGCCCGCGACCGTAGGACCATCAAGCCGCTGGTGTGCCCGGGAACGGGCCGAACCGCGCCTGGCGCGGAGGGGAAGGAGGCCGTATGCCGGCCAAGGCACGGCTGTCGCAGGCCGCCGTCGAGGAGCGGCGCCAGGCCGTCCTGCGCCATGTGGTCGAGCGGGGCGAGATCCGCATCGACGACCTGGCCACACACTTCGGCGTGAGTCTGATGACGATGCACCGCGACCTCGACGACCTGGCCGCCCGTCATCTGCTGCGCAAGGAACGCGGGCGGGCCGTCGCCTTCCCCGCCCTCACCATGGAGACGGCCACCCGCTTCCGGGAGAGCGCCCGGCTGGCGGCGAAGACCGCGCTGTGCGCCGCGGTGGCCGACCGGATCTCTCCGGGGAACACCCTGCTGCTCGACGACTCCACCACCCTCTACCCGCTGGCCGATGTCCTGGCGTCGGTCCGCCAACTCACCGTCGTCACCAACTCGGTGGGCCTCGCCCAGCGGCTGAGCGGCGCGGCCGAGGTGGACATCACCCTGCTGGGCGGGCGCTACAACGGCGAGTTCAACTGCTGCACCGGCCCCGATGTTGTCAGTGCCCTGTCCCGGATCCGCGCCGATCTCGCCCTGACGTCGGCCACCGCGATCCTGGAGGGGCGGCTGTTCCATCCGCTGCGGGAGTACGCCGAGATCAAGGAGGCGATGCTCGCCTCCGCGAACCGGTCCCTGCTGCTGGCCGACCACTCCAAGTTCGGCAGGACGGCCACGTACGCGTACGGCACGGCCGCCGTCTACGACGCGGTGCTCACCGACACCGGTACACCGGAGGAGGAGATCGCGGCCATCCGTGGCCTCGGGGTGCGCGTGGAGCGGGTGGCCCCGGACGAACCCGCCTGACCCGTCCGCGTCTACTGACCGGCCGGGACGACGGTCTCCACCCGGACTCCGTGGCCCCGGATCGCGTCGGTCTCGTGCTCCGGTGCGCCGGTGTCGGTGATGACCGCCTCGTAGGAGCCGATGTCACCAAAGGCGTACGTGGCGGTCTTGCCGAACTTGGTGTGGTCGGCCAGCAGCGGCGAACGCCCGGAGCAGGCGATCATGGCCTCCTTCACCTCCGCGTACTCGCGCAGCGGGTGGAAGAGACGGCCTTCCAGGACCGCGGTGGCGGACATCAGGGACAGCTCGGCGCGGATCCGGGACAGCGCGCGGATGACCTCGGGGCCGGTGCAGGAGTTGAACTCACTCCGGCAGCGGCCGCCCAGCAGGGTGATCTCCACTCCGGCCGCCGGTCCCAGCCGCCGGGCGATGCCGACCGAGTTGGTGACCACCGACAGCTGTTCGGACCCGGCCAGCAGGCCGGCCAGTGGGTACAGGGTGGTGGAGTCGTCCATGACGGGGGTGTCACCGGGCCGGATCCAGCGGGCCGCGGCCGCGCAGACGGCCTCCTTGGCCGCGAGGTTCTCCGATGCGCGGAAGCGGGTGGCGGTCTCCATGGTGAGGGCGGGGAAGGCGACGGCCCGCCCGCGCTCCTTGCGCAGCAGATGACGGGCGGCCAGGTCGTCGAGATCCCGGCGCATCGTCATCAGACTCACGCCGAAGTGGGCGGCGAGGTCGTCGATGCGGATCTCCTCGTGCTCGGCGACATGGCGCAGCACGTCCTGGCGGCGCTGTTCCACGGTGGCCTGCGACGACCGTACCTTGGCGGGCACCTGTCCTCCCTGGCTGGCCGTACCGGCTCCGGCGGCCGGTCCTCGTGGCGCGCTCGACACCGCGCGACCGCGGTCGGCGCCCCTCGGTGACCTCGATGTCGAGGTTCCCATATGACGCCGCGGGCGCAAGGCGATACGGCCCCGGCGCCACCGACGGCCCTGCCACCGGCGGCCACCGCCACCGCCCCTCCGTGGCACGGTCACCCCGCCACCGCCCGTTGCCGCGCGCGCCCGGCGGAGGTGAGAGCATCACGATGAAGGCCCGCGATCATGCTCGTGCCGACCGTGGACGACGCCGTGCCGGTCCGGCAGGCACGCCGACGGCGGAGAGGGATCCGGTATGTCACGACCAGCGCTGGGGCGGCCGGTGACCGGTGTCGCGGCCGTCAGCTGTGCGACGGCGCTGCTGGCGGTGGGCTGTGGCGGATTCGGCGGGGTGGGGCCCGGTGGCGGCACCACCGTCTCGGTGGCCGTGGTGCCCAATCCGCGGTCGTCGGAGAACTGGCCGCCAACGCGGCCCGTCACGGCCGCAGCCGGATGACCCTCGCTCCGGACGCCCTCCACCTCGTGGTGTCCGACCACGGTCTGCTCCCCCGCCCCAGGCGGCCGCACGCGGTCCCCGACCCCGATGAACACGGCCGCGGAATCCACCTGGTGGAAGCCCTGACCGCCCGGGTCGAAACCCGCCACCACGACAACGGCCGCTGGGTCCGCGCCACCCTGCCGGTGGCAGCGGCACACCCGATGGCCGCGTGAGCGGCCCGCCGACACAACACGGCGGACCGTGACCGCTTTCACACCGGTTCACACGGCTTTCACGCCGGCAACGTGATCGATTGCCCGCAGACTGGCCCCCATGTGGACGCAGACAGTGACGGCGGCCGGAGTGCTCGCCCTGTTGACCGTGGTGCCGGGGCCGGACATGGCCGTGGTCACCAAGCGCGCGATCGCCTCCACGCCGTCCTCGTCTCCCGGGCACGCGGGGTGGTCCAGCGGCCCAAGGTCCGCCGTCTGCTGGACCGCGTGACGGGCGTGGTGCTCATCGGCTTCGGGGCGCGCATCGCCACCCAGACCCACTGAGGTCCGTACCGGCGGCGGGGGAGCGACCGGATCCCATCGGGATCGATCGCTCCCCCGCCCACCAGAGGCTCTGTGCCGGATGCCGGATGCCGGATCGAGCCGTACGCCGGGGTCAGACCACCGGTGCCGGGTACGTCGGGTACTCCACCCCGGAGACGTACTGGACCACGCGGATGACCTGGCAGGAGTAGCCGAACTCGTTGTCGTACCAGAGGTAGAGGATCGCGTTGTCACCCTCGACCTTGGTGGCACCGGCGTCGACGATCGAGGCGTGGCGTGAGCCGATGAAGTCGCTGGAGACCGCGTCGGGGGCGCTGGTGAAGTCGATCTGGCGCTTGAGCGGCGAGGTCAGCGAGACATCGCGGAGGTAGTCGAGGACCTCCCCGCGGGTGGCCTCACGCGCGAGCCGCAGATTGAGGATGGCGATCGAGACGTCCGGCACCGGCACACGGATGGAGCTGCCGGTGATGGGCGCCTCGAGGTCGGGCAGCGCCTTGGCCACGGCGGAGGCGGCGCCCGTCTCGGTGATCACCATGTTGAGCGGCGCGGAGCGGCCGCGGCGATCGGCCTTGTGGTAGTTGTCCAGCAGGTTCTGGTCGTTGGTGAACGAGTGGACGGTCTCCACGTGGCCGCGCAGCACACCATACTCGTCCGCCATCGCCTTCAGCGGCGGGACGATCGCGTTGGTGGTACAGGAAGCGCAGGACAGGATCTGCTCATCCGGCTTGATCATGTCGTGGTTGACGCCGTGCACGATGTTGGGGACATCGCCCTTGCCCGGCGCGGTCAGCACGACCTTGTCGACACCGGAACGCAGATGCTGCGACAGGCCCTCGCGGTCGCGCCACTTGCCGGTGTTGTCGATGAGGATGGCGTCCTTGATGCCGTACGCCGTGTAGTCGATCTCCGACGGGTCGTTGGCGTAGATCACCTTGATCTCGTTGCCGTTGGCGACGATCGTGCTGTTCGCCTCGTCAACGGTGATCGTGCCCTGGAACTGGCCGTGGATGGAGTCACGGCGCAGCAGCGAGGCGCGCTTGACGATGTCCTGGTCACCGCCCTGGCGGACGACGATGGCGCGCAGCCGCAGTCCGTTGCCGGATCCGGCCTTCTCGATGAGCAGGCGGGCGACGAGACGGCCGATGCGGCCGAACCCGTAGAGCACAACATCGCGCGGCTCACGGCGCTCGATCTTGTCGGCACCCGTGGCGCCCGCGACGGCTTCGGCGGTGAACTCCTCCACCGAGAGACCGCGGTCGTCGGTCCGGTACGTCGCGGCGAGCATGCCGATGTCGATCTGGGAAGGCCCGAGATCGAGCGTGGTGAGCGTCTTCAGGAACGGCAGGGTCTCGGTGACCGAGAGCTCCGCACCCGCGATCTGCCGGGCGAACCGGTGGGTCTTGAGGATGCTGACCACCGACTTGTTCACCAAGGAGCGGCTGTGAAGCAGGACTGTGACGTCCCGCTCCCGATGCAGCTTCCCGATGATCGGGATCATCGACTCCGCGATCTCCTCGCGGGTCTTCCAGTTTGTGAACGAGTCCTCGTTGACAGTCACAGTGCATCTTTCGAGCTAGGCGGTGCTCATATGCTACCCCTGCCATCACGATGATCTTTCAATCACCCCCCTGGGGCGGACTCCTGTGATGGGAGCCATCACCACACCAGATCACGGAAGGGACTCCCGCCCCGTGCGGCCACGGGCAGGCTACTGGGGGCAGCCGGTAGCGGAAGCGCGCGCGTTTCGCCACCGAATGTCCGCTACCTCTCAGGCATCACGGCTGACCGTCCTCTTGATGCCCGCGGCGTACGAGAGCGGCACTCGCGGCTGACGCGGCCCTGGAGCAGGGCGACTCAGCGTCATGTCCGTCCCCGAAGGGGTGCCGCGAAAGGCACCTGCACGATTGAAGTAAAGGGACTCTCCAAGCGCTACGGCGACAAGAGCGCCGTGGATGACGTGAGCTTCACGGTCCGGCCCGGGCTCGTCACCGGTTTCCTCGGGCCGAACGGGGCCGGGAAGTCCACCACCCTGCGGATCATCGTCGGCCTCGACCAGCGGACTTCCGGTACGGCGACGGTGTGCGGCCGTCCCTACCGGGAGCTCGCCCGTCCGCTGTGCGCCGCCGGCGCCCTGCTGGAGGCGAAGGCCGTGCACAGCGGGCGTACCGCGCGCGAGCATCCGCGGGGGCTCGCCGCATCGAACCGGCTGCCCGAGCGGCGTGTTGGCGAGGTGCGGGCCCGAACGGGGAGGTGTCGATACGGGCGTTGAGGAAGTTGGGGAAGGGGTCGGCGTCCGCCCTGTCGGCAGCCTGCCGGGCCGCGGCCGGCCGCGTCACGAGTTCGCCCGGCGGCCGGGTGCCGTCCTCGATGTCGGCGGTGACCGGGACCGTGACGGCCGCGGGATACGGGCGATACGGGCGATCAGGTCAAGCGCCCGTCCACGGCCGAGGACGTCGCCGTCCGACATCGACGTCCGAGGCTCCGGGTCCCGGCTGCACCCGGGCACGCCACGGACGGCAGGCCCCGTACCGGGCGGAGCGCGCTCGGTGATCAACTCACCGGACTCACCGGACCGTGAACGTTTCCCTGCCTGCCTAGGCGCAGGACGGGCACAGCCCCTGGTAGGTGACCTCGACCCCGGACACCGTGAAGCCGAACCGTTCCGCCGCGGGGAGGTGGGCCAACGGGTCGCCGGTCGGATGGACATCGCGGATGGTGCCGCAGCCGGAGCACACCAGGTGCTGGTGCGGCCGGTGTGCGTTGGGGTCGTAGCGCTTGGCGCGACCGTCGGTGGAGACCTCCATGACCTCACCGAGGGACACCATCTCCCCCAGGGTGTTGTAGACGGTCGCCCGGGAGATCTCGGGCAGCCGCTGGGCCGCGCGGGCATGCACCTCGTCGGCCGTGAGATGCACATGATCGCCATCGAGGACCTCCGCAACGACACGCCGCTGGGAGGTCATTCGCCAGCCACGCCCTCGCAGTCGCTCCAGCAGGTCACTCATATCGGTTCACCTATTCAGGTTCGGCGGGATACCCGAAGTTTACCAATGGACATCCGGGATCCGATCGGATATGGGTTTGGTGCACTTCTTGACTTAGATTCTGTCCATCGTAGGATCGGTTCCGGCGAGAGCCAAGAGACAGGAAGACTCCCGTACGAACAGGAGAAAGAGACGTGACGGGACCACCGCCGAGCAGCTCCGCGGTGCGGGTCGGCGGGTGACGGCCGCCCGCGCCACGCTGCTCGGGGCCGTCCGGAGCGGTGACCACCTCGGTATCGGGGCGTTCGCCTCCGGGTCACACCTTCGCGTGGTCCCCTGTCTCCCCCTCCGTCGTATGCGAGGACCTCTGCCCACCATCCCGCAGTTCATGAGCACCGTGATCCGCCTGGTCCGGAAGGATTCCCATGTCTGAGAACCATGACGCAATCGTCGTAGACGCGAAGACGGAAGGCGGAGGTGGCTGCCCGGTCGCGCATGGGCGCGCTCCGCACCCGACACAGGGCGGCGGAAACCGCCAGTGGTGGCCGGACCGGCTGAACCTGAAGATCCTCGCCAAGAACCCCGCCGTGGCGAATCCGCTCGGAGAGGAGTTCGACTACGCCGAGGCCTTCAAGAACCTGGACCTCGCGGCCGTGAAGCGGGACATCGCCGAGGTGCTCACCACCTCGCAGGACTGGTGGCCGGCCGACTTCGGCAACTACGGCCCGCTGATGATCCGCATGGCCTGGCACAGCGCGGGCACGTACCGCATCAGCGACGGCCGCGGTGGCGCGGGCGCCGGTCAGCAGCGCTTCGCTCCGCTGAACAGCTGGCCGGACAACGGCAACCTGGACAAGGCCCGCCGTCTGCTGTGGCCCGTCAAGAAGAAGTATGGCCAGGCCATCTCCTGGGCCGACCTCATGATCCTCACCGGCAACGTCGCCCTGGAAACGATGGGCTTCAAGACCTTCGGCTTCGCCGGTGGCCGCGAGGACGTCTGGGAGTCGGAGGAGGACGTCTACTGGGGCCCCGAGACCACCTGGCTCGGCGATGAGCGCTACACCGGCGACCGCGAGCTGGAGAACCCGCTCGGCGCGGTCCAGATGGGCCTGATCTACGTCAACCCGGAGGGCCCCAACGGCAACCCGGACCCGATCGCCGCGGCCCGCGACATCCGTGAGACGTTCCGCCGCATGGCGATGAACGACGAGGAGACCGTCGCCCTGATCGCCGGTGGTCACACCTTCGGCAAGACCCACGGCGCCGGCCCGGCCGACCACGTCGGCGACGACCCCGAGGCCGCCGGCATCGAGGAGCAGGGCCTCGGCTGGCGGAGCACGTACCGGACCGGCAAGGGCGCCGACGCCATCACCAGTGGCCTCGAGGTCACCTGGACCAGCACGCCGACCCAGTGGGGCCACGAGTTCTTCAAGAACCTCTTCGAGTACGAGTACGAGCTCACCCAGAGCCCGGCCGGTGCCAACCAGTGGGTGGCGAAGAACGCCGAGGCGATCATCCCCGACGCGCACGACCCGTCGAAGAAGCGCCTCCCGATGATGCTCACCACCGACCTGTCGCTGCGTTTCGACCCGGTCTACGAGCAGATCTCGCGTCGCTTCTACGAGAACCCCGACCAGTTCGCGGACGCCTTCGCGCGCGCCTGGTACAAGCTGACGCACCGTGACATGGGTCCGATCGTCCGCTACCTCGGACCCGAGGTGCCCTCCGAGGTGCTGCTCTGGCAGGACCCGCTGCCGGCCCACACCGGTGAGGTCATCGACGCCGCGGACAGCGCCGCGCTCAAGGAGCAGGTCCTCGCCTCGGACCTGACCGTCTCGCAGCTGGTCTCCGCGGCCTGGGCCTCGGCCTCGTCCTTCCGCGCCAGCGACAAGCGCGGCGGTGCCAACGGCGCCCGCGTCCGCCTGGAGCCGCAGCGCGGCTGGGAGGTCAACAACCCGGACGAGCTCGCCCAGGTGCTCCGCACCCTGGAGGGCATCCAGGAGTCCTTCAACGCCAAGGGCGGCAAGCAGGTCTCCCTGGCCGACCTGATCGTGCTCGCGGGCAACGCGGCCATCGAGAAGGCGGCCAAGGACGGCGGCGTCGAGGTCGAGGTGCCGTTCTCGGCGGGCCGTGTGGACGCCTCCCAGGAGCAGACGGACGTCGAGTCCTTCGCCGCCCTGGAGCCGGCCGCCGACGGCTTCCGCAACTACGTGGGCAAGGGCAACCGCCTGCCGGCCGAGTACCTGCTGCTCGACAAGGCCAACCTGCTCACCCTGAGCGGACCCGAGATGACCGCGCTCGTCGGTGGTCTGCGCGTCCTGGGCGCCAACCACGGCGGTTCGAAGCACGGCGTCCTCACCGACCGTCCGGGCACTCTGACCAACGACTTCTTCGTCAACCTGCTCGACCTGGGGACGACCTGGAAGTCCACCTCCGAGGCGCAGGACGAGTTCGAGGCCCGGGACGCGAACGGCGCGGTCCGGTGGACCGGCACCCGCGCCGACCTGGTCTTCGGCTCGAACTCCGAACTCCGCGCGCTCGCGGAGGTCTACGCGAGCGATGACGCGAAGGAGAAGTTCGTGAAGGACTTCGTCGCCGCGTGGGCCAAGGTCATGGACCTGGACCGGTTCGACCTGGTCTGATCGACTCCGCCACGTCCAGGCCGGCCCGTCAGCGGGCCGGCCTGGACGTTCTTCCGTCCGGCGCCGTGCTTCCCGGCTACGGCTGGGAGCGGGTGACCGCCGCGGTCAGCTCCGGGGCGACCTCGGCGCACAGAGCGGTGAACTCCGGGAGGTGGCGGGCCGCGAAGTCGTCCGCGTTCCAGGTCTCCGGGCGGACCTCGCCCTCACGCCAGATGTAGGCCCAGCCGTGGGCGCCGGAAGCCAGGGGGATCTGGCACAGCTTGTACTCGTCGTCCTCGAAGGCGTCGAGGATCTTCCATTCCGTGAGGCTGAGATCGGTGAGCAGCAGACCCGGGGCCGTGGCGTCGGGTGCGGGGACGAGGCCCGGGTAGACGCGGCCTTCGAGGGCGGCGGCGCGCCAGCCGGGGGCGGCGGCGGGGGAACTGCGGGGCAGGCGGCCGAGCAGGTGGGTGAGTACGGCGTCGAACTGGAGGGTGCCGTAGACGAACAGCGCGTTGGGCCCGCCGGCGAGGCGGTCGCGCAAGGCGGCGTCGGGGCCGGTCGAGTGCTCGACGGGGGTGGCGTCCTGCACGTGTCTCTCCGTTCCCTCCGCAGGAGCGGTCGGCGACTTCCGGGTCACCTTATACGGCAAGCGTCTCAGTGCCCGCCGCGAGCCTCGTGCCCGGTCCCGGGCGGTACGCACCACCCTGCGAGACCCGCGGCGATCAGGTAGGCGAGGGCGCCGATGGCCATGCTGACGCGCAGTCCCGCTCCGTAGGTGGCGGCCGTGGCCAGCAGGGTGCCGCCGAGCGCCACGCCGGTGGCGCTGCCCAGCTGCCGGGTGGTGTTGAACAGGGCGGAGGCGGTCCCCGAGTACGCCGGGGGCGCGGCACCCATGATGGTGGAGGTCGACCCGGTGAGCGCGAAGGAGGTGCCGAATCCCGCCGCCATCATCGGGGCGACGAGCAGCGGGTAGGCGGGGGCGTCTCCCGCCGCGGCCCAGCCCCCGAGGCCCAGGGCGGCCAGCAGCATGCCGGTGATCACCAGCGGGCGGTCCCCGGTCCGCCGGGTCAGCCGCCCGGACAGGACGGAGGCGAACATCGTCATGGCCACCGCGGGGAACAGCGCCACCCCGGTGGCCAGGGCGCTGAAGCCACGCCGGTGCTGGAAGTCCAGGCTGGCGGTGAACACCATGCCGTAGAAGCCGAAATTGAACAGCAGGCCGATGACGGCTCCGCCGCCCAGCGCACGCGAGCGCAGCAGGTTCGGCGGCAGGGCGGGGGCGCCGGCCAGCCGCTCGCGCGCCACGAACGCCACGGCGGCCAGCACGGACAGGCCCACCCCGGCGAGGACGGCCGGATCGGACCAGCCGCGCCGGCCCGCCTCGTTGAGCGCGGCGGTCAGCAGCGCCACCGCCGCCACGACCGCACACTGCGCCGGCCAGTCCAGGGTCCGGGTGGTGAGTCGGGGTGAGGACGCCATGTGGCGCAGTGTCAGCGCCAGGCAGGCGACGCCGACGGGCAGATTGATGAGGAACACCCACCGCCAGCCCACCGTGGAGACCAGCAGTCCGCCGAGCAGCGGCCCTGTCGATGCCGCGATGCCCGCCACCGAACCCCAGAGCCCGAAGGCCCGCGAGCGGGCGCCGGGAGCCGGATACGCCTGCTGGAGAAGGGCCAGCGAACCGGGCACGATCAACGCCGCGCCGAGTCCCTCCACCACCCGGGCGGCGATCAGGAAGAGGGCGCTCGGCGCGAAGGCGCAGCCCGCGGAGGAGGCGGTGAACACCGCGACACCGGTCAAGAAGATCCGGCGGTTTCCCAGCCTGTCGCCCAGTGCCCCGCCGGTCAGCAGGAAACCGGCCAAGACCAGGGTGTACCCGTCGGTGATCCACTGGATGCCGGTGAGCGAAGCCGACAGCTCCCGGCCGATCACGGGTACGGCGACGTTGATGACCGTCACGTCCAGGATCACCATGAAGTACCCGGCGCACACGGCCAGCAGCGGGACCAGGGACCCGCCGGACGCGGGTGGCTCGTCACCACCGGCCGACTCCGCGAACGCCACGTCCCCACTCCGTCCCGCGCACGAAGGCCCTACGGCAAAAGCCACAACATGGGATGGATACCACATAGCGCTCGGCTGGAGTGGGCGTGGCGACCGCGCGGGAGTGCGCGTGGGCTCAAGGGGAGGCCTGGCTCGTTCGGGTGCCACCCGCGATCATGGCGCAGTCATCACCTCCCACACCCCGGGACGGACTGCGTGCACGGATGCCTCGACAGAACGTTGCCCGGCCACCGTCCTCCTGCTCCTCTGCCTGACGGCGCCGGATGCCACGGCCGCCCCGCGGGAACCACGGCGGACCGTACCGTCGGCCACGGATACGGCACCCGTCTCGGCAGCGGGCGACTGGAAGGCCCCGCTGAGCACCCGGGGCCGCTGGATCGTCGACGCCGACGGCAAGCGCTTCAAGCTGAGATCATCTCAGCCCGGCCGGGACCGAGCGTGCGGATACACCGACTCCAGTGTGCGGACGGCCAGTTCCTGACGGGCTACGGCGTCCGCGGCCCGGCGGTGTCCGCCGCCCCGTGTGCGGCCGCCTCCCCCGGGACGCTCGGGAAGGACGGCCGCAGGGTGTGGTTCGACCGGGGCGACAGCCGGGGTGCGGACCCGAAGGGCGGTGACTTCGCGTACGGCCACTGCGAAGGACAGTGCGCGGACGACGAGTACGCCGCCGGGACCGCCTCCACCGGCCGCCTGGGCTCCTCGCGTATCCCGGACGCCCTGTACTGCCGGAGACTGCGCTGAGCTGGGGCCGGCCCGTGGCCCGCTATCCCGTGCGCCGCTTCAGCATCGCCTTGATCGCGTACACATCGCTGTTGTTGGACGGACCGCTTCGGGTGTCCTTGTAGAGGGCGTTGGCGGAGAAGTAGCTCATGTTGACCGCCCGCGGATCCTGGCCGAGTTCGATGCGGTACGTGCGCCCCTTGGCCAGCCGTGCCGTGGCGTAGGTGGAGCCGCGCACGGTCGACCAGCTTCCGGTGTGGGGCATGGCGAGGACCTTTTCGGTGACGAGGCGTCCGGTGGTGTCGTCGTAGACGCGCAGCATCTTCATACCGCTCGCGACACCGGTGTTGACGGGGCCGCCCACCGCCGCGTCCGCCTGGAGCAGATACTCGCCGTCGGCCCGGGGGGTGACGCGGGCCGTGATCTTGTCCTGGGGCCCGGTCCCCCAGTCCGCGTAGTACACACCGTGCTCACCGCTGCTGCGGTGCCCGCCGGTGACCTCGAAGTCCTCACCGGTGACCCGGGTGACGCGGTCGTGGTGCGGACCCCAGTAGCACCGCGGCAGGGCGTGCTGGGAGGTGTTGCCGGTGGCGGTGTAGCGCAGCCGGACGCTGTAGCAGTGCGAGACCGTGTCCGCGTCCGCGGAGGTGCGGTCGGTCCAGGTCTGCGTTCCGCCGGTGACACGCTGGTTCTCGGCGATCACCCGGCCGTCGCGGAGGACGTCCATGGTGACCCTGGAAGGGGTCTCGTCGCCGATGCCGAGGGACAGCCGGGTCCGGCCGTCCTTGACCGAGACACCGCGCACGGTCGGGGTGCCCGGCCCGTACAGCGCTTCCTTGGAGGAGACGTTAACCGGCTCCGGAGCGGGCGAAGCCGATCCGGGACGCGGCGGGCCGAGCTCGATGACCAGCTTCGCGGTGCCCTCCCCCAGCATGTTCTCGGTGATCGGCGTGTCCGCGGGCAGCCGCTTCCCGTTCAGCTTCAGCGATGCGACGCGGAGGGCGCCGCGCCCGGCGGTGTGCCGCGGGAGGTCGAGGGCGATGTCCAGGGTGTGGCCGCGGTAGTTCAGGTGGTGGAGCGCGGCGCGATCGCTGTCACGCAGGTAGGCGTTGCGCAGTTGTGCCGGGAGGAAGGGCTTGATGTGCAGTCCGTCGCGGCGCGCGTCGATGCCGAAGAGGCTCTGCTGCACCATCGACAGCATGCCCGCGACGCTCCACAGCTGCCGATCGGAGTTGATCTCGGTCTTGGTGCCGCCGTCCAGGAGGTTGATGTTCTCCTTGTTGGTGCCGAACAGCGCGGCTCCCCGCACCAGCGACCGCGCCTGGAGGGTGGCCACCCCGTCGTTCCCGGTCTTCGCGGCCGCGCGCATCAGGTACGCGGTGACGAAGGGCCAGACGGCGTTGTTGTGGTAGGCCGGTACGCCTCGCTGCTGCGGCCAGAGGACGGACGGGCCGTACGGGGTCTGCGGGTAGGTGGCCACGGCCTGCCGGGCCTGGCGTGGCGTGGCGACCCCCGTGAGGACGGCCAGCGAGGTGCCGAGCGCGTCGTAGCGCCGCACCGGTGAGGTGTCGCGCTCCGTGGTGAGCATCTGGGAGAACTGCCCTTGCCGTGGCAGCCAGAACGCGGTGCGGATCGCCGAGGTGAGCCGGGTGGCCCAGCGGTGGTACTTCGCGGCGGCCGCGGTGTCGCCCGCGTCGGCGGCGAGACGGGCGGCGGCGTCGATGGCCGCCCGGTGGACGACGTTGGTCGACAGCGAACGGGAGGTGGCGATGGTCGCCACGTCGTCCTTCGTCCAGTCCGGATAGCTCTGCTCGCGCCAGTCCAGGAAGGAGTGTTCGCCCTTGTAGAGGCCGCCGTGTGGGTCGTAGACGACCTTCCGGTCGTGTTCGACGGTGTTGCGGATCGCGTCGTAGGCCTTGCGGGCGAAGGCCCGGCGTTCACCGTCAGGTAGCCAGTCGAGTATCTCGCTCGCGCCCAGGGCCCACACCACACGGTCGGAGGAGCTCGGGTAGCTGCCGCCGGTGCCGGTGTCCTGGATGACCTGAGTGTCCCCGGAACCGTCACGGCGGTCGCTGAGCTTGAACGCGAGGGTGTTGCGCATCCGTTCCGGGTCGGCGGGCGTCAGCCCGAGGTCCGCGGAGTAGGAGACGTCGCGCGTCCAGACGTACGTCCACGCCTTGCCGGTGATGTAACAGCCGCCCGGACACGGCACCGGTTTGCCGTCGTTGTACGCATCGTCGGTGAGCTGGTCGGTCTCATTGCGTTTCGCGTCGTCGTGGGCCATCGCGTACAGCCCGTCCAGCAGCACCGAACCGGACCGCAGCGTCGGCCGGTCCGCGCCCTCGGTGAAGGTCCGTTCCCCGGTGACCGAGCTGACCAGCTTGTACGTACGCAGGCAGGCGTCGCTGACATGGGTGACCGTCAGTGTCGCGGAGCCGGTGCCGTCCGCGAACCGGCCGCTTCCCCCTGATGGTCCGCACCGCGCGGGCCCCGCACCGGCGGTCCGCGCGGATGCGCCGGACGCGGGGACGGCCACGCCCGAGGCGGCCACCACCGCGGCAGCGACCAGTCCCCGGGCGATCAGCTCCGTTCTCCTGCGCCGTTGCATACGCAGCATCTGTTCACCTTTTGAAGAAGAAGGGCAGGGAGTAGCACCAGCGGCTACAAGAGTTGCGGTGAAGTTAGCCCTGCGTCACAGACGCGTCAAGAGATCCGTCAGAGTTGCCGAGACAGCGTTTGCATCCGGTGCTGCTCGTGAATTTTCATTGACACCGGCCTTGTGGCGAACCTAGCCTGCAAGCGCTGCGATCACCGTTCGACAGGGACCTGTCCCCTGCCCGACGCCACGTCCTCGTGCATGTCGCCATGGATCCTTGGCTTCAACTGCCGAACCACTTCACGGGTCACGGCGTGGGGTCGGCAGCGGGGCCGAGTGCCGCCGGGGAGGACAGGGTGACCACACAGCTCTGGGTCCACCGCCGTCGCAGGCTCGCCCGCTGCCGGGGGTCGTCCACGGCCGGATAGCCGAAGGCGCCCGATGGGCTCTGCTGGCGCAGCAGGAACTCCAGGCCGTCGCGGACGACACGGTGGTCGGCCCAGCCGAGCAGAGCCAGACTCTGCAGGAGCACGGCCACTTCGTCCAGCTTGTAGTCCTGGCAGGCGGCCGGAAGGGCCGCGGCCAGTCGCTCCCCCACCGCATGGGCCGAGGAGCCGCGGGAGGCCAGCCGGCCCGGATCGTCCCCGGCGTACTGGATCAGCCCCTTGGCCGTCATCGCGGGCGGGCGGCCTTCCGCCATCAGTGGCGCCGGGTCCGCGGAGGCGATGAGGGAATGTGCGGTCTGTTCGGCGAGCGAGCCCAGCCGCGTCAGATGCAGAACACCGCCGGCCGCGGCCGCGGGGACGGCGGTGAGGCCGGAGAGCGCGGTGGCGGTCTCTTCGAGGAAGCGGTCCAGCGACGCACAGCTGTGGGATGACGCCTTCAGCCCGTGTGCGCACTCGAAGACCACATCGGCTCCGATGCGTTGCCACAGCGACCGTCCCGGCTCGGCTTCGACACGCTTGACGACCGAGGCGAGCGCGGTATGGGCGAGCGCGGGTTCACCGAGTGAACGGGCGCCGCGCGCGGCAGCGGCTGCCGCGGGAAGGGCGTCCTCGAGATCAGTGGTGAGGGCGGCTTCGGCGAGCCAGACCGTGGCCCGGCGAAGGGCGTTCTCCGACTGCGAGGCATCGGGCGCCGTGGGCCGCACAGGCCGTGGGCGGCGGATGACGGAGGAGCTTCGGGCGAGCAGCCCGGCGAGCGCGGCGACGATCGTCGTGTGGTACGCCGTGGCCCAGGAGCGGTACTCCTCGTCGCCGCCTTCGAGCCCCGGGTGGACGATGCCCTCCGGTCCGGCGACTCGGCCGTCGGGTTCCTGAGTCTCCGAGAGAAAGGCCCAGGCCCGCTCCGCCTCCGCCGAGTCGTGGATTCCCAGGCACAGCAGGGAGCAGAGCAGCTCCGCCACGAGGTCGGCGTTCCCCCGGTGCCGGCACAGCAGGCACAGTGCCTCGAGCAGCTCGACGGCACGGGACAGGTCAAAACCGATGGGCCACTGCGGAACGCGCAAGCCGAAGTCGGTGGCGTAGAAGATGGTGTGGGTGATCGCGTAGATATCGCGGTCACCGAGTCCGAGGACCGAGGGGTCCGCGCAGAACAGCGTGAACGGCAGGATCGCCTCGACCGGGGGCAACCGGTGTTCCACTCCGGCCAGTTCCAATGTGTGCAGCAGATCCAGCTGCCGATACGGGATGCGCTCGAAAGCCGTCGCATAACGACCCGCGACGGATTGCTCGATGAGGTGGTGGAATTCCTGGTCCTCCTGCCCGCACAACCGAAGCGCGGCGTGCGTGCCGGCGTACAGCAGGAGTGCGCGCTCATCGCGTCCGACGAGTTCCCGATAGGAGGGACGCTTTGCCGCGGCGCCCATCCGGTCGAACAGCCGCTGATAGTCCTCGTCGAAAGGATCCGTGTCCAGACGGGCGCGGAGTCCGACCAGCAGCGCCATTTCGACCAGGGCCTTGCGGGCGAAGAGAACGGATCCGTCTTCCGCGGTGTCCGGGTCGAACCGGGTGTGGTGCGCGGCCAGCCAGGAGACTGCTCGTTCCTCGACCGCGCGCCACGGTTGGGGCAGCTCGCTCCCCGCCTTCATCGGTGCCAAAACCGCCCCCTCGTCACTGTCTGCCCATGGGGTTTCCCCGCGCCGCGGGGTCGCCCTTACTGCTCGGCCGCGGCCGCCTCGTCGCATTCGGCCGCGACGACGAGCACGTACTTCTCCCACGCCAGCACATAGCCCGCGACCTCGTCGAGTGTGGTGGTCGCGCGGACCAACTGCTCCAGGGGTATTTCGAGATGGACGAGTCCGCTGGTCTGGAGGAACTCCAGGGCTTTTCGGGTATCGATGGAACAGGACATCGCTTGCCTCCGTTGAGAGTGGGGTCTCCTCGGCGGAATTCCGCTTTCTCATCGCCGAGGCGCCTCTCAGTCTGGCAATGGCCTGACAAGGTGTCACTCGTACATTAATTACTCATATCATCACCTTGGGATCCTCCGGCGGAATACGGGTGGTACACGGAAACCGGATCAGCCGGGGTGTGTCCTGGCGCGGCGCTCCGATTCCAGGGTGGCGGCGCCGGCCGATACGACGGCGGCGAGCGCGAAACCCAGCACGGCCGGGTTCACATAGCCGGGAACCGATTCGGCGGCGTAGCTTCCGCCGCCCGTCGTCTCGCAGACGAACCGGAGCGGCACGTAGGAGACGCTGTAGTCGACAACGTGCTGCGCGCGTTCCTCCTGGCCCGGGATCCGGCAGGGCCGGAGCGGTGAGGAATCGGTGCCGCCGTCCTCCGCTTCCAGGACCGCACCGGCGACAAGGAGCAGACCCCACGTGTACAGGGCCGCCGCGGCGCCGCCCAGGAGGGCGGCGAGGACCCGGAGCCGCGCATCGCGGCCCGTGCGCCGGAGGCCGGCCCGCCCGAGAAGGCTGAAACCGTGGCCCGCGAGACCGAAGGCGGTGACCAGTCCGGCCGGAAGGAGCAGCAGCAAAAGCATCCGTTGAGTCCACCAGGACAAGATCGTGGCAACCGTGATGGAGCCCACAGTTTCCGCAACAGGAGCGTCACAACTCGCCCCGACGGCCGTGTCCAGCGGGCAGGACACACGCCCAACTGCCCGGTGGGGCACGGCACTCCCGCCCCGTATAGTCATGTCCCGACGTATTCGCCCCCGCCGGCCGGAGGTTCCACGTGACCACCAAGCCCCGCTCAGACCTGGTGCACGCCGGCCAGACCATCTACCGGCCGTGGACACTGCCCGTGTACGACCTGGTGGCCTTCAAGATCAATTGCCGGTTCCTCTTCCGCGTCCCGGTCTCCGAAGTGGTCGCCCTGTTCGACCGCAATGTCTCCCCGGACCACCTGGACGTCGGCGTGGGCACCGGCTACTTCCTGGACAACTGCCGGACGGCGCCGGGGCAGGCCATCACACTGGCCGATCTGAACGAGCACTCGCTGGAGCACGCGGCCCGCCGCCTGGCCCGCTTCGAGGTCAAGACGGTCCGGGCCAACGCGCTGGAACCACTGCCACTGCCCAAGGCGGCCTTCGGCTCGGCGTCGATGAACTTCCTGCTGCACTGTGTGCCCGGCAGCATTCGTGAGAAGGCCACGGTGCTGGACCACGTCGCGGCCTGCGTACGGCCGGGTGGGCGCATCTTCGGCGCCACCGTGCTCACCCAAGGCGTACCGGTGGGGGCGGCCGCCCGGGTCAACTTCCGGATGTGGAACCGGCGCGGCCTGATGAACAACTCCGAGGACAGCCTCGCCGATCTGCGGACGGAGCTGGCCGCCCGCTTCCCCGACCACAAGGTCACCGTCCACGGCTGCACCGCCCTCTTCGAGGCGGAGGTCCCCTGACGCCCACGACGGACGGCCCGGCCCGACCCGCCGCGATGGCAGCGGATCGAGCCGGGTCGACCGCCCGTGCGCCCCAGGCCCCGTCCGGCGGACCTTGTCGGGCCCGCGACGCCTGGCACCGCGCCCCCAGCTACCGCTGGGAGGTGCCCCCTGCTACCGGGCGCCGCGCGCTGACCCTCAACGTTCCAACGGAGGGGAGCTAGGATCGGCGGGGCACGGGGATCACATAACGGCTGAAGAGCAGATCGCGCAGGACGTCGTCGCCGCCCTCCACGATGGAGACGTAGCGGATGTCGCGCATCAGCTTGCCGATGGGCATGTCGTGGGTGTAGCCGAGTCCGCCGAACATCTCGGAGCCCACACTGGCCACGTCCCAACCGGCTTGGCCGCAGAACATCTTGGCGGTCAAGGCGGACTTGAGGGTGCCCTGCCGGTGGAACTGGGCGGCGGCGCCGGGATCCTTCATGATCGCGTCATAGTCGCGGGCAGCGCGCAGACAGTGGCTCTTCATGACGTCGATCTGCATCTCCATCTGCGCGAGCCGCTGCGCGAACACGGGGCTCTCCATGAGGACGCCGCCGCGGAGAGGCTTGCTCTTGGCGTAGGTCATGCAGTGGTCGCGGATGCGGCGGGCGACGCCGATCGCGGTGGCGGCGATCAGGATGCGGCTGGCGTTGAGGCCGATCTCCAGCAGCCGCAGGCCCGAGCCGTCGAGGCGGTTCGCGGCGGGGACGCGGCAGCCCTTCAGGCTGACCTGGTAGGTGTACGAGGCGCGCAGACCGATGACGTCCCAGCGCTTCACGATCTCGACACCGGGGGTGTCGCGCGGGATCAGCACGGCGTGGTACGCCTCGGGGTCTTCGGCCGAGCGGGCCACGACAACGAGGAAGTCGGCGAAGTCGGTGTTGGTGGAGAAGAACTTCTCGCCGGTGATGACAAGTTCGTCGCCCTCGGCCGCCACCACGGTCTCGATCTTGGCGAGTTCACTGCCCGCGGACTGTTCACTGCCCAGCGTCGCGCAGAACGAGCCCCGGGCGGCCATGGGCTCGAGGTACCGGGCCTTGAGCTCGTCGGAGCCGTACAGCTGAACGATGCTGGTGCCGAGCACGGAGATGAAGAGCGTGAACGCCACCCCGGCGTCGCCGTAGGCGATCTCGTTGACGATCTCGACGCTGTCCTCGAGGCTGAGCCCGTGGCCACCGAGCTCCTCCGGCAGCCACCAGTTGGCCAGTCCGGTCTCCCGGAACCTCTCGTAGACGTCCGAGGGCTTGTCCTCGAACGCGTCCATCTCCGCGTGTTGGCCGCCGAGGCACTCCTTCACGAACGTACGAACGGCCTTCAGGTCTTCCGGCTTCATCTCTCCACCCTTATCGAGGTCGGCGCACGGGGGCACGGGGGTTCTCATTCGGAGTTCGCGCGCTGTACGAGCGCCTCGATGTCGAGGTCGTCGATCTCGTCCAGTCCGTCGAACTCGTCGTCCGGCAGGTCGGCGGTCGCCTCCTCCGCCTGCTCCGGCAGCTCCGGCTCGGGGAACAGCAGTTCCCGCAGGCGCTCCGCCAGCGCGGCGGGCGTCGGATAGTTGTAGATCACCGTTGCCGGGACGTGGACTCCCGTGTCCTGCTTGACCTGGTTGCGGAACTCGACACCGCTGAGGGAGTCGAAACCGATCTCCTGGAACGACATGTCGGCGTCGATGTCGTCGGCGGACGGGTAACCCAGCACCACGGCCGCGGTCTCCAGCAGCAGCGTCACCAGTTCCTCGCGCTGCTCCTCCGCCGGGAGGGCGGCCAGCCTGCTCGCCATGGGGGATTCCCCGCTCTCCTCGGCGGCGACGGGCCGCCCGGAGCGCGTGGGCGCGGGCTGGACCAGGGTGCCCAGCAGCGGGGGCACGGTGTCCTGCCACAGCGCGCCCCGCTCGATCTGCACGGGAAGTTGCAGGCTCTCGTCCGCGGCGAGAGCGGCGTCGAACAGGGCGGTGCCCCGCTCCGCCGTCAGGGGCACCATGCCGTGCCGCCGGAAGCGCGCCAGGTCGGCCTGGCCGAGCGTGCTCGCCATGCCGAGCTCCCACGGGCCCCAGGCCAGCGAGAGCGCGGGCAGCCCCGCCTCGGCGCGGTGCTCGGCGAGTGCGTCGAGGAAGGCGTTGGCGGCCGCGTAGTTGGCCTGGCCCGCGTTGCCGACCACACCCACGACCGAGGAGTACAGCACGAAGGCCGACAGCTCCATGTCCTTGGTGAGTTCGTGCAGATGCCACGCGGCATCGACCTTGGGCGCGAACACCCGGTCGATGCGCTCCGGTGTCATCAACTCCACGGTGGTGTCGTCGAGTACGCCTGCCATGTGCACCACGGCGGTGAGCGGCGCCTCCCGCGGGATCCGCGCGAGCTGCTCCGCCAGCGCCCCGGCGTCGGAGACATCGCAGGCCGCGTGGGTGACGTTGGCGCCGAGCCCGGTCAGCTCCGCGGCCGGCCCGGCCGCGCCGGAGCGGCTGAGGAGCAGGAGGTTGCGCACGCCGTGCTCGACGACCAGATGCCGGGCGAGCAGGGCGCCCAGACCACCGGTCGCGCCGGTGAGCAGCACCGTTCCGTTCGGGTCCCAGGGCCGCCGCGGAGTGGCCGAGGTGGCCGCGGGGACCAGTCGCGGTGCGTAGGTCCGGCCCTGGCGGATCACGAGCTGGGGCACCCGCGCGTCCAGGGTCTCCAGTGCGCGCAGCGACTGTTCGTGGCCGTCGGTGTCCACGAGCACGATCGGTTCGCCGTGCTCGATCTGCGCGGAGCGCACCAGGCCCCACACCGGTGCGAGGGCCAGATCGGGTGTCTCCCCGGGGAGGGCCGCCACGGCGTTCCGGGTCACGATGGCGAGCGGACGGTCGTGCGGGGCGCTCAGCCGCCGCTGCACCAGCTCAAGCGCTTCGCGGACGCTCGCCCGGGCCGACGCGGCGGCGTCGCCGTGTCCACCGGCCTCGAGGTGCACGATCTCGGCCGGTTCGGCCGGCCGCTCGGGGCCCGGCTCCACCGGCGACCAGCGCACGGCGAACAGGGAGTCGGCCAGGGAGCCCCGGGACAGCTGGTCCGCCGAAGCGGGCATCAGCGCCAGGGACTCGACGGTCAGCACGGGCGCACCGTCGGAACCGGTGATCGACAGCGACACCTCGGTGTCGCTGATCCGGGCGACGCCCACCCGCAGACGGCTTCCGGCGGGCGCGTGGCAGACGACGCCGGACCAGGAGTAGGGCAGCACCGTCCGCGCCGGGTCGTCCGACACCATCAGCGACAGCATCGGGTGCAGCGCGGCGTCGAAGAGGGCCGGATGGACGGCGAACCCGCCCTTGGCGTGCGGCACCTTGTCGGGCAGCTGGACCTCGCCGTAGATCTCGTCGCCGAGCCGCCACAGCGAGCGCAGCCCCTGGAAGGCCGGGCCGTAGCCGTAACCCCTTTCGACCAGCTCCGGATAGAAATCGGACACGTCCACCGGGGCGGCCTCCTGCGGGGGCCACACGTCGGCCGTGGCGGTGGGGGCGGGAGCCTGCGGGACCGCCTGCCCGTCGGCGTGCCGGGTCCAGGCGCCGGAGGCGCCGGAGGCCGGACGTGAGTAGACCCCGACGGAGCGCCTGCCCGTCTGCTGCTCGGGCTCGCCGACGACGACCTGCACCTGTACGGCGCCGTCGGCGAAGGTCAGCGGCGCGTGGAGGGTGAGTTCCTCGATGGCGCGGCAGCCGGAGTTCTCGATCGCGCGCAGCGCCATCTCCACCACGGCCGCACCGGGGAACACGGTGGTGCCGAAGATGGCGTGGTCGGTCAGCCAGGACTCGGCGACGAGGTCGATCCGTCCGCTGAACGCCACCTGGTCGCCGACGGCCAGCTCGGTGGCGGCGGACAGGAAGGGATGCCCGACCGGCTCCAGTCCGGCGCCCGCGACATCGCCGCGCGGCTTGCTCGGCTGCGCCCAGTAGCGCTGGTGGTCGAAGGCGTAGGTGGGCAGGTCGACGGGGTTGCCCACGGCGCCGACGGCGTCCAGATAGGCCCGCCAGTCGACCGGGACACCCGCGGCGTGCAACCGGGCCAGGCCCTCCGCCGCCGAACGCGTCTCCGAACGCCCCTTGCGGACAAGGGGGATCGCGGTCACGTTGGCGTCGGAGAGGGTGTCGGCGGCCATGGCGGAGAGGACTCCGTCGGGGCCCACCTCGACCAGCGCCTCGGCCCCGGCCTTCACGGCGGCGGCGACCCCGTCGGCGAAGCGCACGGCGTCGCGCACATGGCGCACCCAGTACTCGGGCTGTTCCAGCTCGCCCGGTTCGGCGATGGCACCGGTCACGTTGGAGACGACCGCGATGCGCGCGGGGGCGTAGCCGACCGACTCGGCGACGCGCCGGAACTCGTCCAGCATGGGTTCCATCAACGGCGAGTGGAAGGCGTGCGAGACGCGCAGCCGGCTCGTCTTGCGTCCTTCGGCGGCCAGGGCCGCGGCGACCTCGGTGACGGCCTCCTCCACACCGGAGATGACCACGGCGGCGGGGCCGTTCACGGCGGCGACGGAGACGGCCCGCTCGTGTCCGGCCAGGGCCTCCCGGACCTCGTCCTCGCTCGCCTGCACGGCCACCATGGCGCCGCCGCGCGGCAGCGCCCCCATCAGGCGTCCGCGCGCGGCGACCAGACGGGCCGCGTCGGCCAGGGAGAACACACCTGCCACCTGTGCGGCGGCCAGCTCGCCGATGGAGTGCCCGACGAGCACCGCGGGTTCGACCCCGAGGGACGTCAGGAGCCGGTAGGCGGCCACCTCGAAGGCGAACAGCGCGGGCTGGGTCATCGCGGTCTCGTCGAGCAGCCCGGCCGTCTCGGACCCGGGCTCGGCCGAGACGACCTCGTCGACGGGACGCTCCAGCAGGGGGTCGAGTTCCGCGCAGACCTCGCGCCAGGCTGCGGCGAACACGGGGAAGGTCTCGATCAGCTCCCGGCTCATACCCAGGCGCTGGCTGCCCTGCCCGGAGAAGAGGACGCCGACGCTGGGCGGTGCCGACGCGTGGCCGGTGATCGCACCGGCGTCGCGCCGCCCCTGGGCCAGGGCGTCGAGCCCGGCGAGCAGTTCCTCGCGGTCCGCCCCGATGATCACGGCGCGGTGGTCGAAGGCCGAACGCCGGGTGGCCAGGGACACGGCCACATCGGCCGGGTGCGCCGCGGGGCCGGCGGCGAGCGCGGCACCCAGCTTGCGGGCCTGCCCGGCCAGCGCCTTGGCGCTGTGCGCCGACACCGGCCACACCAGCTCGCCCCGGGACGGGGCAGCGGACGGCGCGGTCGACTCGGCGCGGTCACCCTGCTCGATGATCACGTGGGCGTTGGTGCCGCTGATGCCGAACGAGGAGACCCCGGCGCGCCGGGGGCGGTCCACCTCCGGCCAGTCGCGCTGCTCGGCCAGCAGCCGTACGGCGCCGGAGGACCAGTCGACCCGGCTCGAGGGCGTTTCCGCGTGCAGGGTCCTGGGCAGCGCGCCCTCGCGCATCGCCATGATCATCTTGATTACGCCCGCGACGCCCGCGGCGGCCTGGGTGTGTCCGATGTTGGACTTCAGCGAGCCCAGCCACAGCGGGTCCTCGCGGTCCTGGCCGTAGACGGACAGCAGTGCCTGTGCCTCGATCGGGTCGCCGAGGCCGGTGCCGGTGCCGTGCGCCTCCACCGCGTCGACCTCGGCCGGGGACAGACCGGCCGAGGCGAGGGCCTGTCGGATCACCCGCTCCTGGGAGGGGCCGTTGGGCGCGGTGAGGCCGTTGCTCTCGCCGTCCTGGTTGATCGCGCTGCCGCGCAGCACGGCCAGCACACGGCGGCCGTTGCGGCGCGCGTCGGACAGCCGCTCCAGCACCAGCACACCGACGCCCTCGGACCAGCCGGTGCCGTCGGCGGTGTCGGAGAACGCCTTGCAGCGGCCGTCGGCGGCCAGCCCGCCCTGCCGGGCGAACTCGACGAACATGCCCGGCGTCGACATCACGGTGACGCCGCCCGCCAGGGCGAGGGAGCAGTCACCGGACCGCAGCGACTGGGCGGCCAGGTGCACGGCGACCAGGGAGGAGGAGCAGGCGGTGTCCACGGTGACGGCCGGCCCCTCCAGTCCGAGGGAGTAGGCGATCCGGCCGGACACCACACTGCCGGAACCGCCGGTCAGCGCATGGCCCGCGAGGTTGCCGGACACCTCCTGGAGGCGCGGCAGATAGTCCTGGGCCATGGCGCCCATGTACACCGCGGTGCCGCTGCGGCGCAGCTCCGCCGGGTCCTGTCCGGCGTTCTCCAGCGCCTCCCACACCGCTTCCAGGGCGAGCCGCTGCTGCGGGTCCATGGCGAGGGCCTCGCGGGGGCTGATCCGGAAGAAGCCCGCGTCGAAGTCGGCCGCGCCGTCCAGGAAGCCGCCGGCGGGCACGAAGTCCGCGCCCACGTCGACCTGCCAGCCCCGGTCCTCGGGGAAGCCGGTGATCGCGTCGACCCCGTCGGCGACCAGTCGCCACAGGTCCTCGGAGGTGGTCACACCACCGGGCAGCCGGCAGCTCATGCCGACGATCGCGATCGGGTCGTCGGCGGCGGAGACGGGGAGGCCCTGCGCACCGGCCCGGTCCTCGCCGGGCCCGGTGAACTGCTCGCGCAGGTGCCGCACCACCGCGGCGGGCGTCGGGTGGTCGTAGGCCAGCGAGGCGGGCATCTGCAAACCGGTCGCGGTGTTGAGCCGGTCGCGCAGCTGCACCGCGGTCACCGAGTCGAAGCCCAGCTCCTTGAAGGTGTTGTCCGAGCCGATCCGTGCCGTGTCGGTGTGCCCGAGCAGCACCGCCGCCTCACCGCGCACCAGGGTCCACAGGTCCTGCTCGGACATCCCGGTGGTGGCGGAAGCGACGGCCTCGGGCGCCGCGGCGGCGGCGACCGGTCGCGCGACGGGCGCGTCGGCGGCGGCCCCGTCGACCCAGTACGTCTCGCGCTGGAAGGCGTAGGTCGGCAGCGGAACCCGCCGGGCGCCGGTGAACACCCCCCGCCAGTCCAGGTCGACGCCGCGGCTGTACAGCTCGGCCATGGACAGCAGCAGACGGTGCGTCTCCTCCTCGTCACGGCGCAGCGTGGGCTGTACGACGGCGGAGCCGACCGTGGCCGCGGTGTGCATCGTCAGCACCGGGTGCGGGCTGACCTCCACGAACACGCCGTATCCGTCGGCGGACAGCGCCTGGACGGTGTCGGCGAAGCGCACCGGCTCGCGCAGGTTCCGGTACCAGTACTCGGCGTCCAGCGTGGCGGGGTCGACCCGTCCCGCGACGACGGTGGAGTAGAACACCACACCGGTGTCGGTGGTCGCGGCGCCCGCCACACCGCTGAGCACCTCGTCCCGGATCGATTCCACGTGGTCGCAGTGGGAGGCGTAGTCGACCGGGACGATCCGGGCGCGGATCTCCCGGGCCTCGCAGTCGGCGACGGCCGCGCGGACGCCGTCGGGGTCACCGGAGATCACCACGGTGCCGGGCGAGTTGACCGCGCCGATGGCGACCCGGGACTGGTCGACCTGGTCGGCGGGAAGGTCCAGGACGGCCATCAGGCCCCGCCCGGACAGTTTCTCGGTGATGATCCGCGCGCGGGCGACGATCAGCCGGATGCCGTCGGCCAGGGAGAGGATGCCGGCCGCGGTGGCGGCGGCGATCTCGCCCTGGGAGTGGCCGATGACCGCGTCGGGCTCCAGGCCCGCCGACCGCCACACCTCGGCGAGGGAGACCATGACGGCGAACAGCGCGGGCTGTACGACGTCCATCCGCTTGAGGGCTTCCTCGTCGCCGAGCACCTCCCGCAGCGACCAGCCGCCGAACTGCTGCAGCAGGGCCTCGCATTCATCCATCCGGGCGGCGAACACCTCGTTGGCGTCCCACAGGCCCTTGGCCATACCGACCCAGTGCGCGCCCTGACCGGAGAACACCCACACCACGCGGCCGCCCTCGGCGGCGGTGCCGGTGACGACCCGCGCCGACGGCCTGCCCTCGGCCAGCGCGGCCAGGCCGTCGAGCAGTTCCGCCCGGTCGGCGGCGAGCACCACGCCCCGGCTCTTCAGCGAGGACCTGGTCATCGCCGTGGAGTAGCCCACGTCCAGCGGGCGCAGCCCCTCGTCGTCACGCACCCAGTCGTGCAGCCGCCGGGCCTGGGCGCGCAGCGCCTGGGGGGTGCGCGCGGACACCAGCACCGGGACCGGCGTGCCGGGCACGGGCTCCGCGTCCGCCTCGGGCTCGGGCCGGGGCTCGGGGGCGGCGACGACGAGGTGGCAGTTGGTGCCGCCGATGCCGAACGAGCTGACACCGGCCAGCCGGGGGGCGTCGGGCCATGCCCCGGTGGCCGCGTTGACCCGCAGCTTCCACCGCTCCAGGGGGATGTCCGGGTTCGGGGTCTCGTAGTTGAGGCTGGCGGGCAGCAGACCGTGCCGCACCGACAGGGCGACCTTGATCAGGCCCACGACGCCCGCGGCCGCGTCGAGATGGCCGATGTTGGTCTTCACCGATCCGACCAGCAGCGGCTGCGCGGTGTCGCGGCCCTCGCCGAAGACCGCGGCCAAGGCGCTCGCCTCGACCGGGTCGCCCGCCCGGGTGCCGGTGCCGTGCAGTTCGACGTACCGCACCTGGGCGGGGGCCACTCCGGCGGCGCGGTAGGCCCCGCGCAGCAGCGCGCTCTGCGCCTCGGCGCTGGGCACGGTGAGCGCGCCCGGGCCGTCGTGGTTGACGGCGCCACCGAGCAGTACGCAGTACACGTCGTCGCCGTCGGCGACCGCGTCGGCCAGGCGCTTGAGCACGACCACGCCCGCGCCCTCACCGCGGACGAAACCGTTGGCGCGGGCGTCGAAGGTGTGGCTGCGGCAGTCCGGCGACAGCGCCCCGGAGCGGGCGAAGGCGATGGTGCTCTCCGGCACCAGGTTGAGATGGACCCCGCCGGCCAGCGCCAGACGTGCGGCGCCCGAACGCAGGCTCTCGCAGGCCATGTGCACGGCGACGAGGGAGGAGGACTGCGCCGTGTCCACGGTCAGGCTCGGTCCGTGCAGGCCCAGTTGGTGCGAGACCCGGTTGGCG
Organism: Streptomyces sp. NA02950; assembly: GCF_013364155.1. Classification (NCBI taxonomy): domain Bacteria; kingdom Bacillati; phylum Actinomycetota; class Actinomycetes; order Kitasatosporales; family Streptomycetaceae; genus Streptomyces; species Streptomyces sp. NA02950. Next base: position 8,133,385 of record NZ_CP054916.1, on the reverse strand, counting down.
ATCAGGCCCCGGCTCAGCCCGGCGATGGAGTGGTGGGACAACGCGTCGGCGCCGTGCCGGTGCACCAGGGAGGCGTAGTCGTCACCGGTGGCGCCCAGGAACACCGCCGTGGCGCTGCCGCGCAGGCTCTCCGGCGGGAGGAAGGCGTCTTCCAGAGCCTCCCAGCCCAGCTCGAGCACCATGCGCTGGCGCGGGTCCATCACCGCGGCCTCTCTCGGGGAGATGCCGAAGAAGTCCGCGTCGAAGTCGCCGACGCGGTCGACGAAGCCGCCCCGGGGGTGCCGCGCCAGTTCGGGGATGTCCGTGGGCCACCGGTCGGCGGGCCCCTCGGCGATCGCGTGCTCGCTCCCCTTCAGCAGCTTCCAGAAGGAGCGCACATCCTCGGCGCCGGGAACCCGGCACGACATTCCAATGACGGCGACGGCATCCTGACCCACACCGGTGAGCCCCTGCCCGCACTCGTTCACGCCCATAGAGCTCCAGCCCTCTCTTACCCCTTTGTCTGCACGATCCGCCAAGCGCCCCCGCAGATACACTTCCGGGCGGTTTTTCGAGGATGCGGTGCGGATCACTGGGCAGGACGGCCGGAGCGACCCGGCGCGGGGACGGTCACCCCGCGGCGCACATGGGTGTGGCCGCGCCGGGGGTCCGGCGCGGCCACATCGGTCGGGCGCAGTCAGTCGGGTGCCGTCACTCGGGCGGCGTCACTGGGGCATCATCGGGTGGCGCTCGCGTGCCAGGACCGGCCGATGGCCCGGACCAGGGACGGCGTCACGAAGAGACGCCGGAAGGGAAGGATGACGGGCATGTACACCTTCCCGAGCAGGCCCTTCTTCTTGACCAGCACGGCCATCTGCGCGTGGTGCCTGCCGTTGCCGTCGTCCACCCAGCCGATGTGCATCACGGCGTGCACGGTCTGGTTGACGACCTCGGTCGCCCACTCGTCGGGGGCCTGGTAGACCGACTTCATCGGCACCGTCTTCAGGTCCGGGCCGCGCGGACCGTCGCGCAGGTCGTCCGGCAGCCGGTCCCGCAGGGAGGGGTTGCGCGGACCGACGCCGTGCTTCTCCTTGTCCCACCCGAGGACGGCGCCGAGCCTCCAGCGGATCGCGAACAGCACCTTGTACATCGGCGACGGTTTGAAGTCGGCCCCGTCACCGTCGAACTGCCGGACCAGCAGCGCCAGATCGTCGGGTCCCCCAGGGGTGTCCAGGTCCCATACGTCCTCGACCTCAAAATCCCTGATGAACTCGTGGATCCTCCACGGCCGCTCGGTGAACGCGGTGTTCGGGAGCCTCATACAAACCTCCATGTGATGTGCCGCGCGAGCGGACCGCCGGGATGAACCCGGCCACGCGCGGCGAAACCAACCTACCCGGGGTGCCCGGCCCCCGGGGCTCAACCCGCGCCGATTCCGGCCTTCACCTTGCGCGGACGGAACACCATTCGGGCGCCGTTCCGGGGGATGTTGACGACCGTTCGGCTGTGCGCCGACTCCGGCTTGGCGTCGGCACGCTCGACATCACAGGTGGTCAGGATCTCGGTCAGGGTGGCCTTCAGCTCCATGAGCGCGATCCGGTCGCCCAGGCACCGGGTGTGGCCACCGCCGAACGGGATCCAGGTGTGCGAGGCGGGCTTGACGCCGAGGAAGCGCTCCGGCTTGAACTCATCGGGCTGCGGGTAGTTGTGCTCGTCCCGGTTGAGCAGGTAGGCGCTGGCCCACAGGCGGTCGCCGGGCGCGTAGCGCACACCGCCGATCTCGATGGGCTTGACCACCTCGCGGGGGACGATCTGCTGGATCGGCGGGCCGAGCCGCAGCACCTCGTGCACCACCGCGGTCAGGTACGTGTCGCCCGCACCCTCCGCCATCTCCTCGCGCAGCCGCTCGACCACGCGGGGGGACCGGGTGAGGAACTCCAGCGCCCAGCAGATGGCCGAGGCGGTGGTCTCCGTACCGGCCAGGAACTGGGTCATGATCTCGTCGCGCATCTCGACCCGGCTGGGCTTGGTGCCGTCCTCGTTGGTGATGCCCAGCATCACGCCCAGCAGGTCGTCACCGGAGGCGCCGGACCGCTCGCGCTCCTCGATGGCCGAGTCCACCATCCGGTGGACCCGCTCACGGCGGGTCAGGAACTCGTTGACGCCGTTGGGCCGGAAGAAGCGCATCATCTTCATCTTCCGGGCCGGCAGCATGTGGAACGGCTTCATGGTGCTCGGGCGGGAGTTGAACTCCAGCATCTTCATCACCTCCTCGAACATCTCGTCCTCGCAGGACGGACGGTGCTCGCCGAAGAGCACCTCGAGGATCACCTTGGTGGTGTAGTGGTGCGCGAAGCGGTGGACCGACACGGCCCGGTCGCGCGGCCAGGCCGCGACCGTCTCCTTGGCCAGCCGGTAGACCTCCCGCTCCACACGCTTCAGGGCGTCACCGCGGAAACTCGGCATGACGCTGCGCCGCCGCGCGGTGTGCTCCTCCTCGTCCAGCCAGGCGAGACCGTTCTGACCGGTCCACTTCTCGATGGGGGTGTTGCTGGAGCCGGTGTGCAGGACGTCCCGGGGCGCGAGGAACATCTGCTTGACGTCCTCCGGTGCCGAGATCACGTAGAGGGGCACCCCGGGAATGATCGTCACTCGGAACCGGCTGCCGTACGTGGCGCGGGCGTTCTTCAGATAGGGCTCCGGGCGGGCCCAGATGCTCAGCACCTGCTTCAGCCGGGCCATGTCCACGGCGGGCAGCGAGGAGGACGGGATGACCTCCTTCGGAGCGGGTGAGGAGTGGTCTATCGGGCACTTGCCCCCGGATGCGACCGCCGCGTCGTGAGCGTTGCTGGAGTGGTCCATTTACCTTGCTTCCTTATCTCGTTGCCGCATGGGTCACGTGCTCTGGCTGGTTGCCCCCGCCCCTACCGGGCGGGGCGGACGGTCTCACCGGGCCGATCGCGAACAGGGCGAGCCCGCTGACGAGGCTGGCGCCAGTCATGATCAGGAACGCGGTGCGGAAGTCGGAGAGGTCCGGGGCACCGGTGAGCACGGACGCGATCACGGCGACGCCGATCGCCATGCCGATCTGGCGGGACATGGACGACATACCGGTGCCGGTGGCCACGCGCTCCGGTGGCAGGGACAGTGTCGCCGCCGCGGCCAGGGGCGGCAGGATGAGGCCGAAGCCGATCCCGCCGATGATCGCGCCGGGCAGGAAGTGACCGGTGAAGTCCGGTGTGCCATCCAGCGCGAACGTCCACCACAGGCCGCCCGCCGCGAAGAAGGTACCGCCGACCAGACCGACCAGATGTGCCCCGTAGCGGACGGCCAGGATGCCGCTGGGTACGGCGAACAGGGTGGCCGACACCGGACCCGGCGCGATCTCCAGGGCGCCGCGCAGGGTCGAATGCCGCCAGACCTGGGTCAGGAACAGGATGGTGGACATGGCCATCGCGCCGACGCCCACGAAGAAGAAACCGGTCGCGACATTGCCCAGGGCCACCGGCCTGATCCTCAGGATGGCGGGTTCGATGACCGGCGCCGGGTGCCGCAGACCACGGCGCACGGTGCAGGCAAGGCCGATCACACCGGCCACCGACAGACCTATGACCTGGGCACTGCCCCATCCCCACGCCTGCCCCTGGGAGATGGTGGCGACGACGGCGGCGACGGACGCCGCGAGCACCGCGATACCGACCAGGTCCGGGACCGGACCGTCCTCGGTGGCGGATGTGCGCAGCGTCCACGCGCCGATCAGCAGCGCCACCGCCCCGAGGGGCAGGTTGACCACGAAGACCCAGCGCCAGTCGATCTCCGCCAGCAGACCGCCCAGCGGCAGCGCGGCGGCGGAGCCGACACCGCCGACCGCGGTCCACAGCCCGATGGCGATACCGCGCCGCGCGGGCGGGAAGAGCCCGAGCAGCAGCCCCAGGGAGCTGGGTGCCATCAGCGCGGCGCCGACGCCCTGGAGGGCCCGCGCGACCACGAGCACCTCCAGGTTCGGCGCCGCCGCGCACGCGGCCGACACGGCGGTGAACAACCCGAGGCCCAGCAGGAAGACCCGCTTGCGCCCGGACCGGTCGGCCCAGCGGCCGCTGGGCAGCAGGAGCGCGGCGAAGGTGATCGCGTAGGCGCTCATCACCCAGGACAGATCGGTCAGACTCGCCGAGGAGAAGGACTCCTGCATGCTCGGGAAGGCGATGTTCACGATCAGCATGTCCACCGCGGAGATGAACACCCCGACGAGGACGACCGCGATGGACATCCCCCGGCGCAGCCCGTCGCTGCTCATTCCTCGATCCACCTTTCGATCGCGTCCGCGGTGTCCGCGGCGGCCGCTTCGATCAGGGCGAAGTGGTCGGCACCGACCTCGACATGGTCGTCGGTGGCCTCCCACCGCGGGCCGCCTGGCACCGCTTCCCCGCCGAGCGGTTCCGCCGCCCGGATCATCAGGGTCCTGGCGGACGCCGGCTCCGGCCGCGAACCGGTGAACAGGCGCAGATAGCCGCCCATGGACAGCCAGCTCGCGTCGTCGATGGAGACCGGGCGCCGCTCCTGCGTGAGGATCTCCGTCAGCATGGCGGCGAACGCCCGGCCCGCCTCGTCCTCGTTGTCACCGAGCGCCCGTGTGTCGATCATGGCGAGCCCGGCGAGCGCGGCGCCGGAGGACTCGAGGCGTGCGGCCAGCGAACGCGCCACCACACCGCCCATCGAGTAGCCGACCAGCACGAACGGGGCGTCGCCGACGGCCGCGCGGATCGCGCCGTCCAGCACCTCCACGGCAGCCTCCCGGGACTCCGGGGAGAGCTCGGTCCCGAAGCCCGGCAGGGAGCAGACGTGGACGTCCCGCACTCCCTCGAACCGGTCGGCCAGCCGCATGAACTGCTCCTGGCCGGAGCCGACCACATACACGTAGGACGGCACGCAGACGACCTTCACCCGGCCCGGCCCCGAGGCCAGCTGCGCCAGGCGCCCGTCGGTGTCGGGCAGTTCGGCGGCCGACGAGAAGACCGGCCTGTCGCCCGCGGTGTCCAGCAGCTGCCGCAGCGCCTGGGGCATGGTGCCGGTTTCGGCGGCCTGCCGGAGCCGCAGGCTGATGGTCTCCCCGGCGGGCTCGGCCGCCCCGGTGTCCGGTGCCCCCGAGCCGACCTGCTTGAGCAGCTGCCGGGCGATCTCCGCCGGGGTGGGGTGCTCGAAGACGAACGAGACGGGCAGGCGCAGCCCGGTGGCCTGGGAGAGCCGGTTGCGCAGGCCCACCGCGCTCATCGAGTCCATGCCGAGTTCCTTGAACCTGCGCTCGACGTCGATCCGGTCGTCGGCATGGTGGCCGAGCACGGCCGCGACATGCACCGTGACCAGCTCCAGCACCACCCGCTCACGGTCCGCCTCGGAGACGCCCGCCAGCCGCTGTGCCAGCGACCCACCGGTCGCCTCGCGCTGGGCGGGCAGCCGGACCAGGCCGCGCAGCAGCGCCGGGAGGCTCCGTTCGCGGGCCTGCGAACGCAGCGCCGCCAGATCCAGCTGCACCGGCGCCAACAGCGCGGTGTCCACGGCGAGGGCCTGGTCGAACAGCTCGAGCCCGCGCCCGACCGGCAGTTCGGCGGTCCCCGGGGACGGGACCGTGCCCGCCCACGGTCCCCACGCCAGCGCGGTGCCCGCGAGTCCGGCCGCGCGGCGCCCGCGCACCAGCGCTTCCCCGGCCGCGTCGGCCGCCGGGTCCTGGACCGGACCGCCGCCGAGCGAGGCGAACGAGGAGCACACCACGAAGGCGGCGAGATCGGCCCGTTCGGTCAGCGTGTGCAGCCGCCAGGCCAGTTCCAGTCCCTCGGGCTCGGCCCCGGTGTGGACGACCGCGGTGAGCGGCCGCTCCAGGGAACCGATCACGTCTGCCAGCCGGTCTGGCGCGGGCGCCTCGACGCGCGTTCGTGCACCGAGCTCCGCCAGCTCCGCGACCAGCCCGTCCGCGGCGGCGCCGGGTGTGCCGAGCAACAGCAGGTCCCGGACGCCGTGGTGGGCGGCCAGATGCCTGGCCAGCGCCGCGCCCGGAGGGGTCGTACCACCGGTGATCAGCACGGTGCCGTCGGAGTCCGACAGCAGCGGCCGGTCGGCGGGCGTGACCGGGACCAGAGCCAGCCGCGGCGCCAGGAGCTGCCCGGCGCGCACCGCGAGCTGCGGCTCGTCGGCGGCGAGCACCGCGCCCCACTCGGGCCCGGTGTCCCCGTCCGCCTCGACGTCCATGACGAGGAACCGGCCCGGGTGTTGGGACTGCGCGGCCCGCAGCACACCCCACACCGCCGCCTGCGCCGGGTCGGGGACCTCGGTGTCCCGGGCCGCCACCGCGCGGCGCGTCGCCACGGCCAACACGGCAGCGCCGGACGGTGAGTGGTCCACCCAGCGGCGCACCAGGGCCGCGGCCTGCTCGGCCGCGTCCCGCACCGCCGCGGGACCGTCCCCGGCGGGGGTGTCGATCACCGTGAGCACGGCCTGCGGCACCGCCGCGCCGCCGTCCACGGCCCGTTCGAGGTCGGCCAGGTCGGCGTACCGGTCCGCCACTCCCCCGGCGGCGCCGCCCAGCGCTGCAAGCCGCACCGGCGTGGCCGCACCGAGCGGAACCGGAACCCAGTCCACGCGGTACAGCGAGCTCTGGCCGCGGCGCAGCTCCTCGAGATGGGCCGGATCGACCTCGTGGAAGGCGATGCGGTCCACGCCGAGCACCGGCGCGCCGTGCTCGTCGAAGACGGCCAGCCGCAGGGTGTCACCGTGGGAGGTGAGGTGCGCACGGCCCCCGGTGGCGCCGGTCGCGGCCAGCCGCACCCCGGACCAGGAGACCGGCAGCTTCGGCGAGTCCTGCTCGCTGAAGCCCAACTGCCCGCAGTGCAGGGCGGACTCGAACAGGGCCGGGTGGATGCCGAAGTCCGCCGCGCCGACGTCCTCGGGCAGCGCGAGTTCGGCGTACACCTCGCCGCCGGAGCGCCATGCCGCCCGCACACCGTGCAGCGCCGGGCCGCAGTCGAGACCGAGGTCGGCCAGCGCGGCGTACAGCCCGTCCACCGGCACCGGTTCGGCCCCGGCGGGCGGCCACTGGCCCGCCCAGCCCGCGGCGGGCTCGGTGTCCGATGCCAGCCAACCCGCGCAGTGACGGGTGGATTCGGCGTGCTGGTCACCGTCCGGGCGCGAGTGGACCGCCACCGGGCGGCGGCCGTCGGCTCCGGGAGCGCCCACGATCGCCTGGATCTGGAGCGCCGCGCCGTCCGCCGGCAGCAGCGGTGCCTCGAACATCATCTCGTCGAGCAGCGGCGCCCCGACGCCGCGGCCCGCGGCCAGCGCCAGTTCGACCAGCGTGGTGTTGGGCGCGACCGGGAGGCCGAAGGCGGCGTGATCGCGCAGCCAGGGCTGGGACTCGTGGGACAGCCGGCCGGTGAGCACCCACTCGTCCCGGTCGGCGAGCCGCATACCCGCCGTCAGGACCGGGTGCCCGACGCGGCCGAGGCCGGAGACGGCCGGGTCGCCGGTAGCCGGGCGCGCGCTCGGCCAGTACCGCTTGCGCTGGAAGGCGTAGGTGGGCAACGGGACCCGCTGGGCGCCGGAACCGGCGAAGCGGGTGGCCCAGTCGACCTTCACCCCGGCGATGTGCGCCTCGGCGAGGGAGAGCAGGAAACGCTTCATACCGCCCTGCTCACGGCGCAGCGAGCCGACCACGCCGACCCGGCCCGTGCCGGTGGCGGCGACGGTCTCCTCCATCGCCACGCCGAGCACCGGGTGCGGGGACATCTCCAGGAAGCAGCCCGCGCCGTCGTCGACGAGCGCGCGGACGGCGGGCTCGAACCCGACCCGGCCGCGCAGGTTGGCGTACCAGTACCCGGCGTCCATCGACGCGGTGTCGATGAAGGCGCCGACGGCCGTGGAGTAGAACGGGACCCGCCCGCTCGACGGCGCCACCGGAGCGAGGGCCTCCAGCAGTTCCGTCTCGATGGCCTCCACCTGCGCCGAATGCGACGCGTAGTCCACCGCGACCCGGCGCGCCCGGACATCGTCGCGTTCGCACGCCGCCAGCACCTCGTCCAGCGCCCGCGGCTCACCGGCGAGGACGACGGCAGCCGGGCCGTTCACCGCCGCCACCGAGACCCGGCCCTCGTGCGGAGCGATCAGCTCGGCGACCCGTTCGGCGTCCAGCGCCACGGACATCATGCCGCCGAGGCCCGCCAGACGGTCACGCACCAACTGGCTGCGCACCGCCACGATCCGGGCCGCGTCCCGCAGCGACAGCGCACCCGCCACATAGGCGGCGGCGATCTCGCCCTGCGAGTGGCCCACCACGGCGGACGGCTCGACACCGTAGGAGCGCCACAGCGCCGCCAGGCTCACCATCACCGCGAACAGGGCGGGCTGGACGACGTCGACACGTTCCATCGACGGCGCGCCCGGGGCACCGCGCAGCACGTCCTCCAGGCGCCAGTCCACGAACTCCGCCAACGCCTCACCACAGGCGGCGATCTCAGCGGCGAACACCGGCGAGGTGTCCAGCAGCTCGACCGCCATGCCCTCCCACTGCGCCCCCTGCCCGGGGAACACGAACACCGGCTTGGCGCTGGTGCCGGGGCGGCCGAAGGCCGTCCGCTCGGTCACCTCGCCGACGGCGAAGGCGGCCAGCTCGGTGGCCAGTTCATCCCGGTCGGTGGCCACGAGCACCGCGTGGTGGTCCAGCGCCGCCCGGGTGGTCAGCTGGGAGTAGCCGATGTCGAGCACCGAGAGCCCGGGGTTCTCCAGCAGATGCCGCCGCAGGCGCTCCGCCTGGGCGCGTACGGCCGCCTCGGTACGCGCGGAGAGCAGCACCGGGGTCGCGGGAGCCGGAATCGCCGCCGGAGCCGAAGCCGGAGTCACGGTCTCGGATCCGGCGGCTGCCGGGGTCCCGGCGGGCGCCTCCTCGACGATGATGTGCGCGTTGGTGCCGCTCACGCCGAACGACGACACGCCCGCCCGGCGGGGACGGCCGTGGCTGGTCCACTCCCTGGCCTCGGTCAGCAGCTCGACCTCGCCCACCTCCCAGTCGATATGCGGGGAGGGGGCGTCCACGTGGAGTGTCTTCGGCAGCACTCCGTGCCGCATCGCCATCACCATCTTGATCAGTCCGGCGACGCCGGACGCGCCCGAGGTGTGGCCGATGTTCGACTTGATCGAGCCGAGCCACAGCGGCTCCCCGTCCCGCTCCCGGCCGTAGGTCGCCAACAGGGCGTGCGCCTCGATCGGGTCACCCAGGACGGTGCCCGTGCCATGGCCCTCGACCGCGTCCACCTCGGACGGAGAGAGACCCGCGTTGGCCAGCGCCTGGCGGACCACCCGTTCCTGGGACGGACCGCTGGGCGCGGTCAGACCGTTGCTGGCACCGTCCTGGTTGATCGCCGTACCCCGGATCAGACCCAGGATGCGGCGCCCGTTGCGCTGGGCGTCCGACAACCGCTCCAGCACCACCAGACCCAGACCGTCGGAGAACCCCGTCCCGTCGGCCGACGCCGCGTACGCGCGGCACCGCCCGTCCGGGGAGTTCGCTCCCTGCCGGCTGAACTCGGTCATCGTGATCGGGGTGGTCATGAATGTCACGCCGCCCGCCAGCGCGAGCGAGCACTCGCCGTTGTGCAGCGCCTGCGCCGCCATGTGCAGCGCGACCCCGGAGGAGGAGCAGGCCGTCTCCACCGACACGGCGGGGCCTTCCAGGCCCAGGGTGTAGGCGATGCGTCCGGAGGCGACGCTCGACATGGTGCCGGTGACGCGGTAGCCCTCGTACTCGGTGGGCACGAGCATGCTGTAGTCGGAACCGGTGATGCCGACGAAGACGCCGGTGTCGCTGCCGCGCAGCGACGTCGGGTCGATCCCGGCGTGCTCCAGGGTCTCCCAGGAGGTCTCGAGCAGCAGACGCTGCTGCGGGTCCATGGCCACGGCCTCACGCGGGCTGATGCCGAAGAACTCGGCGTCGAAGTCGCCCATGCCCGCGACGAAGCCACCGCCGGAGCAGTAGGTCGTGCCGACCTGTTCCCGGTCCGGGCTGTAGAGCCGCTCCAGGTCCCAACCCCGGTCGGCGGGCAGCGGGCCGATCACATCGCGGCCCTCGGCCACCAGCTCCCACAGGTCGTCCGCCGAGGTGACACCGCCGGGGTAGCGGCATCCGATGCCGACGATCGCCAGCGGCTCGTCCGCCGCCCCGCGCCGCTGCTGGGCGGCCGGGAGTGCGGTGTCCGTCGTACCGTCGGCCTGCGAGAGCAGCAGCCGCGCGACGGCCACCGGTGTGGGGTGGTCGAACACCACGGTGGCGGGCAGTGGTACGCCGGTGCTCTGCGAGAGCCGGTTGCGCAGTTCGACCGCGCTGACGGAGTCGAAGCCGAGCTCCTTGAAGGCGCGCTCGCTGTCCACCTCGTCGGCGGAGGCGTGGCCGAGTACGGACGCGGCCTGCGCCCGGACCAGTTCGAGCACCACGCGCTCCCGCTCGGCTTCCGGCACCTCGGCCAGGCGCCGCGCCAGGGTGCCGCCGGACGCCGCGCGCCGGGCGGGCACCCGTACGAGGCCGCGCAGCACGGCGGGCAGCAGTCCGGCCCGGGCCTGCTCGCGCAGGACGGCCGGATCCAGCTCGACCGGGGCCAGCAGCGGTGCGCCCGCGGCGATACCGCGGTCGAACAGGTCGAGTCCGAGCTCGGTGGGCAGCGGGAGGATGCCGGCCTGGGCCACGAGCGCGGGGTCGGCCACGCCGGTTTCGCCGGTGCCACGGCCGTCGGCCCAGAAGCCCCAGGCCAGCGCGGCGCCGGGGAGCCCGGCCGCGCGGCGGGCGCTCACCAGCGCCGCCAGGGCCGCGTCCGCCGCCGAGGTGGCCGCCTGGCCCGGGATGCCGACCAGCCCCTCGAAGGAGGAGAACAGCACGAACGCGGAGAGGTCCGCGTCCGCGGTCAGCTCGTCCAGATGCCAGGCCGTGTCCACCGTGGCCCGCAGCACCGTCTCCAGCCGCTCGTCGGAGAGCGTCTCGATCAGGCCCGCGTCGGGCACCACCGCGGTGTGCACGACCGCGGTCAGCGGGTGCTCCAGGGAGCCCAGCAGCGCGGCCAGTTGCTCCCGGTCGGTGACATCACAGGGCACGACGCGCACCCGCGCGCCGAGGAACGCCAGCTCGGCGGTGAGCCGGTCGGCCTGGTCTCCGGGGGCGGCCACCACCAGGTGGCGGGCGCCGTGTCGAGTGACGAGGTGCTCGGCGAACGGGGCTCCGAAACCACCGGTGATCAGCACGGTGCCGTCGGGGTCCACGGGCTCCGGCCGGTCCGCCGAACCGGCGGGCACCCGGGCCAGCCGGGGCGCCAGCACCTTGCCGTCGCGCACGGCCAACTGCGGCTCGTCCGGAGCGAGCAGCGCGCCCCACTCGCGCTCCCCGTCCGCGTCCACGAGCAGGAAGCGGCCGGGGTGTTCGGACTGCGCGGCGCGTACGACGCCCCACACCGCGGCCTGCGCTGCGTCGGGCACCTCGTCGGCGACCGCCACCGCGCCGCGGGTGACCACGACCAGCGTGGCCTCGTCCAGCGATCCGGCGGCCAGCCACCGCCGCACCAGCGACACGGTCCGCGCGGCGGCGTCCCGCACCGCCGACGGTGTCTCGCCTGCGGGGGTGTCGATCACGGCCAGAACGGCCTGCGGGACGGGCGCGCCCTCCGCGACGGCTCGTTCCAGCGCGGTCGGATCGGCGTGCCGGTCGGCCACCCCGGCGACCTCGCCCAGCGCGGCCAGCCGCACCGGCTTGGCCGCCCCGACCGTGACGGGGGCCCAGTCCAGGCGGAACAGCGAGTTCTGCCCGCGGCGCAGCTGCCCCAACCGGGCCGCGTCGGCGGCCCGCACGGCGATCCGGCCGATGTGCGCCACGGGCGCGCCTTCGGCGTCGAAGACCTCGAGCCGCAGCGCGTCCTCGCCGAGCGCGACGATGCGCACCCGCGCCTGGGAGACCTTGTCGCCCGCCAGCCGTACGCCCGACCAGGACGCCGCTGACGGTGCCGTACCGGCGGTGGGCCGGTGGGCGGTGTGCAGCGCGGACTCCAGCAGGGCCGGGTGGATCGCGAAACCACCGGGCTCGGTGCCGTCGGGCAGGGCGAGTTCGGCGTACACCTCGCCACCGGCGGTCCACGCCGACTGTGCGCACTGGAGCAACGGGCCGCAGTCGAGGCCGAGTTCGGACAGGGCGGTGTACAGGGCGTCCACCGACACCGGTTCGGCCCCGGCGGGCGGCCACGCGCCCAGTCGGGCGGACAGCGGCTCGGCGTCAGGGGCGATACGGCCGCGCGCGTGGCAGACGGCCTCGGTGGACTGCTCGTCGCCGGTGTCCGGCCGCGAGTAGACCGCCACTTCGCGGCGGCCGTCGGCGTCGGCCCGGCCGAGCGTGACCTGCACCCGTGCGTCGGTGTCGTCCCCCAGGACCAGCGGGGCGTCGAGGTTCAGTTCCTCGACCAGGTCGCAGCCCACGTGGCGGCCCGCGGACAGGACCAGCTCCAGCAGCGCGGCGCCGGGAAGGGTGACCGTGCCGAACAGCGCGTGGTCGCGGGTCCACGGCTGCCCCTGGTGGGAGACACGGCCGGTGAGGACCCACTCGTCGCGGTCGCCGACCTGCACGGCGGCCGCCAGGACGGGGTGTTCGACGCGGCCGAGGCCGACCGCGGAGGCGTCGGCGAGGCCGGTGGCGTCCAGCCAGTAGCGCTTGTGCTGGAAGGCGTAGGTGGGCAGGGCGACGTGCCGGGCGCCGGAGTCGGCGAAGCAGGCGGCCCAGTCGACCTTCACCCCCGCGGTGTGCGCCTCGCCCAGCGAGAGCAGGAAGCGGGCCAGGCCGCCTTCGTCGCGGCGCAGGGAGCCGACCACACCGATCCGGTGGTCCGGGCCGTGGGCGGCGACGGTCTGCTCCACGGCCATGGCGAGCACCGGATGGGGGGACATCTCGAGGAAGCACCCGGCGCCGTTGTCGATGAGCGCGCGGATGGCGGGCTCGAAGCCGACCTGGCCGCGCAGATTGGTGTACCAGTACGCCGCGTCCATCGTGGCCGTGTCGAGGAAACCGCCGGTCACCGTGGAGTAGAACGGGACCCGCCCGCTCAACGGCCTCACCGGCGCGAGCGCCTCCAGCAGCTCCGCCTCGATGGCCTCCACCTGCGACGAGTGCGAGGCGTAGTCCACCTTGACCCGCCGCACCCGGACATCGTCACGCTCACACACCGCCTGCACCTCATCCAGCGCCCGCGGCTCACCGGCGACGATGACAGCGGCCGGGCCGTTCACCGCCGCCACCGAGACCCGGCCCTCGTACGGAGCGATCAGCTCCTCGGCCCGCTCCACCGGCAGCGCGACGGACATCATCCCGCCAAGGCCCGCCAGACGGTCCCGCACCAACTGGCTGCGCAGCGCCACAATCCGGGCCGCGTCCTCCAGCGACAACGCACCCGCCACATACGCCGCTGCGATCTCACCCTGCGAGTGACCGACCACCGCCGACGGCTCCACACCATAGGACCGCCACAGCGCCGCCAGGCCCACCATCACCGAGAACAGCGCGGGCTGCACCACATCGACGCGCTCCAGGGACGGCGCGCCCGGCGCACCACGCAGTACGTCCTCCAGGCGCCAGTCCACGAACTCGGCCAACGCCGCACCGCACGCGGCGATCTCAGCGGCGAACACCGACGAGGTGTCCAGCAACTCCACCGCCATACCGACCCACTGCGCCCCCTGACCCGGGAACACGAACACCGGCTTGGCGCCGGGCGTGGCGCGGCCCTCCACGACCACTGGTGACGGCTCGCCGACGGACAGTGCGGCCAGACCGGACAGCAACCGGTCGCGGTCGGCGGCGGCCACCACACCGCGGTGCTCCAGGTGGGCCCGGGTGGTGGCCGCGGAGAAGCCGAGGTCGGCCAGGGACAGATCCGGCCGGGCCAGCGCGTGGGCGCGGAGCCGGTCGGCCTGGGCCCGCATCGCGGCCGCGGTCCGGCCGGACACCGTCACGGGAACGGCGGGCAGCGCACGCGGCTCGGTGGCACCGTCGGCCGGTTCCTCGGCCGGGGCCTCCTCCAGGATGATGTGCGCGTTGGTGCCGCTCACGCCGAAGGAGGACACCGCGGCGCGACGGGGCCTGTCCCCCGCGGGCCACTCGCGCGCCTCGGTCAGCAGCGCGACCTCGCCCGCCTCCCAGTCGATGTGCGAGGACGGCGCGTCCACGTGGAGGGTCTGCGGCAGCACTCCGTGCCGCATCGCCATCACCATCTTGATCACCCCGGCCACGCCCGCCGCCATGGAGGTGTGGCCGATGTTCGACTTGATCGAGCCGAGCCACAGCGGCTCCCCGTCCCGCTCCCGGCCGTAGGTCGCCAACAGGGCGTGCGCCTCGATCGGGTCACCCAGGACGGTGCCCGTGCCGTGGCCCTCGACCGCGTCCACCTCGGACGCGGACAGACCGGCGTTGGTCAGTGCCTGCCGGATCACCCGTTCCTGGGAGGGGCCGTTGGGCGCGGTCAGGCCATTGCTGGCGCCGTCCTGGTTGATCGCCGTACCCCGGATCAGACCCAGGATGCGGCGCCCGTTGCGCTGGGCGTCCGACAACCGCTCCAGCACCACCAGACCCAGACCGTCGGAGAACCCCGTCCCGTCGGCCGACGCCGCGTACGCGCGGCACCGCCCGTCCGGCGACACCGCCTGCTGGCGGCTGAACTCGGCCAGCAGGAACGGGCCGGACATGACGGTCACTCCGCCGACGAGGGCCATGGAGCACTCGCCGGCACGCAGGGCCTGCGTGGCCATGTGCAGGGCGACCGCGGAGGAGGAGCATGCGGTGTCGACGGACACCGCGGGGCCCTCCAGGCCGAACACGTAGGAGATACGGCCGGACGACACGCTGGCCGCCCCACCGGTCAGCTGGAAGCCCTCGATCTGCGGCAGGCTGCCCGCGGGCGCCGCGCAGTAGTCGGTGGTGCCGACGCCGCAGAACACGCCGGTGTCGCTGCCGCGCAGCGAGGTCGGGTCGATGCCCGCGTCCTCGAACGCCTCCCACGACGCCTCCAGCAGCAGCCGCTGCTGCGGGTCCATCGCCAGCGCCTCGCGCGGGCTGATCCCGAAGAACTCGGCGTCGAACTCGGCGATCTCCTCGAGGAAGCCGCCGCCGCTGGTGGACACGGCACCCGGTTGGGTCATGCTCGGGTCGTAGATCCGCTCCGGGTCCCAGCCGCGGTCGGTGGGCAGCCCGGTGACGGCGTCGCGCCCCGACGCCACGAGCTCCCACAGCTCGTCGGGGGAGGTGACGCCGCCGGGGTAACGGCAGCTCATGCCGACGATGGCCAGCGGCTCGCTGGCGTTCGCGAGCAGCCGCTTGTTGAGCTGGCGGAGCCGGTCGGTCTCCTTGAGGGATTTCCGGAGCGCCTCGATGAGCTGGTTCTGATCGGTGGCCATGTCTATTCCTTCATCTCCGAGCTCATTGCGGCGACGGCGTTCTCGGCCGGGGTCATGCGAGGTCCTCCTGAGCCATCCGGATCAGGGCTTCCGCGTCCATGTCCTCGAACGACGCGGTGTCCCCTTCCTCGCCGACCGCCTCCGGCGGGTCGCTGTCGGCCAGTTCGCGCAGGGTGCCGAGCAGCCCGGCCCGGCGCAGCCGGTCGATGGGGATCGACACGAGCAGCGCGCGGATCTCGTCCTCCTCGGACCGCGGTGTGGCGGCGGAGTCCGGCACGATCTCCGGCAGCAGGTGGCGGGCGATGGCCGCCGGGCTGGGGTGGTCGAACACCACGGTGGCGGGCAGCCGCACACCGGTGGCCTGGGTGAGCCGGTTGCGCAGTTCGACGGCGCTGAGGGAGTCGAAACCCAGGTCCTTGAAGGCCCGCTCGGGGTCGACGGACGCGGCCGAGGCGTGTCCGAGGACGGACGCCACCTGAGTCCGCACCAGTTCGAGCACGATGCGCTCCCGGTCCGCCTCCGGCACCCCGGCCAGCCGCTGAGCCAGCGCCGCCGCGCCCGCCTCGACCACCCGGGCCGGGGTCCGGACCAGCCCCCGCAGCAGCGGCGGCAGCATCCCGGCCCGGGCCTGGGCGCGCAGCGCGGCCGTTTCCAGCCGCACCGGAGCCACCACGGCGGCGTCCACACCCAGCGACTGGTCGAACAGCGCGAGACCGGTCTCCGCCGTGAGGGCACTCATGCCCATCCGCTCCAGACGGGCGAGTTCGGCCTCGTCGAGGCCCGCGGCCATGCCCGCGGCTTCCGACCACAGGCCCCAGGCCAGGGAGGTGGCGGGCAGCCCGGCAGCGCGGCGGGACGCGGCCAGCGCGTCCAGGGTCGCGTTGGCCGCCGCGTAGTTGGCCTGGCCGGGGCTGCCCATCAGTGACGCCACCGACGAGAACAGCACGAACGCCGAGAGGTCCGCGTCGGCGGTCAGTTCGTGCAGATGCCATGCCGCGTCCACCTTCGGCCGCATGACCCGCTCGAGCTGTTCGGACGACAGGGACTCGACCACCCCGTCGTCCAGCACACCGGCCGCGTGCACCACGGCGGTGACCGGACGCTCCACCGAGCCGAGCGCGGCGGCCAGTTGCTTCCGGTCGGACACATCGCACGCGACGACCCGCGCGCGGCACCCCAGATCCGCCAGCTCCGCCACCAACGCGGCGGCGCCGTCGGCCTCCAGGCCCCGGCGGCTGAGCAGCAGCAGGTCGCGCACGCCGTGGGTGGCGGCGAGATGGCGGGCGAACACCGCGCCCAGACCACCCGTGCCACCGGTGACCACCACCGTGCCCTCCGGGCCCAGGGGCGCCGGAACGGTGAGCACGACCTTGCCGACGTTGAGCCCCTCCCGCAGATGGCGCAGCGCCTCACGGCCCTGCCGGACGTCCCAGGTGCGGATCGGCGCGAACGCGAGCACCCCCTGCCGGAAGAGGGCCACGATCTCGGACAGCAGCTCGCCCAGCCGCTGCGGCCCCGCCTCCCACAGGTCGAACGCGCGGTACGCGACACCCGCGCGCTCCGTCGCGATCGCCTCCGCGTCGCGGATGTCGGCCTTGCCCATTTCCACGAACCGGCCGCCGCGCGGCAGCAGGTCCAGCGAGGCGTCGACGAACTCACCCGCGAGGGAGTTCAGCACCACATCCACCCCGGCGCCCCCGGTGACGTCCAGGAGGGCGTCCCGGAATCCGGTGTCCCGCGAGGTGGCGATGTGGTCGCCCGCGACACCCGAGGCCCGCACGACGTCCTGCTTGGCCGGACTGGCCGTGGCGAAGACCTCCGCGCCGAGGTGCCGCGCGATCTGCACGGCGGCCGTGCCCACGCCACCGGCGGCGGCGTGCACCAGCACCCGCTCCCCCGCGCGCAGTCCGGCCAGGTCCACCAGACCGTAGTAGGCGGTCGTGTAGGCCACCGGTACGGATGCCGCCTGGGTGAAGGACCACTCGTCCGGCATCGTTGCGACCAGGGCCCGGTGGGCGACGGCCACCGGGCCGAAGGACTCCATCACGATGCCGAAGACGCGGTCACCGGGTGTGAACTCGGTGACGTCGGGGCCCACTTCCAGCACCACACCGGCCGCCTCGGCACCCAGGGGCACATCGTCGGGGTACACCCCGAGGGCGATCAGTACGTCGCGGAAGTTCACCCCGGCCGCGCGGACCCCGATCCGCACCTCGTCGGCGGCGAGCGGGCGACGGGCGCCGGAGGACACGATCTCCACGTCCTCGAGGGAGCCCTTGCGCGTGGCGGACAGCTGCCATGTGTCGTCGGCGGAGGCGGGGGCCGCGCTCAGCCGCGGCGCGAACACCCGCTCCCCGCGCACGGCGACCTGTGGCTCGTCCCCTTCTGCCAGCGCACTCCAGTCCGGCTCGTCGCCGTCGAGGTCGACCAGGACGAACCGGTCGGGGTGCTCGGACTGGGCGCTGCGCAGCAGACCCCAGACCGCGGCCTGGGCGATGTCCGGCGTCTCGCCGTCGACGGCGACCGCCCGCCGGGTCACCACGACCAGCCGTGCCTCACCCAGCCATTCACTGGCCAGCCACCGCCGCACCAGGGTCAGTGCCTCGGCGGCGGCGGTCCGGGCGGCCCCGGCCACGTCGCCGTCCGGGGTGTCGACGGTGGCCAGCACCAGCCGCGGCGCCGGGCCGCCGTCGGCGAGGGCCGTCTCCAGCGCGGCCAGGTCAGCGAACCGCTCACCCGTGGCGGCCAGTCCGCCGAGCACCCCCACCCGGACGGGCTGCCCCGCACCGACCGCGACCGGGGCCCAGCCCAGCTGGTGGACCGACTGCCGGCCGCCGTGCCGCAGCCGCTCCAGCTGGGCCGGGTCGACCGGCCGCATGTCCAGCCGGGCCAGGCTCAGTACCGGCTCGCCCTGCTCGCTGACGACGTCGAGGCCGAAGGCGGTGTCGTCCACCCGGCGCATCCGGACCCGCACCCGGGACAGCCCGCTTCGCCCGGTGCGCACCCCGGACCAGGAGAAGGGCAGGAAGGCCGTGTCCCTCGGCCCTTCGTCCTGGAGCAGGCCCGAGTGCAGGGCGGCGTCGAAGAGCGCCGGGTGGATACCGAAACTCTCGCCGCCGGTGTCGCCGGGCAGGGCGACTTCGGCGTAGGAGTCGCCGTCGACCTGCCACGCCGCACGCACGCCCTGGAACGCCGGCCCGTAGTCGAACCCGAGCTCGGCCATCCCCGCGTACAGCGCGTCCGCGCTCATCTCCACGCCACCGGCCGGTGGCCACACACCCGGCACCCACGACGACACCGGTGCGGTGTCCTCCGCGGCCAGCCAGCCACGCGCGTGGCAGGTCATCTCATCCCGCTCACCGTCTCCGGCCTCCGGGCGGGCGAAGATCGCCACCTCGCGGCGGCCGTCCTCGCCGGCCGGGCCGACCGTGACCCGCAGTTGCGCCGCGGAATCCTCCTCCAGCAGGAGGGGTGACTCCATCACGAGTTCGTCCACCACCGGCGTGCCCACACGGCGACCGGCGATCGACGCCTGCTCCACCCACGCCGTACCGGGCACGATCACCACGCCCAGCACGACATGGTCCCGCACCCACGGCTGCGACTCGGCGGAGAGACGCCCGGTGAACACCCACTCGTCGCGGTCGCCCATCTGAACGGCCGCGGCGAGGACGGGGTGCTCCACCCGGTCGAGACCCGCCGCCGCGACATCACCGGCCTGTGCCGACGGCATCAACCAGTGGTTCTCGCGCTGGAAGGCGTAGGTGGGCAGGTCGACGCGGCGCGCGCCGGTGCCCGCGTAGAAGGCGTGCCAGTCCACCTCCACACCCGCGGTGTGGGCGCGGCCGAGGAATCCGGCGAAGGTCTCGCGCTCGGTGTGCTGGGCGCGCAGGGCGGGGATGAACGCGGCCTCGGTGTCGTCCTCGACACACTGCCGGGCCATCGCGGTCAGCACCGCGTCCGGCCCCAGCTCCAGGAACCGCCGGACACCGAGGTCCCACAGCGTGCGCACACCGTCGGCGAAGCGGACGGCCTGACGGACATGGCGCACCCAGTACTCCGCGTCGAACCCGGACACCAGCTCACCGGACACATTCGAGACGACGGGGATACGGGGTTCGGCGTATGTCAGGCGCTCCGCGACGGCACGGAACTCGGCGAGCATCGGCTCCATACGCGGCGAATGGAACGCATGCGACACCCGAAGACGAGTCGTCTTGCGCCCCTCCCACCGCGGCAGCCACTCCTCCGCCGCGTCCTCATCACCTGAGACCACGATGGCCTGCGGGCCGTTGACCGCGGCGATCTCCAACCGGCCCTCGAACCCGGCCAGCGACTCGGCGATTTCTGCCTCGGTGGCCTGAACGGCGACCATCGCGCCACCAGTGGGCAGCGCACCCATCAACCGGCCACGCGCCACCACCAGTTCCGCCGCATCCGCCAACGACAGCACACCCGACACATGCGCGGCAGCGATCTCCCCGACCGAATGCCCGATCAGGTAATCCGGACGAACCCCGAGGGAATCCGCCAGCCGGAACAGCGCCACCTCGACCGCGAACAACACCACCTGCGTGAACTCCGTGGAGTTCAGCACCCCGGCATCCGCGCCCAGCAACTCCCGCACCGAACGGCCCAGCCGCGGATCGAGTTCGGCGCACACCTCGCTCAGCGCCTGGTCGAACACCGGGAACGCCTCAGCCAGCTCCAGGCCCATCCCCGAACGCTGCGAACCCTGCCCCGTGAACAAGAACGCCGACGTACCCGTGACACCGGACTCCATCGAGACCTCGGCCAGCCGTGCCAGCAGCTCATCCCGATCACCGGCCACCACCACCGCCCGGCGGTCCAGCAGCGCCCGCGTGGTCACCAGCGAGTACGCCGTGTCCACAAAAGACACCTCAGACCGCGACACCAGATACGAACGCAACCGTTCCACCTGCGCCCGCAACGCCTCATCCGTCCGCCCGGACACCACGACCGGCATCGGAACCGCGGGCACGGTCCGCTCGTCCGCCACCGGCTCCTCGACCGGAGCCTCCTCCACGATGATGTGCGCGTTGGTACCACTCACACCGAACGACGACACACCCGCACGACGCGGACGCCCGTTGCCCGGCCACTTCTGAGCCTCGGTCAGCAGCCGCACCTCACCGGACTCCCAGTCCACATGCGGCGACGGCTCATCCACGTGCAGGGTCGGCGGCAGTACCCCGTGCCGCATCGCCATCACCATCTTGATCACACCCGCCACACAAGCCGCGGCCGACGTATGACCGATGTTCGACTTGATCGACCCCAGCCACAGCGGATCCCCGTCCCGATCCCGGCCGTACGTCGCCAGCAGCGCCTGCGCCTCGATCGGATCACCCAGCTTCGTCCCCGTCCCATGGCCGTCGACCGCGTCCACATCGGACGGCCGCAGCCCGGCTCCGGCCAGCGCCTGACGGATGACGCGCTCCTGCGACGGTCCGTTCGGCGCCGTCAACCCGTTGCTGGCGCCGTCCTGGTTGAGCGCGGTGCCGCGGATGAGCCCGAGGATCCGCCGCCCGTTGCGCCGGGCGTCGGACAGCCGCTCCAGCACCACCAGGCCCAGACCGTCGGAGAACCCGGTCCCGTCCGCCGACGCCGCGTACGCGCGGCACCGTCCGTCCGTCGACAGACCGCGCTGACGGCTGAACTCCCGCAGCATGAACGGCGTGGGCATGAGGGTCACACCACCGGCGAGGGCCAACGAGCACTCACCTGCCCGCAGGGCCTGTGTTGCCATGTGCAGTGCCACGGCGGAGGAGGAGCAGGCCGTGTCCACCGACACCGCCGGACCCTCCAGGCCGAACAGGTAGGAGATCCGGCCGGACGAGACGCTGGCCGCGCCACCGGTGAGCTGGAAGCCCTCCACCTGGGCGACGCTCTTCTCCGGTCCCATGCCGTAGTCGGTGACGCTGAGGCCGCAGTAGACACCGGTGTCGCTGCCGCGCAGCGAGGTGGCGTCGATGCGGGCGTCCTCGAACGCCTCCCACGACGCCTCCAGCAGCAGGCGCTGCTGCGGGTCCATGGCCATCGCCTCGCGCGGGCTGATACCGAAGAACTCCGCGTCGAACTTGCCGATGCGCTCGACGAAGCCGCCGCCCCGGGCGTAGACCTTCCCGGTCTGGTCGGGGTCGGGGTCGTAGAGCCGCTCCAGGTCCCAACCGCGGTCGGTGGGCAGTCCGGTGATGGCGTCACGCCCCGATGCGACCAGCTCCCACAGCTCGTCCGGCGAGGACACCCCGCCGGGGTAGCGGCAGCTCATGCCGATGATCGCCAGCGGTTCGGTGGCCCGGGACTCGACCTCTTCGAGCTGTGCCCGGGTCTCGTTGAGTTCGACCGCGACTTTCTTGAGGTAGCGGACGAGCTTTTCCTGCTGATCGATGTTCTCCGTCATTCCTGTGTCCCCCGTCACGCGTCGCCCAACTCCACATCGATCATCTGGAAGATCTCCTCAGCCGTGGTGGCCGCCTCGATCCGCTCCCTGGCGTGCTGCTTCTTGTCGCCCTGATCGCCATCGCCCGTACCGGCGTTGGCAGCGGCACTGATGCCGGACAGCAAGGTGCGCAGGCGCTTGGCCATGCGTTGCTGCTCGTCCGCGGAGCTCGCGGCGAGCATGTCCTCGAGCTTCCTCATCTCCTGGTCGATGAGGGGCTCGGCCCGCTCCCCGCCGCCGACCTCCGACAGCACCAGGTCAGCGACCGCGGCCGGGGTGGGGTGGTCGAACACGAGCGTGGCGGGCAGCCGCACACCGGTGGCCTGGGTGAGCCGGTTACGCAGCTCCACCGCGCTCAGCGAGTCGAAGCCGATCTCCTTGAACGCCCGCTCGGGTTCGATGGACGCGGCCGAGGCGTGGCCGAGTACGGACGCCACCTGGGCCTGCACCAGCTCGAGCACGGTCCTCGCCCGGTC
Source organism: Streptomyces sp. NA02950 (assembly GCF_013364155.1). Lineage (NCBI taxonomy): Bacteria > Bacillati > Actinomycetota > Actinomycetes > Kitasatosporales > Streptomycetaceae > Streptomyces > Streptomyces sp. NA02950. The sequence continues at coordinate 8,111,017 of NZ_CP054916.1, read as the reverse complement.
CGCCTCCGGTACCCCGGCCAGCCGCTGCACCAGCGCACCCGCACTCGCGTCGACCGCCCGGGCGGGGATCCGGACCAGCCCCCGCAGCAGCGGCGGCAGCATCCCGGCCCGAGCCTGGGCGCGCAGCGCGGCGGTCTCCAGCAGGACCGGAGCCACCACGGCGGCGTCCACGTCCAGCGACTGGTCGAACAGCGCGGGGCCGGTCTCGGCTGTGAGCGCGCTGATGCCCATGCGCTCCAGACGGGCGAACTCGGCCTCGCCCAGCCGGGCCGCCATGCCCGCGTCCGACCACAGACCCCACGCCAGCGAGGTGGCGGGCAGCCCCGCGGCCCGGCGGGACGCGGCCAGCGCGTCCAGGGTCGCGTTGGCCGCCGCGTAGTTGCCCTGCCCCGGGCTGCCGATGAGCGCGGACACCGAGGAGAACAGGACGAACGCCGACAGGTCGGCGTCGGCGGTCAGCTGGTGCAGATGCCATGCCGCGTCCACCTTCGGCCGCATGACCCGCTCGAGCTGTTCGGGCGTCAGCGCCTCGACCACACCGTCGTCGAGCACACCCGCCGTGTGCACCACCGCGGTCAGCGGGTGCTCCAGGGAGCCGAGCACGGCGGCCAGCTGCTCCCGGTCGGACACATCGCACGCGGCGACGTGTGCGCGGCACCCCAGGGTCTCCAGCTCCGCCACCAACGCGGTGGCGCCGTCGGCCTCCAGGCCCCGGCGGCTGAGCAGCAGCAGATGGCGGACGCCACGGGTGGTGGCGAGGTGGCGGGCGAACAGCGCACCCAGACCACCCGTACCACCGGTGATCACCACGGTGCCCTCGGGGTCGAACGCGGTCACCGACTCACCGGCGGAGGCGCGCGACAGCCTGGGCGCCAGCACCCGGCCGTCGCGGAACGCGAGCTGCGGTTCGTCCGCGTCGAGCACCGCGCCCCAGTCGGGCTCGTCACCGTCGAGGTCGACCAGGAGGAACCGGTCCGGGTGCTCGGACTGGGCGCTGCGCAGCAGACCCCAGACCGCGGCCTGGGCCATGTCGGGGGTCTCGCCGCCGACGGCGACGGCACCACGGGTCGTGACAACGAGCCGGGCCTCGCCCAGCCACTCACTGGCGAGCCACCGCTGCACCAGGGTCAGCGCCTGGGCGGTGGCTTCCCGGGCCGCCCCGGCCACGTCCCCGTCCGGGGTGTCGACCGTGGTCAGCACCAGCTCCGGCACGGGGCCACCGTCGGCCACCGCCTGCTCCAGCGCGGCCAGTTTGTCCAGCACCGCGACCCGCGCGGGCCGGCTCGTACCGAGGGTGACCGGAGTCCAGTCGAGCTGGTACACCGACCGTCCGCCACCGCGGCGCAGCCGCTCCAGCTGAGCCGGTTCGACCGCACGCATATCCAGCCGCTCCAGCGTCAGCACCGGCTCACCGTGCTCGGACACCACGTCCACGCGCAGGGCCGTGTCGCCCGCGGGCGAGATCCGTACCCGGACCCGGGAGAGGTCCGAACGTCCGCCGGACACCTTCGACCACGAGAACGGCAGGATCGTCGCCCCGCCGTCCGAACCCTTCTCGGCGAACGCACCGTGCAGCGACGCGTCGAACAGCGCCGGATGAAGACCGAAACCCTCACCGCCGGTGTCACCCGGCAGCGCCACCTCGGCGAACACCACGTCGTCGACGCGCCATGCCGTGCGCACGCCCTGGAACACCGGCCCGTAGTCGAATCCGAGCTCGGCCATCCCGGCGTACAGCGCCTCGCCCGACATCTCCACACCGTCCGCGGGCGGCCACTGTGCCGGAAGCCACGACGACACCGCCGCCGCGTCCTCCGCGGCCAGCCAGCCACGGGCATGGCAGGTCATCTCGGCATCGTCCCCGGCTCCGGACCGAGCGAAGATCATCACCTCACGGCGGCCGTCCTCACCGGCCGTACCGACGGTGACCCGCAGCTGCGCGGTCGCGCCTTCCTCCAGCAGCAGCGGCGACTCCATCACCAGCTCGTCGACCACCGGCGCACCCACGCGGCGGCCGGCGGCCAGCGCCAGGTCCACCCACGCCGTACCGGGCACGATCACCACACCCAGGACGACGTGATCGCGCACCCACGGCTGCGATTCGGCGGAGAAGCGCCCGGTGAACACCCACTCGTCGCGGTCGCCGACCTGCACGGCCGCCGCCAGGACGGGGTGTTCGACCTGGTCGAGACCGGCCGCCGCGACATCACCGGCCTGCGCCGACGGCATCAGCCAGAAGTTCTCGCGCTGGAACGCGTAGGTGGGCAGACGCACGCGCCGTGCGCCCGTTCCGGCGTACACCGCGTCCCAGTCCACACCGACACCGGCGATGTGTGCCTGACCCAGCGACAGCCAGAATCGGGCGAGGCCGCCCTCGTCCCGGCGCAGCGAGCCGACCACGGCCACCCGGCCCGCCGCTTCCCGCGCCTCGACGGTCTCCTCGACCGCCATCGTGAGCACGGGGTGCGGGGACATCTCCAGGAAGCAGCCGGTGCCGTTGTCGATGAGCGCGCTGATGGCGGGCTCGAACCCGACCGGGCTGCGCAGGCTGGTGTACCAGTACCCGGCGTCCATCGTCGCGGTGTCGACGAACGCGCCGACCGCCGTGGAGTACACGGGCACCCTGCCCGCCGTCGGCACCACGGATGCCAGAGCCTCCAGAAGCTCCGCTTCCAGCGCCTCGACGTGCGCGGTGTGCGACGCGTAGTCGACATTGACCCGGCGGGCCCGGATCTCCTCCCGTTCGCACACCGCCATCACGGCGTCCAGGGCCTCGGGATCTCCGGCGACAACGACGGCCGCCGGGCCGTTCATCGCCGCCACCGACACCCGGCCCTCGTACGGGGCGATCAGCTCTGCGACCCGCTCCACCGGAAGCGCGACGGACATCATGCCGCCGAGACCCGCGAGGCGGTCACGCACCAGCCGGCTGCGCACCGCCACGATCCGGATCGCGTCGGGCAGCGACAGCCCACCGGCCACATAGGCGGCGGCGATCTCGCCCTGCGAGTGGCCCACCACGGCGGACGGCTCGACACCGTAGGAGCGCCACAGCGCCGCCAGGCCCACCATCACCGCGAACAGCGCCGGCTGGACCACATCGACGCGTTCCATCGACGGCGCGCCCGGCGCACCGCGCAGCACGTCCTCCAGGCGCCAGTCCACGAACTCCGCCAACGCCTCACCGCATGCGGCGATCTCAGCGGCGAACACCGGCGAGGTGTCCAGCAGCTCGACCGCCATGCCCTCCCACTGCGCTCCCTGCCCGGGGAACACGAACACCGGCTTGGCGTCCGAGGCGACGACCTGGCCGTCCACCACGTTCACCGCTGGGTTCGCCGAGGCCAGTGCCTCCAGACCCGCCAGCAGGTCGCCGCGGTCCGCGGCCACCACGGCCGCCCGCCGCTCCAGCGACGCGCGGGTGGTGGCCGAGGAGAAGCCGATGTCCTCGACGGACACGTCCGGATCGGCGGCCACGCGCTCGCTCAACCGCCGCGCCTGAGCCCGCAGTGCCACATCGGTGCGCGCGGACACCACGACCGGCATCGGAGCCGCGGGCGCGGTCCGCTCGTCCGCCACCGGCTCCGCGGCCGGGGCCTCCTCCACGATGATGTGCGCGTTGGTGCCGCTGACCCCGAACGACGAGATACCCGCGCGGCGCGGCCGGCCGTCGACCTGCCACTCCCGGGCCTCGGTCAGCAGCCGCACCTCACCGGACTCCCAGTCCACATGCGGGGACGGCTCATCGACGTGGAGGGTCGGCGGCAGCACTCCGTGCCGCATCGCCATCACCATCTTGATCACACCCGCCACCCCGGCCGCGGCGGACGTGTGGCCGATGTTCGACTTGATCGACCCCAACCACAGCGGATCCCCTTGGCGATCCTGGCCGTACGTGGCCAGCAGCGCCTGCGCCTCGATCGGGTCACCCAGCTTCGTCCCGGTGCCGTGACCCTCGACAGCGTCGACCTCGACCGGGCTCAGCCCGGCGCTGGCCAGGGCCTGACGGATCACCCGCTCCTGGGAGGGACCATTCGGCGCGGTCAGACCGTTGCTCGCACCGTCCTGGTTCACCGCGCTGCCCCGGATCAGACCGAGGATGTGCCGTCCGTTGCGCTGGGCGTCGGACAGCCGCTCCACCACCACAACACCCACGCCGTCGGAGAACCCGGTCCCGTCCGCCGACGCCGCGTACGCCTTGCACCGACCGTCGGGAGCCAGGCCGCGCTGACGGCTGAAGCCGATGAGCAGGTCCGGTGTGGCCATGAGCGAGATGCCGCCGACGAGAGCCATCTCGCACTCGCCCGCGCGCAGTGCCTGGGACGCCAGGTGCAGGGCGACGGCGGAGGAGGAGCAGGCCGTGTCCACGGACACCGCCGGGCCCTCCAGGCCCAGGGTGTACGCGATCCTGCCGGACACCACGCTCATCGTGGTACCGGTGAGGTGGTAGCCCTCCAGTTCGGGAGCCATCGTCGCGTGGTACCCCGAGGCGACGGTGCCGCAGAAGACACCGGTGTTGCTGCCCCGCAGCGAGGTCGGGTCGATGCCCGCGTCCTCGAACGCCTCCCACGACGACTCCAGCAGCAGGCGCTGCTGCGGGTCCGTCGCCAGCGCCTCGCGCGGGCTGATCCCGAAGAAGTCCGCGTCGAACTCGCCGATGCGGTCGACAAATCCACCGGCTCGCGTGTACACCGCCCCGACCTGGTCGGGGTCCGGGTCGTAGAGCCGCTCCAGGTCCCAGCCGCGGTCGGCCGGGAACGGCCCCATCCCGTCGCGGCCGGATGCCACCAGCTCCCACAGCTCCTCCGGCGAGGACACCCCGCCGGGGAAGCGGCAGCTCATGCCGACGATCGCCAGGGGTTCTCCGGCGTCGACGCGCCGCGGCCGCGCCGCACGTGTGCGAACGCCCGCGGAGTCCACCGTGATCTGGGACACCAGCAGACGCGCCACCGCCACGGGGGTCGGGTGGTCGAACACCAGGGTGGCGGGCAGGCGCACCCCGGTGGACTGGGTGAGCCGGTTGCGCAGTTCGACGGCGCTCAGGGAGTCGAAGCCGAGCTCGTTGAACGCGCGGCCGGGATCGATGGACGTGGCCGAGGCATGGCCGAGCACATCCGCCACCTGGGCCAGCACCAGGTCGAGCGCGACCCGCTCGCGGTCCGCCTCCGGTACGCCCGCGAGGCGCCGGGCGAGGGAACCACCGGCCTCCGCGCGCCGAGCGGCGGGGGCGAGCCCGCGCAGCACGGCCGGGATCGCCCCGGCCCTGGCCTGGGCGCGCAGCACCGCCGTGTCCAGCTGGACCGGTGCCAGCAGCGCCGCGTCCGAGGTCAGCGCCTGGTCGAACAGACCGAGACCCTGCTCGGGCGTCAGCGCCCTGGCTCCCATCCGCTCCAGACGGGCCCGTTCGGCCTGGCCCAGTCGCGCCGCCATGCCCGCGCTGTCCGACCACGGACCCCACGCCAGGGAGGTGGCGGGCAGCCCCACGGCCCGGCGGCACGCGGCCAGCGCGTCCAGAGCCGCGTTCGCCGCCGCGTAGTTCGCCTGACCGGGGCTGCCGATGAGCGCGGCCACCGAGGAGAACAGCACGAAGGCGGACACGTCGGCGTCGGCGGTCAGCTCGTGCAGATGCCACGCGGCTTCGACCTTCGGCCGCATCACCCGCTCGATCTGCTCCGGCGACAGAGACTCGATCACACCGTCATCGAGCACACCGGCCGCGTGCACCACCCCGGTCACCGGACGCTCCACCGAGCCGAGCGCGGCGGCCAGCTGCTCCCGGTCGGCCACATCACACGCGGCGACCCGCGCCTCGCACCCCAGGCCCGCCAGCTCCGCCACCAACGCGGCGGCGCCGTCGGCCTCCAGGCCACGCCTGCTGAGCAGCAGCACATGGCGCATCCCGTGCTCGGTGGCGAGGTGGCGGGCGAACACCGCGCCCAGTCCGCCCGTACCACCGGTGACCACCACGGTGCCCTCGGGGTCGAACGCGGTCACCGACTCACCGGCGGACGCACGGGCCAGCCGAGGCGCCAGCACCCGGCCGCCCCGCACCGCCAACTGCGGCTCGTCCAGGTCCGGCAACCCGCCCCATCGCAACCCGTCGATCACGGTGTCGGTGTCGAGGTCGACCAGCAGGAACCGGCCCGGGTGCTCGGACTGGGCGCTGCGCAGCAGACCCCACACCGCCGCCTGGGCGACATCGGGGGCCTCGCCGTCGACGGCGACCGCACGCCGGGTCACCACCACCAGCTTCGCTTCGCCCAGGCACTCACTGGCGAGCCACCGCTGAACCAGGGCCAGCGCGTCGACCGCGGCCGCCGTGGCCTCCGGGGTGTCGACGACCGCGAGCACCAGCTCGGGGGCCGGGTCGCCGCCCGCCACGGTCCGCTCCAGCGTGGGCAGGTCCTCGAACGGCTCGCCCTCGGCGGGGAGCCCACCGAGCACCGCGACCCGGGCGGACCGGCCGGTGGCGACCGTGACCGGGGCCCAGTCCAGCTGGTAAAGCGAACCCTGTGTCCCGGCGGCCCGCTTCAGCTGGGCCCGGTCGACCGGACGGAACACCAGCTTGTCCATGCTGAGCACCGGCTCGTCGTACTCGTCGACGATGTCGATGCGGAACGCGGCCTCGCCCGCGGGGGTGAGCCGGGCACGGGCGCGCGCCACGCCGGTCCGGCTGAGCTGGACGCCGTTCCACGAGAACGGCATGACGAGGGTGTCGTCCGGCTTCTCGCCGAAGAGCGAGCTCTGCACCGCGGAGTCGAAGAGTCCCGGGTGGATGCCGAAGCCCTGCGCGTCGGTGTCGTCCGGCAGGGCCAGCTCGACGTACACGGCATCGTCGTCCTGCCACGCCTCCACCACGCCCTGGAACAAGGCGCCGTAGTCGTAGCCGATGTCGGCCATGCGGGTGTAGAGCGCCTCCGAGGAGAGGGGCTCGGCGTCCTGGGGCGGCCATGCGATGTCCCATGCGGGCACGGCCTCGGGGTCCGGCCCCAGCCAGCCGCGGCCGTGGCAGGTCGCCTCGCGCTGCTCGTCCGCGTCGTCGCTCTCGGGACGCGAGAAGATGACGAACTCGCGACGACCGTCCTCCTCGGCGTGACCGACGATGATCTGGATCTGGCGCGCCGCCGTCTCCTCCAGGGCCAACGGGGCCTCGATGACCAGCTCGTCGAGCACATCGCAGCCAACTTCGCGCCCTGCGGCCAGGCTCATTTCGACCAGCGCCACACCGGGCACGACGATGGCGCCCATGACGACGTGGTCACGTGTCCACGGCTGGCTTTCGGTGGAGATACGGCCCGTGAAGAGCCATTCGTCACGGTCACCGATGAGCGCCCGACCGGCCAGAACGGGGTGGTCGACGGCGATGAGCCCGGTGGCGGAGACGTCCCCCGGAGCGGTGCCCGGGGTGAGCCAGTACCGCTCGCGCTGGAAGGCGTAGGCGGGCAGGTCGACGCGGCGCGCGCCGGTGCCCGCGTAGAAGGCGTGCCAGTCCACCTCGACACCGGTGGTGTGGACACGGCCGAGGAATCCGGTGAAGGTCTCGCGCTCGGTGTGCCTGGCGCGCAGGGTGGGGATGAACGCGGCCTCGGTGTCGTCCTCGACACACTGCCGGGCCATCGCGGTCAGCACCGCGTCCGGCCCCAGCTCCAGGAACCGCCGGACACCCAGACCCCACAGCGTGCGCACACCATCGGCGAAACGGACGGCCTGACGGACATGGCGCACCCAGTACTCCGCGTCGAACCCGGACACCAGCTCACCGGACACATTCGAGACGACGGGGATGCGGGGTTCGGCGCATGTCAGGCGCTCCGCGACGGCACGGAACTCGGCGAGCATCGGCTCCATACGCGGCGAGTGGAACGCATGCGACACCCGAAGACGAGTGGTCTTGCGCCCTTCCCACCGCGGCAGCCACTCCTCCGCCGCGTCCTCGTCACCTGAGACCACGATGGCCTGCGGGCCGTTGACCGCGGCGATCTCCAACCGGCCCTCGAACCCGGCCAGGGACTCGGCGATTTCTGCCTCGGTGGCCTGAACGGCGACCATCGCGCCACCAGTGGGCAGCGCACCCATCAACCGACCACGCGCCACCACCAGTTCCGCCGCATCCGCCAACGACAGCACACCCGACACATGCGCGGCAGCGATCTCCCCGACCGAATGCCCGATCAGGTAATCCGGACGAATCCCGAGGGAATCCGCCAGCCGGAACAGCGCCACCTCGACCGCGAACAACACCACCTGCGTGAACTCCGTGGAGTTCAGCACATCACCCTCGGCGCCCAGCAACTCCCGCACCGAACGGCCCAGCCGCGGATCCAGCTCCGCACACACCTCGCTCAGCGCCTGGTCGAACACCGGGAACGCCTCAGCCAGCTCCAGGCCCATCCCCGAACGCTGCGAACCCTGCCCCGTGAACAAGAACGCCGACTTCCCCGCAACAGCCGACTCACCGGCCGTGACCTCGGCCAGCCGCGCCAGCAACTCGTCCCGGTCCGCGGCCACCACCACGGCACGCCGGTCCAGCAGCGCCCGAGTTGTCGCCGCCGAGAGGCCGATGTCCGCGACGGACACGTCCGGATCGGCGGCCACACGCTCCCGCAGCCGCTCCGCCTGGGCCCGTAGCGCCGCGTCGTTGCGGGCGGACAGAACAACCGGCACGGATCCGGCGGGACGTACCACCTCGACCGGAGCGTCCTCGGACGGCTCGTCCGCGGGCGCCTCCTCCACGATGATGTGCGCGTTGGTGCCGCTCACGCCGAACGAGGAGACACCGGCACGGCGAGGACGGCCCTCAACCTGCCACCGCCGAGCCTCGGTCAGCAGCCGCACCTCACCGGACTCCCAGTCCACATGCGGCGACGGCTCTTCGGCGTGGAGGGTCGGTGGCAGCACGCCGTGGCGCATCGCCATGACCATCTTGATCACACCGGCCACACCGGCCGCGGTCGAGGTGTGGCCGATGTTCGACTTGATCGACCCCAGCCACAGCGGGTCCCCGTCGCGCTCCCTGCCGTACGTCGCGAGCAGCGCCTGCGCCTCGATCGGGTCACCGAGAACGGTGCCCGTGCCGTGGCCCTCAACGGCGTCCACATCGGACGGACCCAGCCCGGCGTTCTCGAGGGCCCGCCGGATCACCCGCTCCTGCGACGGACCGTTCGGTGCCGTCAGCCCGTTGCTGGCACCGTCCTGGTTCACCGCGCTGCCCCGGATCAGACCCAGGATGCGCCGGCCGTTGCGCTTGGCGTCGGACAGCCGCTCCAGCACCACCAGGCCGAGCCCGTCGGAGAACCCGGTCCCGTCCGCCGACGCCGAGTACGCCTTGCACCGACCGTCGGGAGCCAGGCCGCGCTGACGGCTGAACTCCATGTGCAGGAACGGTCCGGCCAGCACGGTGACACCACCGGCGAGCGCCAGCGAGCATTCACCGCCCCGCAGCGCGGTGACGGCGAGGTGCAGGGCGACGGCGGAGGCGGAACAGGCGGTGTCCACGGACACGGCCGGACCCTCGAGACCGAGGCTGTAGGCGATACGGCCGGACACCACGCTGGTGGTGGAACCGGTCAGACGGAAACCCTCGATCTGGGGCAGGGCTCCGGCGGGCATGGACGCGTAGTCGGACGGGCCGACGCCGCAGAACACACCGGTGTTGCTGCCGCGCAGATGGTTCGGGTCGATGCCCGCGTCCTCCAGCGCCTCCCACGACGCCTCCAGCAGCAGGCGCTGCTGCGGGTCCATGGCGGTCGCCTCGCGCGGGCTGATCCCGAAGAAGTCGGCGTCGAACTCGGCGGCGCCGTCGACGAACCCGCCCTCCCTCGCGTACACGGTGCCCAGCTGGTCCGGGTCCGGGTTGTAGAGCCGCTCCAGGTCCCAACCGCGGTCGGTGGGGAACGGGCCGATGGCGTCGCTGCCGGTGGCCACCAGCTCCCACAGCTCCTCCGGCGAGGTCACCCCGCCCGGGTACCGGCAGCTCATGCCGACGATCGCAAGGGGCTCCCCGTCGCGGGACTCGTACTCACGGAGCTGCGCACGAGCCTGGTTGAGGTCACTGGCCATCTTCTTGAGATAGCGGGCGACCTTCTCCTGCTGATCGGTGTTCTCTGCCATTTCCGCGCCCCTCGTCACGCTTCGCCGAACTCGGCGTCGATCATTTGGAAGACCTCGTCCATCGTTGTGGCCGCTTCGATGCGCTCGGCCGTGCTCTCCGCTTCGCCGTCGTCGGCGACGACGGACAGCAGGCGGCGCAGACGCTCGGCCACGTGGCGCCGGTCGTCCTCGGCGATCGTGGTGAGCATGTCTTCCAGCTTCTTCAGTTCCTTGTGGATGGGTGGTTCGGCGGCAACGACGCCACCGAACTCGGCGAACAGCAGGCGCGCGATCTCCGCGGGTGTGGGGTAGTCGAACACCAGCGTGGCGGGCAGGCGCATACCGGTGGCCTGGGTGAGCCGGTTGCGCAGGTCGACGGCGCCGAGCGAGTCGAAGCCGATTTCCTGGAAGGCGCGTTCGGGTTCGATGTCGGCGGCGGAGGCGTGTCCGAGCACGGCCGCCACCTGGCCGCGGACCAGGTCCAGGATGATGGGCTCCCGGTCCTCCGCGGCGACTCCGGCCAGCCGATCGCGCAGGGACACCGTCGTGGTGTCCACCCGCCGGGCCGGGACGGGTGCCAGCCCGCGCAGTACGGCCGGCACCGCCCCGGCCCTGGCCTGGGCGCGCAGCACCGCAGTGTCCAGCCGGACAGGCGCCAGCAGCGCCGCGTCCGAGGACAGGGCCTCGTCGAACAGACCGAGACCCAGCTCGGTCGTCAGCGCCTTCGCCCCCATCCGCTCCAGACGGGCCAGCTCCCCCTGACCCAGCTGCGCCGCCATACCCGCGGCCTCCGACCACAGCCCCCACGCCAGCGATGTCGCGGGCAGCCCCACGGCCCGGCGTGACGCGGCCAGCGCGTCCAGGGTCGCGTTGGCCGACGCGTAGTTGCCCTGGCCGGGGCTGCCGATGAGCGCGGCGACCGACGAGAACAGCACGAACGCCGAGAGGTCCGCGTCGGCGGTCAGTTCGTGCAGATGCCACGCCGCGTCCAGCTTGGGCCGCATCACCCGCTCGATGTGCTCCGGCGACAGCGACCCGATCACACCGTCGTCGAGCACACCGGCCGCGTGCACCACCCCGGTCACCGGACGCTCCACCGAGCCGAGCGCGGCGGCCAACCGGTCCCGGTCGGACACATCACATGCGGCAACGTGTGCGCGGCACCCCAGGGTCTCCAGCTCCGCCACCAACGCGGCGGCGCCATCGGCCTCGAGACCCCGGCGGCTGAGCAGCAGCAGATGGCGCACCCCGTGCCCGGTGGCGAGGTGGCGGGCGAACACCGCGCCCAGACCCCCCGTACCACCGGTGACCACCACGGTCCCATCCGGGTCGAAGACCGGCGACCGGTCGGCCACCGGCGCGGCGGTACGCGACAGCCTCGGCGTCAGCAGCCGTCCGCCGCGCACCGCGAGCTGCGGCTCGTCCGTCTCGAGCACCGCACCCCAGTCCGGATCGTCACCGTCCAGGTCCACCAGGACGAACCGCCCGGGGTGCTCCGACTGCGCACTGCGCAGCAGACCCCACACGGCCGCCTGGGCGACAGCGGGAGCCTCACCATCGACGGACACCGCGCTCCGGGTCACCAGGACCAGTCGGGACTCACCCAGCCACTCACTGGCCAACCACTGCTGCACCAGCCCCAGTGCCTCACCGGCGGCGGCGCGGGCCGCCCCGGGCACCTCACCGTCCGGGGTGCCGACCGCGGCCAGCACCACCTCGGGCGCACTCGCACCGTCGGCAAGGGCCTTCTCCAGCGCGGTCAGATCGGCGAACCGGTCCACCGAACCGCCGACCGCACCGATCGCGGCGAACCCGACGGGCCGTGTCGTGACGGCCTTCGCGGGGACCCAGTCCATCTCGTACAGGTGGCGCTCGCCGTCCTGCCGCGCGGCTTCCAGGTGCGCCCGCTCCACCGGGCGGACGTCGAGCCGCCGCAGACAGGCCAGCGGCAGCCCGTCCTCGCCCGCGATGTCGAGCCGCAGGGAGGTCGGGTCCGGCAGGGTGATCCGCACCCGGACCCGGGTGAGGCCGAAGCGCTCGAGCCGCACACCGGACCAGGAGAACGGCAGCCCGCTGGGGTTGTCCTCGCCCATGTCCAGCATGCCGAGCCCGCCGTGCAGGGCGGAGTCGAACATCGCCGGGTGGATGGCGAACCCGTCCGCCGGGCCGGCCACTTCGGGCAGCGCCAGCTCGACGAGGACCTCGTCGCCCCGGCGCCAGGCGGACCGCACGGCGCGGAAGGCCGGTCCGTAGTCGAAGCCCACGTCCGTGAGGTGAGCGTTCCGGTTGAGCAGTGTGTACAGCTCGGACACGGCGAGGGACTCGGCGTCCGCGGGCGGCCACGGGGCGGGCAGTGCCTCAAGGGGCTCGGCCTTGGCGGAGAGCCAGCCGCGGGCGTGACAGGTCAGCTCGGTGGCTTCGTCCTCGCCCGCCTCGATCCGGGAGAAGAAGGCGATCTCGCGGCGACCGTCCTCACCGGCCTGGCCGACCGTGACCCGGATCTGCCGGGTGACGTGGTCCTCCAGGACCAGGGGCGCGGCGATGACCAATTCGTCCACGGCATCGCTGCCCAGGCGCCTGCCGATGGTCAGCGCCATCTCGACCATCGCGGCACCGGGCACCAGCACGATCCCGAACACCATGTGGTCGCGGGTCCACGGCTGGGTCTCCTGGGACATGCTGCCGGTGAACACCCACTCGTCGCGGTCGCCGACCTGCACGGCCGCGGCGAGGATCGGGTGCTTCATCCGGTCCAGACCGGCGGCCGAGGCGTCGCCGACGCCGGCCTTGCGGGAGAGCCAGTAGTTCTCGCGCTGGAAGGCGTAGGTGGGCAGGTCGACGCGGCGCGCGCCGGTGCCCGCGTAGAAGGCGTGCCAGTCCACCTCCACACCCGCGGTGTGGGCGCGGCCGAGGAATCCGGCGAAGGTCTCGCGCTCGGTGTGCTGGGCGCGCAGGGCGGGGATGAACGCGGCCTCGGTGTCGTCCTCGACACACTGCCGGGCCATCGCGGTCAGCACCGCGTCCGGCCCCAGCTCCAGGAACCGCCGGACACCGAGGTCCCACAGCGTGCGCACACCGTCGGCGAAACGGACGGCCTGACGGACATGGCGCACCCAGTACTCCGCGTCGAACCCGGACACCAGCTCACCGGACACATTCGACACGATCGGGATACGCGGCTCCGCGTACCGCAGCTTGTCGGCCACCGCACGGAACTCGGCGAGCATCGGCTCCATACGCGGCGAATGGAACGCATGCGACACCCGAAGACGAGTCGTCTTGCGCCCCTCCCACCGCGGCAGCCACTCCTCCGCCGCGTCCTCATCACCGGACACCACCACCGCCAACGGGCCGTTGACCGCGGCGATCTCCAACCGGCCCTCGAACCCGGCCAGCGACTCCGCCACCTCAGCCTCGGCGGCCTGAACGGCGACCATCGCGCCACCAGTGGGCAGCGCACCCATCAACCGGCCACGCGCCACCACCAGTTCCGCCGCATCCGCCAACGACAGCACACCCGACACATGCGCGGCAGCGATCTCCCCGACCGAATGCCCGATCAGGTAATCCGGACGAACCCCGAGGGAATCCGCCAGCCGGAACAGCGCCACCTCGACCGCGAACAACACCACCTGCGTGAACTCCGTGGAGTTCAGCACCCCGGCATCCGCGCCCAGCAACTCCCGCACCGAACGGCCCAGCCGCGGATCGAGTTCGGCGCACACCTCGCTCAGCGCCTGGTCGAACACCGGGAACGCCTCAGCCAGTTCCAGGCCCATCCCCGAACGCTGCGAACCCTGCCCCGTGAACAAGAACGCCGACGTACCCGTGACACCGGACTCCATCGAGACCTCGGCCAGCCGTGCCAGCAGCTCATCCCGATCACCGGCCACCACCACCGCCCGGCGGTCCAGCAGCGCCCGCGTGGTCACCAGCGAGTACGCCGTGTCCACAAAAGACACCTCAGACCGCGACACCAGATACGAACGCAACCGTTCCACCTGCGCCCGCAACGCCTCATCCGTCCGCCCGGACACCACGACCGGCATCGGAACCGCGGGCACGGTCCGCTCGTCCGCCACCGGCTCCTCGACCGGAGCCTCCTCCACGATGATGTGCGCGTTGGTACCACTCACACCGAACGACGACACACCCGCACGACGCGGACGCCCGTTGCCCGGCCACTTCTGAGCCTCGGTCAGCAGCCGCACCTCACCGGACTCCCAGTCCACATGCGGCGACGGCTCATCCACGTGCAGGGTCGGCGGCAGTACCCCGTGCCGCATCGCCATCACCATCTTGATCACACCCGCCACACAAGCCGCGGCCGACGTATGACCGATGTTCGACTTGATCGACCCCAGCCACAGCGGATCCCCGTCCCGATCCCGGCCGTACGTCGCCAGCAGCGCCTGCGCCTCGATCGGATCACCCAGCTTCGTCCCCGTCCCATGACCCTCAACGGCGTCCACATCGAACGGCCGCAGCCCGGCGTTCTCGAGGGCCCGTCGGATGACCCGCTCCTGGGAGGGGCCGTTCGGCGCGGTCAACCCGTTGCTCGCACCGTCCTGGTTCACCGCCGTACCCCGGATCAGACCCAGGATCCGCCGCCCGTTGCGCTGGGCGTCGGACAGCCGCTCCAGCACCACGACACCGACACCGTCGGAGAACCCGGTCCCGTCCGCCGACGCCGAGTACGCCTTGCACCGACCGTCCGGCGACACCGCCCGCTGGCGGCTGAACTCGGTCAGGAGGTAGGGGCCTGCCAGCAAGGTCACACCGCCCACGAGCGCCAGCGAGCATTCACCGGCCCGCAGCGCCTGCCCGGCCAGGTGCAGGGCGACCGCGGAGGAGGAGCAGGCCGTGTCCACGGACACCGCCGGGCCCTCCAGGCCCAGGGTGTACGCGATCCGGCCGGACACCACGCTCGTCGTGGTCCCGGTGAGGCGGTAGCCCTCCAGCTCGGCGGAGGACATGCCGCCGTAGTCGGTGGTGACCACGCCCGCGAACACTCCGGTGTCACTGCCCCGCAGCGTCGTCGGATCGATGCTCGCGCGCTCGAACGCCTCCCACGACGCCTCCAGCAGGAGACGCTGCTGCGGGTCCATCGCGGTGGCCTCGCGCGGGCTGATGCCGAAGAACTCCGCGTCGAACTCCCCGATCCGCTCGAGGAAGGCACCACCGCTGGTGTTGATCTTCCCGGCCTGGTCCGGGTCGGGGTCGTAGATGTTGCGGTCCCAGCCGCGGTCGGTGGGCAGCCCACCCACCGCGTCGCGGCCCGTGGCCACCAGGTCCCACAGCTCCTCCGGCGAGGTGACCCCGCCGGGGTAGCGGCAGCTCATGCCGACGATGGCCAGCGGCTCGTCCAGCGTGGCCCGCTGGGTCCGGGTGGCGGGCCTCGGCGCCTCCGCGACACCACCGAACTCGGAGAGCAGCAGCCGCGTGACGGCGGCCGGGGTGGGGTGGTCGAAGATCAGCGTGGCGGGCAGCCGTACGCCCGTGGCCTGGGTGAGCCGGTTGCGCAGCTCGACCGCGCTCAGCGAGTCGAACCCGAGGTCCTTGAAGGCGCGGTCGGTGTCGATCGCCGCGGCGGAGGCGTGGCCGAGGACGGCCGCCACCTGCTCCCGCACCGCGTCCAGGACGATCCGCTCCCGGTCGGCCTCCGCAACGCCCGCGAGGCGCTGTGCGAGCGAGCCGCCGGTCTCGGTGCGTCCGGCGGGGACGGGTGCCAGACCGCGCAGCAGCGCGGGCAGCAGACCGGCCCGGGCCTGGGACCGCAGGGCAGCCGGGTCGAGTTGGACGGGCGCCAGGAGTGCCGCGCCGGTGCCCAGCGCCAGGTCGAACAGCTCGAGCCCGCGCTGCTGGGACAGCGCGCCCACACCGGTGCGCTCCAGGCGGGCCAGGTCGGCCTCGCTGAGCTCGCCGGCCATACCGCCCGCGTCGCCCCACAGGCCCCAGGCCAGCGAGGTGGCGGGCAGCCCAGCGGCCCGGCGTGACGCGGCGAGCGCGTCCAGGGCGGCGTTGGCCGACGCGTAGTTGCCCTGGCCGGGGCTGCCGATGAGGGCGGCCACCGACGAGAACAACACGAACGCCGACAGGTCCATCCCGGCGGTCAGTTCGTGCAGATGCCACGCCGCGTCCAGCTTCGGTCGCATCACCCGCTCGATGTGCTCCGCCGACAGTGCCTCGATCACACCGTCGTCGAGCACGCCGGCCGCGTGCACCACCGCCGTCAGCGGACGCTCCAGAGATCCGAGCACCTCGGCGAGCCGATCGCGGTCGGACACGTCACACGCGGCAACCCGGACGCGGCACCCCAGGCCCTCCAGCTCCGCCACCAGCGCGGCAGAACCGTCGGCCTCGAGACCCCGGCGGCTGAGCAGCAGCAGATGACGCACGCCGTGCGTAGTAGCGAGGTGGCGGGCGAACACCGCGCCCAGGCCACCTGTACCGCCGGTGACGAGTACGGTCCCGTCCGGGTCGAGAGCGGGCACCTGATCGGCCGCCGCACCGGCACGCCCAAGCCTCGGTGCCAGCAACCGGCCGCCACGGACCGCCAGTTGGGGCTCGTCCGCGTCCAGCACCGCACCCCAGTCGGGCTCGTCACCGTCCACATCGACCAGAACGAACCGGCCCGGGTGCTCGGACTGGGCGCTGCGCAGCAGACCCCAGACCGCGGCCTGGGCGACATCCGGAGCCTCGCCGTCGGTGGCCACCGCACGCCCGGTCACCACCACGAGCTTTGCCTCGCCCAGCCGCTCACTGGCCAACCACCGCTGCGCCAACCGGAGCGCCTGGGCGGTGGTGGCGCGCGCCGAGTCGGGGGTGTCCTCGCCGGTGGCGGACACGGCGGCGAGCACCGCCCGCGGCGCCGGAGCGCCCTCGGCGAGCGCCCGCTCCAAGGCGTCCAGGTCCGGGTAGGTCTCCTCCGCACCGATCCGGATGAGGTCCTGAGCCCCGGTGGCCGGCCCGGTCTCGATGCTCGTCCAGTCCACCGTGTACAGCGACTGCCGCGCGTCCCCGCGCGCGCTGTCGATGCGTTCCTGCTCCACGGGGCGCACGACGAGGGAGCGCACGGACACCACCGGGGCTCCGTTCTCGTCCACGGCGTCCAGCCGCAGCGAGGTGCCACCGGTCATGGTGGAGCGCACCCGGAGTCGCGAGGTGCCGGGGCGATCGAGCCGCACACCGTTCCAGCTGAACGGCATGAGGTGCGCCGCGGCGCCGCTTCCGGTCAGCAGGATGACACCGCTCTGGAGCGCGGAGTCGAAGAGCGCGGGGTGGATGCCGAAGCCCTCGTGGCCCTCGGGCAGGGTCACCTCGGCGTAGGTCTCGTCGCCGTCGCGCCAGACGGCCTCCACGCCGTGGAAGAGCGGGCCGTAGTCGTACCCGAGGTCGGCGAGACGACCGTAGAGCTCGTCGACGGGCATCGGTTCGGCGTCCTGCGGCGGCCACTGCTCCGGCCAGGCCGCACCGGCGGGCGCGCTGTCGATGCCGAGGGTGCCCCGGGCGTGGCAGGTGGTCTCGGTGTCCCCGTCGGCGTTCTCCGGCCGCGAGTAGACCGCCACGTCACGGCGGCCGTCCGGGCCCGACGCCCCGACGGTGATGTGCAGTTGCCGGGTGACACCGTCCTGGACGAGCAGGGGCGATTCGAGTACCAGCTCGTCCAGCACCGGGCTGCCGGTGCGGCGTCCGGCGGCGATGGCCAGCTCGACAAGGCCGGTGCCGGGCACGACCATGGTGCCGAGCAGCAGGTGCTCCGCGACCCAGGGCTGGGTCTCGGTGGAGAGGGTGCCGGTGAACACCCAGTCGTCGCGGTCGCCGACCTGTACGGCCGCGGCCAGGACGGGGTGCTCGACGCCGACGAGTCCGGCGGCCGAGACATCGCCCGGAGCGGTGCTCGGGGTGAGCCAGTACCGCTCGCGCTGGAAGGCGTAGGTGGGCAGGTCGACGCGGCGCGCGCCGGTGCCCGCGTAGAAGGCGTGCCAGTCCACCTCCACACCCGCGGTGTGGGCGCGGCCGAGGAATCCGGCGAAGGTCTCGCGCTCGGTGTGCCTGGCGCGCAGGGCGGGGATGAACGCGGCCTCGGTGTCGTCCTCGACACACTGCCGGGCCATCGCGGTCAGCACCGCGTCCGGCCCCAGCTCCAGGAACCGCCGGACACCGAGGTCCCACAGCGTGCGCACACCGTCGGCGAAACGGACGGCCTGACGGACATGGCGCACCCAGTACTCCGCGTCGAACCCGGACACCAGCTCACCGGACACATTCGACACGATCGGGATACGCGGCTCCGCGTACCGCAGCTTGTCGGCCACCGCACGGAACTCGGCGAGCATCGGCTCCATACGCGGCGAGTGGAACGCATGCGACACCCGAAGACGAGTCGTCTTGCGCCCTTCCCACCGCGGCAGCCACTCCTCCGCCGCGTCCTCATCACCTGAGACCACGATGGCCTGCGGGCCGTTGACCGCGGCGATCTCCAACCGGCCCTCGAACCCGGCCAGCGACTCCGCCACCTCAGCCTCGGCGGCCTGAACGGCGACCATCGCGCCACCAGTGGGCAGCGCACCCATCAACCGACCACGCGCCACCACCAGTTCCGCCGCATCCGCCAGCGACAACACACCCGACACATGCGCGGCAGCGATCTCCCCGACCGAATGCCCGATCAGGTAATCCGGACGCACTCCCAGCGATTCCGCCAGCCGGAACAGCGCCACCTCGACCGCGAACAACACCACCTGCGTGAACTCCGTGGAGTTCAGCACCCCGGCATCCGCGCCCAGCAACTCCCGCACCGAACGGCCCAGCCGCGGATCCAGCTCCGCACACACCTCGGTCAGCGCCTGGTCGAACACCGGGAACGCACCGGCCAACTCCAGGCCCATCCCCGAACGCTGCGAACCCTGCCCCGTGAAGAGGAACGCCGACTTCCCCGCGACAGCCGACTCACCGCCCGCCACCCCGGCCAGCCGCGCCAGCAACTCGTCCCGGTCCGCGGCCACCACCACGGCACGCCGCTCCAGCAGCGCCCGCGATGTCACCTCCGAGTACGCGGTGTCCACAAGGGACACCTCGGGCCGCGACCCCAGGTGCGAACGCAACCGCTCCGCCTGCGCCCGCAGCGCCTCATCCGTCCGCCCGGACAGAACCACCGGCACCGATCCGGCGGGACGGACCACCTCGACCGGCTCTTCCTCGGACGACTCGTCCGCGGGCGCCTCCTCGAGGATCAGGTGCGCGTTGGTGCCGCTCACACCGAACGACGACACACCCGCGCGGCGCGGACGACCATCGACGCGCCACTCCCGGGCCTCGGTCAGCAACTCGACCCGCCCGGACTCCCACTCCACGTGCGGCGACGGCTCATCGACATGGAGGGTCGGCGGCAGCACTCCGTGCCGCATCGCCATCACCATCTTGATCACACCCGCCACCCCGGCCGCGGCCGACGTATGACCGATGTTCGACTTGATCGACCCCAGCCACAGCGGATCCCCGTCCCGATCCCGGCCGTACGTCGCCAGCAGGGCGTGTGCCTCGATCGGATCGCCGAGCTTCGTCCCGGTGCCATGTCCCTCGACGGCGTCGACCTCGACCGGGCTCAGCCCGGCACTGGCCAGCGCCTGCCGGATCACCCGCTCCTGGGAGGGGCCGTTCGGCGCGGTCAACCCGTTGCTCGCACCGTCCTGGTTCACCGCGCTGCCCCGGATCAGCCCCAGGATCCGCCGGCCGTTGCGCTTGGCGTCGGACAGTCGCTCCAGCACCACCAGACCGACACCGTCGGAGAACCCGGTCCCGTCCGCCGACGCCGAGTACGCCTTGCACCGACCGTCGCGGGCCAGGCCGCGCTGACGGCTGAACTCGACGAACAGGAAGGGCCCGGCCAGCACGGTGACACCACCGGCGAGCGCGAGCGAGCACTCGCCCGCCCGCAGCGCCTGCGCGGCCAGGTGCAGGGCCACGAGGGAGGCGGAGCATGCGGTGTCGATCGAGACCGCGGGCCCCTCGAGACCGAGGCTGTAGGCGACGCGGCCGGACATCACGCTGCTCTGGGTGCCGGTCACCCGGAACCCCTCCAGCTCGGGCAGCGTCGACGGGCCGTAGTCGGAGGAGACGGTGCCCGCGAACACTCCGGTGTCGCTGCCCCGCAGCGTCGTCGGGTCGATGCCCGCGTCCTCCAGCGCCTCCCACGCCGTCTCCAGCGTCAACCGCTGGGTCGGGTCCATGGCCAGCGCCTCGCGCGGGCTGATCCCGAAGAAGTCGGCGTCGAAGGTGGGGACGGTGTCGACGAACCCGCCTTCCCGTGCGTAAGCGCTACCCGGCCGCTCCGGGTCCGGGTCGTAGAGCCGTTCCAGGTCCCAGCCGCGGTCGGTCGGGAACGGGCCCATGGCGTCGCTGCCGGATGCCACCAGCTCCCACAGCTCCTCCGGCGAGGACACCCCGCCGGGGAAGCGGCAGCTCATGCCGACGATCGCGATCGGCTCGACTTCACGCTGCTCCAGCTCGCGCACCCTGCGGTTGGCGGTGCGCAGCTCGGAGGTCACCCGGCGCAGATAGGTGCGGAGTTTCTGCTCGTCGCTCACTGGTCCGCTCGATCCACTCGAACCGCTCAGGCCGTCGTCTGTCTTCCCGGTCATGCGGATCCGAGCTCCTTGTCGATCAGATCGAACATCTCGCTGTCGGAGACGAAGTCGAGGTCTTCCTCGAGGCTGTTGTCGGTGGTGTCCTGGCCGGAACCCGTTGCGCTCAGCAGGGTCCGCAGCCGGTTGCTGAGCGAGCGCAGGCGCGGTTCCGCGCCGGCCAGTTGCTGCTCCTGCTCGGACAGGGTGATCAGGACCGCCTCGAGCCGCTGCAACTCCTCGTCGAGCGGCGAGGGGCGCTGCGCGGTGGTGGTTCCGCCGACCTCGGCGAGGATCAGCCGGGCCGCCTCGATCGGGGTGGGGTGGTCGAAGACCAGCGTCGCGGGCAGGCGGATGCCTGCCACCTGGCTGAGCCGGTTGCGCACCTCCACCGCGGCGAGGGAGTCGAAACCGAGCTCCTTGAAGGTGCGTTCGGGGTCGATGGCGGTGGGCGAGGCGTGGCCGAGCACGGACGCGACCTGGGCGCGCACCAGGTCCAGTACGACCTGCTCGCGGTCGGCCTCGGGCACTCCGGCGAGCCGCCGCTCCAGCGACCTGGCGTTGTCGGCGCGGCGCGCGGGGGCGCGCACCAGACCGCGCAGCAGGGCGGGCAGCATGCCGGAGCGGGCCTGGGACCGCAGTGCGGCCGGGTCCAGCCGCACCGGGGCCAGCAGGGCGGCCTCGGAGTCGAGGGCCTGGTCGAAGAGTTCCAGGCCGAGGTCCCCGGAGATGGCGCCGATGCCGGTGCGTTCCATGCGGGCGAGGTCGGCCTCGTCCATCTCGCCGGTCATCCCCGTGGAGTCGGACCACAGGCCCCACGCCAGGGAGAGGGTGGGCAGACCGGCCGCCCGGCGCAGCGCGGCGAGCCCGTCGACCGCGGCGTTGGCGGCGGCGTAGTTGGCCTGGCCCGCGTTGCCGAGCAGTCCGGCGGCGGAGGAGAACAGCACGAACGCCGAGAGATCCATACGCGAGGTGAGCTCGTGCAGATGCCATGCGGCGTCCACCTTGGGCCGCATGACGTGCCGCAGCTGCTCGGGGGTGAGCGACTCGATGACGCCGTCGGCCAGCACACCGGCCGTGTGGACCACGGCGGTGAGCGGGCGCTCGAGCGAGTCGAGCAGACCGGCGACCTGTTCGCGGTCGGCCACGTCGCAGGCGGCCACGTGTGCCTGGGCGCCGAGTGCCGCCAGTTCGGCGACCAGTTCGGCGGCGCCGTCGGCGGCCGGGCCGCGCCGGCTGACCAGCAGCAGATGGCGGACGCCGTGGCGGGTGACGAGGTGCTTGGCGAACAGGGCACCCAGGCCACCGGTGCCACCGGTGATCAGCACGGTGCGCTCGGGGTCCAGGGGTGCCGGAACGGTCAGTACGACCTTGCCGACGTTGCGGCCCTCGCGCAGGAAGCGGAACGCCTCCTGGCCCCGGCGCACATCCCAGGCGCGGATCGGCGAGGGGGACAGCATCCCGCGGTCGAACAGGTCGGCGATCGCGACCAGCATCTCCTGGATGCGGTCCGGCCCGGCCTCCATGAGGTCGTAGGAGCGGTAGCGCACACCGGCGCGCTGCTGCGCGACGGCCTCCGGGTCGCGGATGTCGGTCTTGCCCATCTCGATGAAGCGGCCGCCCCGCGGCATCAGTTCGAGCGTGGCGTCGACGAACTCGCCGGCCAGGGAGTTCAGCACCACGTCCACGCCGGCGCCATCGGTGGCGTCGTGGAGGGCGTCGCGGAAGTCCAGGTCGCGGGAGTTGGCGATGCGCTCCGCGGGCACGCCCAGGGTGCGTACGGCGTCCCACTTGGCCGGGCTGGCCGTGGCGAAGACCTCGGCGCCGAAGTGGTGGGCCAGCTGTACGGCGGCCATGCCGACACCACCGGCGGCGGCGTGCACCAGCAGCTTCTCGCCCGCCTGTAGGTCGGCCAGGTCGACCAGGCCGTAGTACGCGGTCAGGTAGACGACGGGGATCGCGGCCGCCTCGGTGAAGGTGAGGTGCTCCGGCATGGGCGCGACGGTCTTCCGGTCGGCGACGGCGACGGGGCCGAGGGCGTCCATCACCAGGCCGAACACCCGGTCGCCGGGCTTGAGGTCGGTGACGTCGGAGCCGACCTCCAGCACCACGCCCGCCGCCTCGCTGCCCAGCGGTGCTTCACCGGGGTACATGCCGAGCGCGATGAGCACGTCGCGGAAGTTGAGACCGGCGGCGCGGATGCCGACGCGGACCTCGCCGACGCCCAGCGCGCGGGTGCCGTCGGAGGGCAGGATGGTGAGGTTCTCCAGGGAGCCCTTCTCCGTGCTGCCCAGCCGCCACGCCGCACCGGACGGTCCGGGGACCGGCCGTCCCAGGCGGGGGGCCAGCAGCGCACCACCGCGCACGGCCAACTGCGGTTCGTCCAGACCGGCCAGGGAGCTCCAGTCCGGCTGGGTGCCGTCGTCGGTGTCGACCAGTACGAAGCGGCCGGGGTGTTCGGTCTGCGCGCTGCGCAGCAGACCCCAGGCCGGGGCCTGGGCCAGGTCCACGGACTCGGCGCCGACGGCGACCGCTCGCCGGGTCACCGCCACGAGGGTGGCCTCGCCCAGCCACTCGCTGGCCAGCCACCGCTGGGCCAGTGCGAGGGTGCGCTCGGCGACCAGGTTGGCGGCGTGGGCGGGGTCGTCCGCGGCCGGGGTCTCGATCTCGGCGAGCACCAGGTCGACACCGGCGGCGCCGTCGGCGAGCGCGGCCTCCAGGGCGGGCAGATCGGCGAAGCGCTCGCCCGGCGCGTCGAGATCGCCGAGGATCACGACGCGGGCCTGCGACGACGTTCCCGTGACGGGCGCCCAACCCAGCTGGAACAGCGTGTTCTGTTCGCCACCGGCGCGCATCAACTGCCCCGGGTCCACCGGACGTACGGCGAGGCTGTCGACGGCGATGACCATGTCGCCGTTCTCGTCCACGACGTCGACGCGGAAGGCGGACTCGCCCGCGCCGGCGATGCGTACGCGCACCCGGGAGGAGGCCGGACGTCCGCCGCGCACTCCGGACCAGGAGAAAGGCAGGTCCGGAGCGGATCCGGGGTCCTTGTCCACCATGCTGGCGTGGAGTGCGGAGTCGAACAGCGCCGGGTGGATGGCGAATCCGTCGACGGCGGTGTCCTCCGGCAGGGCGACCTCGGCGTACACCTCGGTGCCGCTGCGCCACACCGCCTGCACCCCCTGGAACAGCGGGCCATAGTCGAGCCCGACGTCGGCCAGCCGCTCGTACAGGGCGTCGGCGGAGGACTCGACGGCCGCGACCGGCGGCCAGGAGGCGGGGAAGGGCGCCGCGGGCTCGGCCTCGGGAGCCAGCCAGCCGCGCGCGTGCCTGACGACCTGCCGTTCACCGTCCGGCCCGGTCCCGGTCTCGGAGAGGGAGTGCAGGGTGACCTCACGACGGCCGTCCTCCCCCGGCCGGCCGACGGTGACCTTGATGTGCCGGGCGGCGCCCTCGTCGAGGGTCAGCGGAACCTCGAAGATCAACTCATCGAGGAGTTCGCAGCCGAGGTGCCGGGCCGCGGCCAGGACGAGTTCGACGAGCGCGGCGCCCGGCACGATCACCGCACCCAGCACCACGTGGTCCCGCACCCACGGCTGCGTCTCGGTGGAGAAGCGACCGGTGAACACCCACTCGTCGCGGTCGGCGACCTGCACGGCCGCCGCCAGGACCGGGTGCCGCATCCGGTCCAGGCCGGCCGACGTCACGTCACCGCCCCGCGCCGACGGGGTCAGCCAGTACGTCTCCCGCTGGAAGGCGTAGGTGGGCAGGTCCACCCGCTGCGCGCCGGTGCCCGCGTACAGCGCCTCCCAGTCGATCCGCACACCCGCGACATGTGCCTGGCCGAGCGAGAGCAGGAACCGGGCCAGGCCGCCCTCGTCGCGGCGCAGCGAGCCGACCACGGCCACGCGGCCCACCGCGTCCCGCGCCTCGACGCTCTCGTCCACCGCCATCGTCAGCACCGGGTGCGGCGACACCTCGACGAAGCAGCCCATCCCCTTGTCGATGAGCGCGCGGATGGCGGGCTCGAAGCCGACCTGGCCGCGCAGATTGGTGTACCAGTACGCCGCGTCCATCGTGGCCGTGTCGAGGAAACCGCCGGTCACCGTGGAGTAGAACGGGACCCGCCCGCTCAACGGCCTCACCGGCGCGAGCGCCTCCAGCAGCTCCGCCTCGATGGCCTCCACCTGCGACGAGTGCGAGGCGTAGTCCACCTTGACCCGCCGCACCCGGACATCGTCACGCTCACACACCGCCTGCACCTCATCCAGCGCCCGCGGCTCACCGGCGACGATGACAGCGGCCGGGCCGTTCACCGCCGCCACCGAGACCCGGCCCTCGTACGGAGCGATCAGCTCCTCGGCCCGCTCCACCGGCAGCGCGACGGACATCATCCCGCCAAGGCCCGCCAGACGGTCCCGCACCAACTGGCTGCGCAGCGCCACAATCCGGGCCGCGTCCTCCAGCGACAACGCACCCGCCACATACGCCGCGGCGATCTCACCCTGCGAGTGACCGACCACCGCCGACGGCTCCACACCATAGGACCGCCACAGCGCCGCCAGGCCCACCATCATGGCGAACAGCGCGGGCTGCACCACATCGACGCGCTCCAGGGACGGCGCGCCCGGCGCACCACGCAGTACGTCCTC
This sequence comes from Streptomyces sp. NA02950, assembly GCF_013364155.1. Taxonomy (NCBI): domain Bacteria; kingdom Bacillati; phylum Actinomycetota; class Actinomycetes; order Kitasatosporales; family Streptomycetaceae; genus Streptomyces; species Streptomyces sp. NA02950. The sequence goes on along the minus strand of NZ_CP054916.1, from coordinate 8,085,648 downwards.
CAGGCGCCAGTCCACGAACTCGGCCAACGCCGCACCGCACGCGGCGATCTCAGCGGCGAACACCGACGAGGTGTCCAGCAACTCCACCGCCATACCGACCCACTGCGCCCCCTGACCCGGGAACACGAACACCGGCTTCACACCCGAGCCGGCGGCCTGGCCCTCCGCCACGTTCGCGGCGGGCTCGGCCGAGCTCAGTTCGCTCAGACCGGTCAGCAGCGCACCCCGGTCGGTGGCCACGACCACGGCACGGTGTTCGAGGTGGGCGCGGCTGGTGGCCTGGGAGAAGGCGATGTCCAGGTGGTCCAGCTCCGGACGGGCGATCATGTGCGCCCGCAGGCGGTCGGCCTGCTCGCGCAGTGCGGCCTCGCCACGGGCCGAGAGCGGTACGAGCACCGGCGGCCGGACACCGTTCCCGTGCTCCCCGGTCGGCTCGGGTCGCTCGGCCGCCTCCCCTTCCGGGGCCTCCTCAAGGATCACATGGGCGTTGGTGCCGCTCACACCGAACGACGACACACCGGCGCGGCGGACACGCTCCCCCGCGGCCCACGGCCGGGCCTCGGTCAGCAGCGCGACCTCACCCGACGCCCAGTCCACATGCGAGGACGGCGCGTCCACGTGCAGGGTCTGCGGCAGTGTCTCGTGCCGCATCGCCACCACCATCTTGATCACACCCGCCACACCGGCCGCGGCCTGGGTGTGGCCGAAGTTCGACTTGATCGAGCCGAGCCACAGCGGGCCGTTCTCCCGGTTCTGGCCGTAGGTCGCCAGCAGCGCTTCCGCCTCGATCGGGTCACCCAGCGGTGTGCCCGTGCCGTGGCCCTCGACCGCGTCCACATCGGCCGGGGAGAGCCCGGCGCTGGACAGCGCCTGACGGATCACCCGTTCCTGGGACGGGCCGTTGGGCGCGGTCAGGCCATTGCTGGCGCCGTCCTGGTTGACGGCGCTGCCGCGGACGAGAGCCAGGATCTTGCGCCCGTTGCGCTGGGCGTCGGACAGCCGCTCCAGTACGAGCAGGCCCATGCCTTCCGCCCAGCCGACACCGTCCGCCGCCTCCGCGTACGCCTTGCAGCGCCCGTCCGGCGACAGGGCGCGCTGGCGGCTGAACTCCACGAAGGCGCTGGGCCGGGCCAGGGTCGTCGCTCCGCCGACCACGGCGAGCGAGCACTCCTTGGCGCGCAGGGACTTGGCGGCCAGGTCGATCGCCACGAGGGAGGAGGAGCAGACCGTGTCCACGGTGACCGCGGGCCCCTCGAAGCCGAAGGTGTAGCTGATCCGGCCCGATGCCACGCTGGGCGAGGACGCGATGGAGAGATAGCCCTCGATCTCCGGCCGCCGGTCACTGAGGCCCGCGATGAACTGGTAGTCGGAGAACATGAGCCCGCAGAAGACGCCGGTGTCGCTCTCCTTCAGGGTCAGCGGGTCGATGCCCGCGTCCTCGAAGGCTTCCCACGCGCCCTCGAGCAGCAGCCGCTGCTGGGGGTCCATGGCGAGCGCCTCACGGGGGCTGATACCGAAGAACTCGGCGTCGAAGTCCGCCATGCCGTCGAGGAATCCGCCGTGACGCGTATAGGCGGTGCCGGGGTGGTCCGGGTCCGGGTCGTAGAGGTTGTCCAGGTCCCAGCCGCGGTCCTCGGGGAACTCCGAGAACCCCATGCGTCCCTCGGCAACCAGCGACCACAATTCCTCCGGAGAGGTCACCCCTCCGGGAAAGCGGCAACTGATCCCCACAATTGCCAGGGGTTCGCCCGCCTGATCGAGCAGCTGCTGATTCTGCCGCCGCAGGCGCTCGGTCTCCTTCAGCGACTTACGCAGGGCTCCGACGATGTCGGGCTTCTCGAGGGCCATGCTTGTTTCCCCCACCTTCGGGCTCTTGCCGGCAACCATGTGGTCGACTGTTTAGATCCCGCGGTGGGTCGCCCAGATACAGCGATTCCACAAATTTTTCTCGAGAGAGGTTTGAGGTGCGGTGGTGGGTTCGGCCCGGAGTGTTTCCGGGCACGGCAGGACGGACCCGGCCGCGCGGGGCTTCGGGGTGGATACCGAGGCGCCGCGCGACGGGTCCGCCGACCGTCAGAACCTCATGGGTTCACGGCCAGCACATCGTCCACCGACCTGTTGATGGAATCCGTCAGACGGTCGCCGTTGTCCGTGAAGAAGAAGTGGCCGCCGTCATGGGTGTCGAGGGTGAACTCCCCGGTGGTGCTCAGCTTCCACTCGGCCGCTTCGGCCTCGGTCACCTTGGGGTCGGCCTTTCCGATGTGCACATGGACCGGCACGGAGAGCCGCTTCTCCGGCGAGGCACAGTAGGTCTCCGCCAACCGGTAGTCCGCCCGCATGGGGGGCAGGATGAGGTCGAGCATCTCCTCGTCCTGGAGCAGCTCATGCCCCATGCCGCCGAGCAGGGCCATCTCCCGGAGAAAGGCGTCATTGCCCTTGCGGTGCGTTCCCTCGTCCTTGCGCAGTGTCGGCGCCACCCGGCCGCAGGCGAAGAGGGCCGAAGCGGCGTTGCCTCTGGCCTCCATGCGGTGGGCCACTTCAAAGGCCACCAGTGCGCCCATGCTGTTTCCCATCAGGACGACGGGCAGATCGTTCCACTCGCCGATGAGTTCGGCGATCTCGTCGGCCAGCTCCTCGATGGTGTCCCGGAAAGGCTCATGACGACGATCCTGCCGACCGGGGTACTGGACCCCGCGGACGTCCAACTCACCGAAGCCGCGAGCGAACTGGAAGTAGGAGTTCGCCGACCCACCGGCGTGAGGAAAGAGAATCAGTCTGGCCTTGGGATCGCCGGTGGAGCCCAGTTTGCGAATCCAGCGACCACATTCTTCCGCGGTACCCATAGGAAGCCCTCCCCGTTCATCTCCGCACGACGTCAACTGGCTTCCTCGACCTTCTGCATGGCGACCTCCTCGCCCTCCTTCCGCGTCTCCTGCGACGGGAAGCGGATGAACAGGGTGCAGGCGATCGCCCCCAGCACCAGGAAGCCGACGGGCAGCAGACCCGTCTCGCTCAGCGCCGTGCTGTAGGGCTCCTTGAACATCTCGGGAATCGCGGTGGCGCTGCCCTCGACGTGGGCCCCGCCCCCTCCCATGCCCGGCATGTGGGCGCCGAGCCGGTCCACGAACAGCGCGCCGACCGCGGCGCTGCCGAGCACGGCGCCCACCTGGCGATTGGTGTTGTAGACGCCCGAGCCCGCACCGGACTGGTGGATGGGGAGGTTGCGGGTGGCGATGGCACCCAGCGGGCCCCACACCATGCCGTTGCCGATACCGGTCACGGCAGCCGTGGCAGAGAACATCCACAGCTGCGAGTCCGGCCTCATCAACTCGCTGTAGGCGACGATGGTGAGGCCGAACAGCACAAAGCCGGTGGTGGTGAAGGTGCGCGGATGCATCGTGTCGGACAGCTTGCCGACGACCGGGGCGCAGGCACCGGTCAGGATCGCCAGCGGCGCGAAGAGCAGGGCCGACTCCATCGAGGAGAGCCCTCGCACTCCTTCCAGGTAGAAGTACGTGGGCACGGTCATCGCGGTCACCGCGGCGCCCATGGCCGCGATCCCCACGTTCGCCAGCGCGAAGTTGCGGTCGCGGAACAGGCTCAGCATCAGGAGGGGTTCACCCTTGTTGAGGGCCTGTGTCACGACGAACATCACCAGCACGGCCAGCCCCGCGCCGATCATCAACCAGATACTGGCCGACCAGTTCTTGTTGTTGCCCTCCTGGAGGCCGAAGACCAGCAGGAACATGCCCCCGCAGGACAGCGCGATGCCGAGCAGGTCGAACTTGTGGGGCCTGGTCTCGAGGGTCGGAACCAGCTTCCACGCCAGGACAAAGGCGAGGACACCGATCGGCACATTGATCAGGAAGATCCACTCCCAGCCGGCGGAGTCCACCAGCAGGCCGCCGATGACCGGACCCACCAGCAGGGCGACACCGGCGGAGCCGCCCCACGCTCCCATCGCGGCACCGCGCTTGTCCGCGGGGAAGATCCGGGTGACCACCGCCATGGTCTGGGGGGTCATCAGCGCGGCCCCGAGGCCCTGCACCGCGCGGGCCGCGATCAGCATGTCGATGCTCCCCGCCACGCCGCACCACAGCGAGGCGAGCGTGAACACCACCAGGCCGACGAGATAGACGTTCTTGGGGCCGTAGCGGTCGCCCAGCCGTCCGGTGAACAGCAGCGGCGCCGCGTAGGTGAGCAGATACGCGCTGGTCACCCAGACCACTGCGGAGACATCGGCCTCGAGCGACTCCATGATGGCGGGGTTGGCCACCGCCACCACGCTCATGTCCAGCAAAATGAGGGAGAATCCGACAAGCAGCGCGCCTAGAACGTGCCACGGATTTCGTTCAACGGTCACGGTTATCTTCCCACCCTCAAGCTGACTGTTCCCTTCTCCGGACCACAGATCCGGGTGCACCGGGTCCGGATACACCCACGGGGGATTTCTGTCACAGATGTGGCAGAGGTCACATCAGCGCCGGGCTGGGTTGGAAACGACGGATGCGCTCGCAGGCCGCGTCGAGGACGGCGTCGTCCTTGGCGAAGCAGAAGCGCAGCAGTTGGTCGCCGGTCGGGCCCTGGTAGAAGGCGCTGCCCGGTACGGAAGCCACCTTGCCGTGTTCGACGAGTACCCCCGCCGCCTCCCATGCCGTGGGAAAGCCCCAGTCGGAGACATCGGCGAGGACGTAGTAGGCGCCCTGGGGCACGATGGGCCGGGTGCCCGCCGCCGCCAGCGCCTCGCACAGCCGCTCGCGCTTGCGCTGATAGTCCGTGGCGAGTCCGGCGAAGTAGGTGGTGGGCAGGCCGAATCCGGCGGTCACCCCGTGTTGCAGCGGGGTCGGGGCGCAGACGTAGTACAGGTCGTTGACGAGGGCGATGGCGCGGGCCAGCGGTGCGGGCGCGACCGCGTACCCCATGCGCCAGCCGGTGATGCTGAAGGTCTTCGACAGCCCCATGATGCTGACCGTGCGCGGCCAGAGTCCGTCCACGGTGGCGGGCGAGATATGCGGTCGGCCGTCGAAGCGGATGTACTCGTAGATCTCGTCGGTGATCACCAGCAGATCGCGCTCGTGCGCGACACGGGCCACCGCCTCCAGCTCCGCCCGGCCGAACATCTTGCCGCTGGGGTTCGCCGGGGTGCACACCACCACGGCGCGGGTGTGGGGGCGCAGCGCCGCCCGCAGCGCGTCCTCGGTGACGGCGAACCCGGGCGGTTCGAGTGTGAGGCAGTGCGGTTCGAGCCCGGCCACCACCGCGGCGTTGAGGTGGTAGCCGTAATAGGGCTCCATCAGCAGGATGCCGTCACCCGGGTCGAGCAGGGCGTTGACGGCCGTGGTGTACGCGCCGGTGGCGCCCGCCGTGACCACGATCTCGGTGTCCGGCCGCGCCTGGATACCGTTGTCCCGGCCCAGCTTGGCGGCGATGGCCTCGCGCAGCGCGAGATCGCCCTCCGGGTAGGAGTAGACGCTTCTGTCGGCGTCGATCGCGGCCTTCGCGGCCTCGGCGACCGCGGGCGGGGTGGGCAGATCACAGATGCCCTGGCCGAGGTTGATGGCGCCTGCCCGGTCGCTCTCCCGGCTCATGCGCCGGATGTCGGACTGGACCAGTCCGCGCAGCCGCCGTGCCTCAAACCCCGGCATGGGGCATCCCTTCGAGTTCGTCGTGGGTGTCAAGGGCCCCTTCGGGCAGGGACAGCCGCCGCGCGAAGTCCTCGATCGTCCGGAGCAGCCCCTCCTCCAGACCGGTCTTGGGTTCCCAGCCGAGGAGCTCACCGGCCCGGGAGATGTCCGGGCAACGGCGGGTCGGGTCGTCCTGGGGCAGCGGCCGCAGCACCGTCTCCGAGCGGGAGTTGCTCAAGTCCTTGATCGCCCGCGCGATCCGCTCGATGGTGGACTCCTGGGGGTTGCCGAGGTTCATCGGGGTGGCGTCGGTGTCCGCCTCCATGAACCGGACGGCCGCCTCCACCAGATCGTCGACGTAGCAGAAGGACCGGGTCTGACGGCCGTCTCCGTAGAGGGTGAGGGGCTCGCCGCGCAGCGCCTGCACGATGAAGTTCGACACCACTCTGCCGTCGTTCTCGTGCATACGCGGGCCGTAGGTGTTGAAGATGCGGGCGATGCGCACCTGGACGCCGTACTGCGTCGCGTAACTGATCGCCAGGGCCTCGGCGCAGCGCTTGCCCTCGTCGTAGCAGGCACGGACCCCGATGGGGTTCACATGGCCCCAGTAGTCCTCGGTCTGCGGATGCACCGCGGGGTCGCCGTAGACCTCGGAGGTGGAGGCGATGAACAGCCGTGCGCCGACCTCGCGGGCCGCCTCCAGGGCGTGCATCGTGCCCTGCACACAGGTGCGGACGGTGCGCACCGGGTTGCGCTGGTAGTGCACGGGCGACGCCGGGCAGGCGAGGTGGAAGATCCGGTCGGCCTCCACGACGAACGGCTCGTTGACGTCGTGCCGTTCGAACTCGAAGCGCTCGTGGCCCAGCAGATGCTCGATATTGCGTCGTTGTCCGGTGAAGAGGTTGTCCATGCACAGGACGTCATGGCCCTCGTCGAGTAGTCGCTCGCACAGGTGGGATCCGATGAACCCGGCACCACCGGTGACAAGAACGCGCTTGGACGCCATGGGGGTGAGCCCCTCTCGTGACGGCCCCCTGGGGGGCTTGGCCGGACCGGTGGTCAGCGCATCGACAGTCCGCCGTTGCAGTCGACCGTCTCGCCGGTCATGAATTCGTTGTCGATGAGGAAGGTGATGGTGCGGGCGACGTCGACGACGGTTCCGGCCCGCTTCAGCGGGGTGCTGTCGACGAACTGCCGCATCTTCTCCGGGGAGGTGACCCGCTCGTGGAACCGTGTGTCGATGATCCCCGGCGCCACGGCGTTGACCCGGATGTGCGGCGCCAGTTCGTTCGCGGCGCCCCGGGTGAAGGCGTCCAGGGCGGACTTGGCGGCCCCGTACGCGGTCGCGGTCGGCGCGCCGTGGCGCATCGCGATGGAGGTCACGTTCACCACGCACGGGTTGCTGCCGTGCCGGAGGAGTCCGGTGCACAGACCCGTGAGCCGCATGGCCGAGAAGGTGTTGAGCGCGAAGGTGTCGGACAGGTGCCGCCAGTCCAGGTCCTCGACCGCCTGCCGCTCGATCATGCCGCCCGCGTTGTTCACCAGGACGTCCAGGGCGTCGAACTGCGTGCTGACCGTACGGAACAGGCTCAGACAGCCGTCGTCGGTCGTCAGGTCCGCCGCGACCACGTCCACGCTCGCGCACAGTGGTTTCAGTTCCGCCTGGAGGGCCAGGGCGGTTTCGGCGGAGGAGTGGTAGTGGAGCAGAAGCCGGTTGCCCGCGGCCAGGTGGCGGGCCGTCTCGGCTCCGATGCCCATTCCGGCTCCGGTGATGACGATGGTCTTGGCTGACACCAATGGGTCCTTTCTCGGCCGGCCCGTGGGGAGAACGCGTCAGACGGTGAGAACGCGTCAGACGGTCCCTCGGGACGATGCGGATTCGGCGTGCGGCGGGGCGAAGCGCTGGGCGAGCACCTGGGGAACGTTCATGTTCACCGCGTGCGCGGCCGCACGGGCGGTGATGCTCTGTGGATCCCCGGCCCATGCGGGGAGGGTCTCGAGGCAGGGCCGCATGGCGTGCCCGGCCAGTTCGCGTGCCTCGTCCGCGGAGAGACGGCCGGAGGCCACGGAGTGCTCCAGGGCGAGCGTCACTTCCTTCCTGGCGTTCACCGCGCACATCGTCCACTTGGGCAGGACGCTCATCGTGCAGCCGGGCCGCACGTCGAACACGCCCATGTTCCGGCGGACCCGCGAGTCCGAGACCGTGTTGATCGCGACCTTGAGGTAGGTGCCCAGGATCGTCGAACGCCGCAGCTCGGGGTAGAACTCCCGGAGCCGGTCGAGGGTCCACTCGGCCCGCTTCTCCTTCTCCGGGTGGCCTTCCGCCAGGTAGTGGACGTACTCGTCGGGGAACGCACAGGTCTCCGGGTCCATCACCAGGTTCATGATGTGGGCCGCGGGCGGGTGGTAGATCATCGCGCAGGCGTTGTTCAGCGGGCTGAGCATGCCGCCGTAGGAGTCCTCGAGCTTCAGGCAGGTGAAGTTCTTGTCCGTGCCGTCCGGGAGGTCCACGTACAGGATCTCGCGCAGGGCCAGGAACAGCTTCGGGAACACGATCGACGGGTTCAGCCGCTTCGCCATGCCGAACGCCGCCGTCGCCGCGCACAGGCTGACCTGGTCCGCGACCACGGTCTCCGGGGTGCCGTCGGCGCCGCGGTACGCCACCTCGTACCGGCCGTCGGCGCGGTGGGTCACGGAGGTGACGGTGCTGCCCTCGCGGAAGTCGACCCCGGCGCTCCTGAGCTCCCAGTCCAGGACGGTGGAGACGAGCACCGGGTTCATCCCCCGCTGGGGGGTGAGGAAGGCGGCGGCGACGTCGTGCACGCCGGGCACGGTCGGGATCTCCCGGCAGATGTCCGCCGGGTCGCCGAAGACGGCGTCGGCCGGGTCCTGTGCGCGGCGGTCGGCGTAGTGCGACTGGATGACGCGCATGTTGGCGCGGCACTGGCCGACGATGTCATGGCCGTCGTCCATCATGCTCCGCGAGGCGATGATGCGGCTGTAGGTCTTGCCGCCGTAGATCAGCTCGGGGAAGAAGCGTTCGTTCTCGATCCGGCCGTCGAGGCAGTCGCGCGCGCTCCGCGGGTCGAAGGGGTACTCCGCGCCGCTGTGGTTCTCGCTGACGATGTTGCTGGTCTGGGTGCACACCGGGTACGTCCCGGCGGAGCGGGCGCTCTCCCGCTCCAGGACCACGACCTGGTACCCGGCACGGCTGCGGGTGATCGCGCTGAGGCAGCCGGCCACCCCGGCGCCGATGACGACGTGTACTTCCCTGCGGTGCATTCCACACTCCCGTCGAGGTGGCGGATCACGCGGAGGACGTTCGGACCCGCCGCAAGGCGGCGGTCAGGCCCCGGATGTCGTCCGGGGTGTGGTTCGCCGCGAGGCACACCCGCAGTTGCGCGGCGCCGCGCCGGACGATGGGGAAGAAGACGACGGAGACGTAGTAGCCCTCGTCCAGGAGCCATTCACCGGCCCGGAGTGCGTCCTCCTCCCCGCCGATGGGGACCATGCGGATGGGGCTGAAGGGGAGCTGTTGCCCCATCAGTTCGTCGAAGAGCGTGACGCGCTCGCGGAGCGCGCCCTGAAGCTGCTGAACCGTTCCGTCTCGGTGCAGTCCCACCACGGCCCGGCAGGCGTGCACGGCCTGGAAGGTCTGCGCCGCGGAGAACGCGTAGATCTGGCCGTAGGAACGGATCAGCCGCTCCCGCCACTCCCCCGCGACGAGCAGCCCGCCGCCGTAGGCGCCGAAGCCCTTCGACAGCGAGTAGGTGAGGATCAGCCGGTCGGGTACGTCGCCCTCGACCTCGCTGAGCACCACGCCCTCGCCCCGGTCGCCGAAGATGGTCATGCCGTGGGCGTCGTCGATGTACACAGAGAAGTCGAGCCGTTCGGCCAGGTCCAGCAACTCCCGCACCGGGCAGAGACCGCCCATGGAGTAGATGCCGTCGGCGATGTAGACCGGCACCTCACCGCGCTCCCGCGCCTGGCGGACCTGCTGCGCGAGGTCGTCCAGCGCGTTGTGCCGGACGGTCTCGACGGTCGCCTCCGCGGCCACCACGGGCTTGAGGTACTGCATGGAGGAGTGCGCGAACTGGTCGAAGATCAGGCACATCCGGTGTGTGGTGTCCTCGTCGACCAGCACACCGCTGGCCAGCAGCGGCATCACGGAGATGTGCGCGGCCGTCGTCGAGGGAAAAGTGATCACCCGTCCCCGGTAGAGCTCCGACAGCTCCTCCTCCAGCTCGCGCTGGGGCTCGATCGAGAACCGGGAGCGGGCGCAGCAGAAGTTCATGCCCCAGGTCTCGTCCACGGACTTCGACGCCTCGATGACGCTCGGGTGGACGTCGAGGCCGAGGTAGGAGCAGTTGACGAACTCGACCACGTCCCGGCCGTCCGGCAGCAGCACGTGCTTGCCGTTCCGTCCCTTGATGGTGACCTGCATCAAGTTGCTCTGGACGGCGCGGTTGAATCGGTCGGACGACTCCTTGATAACGAACGGCGTATTCCTGTGCTTTGCGCCGCCTGCGGACGGTTTCATGTCTGGTTTCAGGGCTGGTTTCACGGCAACCTTCGTCATGGATTGGCGAGCAGGGCGAACCGCGGCCGGGCCTACGGTCATTCCGCGGCCGGGAAGAAGTGCGAGAGAGCCGGGAAGGGAAGCGTCAGGAGAAAGTCATCGAAAGGTCGACAGAAAATACAGACGATCAGGAGAGCGTCAGGGCGGACCCGACGGCGAAACGCCGTGGCCGGGCAGGATGCCGCCACGCAGGAGTTGTTTGCCGATCACCGATGCCCCCCGTCCCATGATCGGTTCTTACAGGCGCTTCAGTCGGTCCCGGCGCACGCCGCTCGGTCATGTCAAGCGCGACTCACGGGGTCCTGGAACGCACCTTTCCTTCATACCGCACACGACGGCATCCGCGGCAGGTATTGCAGAAAAGACGAAGACGCCCTTCCGCTTAACTCGCACCGCTCCACTGGTTTTCCGGCCAAAAACCATCTGTGAATCCCGTCGCGTACGGCAAATAGACTGGGCGGATGCAATCGCGGCAAGGAATCCTGCTCGGCTTCGGGGCGTACTTCATCTGGGGCCTGTTTCCGCTGTACTTCAAGCTCCTCGAAGACTCCGGCACGGTGGAGATCGTTCTGCATCGGTACCTGTGGGCGTTGCCGGTGTGCGCCCTGGTGATGGCGGTGACCGGGGGCCTCCCACAGCTCCGTGAGGTGCTGCGCACGCCACGGCGGGTGGCCCTGCTCGGGACCGCCGCCCTGTCACTGGCCCTCACCTCGGGTGTGTACATCTACGCGGTGAATTCCGGCCATGTGGTGGAGGCGTCACTCGGGTACTTCATCAATCCCCTGGTGACGGTGGCCCTCGGCGTGGTCGTCCTGCGCGAGCGCCCGCGGCGCGCCCAGTGGTGGGCGGTCGGCATCTGCGCCGTCGCCGTCGCCGTCCTCACCGTCGCCTACGGCCGGCTGCCGTGGATTGCGCTGGGTCTGGCCGGTTCCTTCGGCGTCTACGGGCTGCTGAAGAACCGGGTCGGCGGCGATGTGGGAGCACTCGTCGGGCTCACCGTCGAGACCCTGGCGCTGGCCCCCATCGCCGTGGTGGGCGTCGCCGCCTACGCGGCGAGCGGACACGGCACGTTCACCGCGGACCCGCCCTGGCAGGCGCTGCTGCTCGCGTCGGGCGGCCTGGCGATCGTCGCCCCTCTCCTGCCGTTCGCGGCGGCCGCCCGCCGGGTGCCGCTGATCACGATCGGACTCCTGCAATACGTCACACCGGTGCTCCAACTGCTCATCGGTGTCGCCCTGTTCCACGAGTCCATGCCGGCCTCCCGGTGGATCGGCTTCGGCCTCGTCTGGACGGCGCTGTCCGTACTGACCGCGGACGGACTGCGGGCGCGGGCCCGGTCCCAGGCGGCCCGGAACCGAAGCACGGCCCCTGGCGCCCTCTCCGCGCCCTCCGACAAGGACGCGAAGAGGGCGCCGCAGGGCGCTTGAGGCCGGTCGGGATCGCGCCGGTCAGGGGCTCCGCTCACGAACTCTTCGCAGCAGGCTGTCGTAGTCGGCGGCAGGGGATGACATATCAGCTTCGTTCCTTCGGGGGCTGGTTACGGGGTGCTCACGGCGATCACGCGAGCCACCCGTTGATCCGGGCCGGGACGTGCTGTGTCTGGTAACGCCGCACCCGGGAACAGCGGCGCCGCGCACCGCCACGCTCCTCCTGCGAGCCACGGGATTCGGCGCCTACGACATCACCCGGTGGCGGCCGGCCGCTCACGCCACCAGTCGACCGTCGCCTTCACCTGCGCGTCGACGGCGGTGGCGCGTACCGCGAACGCGGCTTCGTAAGTGCTCGCATCCATCACAAACGGCCGGTCGAACTGGTACTGAATCTCCTTCAGTTCGCGGATCAGCGGGGAGAAGAGCCCCGCGACACCCAGCACGGCCGGCGGCAGCCTGCGCACCGCGACCGGCCCCGTTCCCGCCTGAGCGGCGAGGCGGTCGACCATCTCCCGGACGGACAGTGCGGGTTCCGTCGGGACGTGCCAGGCCCGCCCCCAGGCCCGTTCCTCGCCCGCTACCTCGACCAGGGCCCTGGCCACATCGGGGAGATAGGTCCAGCTGTGCGGGGCGTCGGGATCCCCCAGCGTGGAGACCGGCCTGCCGCGCAGCAGGCGTGGCATGACCCGCGCGGCCAGGTGTCCGCCGTCGGTCACCCCGGGCCCGAAGAAGTCCGAGGCACGCACCTCGACCGCCGTGATACGGCCCTGCTCGTGCAGAGCCCGTGCCTGCTCCCAAACGGCGGCGCGCACCCGCCCCTTGGGGCCGGTCGCCGCGAGCGGCAGTTCCTCGGTCATGGGGCCGTCCACCGGACCGTAACCGTAGAGATTGCCCAGCATGACCAGGACGGCCCCGGTCGCCTCGGCCGCCGCGCACATCGACGAGGCCAGCGGTGGCCATCCACTCGCCCAGCGATGGTAGGGCGGCGCGGCACAGCCGTAGATCGCGGCCGCTCCCTCCGCGGCCGCGCTCAGCCGCCCGCTGTCCGTCGCGTCCGACGCGACATGCTCGATACCCGGCTCCGGGCTCCGGCCCGACCTGGTGATGACCCGTACCGAATGACCCTGTTCGACCAGCAGTCGAGCAGTGGCCGCCCCCGCGGGCCCGTACCCTATGACGACAGAGAAGCTCACGGTCGCACACTAGCGCGAGGGCGGGGTATCGCACGGGATCGTCGGCGGTCGCGGCTGACCGTTCGTGGTACATCGCACACGGCAGCACTGCCGAACGGTTCGACGCGCACTGCGCGGCGGGGACGTGGCTGGGAGAAGACGTGCCGGTCGAGGTCCTTGCGGCGGTCGACGGACGCACTCCGGCTTCGTGGCGTGGCGGGAACCCCGGTGGTTCTTCCACCGCGGTGACGGCGCCGCGTTCCTGGGCCGGGCCGGGGCCGCCGAACTCGCGGCGCACCCTGACGCGATGGAGATGCCGCGACAGGAGACGAGCGGTCGGGACCGGGCGTCGGACCGGGCCGAGCACTGTCCCGGCCGCGGCAACGTCGCGTCCGGCGACCGATTGCCTATGAATCAGCTATGAATCGTTCATGCCTCTTCCCGCTTGAACATGAAAGTGACATCCTCGCCGCCCGGATCGGTGCTTCGTTGAAACGTGCTCGAATTGTCCCTTTTCCCAGCGTTGTCGACCTCTCGGGAGAAGACATGGCGTCCGTGGCGCACGAGGGGGATCTTGTCATCGGTGTCACCCCGTTCGGGGAACCGAACGCCAGACTCACGGTGGCGCTCAGTCGCGCCGGTGGGCTCGGAGTGCTCGATCTGGGTGCCGGTGGCCGTCAGGCGCTGGACGCGCTGGAACGCACCCGGAGCTGGGTGGGCGAGGGCCGGTTCGGGGTCCGGGTGGCGGCGGGCTGCCGCCTCGCGCCCGGAGATCTGGTGGTGCCGCCGACCGGCGCGAGTCCGGGTGCGGCCGGTGTTGACACGCGGCCCGTGGACACGGATCCACGGGCCGCCGGTGTGCACGGGCCGCACACGGTGGTTCTCTGTGGGGACGCCCCGTGGGCGGTCGAGGACGTCGCCGGACGCCACCGGGTCCTCGTGGAGGTCACCTCCGCGGACGAGGCCCTCGACGCGATCGCGACGGGGGCCCACGGCCTGATCGCGCGGGGCAACGAGAGCGGCGGCCGGGTGGGCGAGCTGAGCACCTTCGTGCTGGTGCAGCGGCTCCTCGCCGACCCGGAGGTGACCGTGCCGGTGTGGGCGTGCGGTGGCATCGGCCCGCACACGGCGGCGGCCGCCGTCGTGGCGGGCGCCGCCGGGGTGGTGCTGGACAGCCAGTTGGCGCTGCTCGCCGAGTGCGGGCTTCCCGAGGAGCGCGTGGCCGCGATCCGCTCCATGGACGGTTCGGAGACCGTGGTGGCAGGTGGCCACCGCGTCCTGCGGCGGCGGGTGTCCGCTCCCGGCACCCGCCCCCTCCCCGTCGGCCAGGACGGTTTCCTCGCGGCACGGTTCGCCGAGCGCTGGCGGGACACCGCGCGGACGGTCCGGGGCATCACCGATGCCATCCGCCACGCCGGGACTGTCGTCGTGCCAGATCCGGGCGCGGCGTCGCAGGCCGACGGGGTGTTACGGCCCGACCCGGCGTTAGGGCCCGACCCGGCGTTACGGCCCGGCGCGATGCTGCGGCCCGGCGCGGCGTTACGCCCCGGCGCGGTGCTGCGGCCCGGTTCGCCGATGACCCGTACGACCGGGACCCGGCTGCCGCTCGCCCAGGGTCCGATGACACGCGTCAGCGACCAGGCCGGATTCGCGTCCGCCGTGGCCGACGGCGGGGCGCTGCCCTTCATCGCGCTCGCCCTGGCCGGACGCGACCAGGCACGCACGTTGCTGGAGGAGGCCGGGGCCGCCCTGGCGGGGCGGCCGTGGGGCGTCGGTGTGCTCGGCTTCGCGCCCGAGGAGATCAGGAACGCCCAACTGGAGGCCGTACGCGAGGTCCGGCCCAGCCACGCCGTCATCGCCGGTGGCCGACCGTCCCAGGCCATGGCGTTGGAGCGGGAGGGCATCACCACCTTTCTGCACGTGCCATCGCCGGGGCTGCTCGGACAGTTCCTGCGGGCAGGGGCCCGCCGGTTCGTCTTCGAGGGCTCGGAGTGCGGCGGGCATGTGGGCCCGAGGAACAGCTTCCCGCTGTGGGAGGCGCAGTTAGGGGTGATCGAGGACTTCCTCGACGCCACGGATGGCGCGTCGGGCGCGAACGGAGCGGCAGACGCCAACGACGCGGACGACACGGACGACGCGGACGACACGGGCCAAGAGCATCGCATCGAGGTGTTCTTCGCCGGTGGCATCCACGACGAGCGCTCCGCCGCGATGGTGGCCGCGCTGGCCGCCCCGCTCACCCGGCGCGGTGGCGCCGTGGGCCTGCTGATGGGCACCGCCTACCTGTTCACCGAGGAGGCCGTGACGCGGGGCGCCGTCCAGCCGCTCTTCCAGCGCCAGGTGGTCGCCGCCCGGCGCACCGCGCTGCTGGAGACCGCGCCGGGGCACGCCACCCGGTGTGTGGTCAGCCCCTACGCCGACAGCTTCCACACCGTCCGGGAAGAGCTGCGGGAGCGCGGCACACCGGACCGGCGGATGTGGGAGGAGCTGGAGCGTCTCAACGTCGGACGCCTGCGGATCGCCAGCAAGGGGGTCGAACGCGACCCCGGTGGCGCCCTGGTGGCGGTCGGCGAGGACCGCCAGCTCACCGAGGGGATGTTCATGGCCGGGGACGTGGCGGTGCTGCGGTCGGCCATCACCACCGTCGACGCGCTGCACCGCTCCGTCAGCTCGGCGGCGGCGGACTTCCTCGACCGGAGCACGGCCGCGCTCCGCGAGCGTCTGGGCACCGGTGCGCACCAGCGGACCGTGGAACCGGCGCCACCGCCCCTGGACATCGCCGTGATCGGCATGGCCTGCATGTTTCCGCAGGCCCCCGACCTCGCCACGTTCTGGGCCCATGTGGTGGGTGGCGTGGACGCCGTGACGGAGGTGCCCGCCGAACGATGGGATCCGGCCGTCCACTACGGGGCCGCCGAGGATGGCGCCACCAACTCCCGATGGGGCGGATTCCTGCCCCGGATCCCCTTCGACCCGTTGCGCTACGGCATCCCCCCGGCCGCGCTGGGCAGCATCGAACCCGTTCAACTGCTTGCGCTGGAGGCCGCGCGCCAGGCCCTGGAGGACGCCGGATACGGCGACGGATCCGGGCGCGCCTTCGACCGTTCCCGCACGTCCGTGGTATTCGGCGCCGAGTCGGGCAGCGATCTGTCACACGCGCAGACGCTGCGCGCCGTCCTCCCCTCGTACTTCGGCGAGGTGCCGCCCGGGGTGGCGGAGCAGTTGCCCGCGCTCACCGAGGACGGTTTCCCGGGCATGCTCGCCAATGTGATCGCCGGGCGGATCGCCAACCGGCTGGACCTGGGTGGGGCCAACTACACGGTGGACGCGGCGTGTGCGTCGTCACTGGCCGCGGTGGACGTGGCGTGCAAGGAGCTGGTCGGCGGCACCAGTGACACCGTTCTGTGCGGTGGCGCCGACCTGCACAACAGCATCACCGACTACATGCTGTTCTCGTCGGTCCACGCGCTCTCCCCGACCGGCCGCTCACGCACCTTCGACAGCGACGCCGACGGCATCGTCCTGGGCGAGGGCGTGGCGTGTCTGGTGCTCAAGCGGCTGGCCGACGCCGAACGGGACGACGACCGCGTCTACGGTGTGATCAAGGGCGTGGGCAGCTCCAGCGACGGCCGGTCCCTGGGCCTGACCGCGCCACGTCCCGAGGGACAGCGGGCGGCGCTGGAGCGCGCGTACCGCAACGCCCGCGTCTCGCCCGCGGACGTCGGTCTCATCGAGGCCCACGGGACCGGTACGGTCGTCGGGGACCGTACCGAACTCACCGTCCTCACCGAGGTGTTCGGCGCGGCCGGGGCCCGGCCGGGCGGCTGTGCGCTCGGCTCGGTGAAGTCCCAGATCGGGCACACCAAATGCGCCGCGGGCCTGGCCGGACTGATCAAGACGGTGCTGGGACTGCACACCGGCGTCAAGCCGCCGACCCTGCATCTGAAGCGGCCGAACTCCGCCTGGGACAAGGACAGCAGCCCCTTCGCGTTCCCCGCCGATGCCCGTCCGTGGGCGGCCCCCGCCGCCGAACGTACCGCCGGAGTCAGCGGGTTCGGATTCGGCGGCACCAACTTCCATGTGGTCGTGGCGGCCCATGACGGGGGCGCTCCGCCGCCGCAGGGGCTCAGCACCTGGCCCGCGGAGCTGTTCGTCTTCCGTGGCGCTGATCAGGCGGCTGCGCTCCGCGCCGTGGCGGAGACGCTCCGGCTGGCAACGGCGGGCGACACCGCCACCGGGCCGTGGCGGCTGCGCGATCTGGCGCTGGCCGCGTCCCGGCGGTCGGACGCCGGTCACGCGCCGGTGCGGGTGGCGGTGGTGGCCGAGGACGTGGCGGGGCTGACGGCACGCCTGCGCCGGGTGCTGGCGGGTGAGCACGACCCGGCGGCCGGGATCCACGTGTCCGGAACGCCGGAGGCCGGAGGGCCCCTGGCCGGAGCACCGGAGGCCGACGGCTCCGAGTACGGTGGCCGCACCGGCAAGGTGGCGTTCCTCTTCCCCGGCCAGGGCAGCCAGCGGCCCGGGATATTCGCCGCTCACTTCATCGCCTTCCCCGAGCTCCAGCGCCACCTGGAACTCGGCCGCACCCACGCCGATGTGCTCTATCCACCGGCCGCGTTCGACACGGCGGGGAGGGCCGCACAGCGCGCCGCGCTCACCGACACCCGGGTGGCGCAGCCCGCGCTCGGGATGACCGGGCTGGCCGCGTACGACCTGCTCACCACCGCCGGTGTCAGGCCCGACATGGCGGGCGGGCACAGCTACGGAGAGCTGGTGGCGCTCTGCGCGGCGGGAGCCCTCACCCCCCGCGCCCTGCTGGAGCTGAGTGCCGAACGCGCGGCGGCCATCGTGGCCGCCGCGGGCGACACTCCCGGGACGATGGCCGCGGTGACGGCACCGGCCGAGGAGGTCGTACGGGTACTGCGGGACTCCGGGCTCCATGAGCGGGTCGTCCTCGCCAATCACAACGCCCCGCGCCAGGCCGTGGTGTCCGGGCCGGAGGAGGCGGTGGCCAAGGCGGTGCGCGCACTGCGGGACGCCGGACACTCCGCCAAGACCATCCCGGTGGCCTGCGCCTTCCACAGCCCACTGGTCGCGGACGCCTCGTCACGTTTCGCCGGGGCACTGGCCCGGCGGGAGTTGGCGCCACCGGAGTTCCCGGTCTGGGCGAACCGCACCGCCGCCCCGCACGGCGCTGCCCCGGACACCATCCGGGCGGAACTCGCCGCCCAGATCGGCGCTCCCGTGCGCTTCATGGAGCAGATCGAGGCCATGTACGCGGCGGGCGCCCGGGTGTTCGTCGAGGCGGGACCCGGCACGGTGCTCACCCGGCTCGTCGGGGCGATCCTCGGCGACCGTCCGCACCGCGCCGTCGCCTGCGACGGCGCGCGGGAGGCCACCGGCATCGGCGGGCTGCCCGGTTTCCTCGACGCCCTCGCCCAACTGGCCGTTGCCGGGCTGCCGGTGCGGACCGGCTGGCTGTTCCACGGCCGGGACGCCGTGGACGCGGGACGCGCCGATCCGCCGCGCCGGGCGGGTTGGACGGTCGACGGGCAGCTGGTCCGTACCGCCGCCGGTGAACTTCTCCCCGGTGCGCTCGCACCGGCCCGACGTGTCGTGGAGGCAACGGTGAGCCAGGCGGAGCACACGGAGGGCGCGCGAGGCGACCGGGACGCCCTGATCTCCGAATTCCTCAGGACGAGCCGGGAGATGGTCGCGGCCCAGCGCGATGTACTCCTGACGTACTTCGGTGCCACGCCGGACGCCCGGCCGACCGCACCGGACGCCGTCCACGCGCGGGTGCCGACACCGGTGTCGGCACCGGTGACCGCTTCCGCTTCCGTGGACACGCCCGTTCCCGTGGCAGCGCCACCGGAGCAACCACGTCCCGCGCCGCCCGCCGACGGCCCGGCGCCCGCCCAAGAGCACACCGTGGCGGAGGTGCTCCGCGCCGTATCGGAGATCATCGGTGAACGAACCGGCTACCCACTCGACATGATCGAGCCGGATCTCGATCTCGAGGCCGACCTGAGCATCGACTCGATCAAACGGGCCGAGATCGCGGGAGAGCTGGCCCGGCGTCTGGGCATATCCGGTCCGGGGGCTCTCGGCGACGAGGAGCTGGAGGAACTGGCCAAGGCCCGCACGGCGACGGCCGTCGCCACCTGGCTGACCGCCCGCCTCTCCCCCGCCGCCACCGAACCCGCCACCGCCGAGCCCGTCGAGGCCGCCCCCGCCACCGGCGCCAGCGGCGAACCGGCCCCCGTCCCCGGTGCCCCCGTCGCGGAGGCGGCACCGGCCACCGCCACCGGAAGCGCACCCCGACGGTTCCTGCTGCGTCCGGTGCCGCTCGCCGTTCCCGACACCGTCGGCACCGCGCCCGCGCTGCTGTCCGGCACCCGCTTCGCCCTGCTCGGCGCGGCCGACGACGTGGCCGGCGCCCTCTCCGCGCGGCTGACCGAGTACGGCGCCGAGGTCGTGGTGTTCGACGCGGGACACCTGCTGGCCGAAGGCGACGGCCGGATGGACGGAGTCATCCTGCTCGACCCGCTCAGCGGCTCCGGCGCGCCCGTGCTGCCCGCCGCGTTCCCCGTCGTCCGGGCGGCCCTGCGATGCCGTCCGCGGTGGCTGCTGGCCGCCCGCCACGCCGATCCGCTCGACCTCCGTCCGGCCGGGCTGCACGGGTTGTTCCGCACGGTGGCCAAGGAGTACCCCCAGGTCGCGACGGCTGTGGTCGACTTCCCCACGGACGGGACGGCCACCGCGGCCGCCGTCGCCGACGCGCTGCTCGACGAGGTGGCCGCCACGGACCGCACTCCGGTCGTACTGCGCACCGCCACCGGGCGGCAGGGGCTGGAGGCGGTGGAGACCGGGCCGGGGGCGCTGGCCGCAGCGGGCGCGGGCCCCGCGGGCGAGGGTGCGGCGGAGGCCGCGGCCCTGGGGCTCGACCGGGACGCGGTGGTGGTCCTGGTGGGCGGTGGCCGCGGCATCACCGCACGCTTCGCCGCCGCACTCGCGGCCGCCTCCCGCTGTCGGATCGAACTGCTGGGCCGTACCCCCGAACCCGTGGGCCCCGAGGACCCGGCCACCGCCGGGGCCCGGGACGAGCCCGCGCTGCGCGCCGCGCTCGCCGCCCTGGGCGGTGACCGGACACCGGCGACCATCCAGCGTGAGGCGGCCCGGATCCTGGCACTACGCGAAGTGGCGGCCACGGTCGAGGAGTTACGAAGCCTCGGCAGCCGGGTGCGGTACCGGTCGGTGGATGTGCGCGACGCGGGCGCGGTGCTCCGGGCCGTCAAGGAGATCCACACCGACCACGGACGGCTGGACGGGGTGGTGTACGCGGCCGGTGTGATCGACGACCACCTGATCGAGGAGAAGTCCACGGAGTCGTTCCAGCGGGTGTTCGGCACCAAGACGGACGGCGCGAGCACACTGCTGGACGCGCTGGACAAGGTCTCGGCCGAGCCCTCGTTCGCGGTGCTCTTCGGCAGTGTCTCCGCGGTGTCCGGCAACCGGGGACAGGCGGACTACGCGGCGGCCAACGACGCGCTGGAAGCCATCGGGACCCGGTGGGCGGCCCGCACCGGACGCCGGGTGCTGACCGTCCACTGGGGGCCCTGGGCACCCACAGGCGCACACCACGGGATGGTGACCCCGGAGCTGGCGCGCGCGTACGCCCGGCGCGGCATCGCGCTCATCGACCCGGAGGAAGGCGCGCTGGCCCTGCTGCGCGAACTGGCCTGGGGCGACGAGTCCACCCGTGCCGTCGTCCGCACCGCCTCGCGCTGGTGACCGGGGCCGCGGACCGTGCGGCGGACGGGGCTGCCGGGGACGGCCGTGTCCCGCCGGTGGCCATCGTCGGGATGTCCGTGGTGTTCCCCGGCGCCCCCGGGCTCGCCGCCTACTGGCGGAATCTGCTGAACGGCGTGGACGCCATCACCGCCGTCCCGGACGGGCGGTGGGACGCGGCGTTCTACGCTCCGGGCAGCGCGGGTGGCGGTACGGCGGCCGCCGACCGGGTGTACTGCCGACGGGGCGGGTTCGTGGACGAGTTCGCCGAGGTGGACGCCGTACGGTTCGGGATCACGCCGTCCTCGGTGTCCGGCACCGAGCCCGACCAGATGATCGCGCTGAAGGTGGCCGCGGAGGCCCTCGACGACGCGGGCGGCCCGGACCGGCTGCCCGCCCCGGAACGGGTGGGTGTCGTCCTCGGACGCGGTGGCTATCTCACGCCGGGGCTCGCCCGGCTGGACCAGCGGGTGCGTACCGCCCACCAGTTGACGCATACGCTCGCGGAGCTGCTGCCCGGGCTGCGGGACGATGTGCTGGACCGGGTCCGGGCGGCGTTCGTCGAACGGCTGGGGCCCGATCGACCCGAGGCGGCCATCGGTCTGGTGCCCAACCTGGCCGCCTCCCGGGTGGCCAATCGGCTCGATCTGCGTGGCCCCGTGTACACGGTGGACGCGGCGTGTGCTTCCTCGCTCGTCGCCGTTGACCAGGCCGTGGGTGAACTGGCTTCCGGGCGCTGCGACATGATGCTCGCGGGCGGTGTGCACCACTGCCACGACATCACGCTGTGGAGTGTTTTCGCGCAGCTGCGCGCGCTGTCGCCGAGTCAGCGGATCCGCCCGTTCCATCGGGCGGCCGACGGTGTTCTGATCGGCGAGGGCACCGGGGTGGTGGTGCTCAAGCGGCTGGCCGACGCCCTGCGTGACGGGGACCGTGTCTACGCGGTCGTACGGGGCACCGGGGTGGCGGGCGACGGCCGCGCGGCGGGGCTGACCACCCCCGATCCCGATGGCCAGACACGGGCCGTGCGGCAGGCGTGGCGGGCGGCGGGGCTGGATCCGCGGGAACCCGGCGCGATCGGGCTGCTGGAGGCGCACGGCACCGGCACACCCGCCGGGGACGCGGCCGAACTCGCCACCGTGGCCGAGGTCTTCGGAACCAGTGGCGGTGGCGGGGCGGTCATCGGCTCGGTGAAGTCCATGATCGGCCACACGATGCCGGCGGCGGGGGTGGCCGGACTGGTCAAGGCCGCGCTGGCGCTCCACCACGGACAGCTGCTGCCGACGTTACACTGTGACGACCCGCATCCCGCGCTGGCGGCGACCCGCTTCCACGTCCTCGAGAAGGCCGAGCCCTGGGAGGCCGCGCCCGGTGCCGAGGTGCGCAGGGCCGCGGTGAACGCCTTCGGCTTCGGCGGGATCAACGCGCATGTGGTGCTGGAGGAAGCACCGTCGGCACCACGCTCCGCCCCCTCCCCCGCAACCTCCTCCGCTCCGGGCAGTGCCACTGCCGCTGCCACGACCGTGGCCGAGCCCGAGCCGGTGCTGGCGCTCGCCGCCGCCACCCCTGAAGAGCTGGGCGAGTTGCTCGCGGCGGACGACGCCGCGCTGCGTACCGCCGGGTCGGACGGCCACCGCACACCGGGCCGTGCCCGGCTCGGCATCGTCGCACCGACCGCCAAACGGCTGGCCCTGGCCCGGCGGGTGGTGACGGGCGGCCGGGCGTGGCGGGGCCGCGGTGACATCTGGTTCACCCCGGCCCCGCTGCTCGGCGAGGGCGGCGAACGGCACACCGCTGGCGCGCACCACGAGGGCGGCGGTGGTACGGGAACGGGCCGTCTCGCCTTCGTCTTCCCCGGCCTCGAGGCGGAGTTCGCGCCCCGGGTGGACGGCGTCGCCGCGTACTTCGGGCTCGCCGGCGCGGTGGCCCGCCACTCCGCCGGAGCGGCGCGGGTCGGTGATGTGGGCCGCCATGGCGTCGGCGTCTTCGCGGTGGGGCGGCTGCTCGACGGCGCGCTGCGGCGGATGGGCCTGGTGCCGGACGCGCTCGCGGGCCACAGCGTCGGCGAGTGGACGGCCATGGCGGCGGGCGGGCTCTGCTCCGGGGCGGCCGTCGACGCCTTCCTCGACTCCTTCGACCCCGATACGCTCCGCGTGCCCGGCCTGGCGTTCGCCGCTCTGGGCGCCTCCGCCGAGCGGGTGGTGGCCGCCCTGGCGACGCGGCCGTACGCGGGGACGGTGCTCTCGCACGACAACGCCCCGCGTCAGTCGATGGTGTGCGGGCCGCGCGCGGCTGTCGAGGAGTTCGTCACCGCGATGCGCGCCGAGGGGGTCATCGCGCAGTTGCTGCCGTTCCAGTCCGGCTTCCACACCCCGATGCTCGCGCCCTATCTGGAGTCCATCGAGGAGATCGTGGGGCGGTTCGAGCTGCTGACCCCGGCCACCCCGGTGTGGTCCGGGACGACGGCCGCGCCGTATCCGCACACCGAACCGGCGGTGCGCGAACTGTTCCTGCGCCACCTGCTGGAGCCGGTGCGCTTCCGCGCGCTGACCGAGGCTCTGTACGCATCGGGGGTCCGGGCCTTCGTCCAGGTCGGCACCGGGCAGTTGGCCTCGCTCATCGGGGACACCCTCCAGGGCAGGGAGCATCTGGTGGTGGCGGCGGGTTCGGCCCGCCGTGACGGTGTCGCCCAGCTCCGCCGGGTGGCCACCGCGCTGTGGACCGAAGGCGCCCGTGTCGACCCCGCGTTGCCAAAGCCTGCCGTGCTCGGCCGCGGAAAGCCACGGGCCACCGCGTCGCTGCCACCGGTGCGGCTCGACCTCGGCGGCTCCCTGGTCTCCCTCGGCCAACGCGACGCGGCGGCGCTGCGGGCGGAGCTCTCCGCCGTCCGGCCGTCCCCCTCACCGGGCAACGGGCGGACGGCGCCGGACGGCCTCGGGGCCCTCGCCGGGCGCCACCCCGTGGCCGCCGAACTCGACGCGCTGCTGCGCGAGACGGCGGACTCGGCGGCGGAGGTCATCGCCGCGGCCGGCGCCCGACCGTCCCCGGCGCGCAACCGCCCGGTCACGGCACAGGACACCGCACCGGCCGGGTCGCGGCGGGCCGGACAGGACGCGGCCGAAGACACCGGACGGAGCGCGCAGCCCGGCGCGGAGCCCTCCGCGGAACCCGGCGCGGAACGGCAGGTGACACGCACCGTGCTGCACATCTCCACCCGGGCCATGCCCTATCTGCTCGACCACTGCTTCTTCCCGCAACGCCCCGGCTGGCCCGATGAGACGGACCGGCGTCCGGTGGTTCCGGCCACGACGATCCTCCAGCACCTCATGGACGCGGCGGAGCGGGCGGCCCCCGGGCGGGCGGCAATCGCCGTGCACGGAGCGCGGTTCGACCAGTGGGTGGCGGCCGCGCCACCGGTCGAGGTGCCGGTCACCGTGGCCGTCTCCCCCGGCGCTCCCGACCGGTTCGAGGTCGCGTTCGGGGACGGCGCGCGCGGCACGGTTGAGACGGCCTCCGGCCACCCGGCCGACCGTCCCGCACCGTGGCGTACGGACCCCGCCGACGAGCGGGCCCCCGACCACACCGCGGCCGAGCTGTACCACGAGCGATGGATGTTCCACGGCTCCGCGTTCCAGGGCCTCACCCGGCTCACCGCCATCTGCGCGTCCCATGTGCGCGGCACGATCACGGCACCGTCCGCGCCCGGCGCGCTGCTGGACAACGTGGGCCAGCTGCTCGGCTACTGGATCATGGCCACCCGCACCGAGCGCACCGTGGTCTTCCCCGTCGCCCTGCGCCGGCTGCGCCTCTTCGGCCCGCCACCGGCACCGGGCACCGAACTGGAGTGCGTGGTGCGGATCGTATCGCTGAGCGACACCATGCTGGAGGCCGATATGCAGCTTTGGACCGGTGGTGTGGTGTGGGCGGAGCTGAACGGCTGGCAGGACCGGCGCTTCGACAACCACCCCCGTACGGTGGCGGCCCAGCGCTTCCCGCAGCGCAACACGCTGTCGAGCGCGCGGCCCGGCGGCTGGGTGCTGGTCCATGAACGCTGGCCCGACCTGGCGTCCCGTGACCTGATCATGCGGAACCATCTGGGCGCGGCCGAGCGCGCCGAGTACGAGCGCCACGCACCACGCGGCCGCAGACAGTGGCTGCTCGGCCGGATCGCGGCCAAGGACGCGGTGCGGCAGTGGCTTTGGGGGCGCGGGGAGGGCCCGGTCTTCCCCGCCGAGATCGGGATCCGGGAGGACGAACGGGGGCGCCCGTGTGCCATCGGTGTGCACGGGCGGACGGTGCCGGAGCTGGACGTCGCCCTCGCGCACCGGGCCGAGGCCGGGGTGGCGCTGGTGCGTCCCCGGCCACCGGGCGGCCGCGGTGTGCCGGGCGTCGGCATCGGCATCGAGGCGGTCACGGACACCGGCGGACAGACTCCGGTGGCGGAGGGGGAACGGGAGGCGCTGGCCGCGGTGTGCGACGCGACCGGCGTGTCCAAGGACCGGTGGGCGGCTGCCTTCCGTGCCGCACACCGGGCGGTGACCGGGGCGGAGGGGACATCGGCACACGGCCGGCCACCGGAGTCGGTCATGGTCGCGGCGGGACCCGGGTGGCTCCTGGCCGAGGTGGCCACGGCCTCCGGCCCGCCGCGCCGCTACCGGATGCGATGCGCGCAGACGGCGAACCCGCCCGGGTTGCCGATCAGGGACTACGCCGTGGCCTGGACGACCGGCACGGTGGACAACTACGAGGAGAACGCACTGTGACCATCGGTGAGCAGACGGCCCCACCCGTTGCGGACGAGCGGTCCGTCCTCGAGGACATCGCGGGGATGCTCCGGACCATGCTCGACGAATACGGCGTCGACGACATCGAGATCACCATGCAGACCCGCTTCACCGAGGACCTGGAGCTGGAGAGCATCGACCTGGTGGCCCTGGCGGGCAGCCTGGAGGCGCGGTACGGACAACACGTCAACTTCGCGGAGTTCGTGGCCGATCTGGAGCTCGACGAGATCATCGACCTCAGCGTCGGACATCTGGTCCGCCATGTGGCGCAACGGCTGCGGGCCGCCGAAGGGGGCAGCTGACCATGGCCATGGTCCACACCGGCGGCCCCGGTGACGGTATCGAACTCCATGTCCAGCGGCTGCCCCCGCCCGAGGGCCGCCCGGCCGCCACCACCGCCGTGCTGCTGCACGGACTGCTCACCGACAGCCTGGCGAGCTACTACTTCACCGTGGCGCCCGGCCTCGCAGCCGCCGGGATCGATGTGGTCATGTACGACCACCGGGGCCACGGCCGCAGCCGCCGACCGGCCACCGGCTACCGGCTGGAGTCGTTCGTCACCGATCTGGAACGGCTGCTGGACCGGCTGGAGATCGCGGGCCCGGTCCATCTGGTCGGCAACTGCTTCGGCGGCACGGTGGCCTTCGAGTACGTCATCCGCCACCCGGAACGGGTCGCGGGGCTGGTGGCGATCGAGGCGAGACCCGCCACCGCGTCGTGGGCCGTGGAGATCGACGGCATCTTCCGGCGGATGGTCGGCGAACTGATCGAGCACGAAACCGAGTCGATGGCCTGGATCACCGCGCACCGCGGGGCGCACACGGCCCGGCTGGCGCGGTCGGCGGCACGTCTGGTGCGGGCCACCACCATCGCCCGCGACGTACCGGGGAGCCGGACCCGCGGTGCGGAGCAGGTCCGTTCGGTGCGGTGTCCGGTGCTCGCCGTGTACGGCGCCGAGTCCGAGCTCGCCGGGAACGGGGAGTGGCTGGAGTCCGTGCTGCCGCGCGCCCGGTCGGTCGTCCTGCCGGACCAGGGCCACTCCGTCCTGGCCGAGGCGCCGGGCCCGCTGCTCGACCTGCTGCTGTGGTGGCTCCTCGACCCCACTGGCACACCCCCGCTCCCCGTCCCGGCGGCCGGGCTCGCCCGCGGTCCGGTGGCGGCGGGGGCGGAGCTCCGGTGAGCCGGTTCCTGTTCGTGGTGCCACCGCTCGTCGGGCATATCAATCCCACTCTCGGGGTGGGCGCCGAACTGGCCGCACGTGGCCATGAGGTGGCCTGGGCCGGGCTTCCGGAGGTCCTCGGGCCGCTGACCGGGGGCGGGGCGGCCGTCTTCCCCTGCGCGGGGCCGCGGCTCGGCGCGGGCGGCGCCGCCCGGCCGCCGGACATCCGGGGTCCGGGCGCGCTGAAGTTCCTCTGGGAGCGGTTCCTGGTGCCGCTCGCGGAGGAGATGGCCCCGGGGACGGAGCGGGCGGTGGCCCGGTTCCGTCCGGATGTGGTGGTGGCGGACCAGCAGACGGTCGCCGGTGGTCTGGTGGCGGAGCGGATGGGGGCGCGGTGGGCCACCTCGGCCACCACCTCGGCCGAGTTCAGCGGCGCGCTCGACGGGATGCCCAAGGTCGACGCGTGGCTGGAGGGGCTGCTGCGGGTGTTGCGCGGGCGCATCGGGGATCCGCGGAGCACCGCGGATCCCCGGTTCTCACCGCATCTCGTCCTCGCGTTCACCACCGAGGAGCTCGCGGGCCTGGACACCGGACGGGGCGGCGGGCGGATCCGCTTCGTGGGCCCGTCGGTCGCCGCCCGCCCGGCCGAACCGGCCTTCCCCTGGGACTGGCTGGACACCTCGCGCCGGACCGTACTGGTCTCCCTGGGCACCGCCAACGCCGGTGCCGGGGAACGGTTCCTCGCGGAGTGCCGCGAGGCCGCGCGCCGGAGCGCCGGCCGTCTCCAGATGGTGATCGTCGACCCGGCGGCCGCGCCGGATCCGGACACCGGGGCGGACCTCGATGTGCTTGCGCTGCCGTACGTTCCCCAACTTCCGCTGCTGGAACGGGTGGACGCGGTCGTCTGCCACGCGGGGCACAACACGGTGTGCGAGGCCCTGTGGCACGGGGTCCCGCTGGTGGTGGCCCCGATCCGGGACGACCAGCCGGTGGTGGCAGCGCAGGTGGTCGACGCCGGGGCCGGGGTGCGGGTGCGCTTCGGCAGGGCGACGGCATCCCAGCTGTGCGATGCGCTGGACACCGTGCTCCGGCGGCCCGGCTACCGGGGCGCGGCCGAGCGCATCGGCGCGTCGTTCCGCGCGGCGGGTGGCGCCCCGGCCGCCGCCACATATCTGGAACACCTGGCGGAGCCGGCTGCCGGGGACACCGAGACCACCGAGGAGGAGCGATGAGCGACACCATCGAGGGGGCCGACGGGTCCAAGGAGGCCAAAGAAGCCAAGGGGGCCAAGAGGTCCGCACGCGCCGATCGCGCGGCGCTCGTCGCCGCGTTGCGCCCCCGCTACCTGGCCGATGCGGCCCGGGGCACGGAACGGTTCTTCGAGCCGCGCCGCCGCGACTGCCCGTGGTGCGGATCGGACCGGCTGCGGCGGCGGCTGCGCACGGTCGACCGCTTCCAGCGCAAGCCGGGCCGTTTCACCCTGGACGCGTGCCGGGCGTGCGGCCATGTCTTCCAGAACCCGAGGCTCAGCGGCGCGGGCCTGGAGTACTACTACCGGGACTTCTACGACGGGCTCGGGGAACGGGACCTGGGCAACATCTTCGCCGGTCGGGAGAAGACCTACCGGCGGCGTGCCGAACCGCTCAGACACTGCGCCCCGTCGCCACGTAACTGGCTGGACGTCGGTACCGGCCACGGCCACTTCTGCGAGGCGGCCCGCGCGGTCTTCCCCGACACGTCCTTCGACGGACTGGACTTCACCGACGGCGTGGAGCTGGCGAAGCGGTCGGGGCGGGTGGACCGGGCGATCCGCGGCGCCTTCACCGCACTGGCGGAGGAGCTGGCCCAGGGGTACGACGCGGTGAGCATGTACCACTACCTGGAGCACAGCACGGATCCGCGCACCGAGTTGCGGGCGGCACGGCAGGTCCTGCGGCCCGGCGGCCATCTGCTGATCGAGGTGCCCGACCCGCGGTGCCTGTTCGCACGGCTCTTCGGCCGGTGGTGGCTGCCCTGGCTGCAACCCCAGCATCTGCACTTCGTACCGGTGGCCAATCTCCGCGCGGAGCTGACCCGGCTGGGCTTCACCGTGGTCGTGGAGCAGCACCGCGAACCCCACGACACGGTGGACCTGCTGGGCGCCGTGTGGCTGCTGCTGAACGCGATCGCCCCGCCCGAGGACGCCCCGTGGCTGGACCGGCGGCCGGGCCGACTGCGCTGGCTGGCGCGGTGCGCGGTGCTCCTGGCCGGTGTTCCCGCCCTCATCGCGGCGACCGCACTGGACCGGCTGCTGATCAAGCCGATGGCGGGACACCTCCGCCTGTCCAACGCCTACCGGGTCATCGCGCGCCGCGACTGACCCGACGTGTGGCTGCCGTCGGTGGCGTTGACTAGGCTCACGCGCCATGTTCCCACCGCACACACCCTCCCCCGCACCGAATGCAACGGTCATACGTACCGGCCGCCGCGGCGCCATGACCGGGCTCCCTTGTTCCGCCGTCCTCATAGCGCTCGGCGCCGTAGGCGTCCTCGGCGTGGTCCTCGTGGCCACCGGGAATCAGAAGGGAGAGTCGACCGTCGCGGGATACGTGGGGCTGGCCTTCCTGGTGGCGCTGGGCGTCATCGGCATCATCACCTTCATTCCTGTCTGGGCGAATCGCGGCACCAGGATCCTCATCGACCACACGGGCCTGTGGGTCGAACGGAAGGACCTCCGGAACGTCATCCCCTGGCACACCCTCGCCGGAGCGGGCCTCTACTGGAGCAGGCTCGGACGCAAGGGGAGGTTGTACTCCCTGGAGCTGTACCCCAACGGCCCCATCGACCGCGACGACCCGGTCCTCTGGGCCCTGGTCCGCGACGAGGAGCCACCCCGCCCCGCCCTTCCCCGACTGCGCCACCGCCTCCCCCTCGTCGCCGCCGACCAGCGAGCGGTGGTCGCGGCGGTCCAGCAGTACGTCCCGCAGATCTGGCTCGGCGAATCCCAGCGCCCACCGGGCCATATCGGCCGCCCCGACGTCAAGGGCCACCGGGAGCGCACCCGGGGCCGTACGCCCTGAACGACCTCACGTCCCGGCCTACCGGCCGGACACCCCGGAGGCGGCATCGGTCAGTGAGCGCAGGACCGTCGCGCCCACGAGTACAAGCGCGGACACCGGCAGATTCACCCACCGCGACAGGTCGCGCCGCAGGTCAGGGTCCACCTCGATGGTCACCCGGAGGTATCTGGTGTGCAGGGTGGTGACCTTGGCGGACCGGGGCTCGGCAACGTCCTGCTCGCGCTGCAGTGCCGCGCGGTACATGTCCTTGCGCTGAGTCATGCCGCGTCCTGACGCTTGATGAGTTCCTCGGCGAGTTCCATGTACGCCGAGCCCTCGGTCTTCACGGCGCTCCCGAACGACTGGGCGTACAGGTCGAGCCGCGCGATCTGGGTGTTGAGCACGTCGAAACCCCGCTCGCTGAGCGCGTCGCGCGCGTCGGCATCGGGACCGGTGCGGGTGGCGTCGGGGCGGTTGGTCCGATTCAGCAGGACCGCGATACCGGCCGGCGTCGCGCGCAGGGACTGTACGTCGCCCATCTCGGACCGGATGGGCGCCATGCGGTCCAGTTCGATGGGGGCGGGAGTCACCGGCACGATCCACTCCCCCGCGTACCGCATGATGCTGCGGGCGATGCGCGGATGGTCCTCCAACTGCGGCGCGTCGAGCACCACGGCCTGCCGGTTGCCGAGGAAGTCATTCACCCGACGGTGCACATCGCCCACCGGCAAAGCGACCACCGGAAAGGGAAAGCCATCGGCCAATTCGCTCCAGCGCAGGGCGGAGCCGGCGGGGTCACCGTCGACCAGTAGCGGTGAGAAGCCCGACTCATGCAGCGCATGGGCGAGCCACACGGCACTCGTCGTCTTTCCGACTCCGGGCTTGAGGTTCACGAAGGCAAAGCTCAGCGGCACGAGAGTCAACGTAATGGGTGGGATCAAATAATCTTGACTGACACCAGGGCGGAGTCCTGTCGTTCACTCGTACGCAGTCAGAAACCCCTGTTTCGCCTCGGATCGGCCCGGACGGTATCGGGCCGGAAGGTAGGGCATGCTCCTGGTGCAATCGCCCTACCTCCGGCCGGATGAGGCGGCGCTCCCTCCGGCCGCACCCCGAGTGGGGAGTCATGGGTGCGGGCCCCGGTGGTCGGAAGCGCCGGGCTCCGCGAATCAGCGGTCAGCCGCGGCGAGCCCCCTGGATCAGGGCGTCCAGACCATCGGCCCACCGCCGGTCGACCTTCGGGCCTCCTCGGTGCTGGGCTTCGCGTTCTCGCACGGGGCCGGCGCGGAGCCACCGGACATCAGATCCGGGCACAGGCCCGTGCGGTTGTCCGGCCGTGCGGACCCCCTCTGCGGTACGGTCATCGACCGGCCATGAGCCGCCGGCAGGTCATGTGCTTCACGAGCCGGCGACGAGATCTCGCGCTTGAGGATCGTGCCGGTGGGGCTCTTGGGGAGCTCGGCGGCGAACGCGACGATCCGCGGGTACTCCCGCCGGACTTCGGGACGCCGCTCCCGGCGGGCTAGTCAGCGCGCTGCGCCGGAACCGGCGCGACCGCCTCGTGGAACCGGTGGCGGTCGGCCATCTCAACCCGCCTACGGCCACGGCCCGTGGCCCCGTACGCAGGTACCGCTCCGCGAACGCGAACTCAACTGAGCGGCCTTGCGCTTCGTGTGCTTCAGGGCCGGGCACGTTGCGTAACAGGCTGGGCCGCGGACCGGACATCCGCGGCCGGTGCCGGCCTCAGCGCACGGGCGCGCCCGGGCCGAGCGGGATGCCGAGCAGCCACCAGACGAAGAACGGTGCGGTCCACACCACGTCGTGGCCACGTGGAGTCTCCACGCGGGGCTCGGCGGACCGGGACCGTCCTCCGAAACCGGTATGTCGTCCTGCCTGGACCACGAATCGGCCGCCCTTGCCCGGCTCCCTCTCGACTTCTCCCGTCTGCTCCACGACCCCGCACAGGCCACCGCGCCGCGCCACGCAGTCTCCCACCTGGCCGACCGGCCCTCGATGAGCCGCCCTCAGGTCTCCCGCCACCTGCGGACGCCGCGCGACCTGGATCTGGTGAGCACCGAACGCAACGGCCGCTTCGTGCACTACGGGCTCGACCTCGCCGCGGTCGAACGCATCGGCCGGGACGTCGCCACGGCGTTGCGGTACTGAGCGGCCTCACCGAGGTCCGGTGCGGCTGCGTCCCCGAAGGGACGCGGGGAACTGCGCGATCAGCCCCGAGGCAACGGCGGACGGCACCCCGCGGCACTTTCCGCGGAGCACTCAGCAAGTGCCGACTGAGCAAGACGGCTCAGAGCCGGTCATGGGCGTACGACCTCAGAACCATATGCCCGCCGGTCTGTCCGCCCACGGTCGGACGTTCTTCCATCCCGGCGGTGGTTCCGACCCAACTGCCCCATGCGAAAAGCTGAGTGCGTCCCAACACAGTCTGCTCATAAGGACACCGCACGTGCGAAGCAGATCATTAGCTCATGTCCTGGCGGCGAGCACCCTCGCGGCCCTGGTGCCGGCCCTCGCTCCCACCACCGCCT
The DNA here is from genome assembly GCF_013364155.1 of Streptomyces sp. NA02950. Lineage (NCBI taxonomy): Bacteria > Bacillati > Actinomycetota > Actinomycetes > Kitasatosporales > Streptomycetaceae > Streptomyces > Streptomyces sp. NA02950. Next base: position 8,053,525 of record NZ_CP054916.1, on the reverse strand, counting down.
CCGCCGCCGAAAACCCCCTGGGGCAGTACCTCTCGCAGCGGCCCGCGTGGCACCGCTGTGGCGCCAGCGCCCCGGCCTCCTACCAATGCGCCACGATCAAGGTCCCGTTGGACTACGGCCGTCCCGACGGCAAGAAGGTGAACCTCGCGATATCGCGGCTGAAGACCAGCACCGCGGCCGAGCGGCGCGGTGTGCTGCTGGTCAACCCCGGTGGACCGGGAGGTACGGGGGTCGGCATGCCGCTCTCGTTGGCCTCCGAGCTGCCCACGTCCGTGAAGAAGAGGTACGACCTCGTCGGCTTCGACCCCCGGGGCGTCGGCGAGAGCTCTCCCGTCAGCTGTGGCCTGACCGACAGCGAGCAGAACTGGGAACGCCCCTACCGGGCGGAGAAGTTCGCCAAGGACGTGAAGTGGGCCCGCACCTTCGCCGAGAAGTGCGATGCCGAGGAAGGAGACAGACTGCGCCACATCACCACCCGCAACACGGCCCGTGACATGGATGTGATCCGGGCAGCGCTGGGTGAGAAGAAGATCTCGTACCTGGGGTATTCGTACGGAACCTATCTCGGCGCGGTCTACACGCAGCTCTTCCCCCGGCACGCCGACCGCTTCGTGCTGGACAGCGCCGTGGACCCCGCACGAATATGGCGGGGCATGATCCAGATCTGGGCCGAGGGCGCGGAACCCGCCTTCACGAGGTGGAGCAAGTGGACCGCCCAGCGGCACGGCACCTACAAGCTGGGCAGGACTCCCCAGGCCGTCCGCAAGACCTTCTGGGGCCTGGTCGCCAAGGCCGACCGCAAGCCGATCGAGCTCGACGGCCGGAAGCTGACGGGCGACGACATCCGCAGTGGCAGCCGCGCCGGGTTCTTCAGTGTGCGGGAGGGCGCGGAGGCCATCGCCAAGCTCAAGAAGGCGGCCGACCGGACCCCGGCCCGCACCGGCAAGCCGAAACCGCCCAGCCGTCCCACCCAGCCGGTCTTCGGCCGAACCGTGCCCGACGACAACGGCAACGCCGCCTTCTGGACCGTCGTATGCGCTGACACCCGCGCCTGGCCGCACGACCCCGAGCAGTACCGCGACGACGCGGTGCGGGCGAAGGCGGAGTACCCGCTGTACGGCGACTTCGGATCCACCATCAAGCCGTGCGCGTTCTGGAAAAAGAACGGCAGCGAGCCTGCCACCACGATCGACAACAAGGTCGGCGCGCTCATTCTCCAGAACGAGTGGGACCCCCAGACGCCACTGGCCAGCGGTCTCGGTCTGCACCGGCTGATGAAGGGCTCGCGGATGGTCACCGTTGCCGGAGGCCAAGGCCACGGTATCTACGGCTCCAAGTCCTGCGCGGACAAGAGGGCCACCACCTATCTGACCACCGGCGGCCTCCCGGCGAAGGACACCACCTGCCGGGCCCCCGCGCCCCGGCGCGAAGACAGCGGCACCAAACTGCCGCTTCCCACACCCCCGGGGCTCCCGGGCATGACCGGCCGCTTCTGATCCGGTCAGCGTTCAGCGGGAGAGGTGTTGACGTGGGGCTGCCACCGACTGGAGCCCCACGTCACACCCGCGAGCATGGCCACGACCGCCCGGACGGGGAGCGTGAACAGGGCCCAGCAGCCGATGCCCAGCCAGGCGGCGAGGAGGACCGCGAGGGGGCGGGCGGCGAGCCCGGCGGCCAGGAGATCAGCCCCGTCCGCTCCATCCGGGGCAGCGCGGGTAGACACTGCCGTCACTGACGAGCTCCAGCCCGCCTGCGGCGAGCTCCCGCGCGAACTGGGAGCCGTACCGCGGCCGTTCCACGATCAGCGACGGCAGACACAGGCCGAGCACCCCGCGCGGGAGCCGACTGCGCCTCTGGTCACCGGAGGAAGACAGCTCCCTTGCCATGCGGCACGAGAGGGTCGGGTCAGGCCTTGCGCCGCATGCTCTGCCGTGCGGGGTTGCCCTGCTGCTCCGCCTTCGGGTCCTTCTCGTTCTCCTTGGCGCGCACGCCCTCCTCGATGCGGGCACCGAGGGACTTGTCGACGTTCCGCCAGTACTCAAACGCCCGTTGCAGCACCGGCTCCGTGACACCGTTGAGCAGATGCCCCACGACGTTGTCCACCAGCCGGTCACGTGCGGCGTCGTCCAGCACCTCGCGCACCATCGTCCCGGCCTGGCCCCAGTCGTCGTCCTCCGCGTGCGAGACGTAGGCCGTACGTGTGATCTCGCCGTCGGCGTACCAGCTGGGCGGGGTGCCGTAGCGCTCGGTGTCGGCCGCCGGTCCGCCCTTGGAGTTGGGCGCGTACACCGGGTCCGTGGTCTTGCGATAGGCCATCGCCCCGTCCTTGGAGTACGTGTGCACGGGAGCGATCGGCGCGTTGACGGGCAGCTGCTGGTAGTTGCCGCCGATGCGGTGGCGGTGTGCGTCGGCGTACGAGAAGAGCCGGGCCAGCAGCATGCGGTCGGGGCTCGGCCCGATGCCCGGCACGAGGTTGTTCGGCTGGAACGCGGCCTGTTCGATCTCGGCGTGGTTGTCCGTCGGGTTGCGGTCCAGGGTCATCCTGCCGACCTCGATCAGCGGGTAGTCGCCGTGCGGCCAGACCTTGGTCAGGTCGAACGGGTTGAACCGGTAGCCCGGCGCGTCCTCGTACGGCATCACCTGCACGTACAGGGTCCAGCTCGGATACTCCCCGTCGCGGATGTGTTCGAACAGGTCGCGGGTGTGGTAGTCGGTGTCGGCCGCGGCCATCTGGTCCGCCTCGTGCTGGGTGAAGAACTCGATGCCCTGGTCGGTCTTGAAGTGGTACTTGACCCAGAAGCGCTCACCCGTGGCGTTGACCCACATGTAGGTGTGCGAGGTGTAGCCGTTCATATGGCGCCAGCTGCGCGGGATGCCGCGGTCGCCCATCAGCCAGGTGACCTGGTGTGCGGACTCCGGGGAGAGGGTCCAGAAGTCCCACTGCATGTCGTGGTCGCGCAGGTTGCTGTCGGCACGGCGCTTCTGGGACCGGATGAAGTGCTGGAACTTCATCGGGTCCTTCACGAAGAACACCGGCGTGTTGTTGCCGACCATGTCGTAGTTGCCTTCACTGGTGTAGAACTTCACCGCGAAGCCCCGCGGATCGCGCCAGGTGTCCGGGCTGCCGCGCTCGCCGGCGACGGTGGAGAACCGCGTCACCAGTTCGGTCCTGGTGCCGGGCTGGAACAGCGCGGCCTTGGTGTACGCGCTCACATCGCCGGTCACCTGGAAGTGCCCGAACGCACCGCTGCCCTTCGCATGGGGCTGCCGCTCGGGGATGCGTTCCCGGTTGAACTGGGCCATCTGCTCGATCAGATAGGCGTCCTGAAGCAGGACCGGCCCACCGGGCCCGACGGTGAGGGAGTGTTCGTCGCTTTCGACCGGGATACCGGCATCCGTCGTCGTCGGGATACGGTCCGCGTTCGCCATCGTTGCTTTCTCCTTCTTCTCCGGCGCGGGAAGGACACCGGCCCGTACTGAGATCACGTCTCCTCCCGAGTGGCCTCTGGGGGATGGCGTCAAACATGGCCGTGACAGCAGGCGCGTGCGCAACGCACACTACTCTGTGCGGTGTGGAGAACGACGTAGGACACGAGATCGCGGACGCGCTGGGCCTCCTGCTGCGGCGCACCACCCGCACACAGCTGCACAAACGGCTCACCGAGGGCATGGGCGAGGCCGTGGACGAGGTGACGTACCCGGTACTCAGCGCGCTGGCCCGGACGGGGCCCCGCAGTGCGGCCGATCTGGCTCCCGACGCCGGGGTCGATCGCTCCGGCGTCACCCGCCGCGCCTCCCGGCTGGAGGCCGCCGGCCTCATCCGCCGCGAGGCCGACCCCACCGACCGGCGCGCACATCTGCTCGTCCTCACCGAGCAGGGCGAAGCCGCGGTGGCGGAGCTGCGCGCACGTCTGGCGGCCCACATCATGGCCGGCCTGTCCTCATGGCCGCCCGACGAGGCCGAGACGTTCGCCCGCCACCTGCGCCGTTTCACGGTCGAAGGCCCGTTCGCCTAACGGCGCCGACCCCGCCGGACCGGTGCGGTGGCGCCGTCACCGGTCCGGATTTTTAACGGGGCCGCCGCCCGGGGCCGTCAGGGCGGCCGGGGCGCGCGTCTGTCCTCGCGCTGCTCCAACTCCTCCTCGTCGACGAGGAGGAGCATGGGCTTGCCGGGTGTGCCGGGTCGCCGGGAGGGAATTCGACCAGCAGGGTCATGGCGTGTGCACCGTCCGGAACGACGGGTGATTTCGCCTCCTGGATCACGGTGAGCGCAGTCTTCCAAGCCTCGGAACGATGCCCTTGGTCTGCCTGGTCCGCAGAAGGGTGGGCCGTCGGCTCAGATCGCGCCATCACGCCACCTCCGTGTGGGCGCCGACAGGGACCGCCGACCGCGGTCCGGCGCCGAGCGCCGGAGCGGACAGTCGTCGTACGCGACACTACTGCGCCTCCGCACCGGCCGCGCTGCGGACGTCGCGCCGCCGGGCTTACGGTGGTGAAACGGGACGGGTTCCGGTCCGGAAAGCCACCCCAGCCGCCTCGGGAACCCGAACACTCGACGAAGGGTGCGGCGTCATGAAGTACACAGTCCTGGGGGCAAGCGGTCTGATCGGCACCCAGGTGGTCGAGCGGCTGAGAGCGGCCGGACACGAGGTGGTACCGGCGTCGCTGTCGACCGGGGTCGACGTGGTCAGTGGCAAGGGCCTGGAGGAGGTTCTCTCCGGCACCGAAGTGTTGATCAACCTGACGAACTCCCCCGCGTTCGACGCGTCCTCCATCGACTTCTTCGAAACGTCGATGCACACCATCGGGACCGCGGCGGGGCGGGCCGGTGTACGCCACCTGGTGATCCTCTCGATCGTCGGCGTGGACCAGGTGCCCCAACTTGATTACTACCGGGCCAAGTTCGCCCAGGAGAACGTGCTCGCGAACGGGCCGACGCCGTACTCGATCGTACGGGCCACGCAGTTCTTCGAGTTCGTCGAAGCGATCATGTCCTGGACGACCGACGGCGATATCGTCCGGCTGCCTCCCACCCCCGTCCAGCCGATGGCGTCCGCCGACGTCTCCGCCGCGGTCGTGGGTGCCGCCGCCGGCGCCCCGTTGCGGGGCATTCGCAACGTCGGCGGCCCCGAGGTGTTCCCGCTCGACGAGTTGGGCCGCATCACCCTGGGCGCCCGGCCCGACGGCCGTCGTGTGGTCACCGACGACCAGGCGGGCATGTTCGCCGTGGTCACGGGGGACGTACTCACCGCGCCGGAGGGCGCCGACCTGGCCCCCACCTACTACCGGGACTGGCTCAAGCGCCCTTGAGCACCGCCCCAGGCGCTCCAGCGGTCCTGCTGGGGAACCCCAACGGGGCCCGTGCGGCGCGCTGTTGTCCGTGAGCCGATGCGCCGGCCTGAGGGAGCGCGGTGCGTGCCGCTTGTCCGGCGGGTGGCCATCGGGTCGTCGGGGGCGAGGAGCCACCGGCCATGCCCGACGACGCGTTTCCGCGGGATCCACCGAGCCGGATGCGCAAGGTTCCAGGTTGTGGAGTTCACCGGACGCACCGCCGAGCTGTCGTCGTTACGGCGATGGCGCGATGACGGTACCGGCCTGGCCGTGCGGTGGCTGTACGGCCCGGGCTGGCAGGGCAGGCCCCGGCTCGCCGACCGTTTCGCGCAGGAGCCGGCGGATGACGGCCGGCAGGTCGTCACCGCTGCCCATGGGCCAGGGAGCGTGCTCCACCCACCTGCTGTGGCTGTTCAGCAACGCGCTGCTGCATCGCGCCCATGGACGTGGCGCGTCCGGAGCAGCATTCCGCACCCCGCCCGATGTCATGAACCGTACGTCTCGCGGCTGATCTGCCGAGCAGGGCAGGCGGCTGGCGTTCACCGACGAGGAGGCCCCGATCGCTCCGCGATCTATACCCACAAGCGGTAGAAATAGCTTATGTGCGGAATTCCTGGAAAAGTCCGTCGCGGAATTCACCCTTCGCCCAGGACGTGGCGAGTGCTGAGGGGCTTGCACTCCCTCGTGAGCATGCGCAGCCTGGCCGGCCAGGTGTTCCTTCTGCAACTGACGGTCGTGGTGCTGCTCGTCGCCGCCGCACTGATTGCTCTTGTTGTGCAGGTCCGACACGACAGCATGACGGATGCCCGGCACCGGACGCTCGCCGCCGCACAGGCGTTCGCGAATGCCCCGGGGCTCCTGACGGCACTGGACCGCCCCAACCCGACCGCGGTGCTCCAGCCGCGTGCCGAGGCGGCCCGGAAGGCCGCCGGCGTCGACGCCATCATCGTGTACCGGGTGGACGGGATCACCCTCACGCACAGCGACCCGCGTCAGATCGGCAAACACATCATCGGCCCCTACGCGGAGGCGGCGGCCGGCAAGCCCTTCACCAGGACATTCCAAGGATCGCTGGGCCTCTCCGTGGTCTCCGCGGTCCCCGTCAAGGACACCGACGGCTCGGTTGTCGCCATTGTCGCCGCCCCCGTCACGGTCGGGACGGTGCAGCAGGGGGTGAACCGGCAGCTGCCGGTGCTGATCGGGGGCGCCGCCGGAGCTCTGGCCGTCGCCGCGGGCGGGGCGGGTCTGGTGAGCCGCCGGTTGCGACGGCAGACCCACGGTCTGGGCCCGGCCGAGATGACCCGCATGTACGAGCATCACGACGCGGTTCTGCACGCGGTGCGGGAGGGGGTGCTCATCATCGGGGGCGACGGACGGCTGCTGCTGGCCAACGACGAGGCACGGCGGCTGCTGGACCTGCCGGAGGACGCGGAGGGGCGCCAGGTCACCGGTCTCGGACTGGGGGCGGACCTCGCCGGGATGCTGACCTCCGGTCGCCCGGCCACCGATGAGGTTCATCTGGCGGCCGACCGGCTGCTGGCGGTCAACAAGCGGCTCACCACTCCCCGGGGACCGGTCGGCAGCGTGGTGACGCTACGGGACACCACCGAGCTGCTGGCTCTCTCCGGCAGGGCCGAGCTGGCCCGCGAACGGCTGAGGCTGCTCTACGACGCGGGGGTGCGGATCGGGACCACGCTGGATGTCACGCGCACCACCGAGGAACTGGCGGAGGCGGCGGTCCCCCCGTTCGCCGACGTCGTCACCGTCGAGCTCCTGGACCCGGTCCTGCACGGCGAGGAGCCGTCCGACGCGAACGCCGAGATGCGCCGCACCGCCGTCGTCGGCCTGACAGGTGACCCTCCCCTCTACCCGGTCGGCGAGCTGATCCAGTTCGCTGCCCACCACCCCAGCGCCGCGGCGGTGTCCGCCGGCCGGGCGGTCCTCGTGACCGACCTGAGCACCTGCGACGGCTGGCGGGCCCAGGACCCGGAACGCGCCCGGCGTGTCCTGGGCTACGGCATCCACTCCTTGGTCGTGGTGCCGCTCCGGGCCCGCGGGGTGCTGCTCGGGATGGCGCACTTCTGGCGGATGGGCACCTCTCCGCCGTTCGAGGAGGAGGATGTGTTCTTCGCCGAGGAACTGGCCGCCCGGGCAGCGGTGTGCATCGACAACGCCCGCCGGTACACCCGCGAGCACACCACGGCCGTCGCCCTGCAACGCAGCCTGCTGCCGCGCGGGCTGCCCGAGCAGCCGGCCCTCGATGTGGCCTACCGCTATCTGCCGGCCCGGGCCGGGGTGGGCGGCGATTGGTTCGACGTCATCCCGCTGTCCAGCGTCCGGGTGGCCCTGGTGGTCGGTGATGTTGTCGGCCACGGCCTGCACGCGGCGGCCACCATGGGCCGGCTGCGCACCGCCGTTCACAACTTCTCCGTCCTGGACATGCCTCCGGAGGAGCTGCTGGGCCGGATGGACGAGCTGGTGGCCCAGATCGACGCCGAGGAGGCCGACGCCGGGGACGAGCCGGGAATCACCGGGGCCACCTGCCAGTACGCCATCTACGATCCCACCTCCGGACAGGTGTCCGCCGCCACCGCCGGCCACCCGGGGCTGGCGGTGGTCCACCCCGACGGAACCGTGACCTTCCCTCCGGTGCCGGTCTCCCCGCCGCTGGGCCTGGGCGCCGGCCTGCCCTGCGAGAGCACCGAGCTGACGGTGCCGGAGGGTTCCCGGCTGGTGCTCTACACCGACGGGCTGCTCCAGGGGCGCGCTCCGGACGCCGGTCTGGAGGCCCTGCGTGGCGCCCTGGCCGGGCCCGACCGCGATCCGGAGGCCACCTGCGCCGCGGTGATCGAGGCCATGCTGCCCGCCCAGCCCAGGTATGACACCGCGCTGCTGGTGGCCCGCACCCGTCGGCTCGACCGCTCGCGGATCGCCGAGTGGGACGTGCCCCGTGACCCCGCGGCGGTGGCCCCGGTGCGCACCGCCTGCGTCCGCCGGCTGGCGGAGTGGGGCCTGGAGGAGATCGCCCTCACGGCGGAGCTCATCCTCAGCGAATTGATCACCAACGCCATCCGCTACGGCACCGAGCCCATCACCGTACGGCTGCTCCGTGAGCGCACCCTGATCTACGAGGTCTCCGATGGCAGCAGCACATCGCCCCGCCTGCGGCTGGCCAAGGTCACTGACGAAGGCGGCCGCGGACTCTTCCTGGTCGCCCAGTTCACCGAGCGCTGGGGCACCCGCTACACCCCCACCGGCAAAGTCATCTGGGCCGAGCAATCCCTCCACGACGGCGGCCCGCCGACCGCGGAGGGCATGGGCGACCTCCTGCTCGGCCCGGGGGACGACACGGCCTGGTGAGGGTTGGAGCCGCGCGGCGTCGCTCGCGCCGAATCATTCACTCCGGTGACCCGACGTGCCTGCCGCGGCCAGGAGCCGACCGGTGATAGCGCTCGTTCCTGTGTCCCGTCTTCTGGAGCCATCGTGACCGCACCTCGTGCCCGAGCAGCGGCCCTCTGCGGCTGCCTCACCCTCCTGGTGGTCCTGACCGCGTGCGAGGCGACACCGACCGCCCCGCCCGCGAAGCCGTCGGTGGCCACCTCCGCCGACGACATGGGCGGCATGGACGCGCTGATCGCCGCGGCGAAGGGCGAGGGCAGGCTCAACGCGATCGCGCTTCCGCGCGACTGGGCCAACTACGGAGGTCTGATCGACGGCTTCGAGAAGAAGTACGGAATCAAGGTCTCGGTGGCCAATCCGCAGGGCTCCAGCCAGGACGAGATCGACGCCGTGCGGAAGGGTGGGAGAGGTCGCCGTGCCCCCGACGTGATCGATGTGGCGGACACCTTCGCGCGGGCGGCGGCCCGGCGGAACCTGCTGGCGCCCTACAAGGTCACCGCGTACGACTCGATCCCGAGCAGTCAGAAGGACCCACAGGCCCGCTGGGCCAACAACTACGGGGGCTACATCTCCATCGGCTGCAACGCCAAGCGCGTCAAGATCTGTCCCCGGACCTTCGCCGATCTGCTGAAACCCCGGTACAAGGGCAAGGTCTCGCTGGACGGCGATCCGACCCGGTCCGGTGCCGCCTTCGCGGGTGTGTACGCGGCCGCCCTGGCGAACGAGGGGTCGTTCGATGACATCCGGCCCGGTCTCGACTTCTTCGCCAAGCTCAAGAAGAGAGGCAACTTCAACCCCGCCGAGTCCACTTCGGCCGCGGTCGAGAGCGGTCAGACGCTCATCGGCATCGACTGGGACTACGTCAACCTCGCCTACGCCGACCAGTTCCACGGCAAGGGTGTGAACTGGCAGGTCGCGATCCCCTTCGACGGCAGCTTCGCCCAATACTACGCGCTGGCGGTCAACAAGCGGGCGCCGCACCCGGCGGCTGCCCGTCTGTGGCAGGAGTACCTCTTCAGCCCCGAGGGCGGGAACCTCCGGCTCGACGGCTACGCCCGCCCCGTGCTGTTGGACGCCATGGAGAAGGACGGCACCCTCGACGAGGCCGCCGCCGCGAAGCTGCCGACAGTCGAGGGGACACCGCAATTCCCCACGGACGCGCAGTTGGAGAGGGCGAGGGAGATGGTCGACCGAGGCTGGGCGAAGACCTCGGGCTGACAACCCCACCCGGCGGCCAGCGAGCCGTCTCGCCCCGTGTTCATCAGCCTGCGGCCGACCGCGGCCTGCCCGCCCCGCGTTCCGGGGCGGGCATCGACGTACGGGACGGCGGCCGCGGCACGCGGCCGGGGATCAGCCCTTGCGGGTCTTGACCTCTTCGGTGAGCTGCGGGACGACCTCGAAGAGGTCGCCGACCACGCCGTAGTCGACCAGATCGAAGATCGGGGCCTCGGCGTCCTTGTTGATCGCCACGATCGTCTTCGAGGTCTGCATACCGGCACGGTGCTGGATCGCACCGGAGATACCCGCCGCGATGTACAGCTGCGGCGAGACCGACTTGCCCGTCTGACCCACCTGGCTGGTGTGCGGATACCAGCCCGCGTCCACCGCCGCACGCGACGCACCCACAGCGGCACCCAGCGCATCGGCCAGCGCCTCCACCACGGGGAAGTTCTCCGCACCCCCCACACCACGGCCACCGGAAACCACGATCGCGGCCTCCGTCAGCTCCGGACGCCCGGTCGACTCACGCGCCGTACGCGAGGTCACCTTCGTCCCCCTGGCCTGCCCGGAGAAGGAAACACTCAACGGCTCCACGGTAGCCGCGGCCGCGGCGGCCTCCGGAGCGGCCGAGTTGGGCTTGACCGTGATCACCGGCGTGCCCCTGGAGACCCGGGACCTGGTGGTGAAAGCGGCGGCGAAGACCGACTGGCTCGCCACCGGACCCTCCTGACCCGCCTCCAGATCAACCGCGTCGGTGATGATGCCGGACCCGATGCGCAGCGCCAGCCGGGCCGCGATCTCCTTGCCCTCCGCGGAGGACGGCACCAGCACCGCGCCCGGAGACACCGCCTGGTACGCGGCATGCAGCGCGTCCACCTTCGGGACCACCAGATAGTCGGCGAACTCCGGCGCCTCGGCGGTCAGAACCCTGACCGCGCCGTACTCGGCGAGGGTGGCGGCAGTGGCCTGCGCACCGGCGCCCACAGCCACCGCCACCGGCTCACCGATACGGCGGGCCAGGGTCAGCAGCTCCAGAGTGGGCTTGCGGACGGCACCGTCCACATGATCGACAAAGACAAGGACTTCAGCCATGGGAATCGCTCTCCTGCGAAATGCGAGATGTCGGGGGCGGTAGGGACGGCGCGGCTCAGATGAACTTCTGGCCCGCCAGGAACTCGGCGAGCTGCCTACCGCCCTCGCCCTCGTCCTTGACGATCGTGCCCGCGGTGCGGGCCGGACGCTCCGCAGCGGAGTCGACCGCGGTCCAGGCACCCTCCAGACCGACCTCGCCCCCGTCGATCTCCAGGTCCTCCAGGCCCCAGGAGGTCACCGGCTTCTTCTTCGCCGCCATGATCCCCTTGAAGGACGGGTAACGCGCCTCGCCCGACTGATCGGTCACCGACACCACCGCCGGAAGCGACGCCTCCAGCTGCTCGGTGGCCGTATCACCGTCCCGGCGGCCCCTGACCGTGCCGTCCTCGACCGAGACCTCCGACAGCAGGGTCACCTGCGGAACACCCAGCCGCTCGGCCAGCAGCGCCGGAAGCACACCCATCGTCCCGTCCGTGGACGCCATACCGCAGACCACCAGGTCGTAACCGGCCTTCTCCACCGCCTTGGCCAGCACCAGCGACGTGCCCAGCACATCCGTGCCGTGCAGACCGTCGTCCTCCACGTGCACCGCCTTGTCCGCACCCATGGACAGCGCCTTGCGCAGCGCGTCCTTGGCATCCTCCGGACCCACGGTCAGCACCGTGATCTCCGCGTCACCGTCACCGTCGTAGTCGTCGGCGATCTGCAGGGCCTGCTCGACCGCGTACTCATCCAGCTCCGAGAGCAGGCCGTCCACGTCGTCACGGTCGACGGTCAGGTCTTCGGCGAAGTGCCGGTCGCCGGTGGCGTCGGGCACGTACTTCACACAGACAACGATCCTCAAGCTCACGCCGGCTCTCCTCGCTCAGAGTGTCCTAAGAGCGCCAACGTATGGCACTCAGTTCCCTCTGTAAAGGTACGTAGTGCCAAGAGGGTCCTCGCGATGCTACGTTCCCGGCATGAGCGAGGCGGGCGACGTCACCGGGGCACAGAAGAAGGCACCCATGCGGGAGGCGCTGGCCGAGGCGGCGTTCCAGCTGTACCTGGAGCGCGGCTTCGAGCGGACGACCGTGGACGACATCGTGGCGCGGGCCGGGGTCGGGCGGCGCTCCTTCTTCCGGTACTTCCCGTCCAAGGAGGACGCGGTCTTCCCGGACCACGAAAGCTGTCTGGCCGACATGACCGCGTTCCTCGACACCGTGGGCGACGAACGCGATGCGGTCGCCGTGGTGTGCGACGCCGCCCGGCTCGTACTGCGGATGTACGCCGCGGACCCCGAGTTCTCCGTGCAGCGCTACCGGCTGACCCGTGAGGTGCCGGGTCTGCGGACGTACGAGCTGTCCGTCGTGCGCCGCTACGAGCGCACACTCGCCGGGTATCTGCGCCGGCGCTGGGGCGGTGCCGCGCAGGGGGCACTGCGCGCCGAGGTCGTCGCCGCGTCCGTGGTGGCCGCGCACAACAACGGGCTGCGTTCCTGGCTGCGTTCGGGCGGCGACGGCGACGCCGAGGCCGCCGTGGACCAGGCGCTCGATCTCGTACGACACATGTGGGGCGAGGCAGCGCAGCCGTCTGCCCCCGACTCCGCGGAGGACGAGGTCATCGTCATGGTCGCGCCGAAGGGCGCCCCCATGTGGCGCGTCATCCAGCAGGTGGAATCGGCCCTGCGGGACGACTGAATCTCCATCGAATGGCACTCGGTATCTTTATTTCACGGCACTGAGTGTCATACGCTACGGAGACGCCGTGGCCACCGCCCGGCGCGCGCCGTGCGAGTGCGGAGGGCCGAGGGATGTCAGAGATGTCCAGCAGCGGGATCGGCGTCATGACGCCGACGGAAGCCGATACGGGATTCGCCTATCAGCGGTGCCGCTGGTGCGCCACCGCGTCGTTCCGGCGGCTGCTGTGCCCGGTCTGCGCGTCGAGCGATCTGAAGACGGAGCACAGTGCGGGGCCGGGCGTCGTGATGCAGTCCCGGGTCGTTCAGCGCGGCACCGGACCGGTGCGCAGCCAAGCGCTGGTCCGCTTCCCCGAGGACTTCGTGGTGCCCTGCCGGATCATAGGCATCGCACCCCACCTGGTGTGGACGGGCGCCACGGTGCGGCCCGCGCACGGCGCCCGCACCGACGCCGGGGAAGTTGTCTTCGAACTGTGCAACCCGGCCGAGGACAACACCCGGCCTTGACGGCGTCGGGGCACGGGCGGGCGCACCGCTCGCGCCTACGGCCCGCCCCGGGCGTGACTCAGTCGGGGGCGTTGTTCTCCTCGATGGGCGGCATGTAGGCGCGCAGCCACCGTTCGGTCTGGGCGACATGGGCCTCGGCCGCGCCGGCCGCGGCGCCGGGGTCCCGGTCGGCGATCGCCTGGGCCAGCACACGGTGGTCCTCGTCGCTCTTGCGCCGCAGTTCAGGGCCATCGGGGAGGTTGAAGACCTGGTACTTGCGGGATCGGGCGCGGAAGACGGCGAGCAGGGAGACGAGGGTCGGGTTGCCGCCGATCCGGGCGATCTCGGCGTGGAAGCGGTGGTCGAGTTCGGAGGCCTCGGTGGGGTCGTCGGTCGCCTCCATGGCCTCGATCAGGGAGAAGAGCGTCCCCACCGCTTCCGGGGTGGCACGGGCGGCGGCCTTCGCCGCGATATGGGCCTCGAGCACCCGCCGGATCTCGTAGACCTCCAGCAGACCGGTCAGCGGCAGCAGTTCGAGCGTCAGCGAAAGGCTGCCGATGATGTCCTCCGGCCTGAGCGGAGAGACGAAGGTACCGGAGCCGTGGCGCGGTTCGATCACTCCCAGGGCGGCGAGCATCCGCACGGCCTCACGCAATGACCCCCGCGAGACGCCCAGTTCCTCACAGAGGTCCGCCTCGGGCGGAATGCGCTGGCCCGCGCCGAGGCGCCCCGACGCGATCATGTGCCGTAGGCCGTGGAACGCCTTGTCGACCGCTGACATCCGACTCCTCCCTGACGGGACCGACGGCCTCGCCGACCGGCCTCGGTGCACTGTAGCGATTCAGCGGACACCGCCGGTCATCGGAGTCATCAGATGCCTTACAGGCATCGGCCAGAATTCATCTGATGACTACCTATGCACGCCCCTTGTTTGAGCAAGACACCCTGTGCCAGCATGCGGAGTCATCATACATGTCCTGGTCACGATCCGGTCTCTCATAGGTCGGATCCTGTGGATGGGGAGTCATGTGAGCGAGACCGAGGTCACCACCGCGCCGCGCCCCCTGCTGCTGGCCGACGGCCGGCCCGCCGCCCGGGCCTGGTCGCTGGACCCCGCCCTGCGGCATCTCAACCACGGTTCGTTCGGGGCGGTTCCGCTCGTGGCGCAGGAGCGGCAGAACCAGCTGCGCGAAGAGATGGACCGCTCCCCCGTGGTGTGGTTCCCGGCGCTGCCGCAACGCGTCGCCGACGCCCGGGTCGAACTCGCGGCCTTCCTGCGGGTCTCCCCCGGTGACCTGGCCCTGGTGCCGAACGCGAGCGCGGGCGTCAGCACCGTCTACGCCGCGCTCGACCCGCGCCCCGGCGGGGAGATCGTCGTCACCGACCACGGCTACGGAGCCGTCACCATGGGGGCCGAGCGGCTGGCGCGCCGCTGGGGCGGCCGGGTGCGCACCGCCAGGGTGCCGCTGGCCGCGGACGAGGAGCGGGCGTACGAGGCGGTGATGGCCGAGTTGAGCGAGGCCACCGGTCTCATCGTCCTCGACCACATCACCTCCGTGACCGCGCGCCGGATGCCGGTGGACCGGATCGGCGCCGAGGCCCGGCGGCGCGGCATCCCGCTGCTGGTGGACGGTGCGCACGCCCCTGGGCTGATCGCCGCCCCGCTCTCCGGTGTGATGTGCGACTTCTGGGTCGGCAACCTGCACAAGTGGGGCTGCGCGCCGCGCGGCACCGCGGCGCTGGTGGCCAGCGGCCCGCTGCGTGAGGAGCTCCACCCGCTGATCGACTCGTGGAGCGCCGCCGACCCGTACCCCGACCGCTTCGACCAGCAGGGCACGCTGGACGCCACCGGCTATCTCGCGGCGCCGACGGCGCTCGGCTTCATCGAGCACACCTGGGGCTGGGAGACCGCCCGCCGCTACATGGACGACCTGGCCGGCTACGCCGAGCAGGTCGTCGGTGCCGCGTTCGCCGAACTGACCGGTGTCGGCGGCACGGTCGATGTCGGCATGCCGGTCCCCGGTATGCGGCTGGTGCGGCTGCCCGCGGGCCTGGCCGCCAGCCGCGTCGAGGCCGACGACCTGCGCGACCGGGTGGCCGGGGAGCTGGGCGTGGAGGCGGCCTTCACCAGTTTCGGCGGCGTCGGGTACCTGCGGCTGTCCGCACATGTCTACAACACGGCCGCCGACTACGAGTACTTCGCCGAGTCCTGCGTCCCCGTTCTCGGCGAGTGGGCCACTTCGGCCCGCGGGCGCCACGGCGCGCCGTAGCGACGCGCGGCACGCCCCCACCCCCCGTCCCGAAGCCGCTGCCAGCGCGGCCGTCACCCAAGGAAGAGGTCGGCACGATGAAGAGAAGGACGGCAGCTCTCGCCCTCGGCGCAGCCGCCACGATGGTCCTGACCAGCTGTTCCACCATGAGCCCCGGTGAGAACGGAACGGTCACCCTCAATATGGTCGAGAGCCTGACGAACCCGGCCCGGAGCGACCTGATCAAGAACCTCATAGCGGACTTCGAGCAGCGGAATCCCAAGATCAAGGTCAATCTGATCTCACCGCCCACCGAGCAGGCCGACCAGAAGATCCAGCAGATGCTCCAGTCCGGCAGCGGTGTCGACGTCCTCGAGGTGCGGGACATCACCGTCGGCTCGTGGTCGAACAACGGGTGGCTCTACGACATGAAGAAGGACCTGGGGGGCTGGAAGGGCTGGAAGGCCATGACGCAGAACGCCGTCAAGGCCTCCGAGGACACCAAGGGCAGGACCTACTTCGTTCCGTACGGCTTCTACGGACTGAGCCTGTTCTACCGCACCGACCTGATCAAGGACGCCGGCTTCAGCAGGCCGCCGGCCACCTGGGACGATCTGCTGGAGCAGGCCACCGCCATCCATGACCCGGCGAAGCGGCGGTACGGCTACGCCTTCCGCGGCGGCGCCAACGCCAACAGCAACGCCACCGCCGTGATCGAGGCGTACGTCGCCGACAAGGTCGACACCACCAACGGCTACAAGCTCACCAATGGCAAGACCATCTTCTCCGCGCCCGAGGCACTGGACGCCCTCAAGACGTACCTGAAGCTGTTCAAGGAGGCGTCCCCCAAGTCGTCGGTCTCCTGGGGCTACCCGGAGATGGTCGAGGGCTTCTCCAACGGCTCCACGGGCTTCCTGCTCCAGGACCCCGAAGTGATCGCCACCGTCTCGGAGTCCAAGTCGATCGCGAAGGACCAGTGGGACACCGCCCCTCTGGTGGCCGGTCCCGGCGGCAAGACCGTCCAGCCGCTGGCCACCGCCGGGTGGGGGGTCGCAGGCGGCAGCAAGCACAAGGCCGCGGCCGTCAAGCTGGTGCAGTTCCTCTCCCAGGGCAAGGCGTCGACGTCCTTCACCAAGAAGAACAGCCTGGTCCCGATCCTCAAGTCGGCGATCGACGACCCGTTCTACAGGACCGGCCCCTGGTCCAGCTACGTCACCATGACCGAGCACCCGGAAAAGTACCTCAATGTGAGCCAGCCGCGCGGCGTGGCGTGGTGGACCGAGTGGGAGCAGAAGGCCGACGCCGATGTGCAGAAGATGGTGCTCGGCAAGATGTCGCCCAAGGAGCTGCTGGCCGGCTGGGACGCGTACTGGACCAAGAAGTGGCAGCGGGAGAAGTAGACATGCCCGCCGTGTCCGCGATCACGAAGGTGGCGAAGCGCCCTTCCGTCAAGAAGGGCGCCCCGCCCGCTCAGGGACGGGCACGCGGCCGCCGGCGGCGGGAGTTCACCGCGCGCCGCGGCCTGTTGATCGCCGCGTATCTGGCACCGGCCGCCGTCTTCGTGGCGGTCTTCACCTACTACCCGATGGTCGCCGGCAGCCAGATGGCCTTCCGCAACTGGAAGCTGACGGATCTGACCGACACCTCCTGGGTGGGCCTGAAGAACTTCGGTGATGTCTTCGGCGACCCCATCTGGGGAACAATTCTGAGCAACTCCTTCCTCTGGGTGTTCGGCTCGATCGTGCCCCAGCTGGTGATCGGCTTCGCGCTCGCTCTCTGGCTGCGCCGCCGGTTCCGCTTCCGCGGCCTCTACCAGGCGCTGGTCTTCTTTCCCTGGGCGATCTCCGGGTTCCTCATCGGCATCCTGTTCCGCTGGATGTTCAACAGCGAGTTCGGCGTCGTCAACGACCTGCTGCAGAAGGCCGGGCTCATCGACGAGCCCATCGCCTGGCTGGCCGATCCGAAGACGGCGATGATCGCCGTACTGATCGCCAACATCTGGTACGGCGTCACCTTCTTCGCCATCATGATCCTGGCCGCGTTGCAGTCGGTCCCCGACGAGCTGTACGAGGCGGCGGCCCTGGACGGCGCGGGCAAGACGCGCACGCTCTTCCAGGTCACCATCCCCTGCATCCGCACCACCCTGGCCCTGACCGTGCTGCTGCGGATCATCTGGATCTTCAACTTCCCCGACCTGATCTTCGGGATGACGGGCGGCGGGCCCAACAACGAGACACAGATCGTGACCACCTGGATGATCAAGATCACTCAGCAGGGCGACTACGGCAGGGCCTCCGCGCTCGGCCTGCTCGTCGTCGCCACCCTGCTGGTGTTCGCGGTGTTCTTCCTGCTGGCCACGCGCGAGAAGCGAGGGGTGAAGCCATGATCGGCAAACCGACCGCGGCCGGCCGGACCACCCGGTTCGCCTTCCTGGGGCTGTGGCTGGTGTTCACCGTCTTCCCGCTCTACTGGATCGCCATCACCTCGTTGAAGGCGCCCGGCGACATCTTCGCCTTCCCGATCGCGTACTGGCCCGAGCACTTCTCGCTGGAGAACTACCGCGGACTGTTCGGCAAGGCCGACTTCGGGACCTACCTCACCAACAGCCTCATCGTCGCGACCGTCGCCGGCGCGGTCGCCACCGCCGTCTCGATGCTGTCCGCGTACGTACTGGCGCGCTTCGAGTTCCGCACCAAGTCCGCGCTGCTGATGGCCGCCCTGGTCACCCAGATGATCCCGTCCTTCATCGCCCTGGGCCCGCTGTACCTTCTGATGACCGACCTCCAGCTGGTCGACAACCGGCTCGGGCTCATCCTCGTCTACATCGCCGTGTGCATCCCGTTCTGCACGGTGATGCTCCGCGGTTTCTTCGAGAACATCCCGGACGCCCTGGAGGAAGCGGCAATGATCGACGGGCTGTCCCGGTTCGGCGCCCTGTTCCGGGTGCTCCTTCCCGTGATGAAGCCGGGCATCATCGCCGCGTTCATCTTCAACTTCGTCAACTGCTGGAACGAGCTGTTCCTGTCGGTGACGCTGCTGAACAGCGACAGCAACAAGACCGTCCCCACGGCCCTCAACGGGTTCATCTCCAGCTTCAACATCGACTGGGGCTCGATGTCAGCGGCGGCCGTGTTCACCATCGTGCCCACGATGCTGTTGTTCGCCTTCGCCAGTCGCCATATCGTCCAGGGGCTCACCTCGGGCGCGGTGAAGGGCTGAGCCGAGGGGAGAAGTCGAGGTGAAGGGTGGGGACCATGGCCGGGTGCGGATTCAACGGTCCAGGCGGGATCGGCCCTGGCGGTCATCTTCGCGCTGCTCTCACCGGGCGCGGCAGGAGCGGGGACACGCCGCGGTTGTCCCCGCCGTTACCGCCGCCGCTCACCGACGACCGCGGGCGCACGCTCACCCTGCGCGGTTGGAACGTCGAGGACAAGACACACCGCGGCGCCGAGGCGCTGAGCGCCCCCGACATGGCGCGCTTCTACGGTGAGGCCCTCGCCTCCCTGGACCGCTACAGCTCCGGCTGGGCGGGTTATGTGTGGTGCTACGGCGGCGGGTACTGCGCCGTCGGTGAGAACGGCCGCTTCGGCCCCCACAAGGAGCAGACCGCGCGTCCCTTCGCCCCTGCCGTCGCAGGCTCGGTGCGCCGGCAGGGCTATGACCCCGCGGCGCGCACCTACCGCCTTGTCTACGACTCCCCGGGACGGTCCGGCGTCAGCGAGCTGTCCACTCCCCCCACGGCCGTGGGATGGCGGGTGTCGGTTCAGGGCGCGGCGGTGGTCCGGCCGTCTGCCGTGCCGGCGGGAGAGCGGGGCACGGTCCGCGTGCGGACGCGGCCCGGTGGCTCCGGCCAGGTCACGGTGACGGTCTCGGCACGGGAATGAGGCTGCCCCCTGTCCCCGGCCGCGCGCCGATTCCGACTTCTGGCCGGACTTCGTGCGGACACCTCCGCCGGCGGATAGCGTCATGGTCACGGAGAGGGGGGTCCTGATCATGGCAGAACGTGTGATTCCGCCTCGCGTGGTGGCCGCGGAGCGTATCGCCTCCGAGGCGGGGTTCGAGAAGAGTTCCATCCCTGAAGTGGGCAGGCTGCTCAGGCTGGCCGCGGCCGCGAAACCCCACGGGATCATTGCGGAGAGCGGCACCGGCTCGGGGGTGGGCACCGCCTGGCTGCACAGTGGCCTCGGCGCCGGTGCGCGCCTGGTCACCGTGGAGCGTGACGAGGAGCTGGCCCGTCGAGCGGCCGGTGTCTTCGCGGACGACGAGCGCGTCAGCGTGCTCACCGGGGACTGGCGGCTGCTCGAGCGGCATGCCCCCTTCGACGTCTTCTTCTGCGACGGCGGGGGCAAGCGTGACGACCCCCAGGGGGTCGTCGAGCAGCTCGCCCCCGGTGGCCTTCTCATCCTGGACGACTTCACCCCCTCGCCCCATTGGCCGCCTCGGTTCGAGGGCGAAGTGGATGAGCTGCGCCTGTTCTACCTCACTCATCCAGCCCTCGACGCCACGGAAGTACTCACCACACCGGTCAGTTCGGCGGTTGTCGCGGCACGCCGTCTCTAGGGCTCCGGGCCGGGAATGAGGGTGGCTTCCGGCCGTGTTCGGCCGACAGCCACTTTTCCTACCCCCCGCTTCGTCCAGGAGACCTCTCCATGTCAGAGCCAGAGATCGATGCGGTCGTGTTCGATGTGCTCGGCACGCTCGTCGACGAACCCGCCGGTATCCGCGCGGGCATTCGCGCACTCGACCCGTCGCTCGACGATCCCGGGGTCGAGGAGCTGTTGTCGCTGTGGCAGCAGCACATCGACCGCCAGCAACGACTCATGCTCGACGGCGCCCGGCCCTACCTCACCAGCGACGTCCTCGACCGGGAAGCCGCCCGGCTCGTGGCCGACGCCGCCGGAGTCGACGACCCGACCGCCGTAGCGGCGCTGGCCCTCTCAGGCCGCCGGGTCCCGCCGTGGCCCGACACCGCGGCGGGGCTCGCCCGGCTCGCCGAACGGTTCCCGCTGATCGGACTCTCCAACGCGAGCCGGACGGCACTGCTGGAACTCAACGCCCACGCCGGACTGCGCTGGCACCAGGCGCTGTCCGCCGAAGACGTCCGGACTACAAGCCGGACCCGGCGGTCTATCGGCTGGCCGTCACCGTCTCCGGACGACCGCCGGAGCGGCTGCTGATGGTCGCCGCCCACGCCTGGGACCTGCGTGGTGCGCAGGACCTCGGCCTGCGCACCGCCTACGTCGCCCGCCCCGTCGGCGACCCGCCCATCTCCTCGGACCGGTTCGACCTGTACGCTGACGGCCTGGCCGACCTCGCCGACCAACTCGGCAAAGCCGCGTAGCGCACGGCGCCCACCCTGCGACGGTCGGGGTGGGGCCTGGCGGCCATTCGACGGAAGACCGGGTGGAACAGGTTGGGTGTCAGGCCGGGTGGAATACGCACCGGCAGACCGAGAACGTCCACGTACTTCTTCGGGAGGTGGCCACGTTGCATGACGGTGACCAGGAGACACCTCGTGATGAGCAGGAATTCACCCGATCCGCTCCGCACTTCTCCGACCGGATCACGGCCGACGGCCGGGACGGCTGGCCGGTCGAGGGCGGCCGCTATCGGCTGGTGGGCAGCCGGGCCTGCCCCTGGGCCGGCCGGGCGCTGATCTCGCGAAGGCTCCTCGGCCTGGAGCCAGTCCTCTCCCTGGCGATCGTCGACCCCATCCAGGACGAGCGGAGCTGGCGCTTCACCCTGGACGCGCAGGAGAGGGACCCGGTGCTGGGCATCGCGTTCCTCAGCGAGGCGTACGACGCACGTGAGACCGGCTACCCGGGCGGGGTGAGTGTGCCCGCGATCGTCGACATCCCCAGCGGGAAGCTGGTCACCAACGACTACCAGCGCATCACCCTCGATCTCGCCACCCAGTGGACCGCCCTGCACCGCCAGGGCGCGCCGGACCTCTACCCCCAGGAGCACCGCGACGAAATCGACGAGGTGATGGAGGTCGTCTACCGCGATGTGAACAACGGCGTCTACCGGGCGGGCTTCGCCGAGCAGCAGGGCAGGTACGACACCGCGTACCAGCGCCTCTTCGCCCGCCTGGACTGGTTGTCCAAGCGGCTGTCCACGCAGCGGTACCTGGTCGGCGACACCGTCACCGAGGCCGACATCCGGCTGTTCACCACGCTGGTCCGCTTCGACGCGGTCTATCACGGCCACTTCAAGTGCAACCGGAACAAGCTGGCCGAGGACCGGGTCCTGTGGGGTTATGCCCGCGACCTCTTCCAGACCCCGGGCTTCGGCGACACGGTGGACTTCGACCACATCAAGCGGCACTACTACCAGGTCCATACCGACATCAACCCACGGCGTATCGTCCCGCTCGGCCCCGACCTCTCCGGCTGGTCGGCCCCGCACGGACGAGAGGAACTGGGCGGGCGTCCCTTCGGCGACGGCGCACCGCCCGGCCCCGTGCCCGTGGCTGAAAGGGTCCCGAGCGCAGGCCGCATCTCCTGAAAGCACGGTAGCCATGGCCCGCCACCACTCCGGGGGCGGCGCACCGTCGGCCGACCGCTCAGTGGTAGCGCTTCAGCTCTCCCGGCCGCTCGAAGGAGAAACCCCGCGGCCCCGGCTGCCCACCGATCCCTCCGCACAGGCACGGCAACGCCCGTCCTTCGACCAGATCACTGCCGTTGAGAACGGGCCTGCCGTCGAAGCGGCGGCCGGTGGTGCCGAAGAGGTGCGTTCCCCGGCGCAGCCGCAACATCCCCGCCACGACCCGCACCGCCGGAACCGGCAGACCGCCGGATACGAGCGGGACGAGGAAGAAGAGACTCGTCTTCTCCCGCGCCGCAGGGCCGGTCCACAGGGCGACGATCACCGCGGCCTGGTCCGGGTCCGGGATGCTTCCGCGCACGTAGTACGGCTTGGCCACCTGTGTGGCCGTGTAGTGCCAGAGCGCGGCGGCGACGCCACTCTGCGCTCGGGCAAGGCACGGTGGAGAGCAGATCAGCTGTTGATCCAGGACGGGCACTTCCGCATTCCTCCGCAGTAGGCGGTGATGAGGTCAGCGTGCTGAGCGTGACGGCAGGCGCGCCCCGCGCCACCAGAGTGGCACGCGGCGCCAAGCACCTGTCGTCCACCGCGAACGACAACCCGTCGCCCCGATCGGCAGGATCACATCGAGCCGACGGTGTCGGCTCACGACCTAAGGGGCGAACCTGTGATGAGGCAGCAGATGAGGCTCGGACTGGGCGCGGGGGCCATGGCGGTTGTCGGCGCGTTCCTCTTGGCGCCGACGGCGGGCGCCAGCCCGGCCGCACCGGATCACGCACGCGGCACCGCGACCGCTTCGGCGGCGTGCCCCGCGCCGCTTCACGCGTATCAGTACACGAGCTACACCGGTGGCTACAAAAAGTTCTGCACATCGGACATGAAGCTGTCCGACAACCACTTCAACAACGGGGGAAAGGTCAATGATCACATCCGCTCGGTGAAGAACCTCACCCGCGGCTGCTACTGGACCCTGTGGACGGACTACTGGAACCGGGGCCGGAAGAACACCTTCAAGCCGTGGAGCTGGGACGCCAACCTGGCCAACAACAACGTCGGGTACAAGACCAGCTCGCTGTACAAGTGGTGCAACTGACGCCTGATTCCGCCGGGGCGCCTCATGTGGCGTACCACGTGAGGCGCCCCCGTGGCCCACTCCAGGGAGCTGATGCGTGATGCCTGCTCGCCCGGCCACCGCGGCCGCCGTGGCCACCGTGTGTCTGGTCGCCGCTGGATGCTCCGGCGGCGGAGCCGACCCCGCCGGAAGCCCCGGGCGGCACACACCCCGGCCCCCGGCCCCCACACGGGAGGTGAGAAACCTCGTCCTCCCCCTCGACGCCTACACCCTCGACGGCCCTCAGGTGGCACGCATCGTGGTGGCGCAGGACCGTCTGATCGGGTCCTGCATGGCGCGCAGGGGGTTCCACTGGCCCCGGCTGCCCGATCGTGGCGCCGAGTCCTGGCCGAACCGCGGCCGGTACGGGCTGATCGAACCGGAGCCTGCCAAGAGGTACGGCTACCACCCCCTGCCCGATCCCCGCTCCGAAGCCGCCGAGGCCTGGATCACCCGGCGCGAGGGGGGACTCACCCCGAAGGAGCGGGCGGCCGCCTACGGCAAGGACGGCACGTCGGGCTGCGAGAAGCGGGCGGAGCGCGAGTTGCTGCGGAACGTGCCCAAAGTCGACTTCGGTCGGTTGGACCGCATCGCGGAAGGTGCCTACGAGCGCTCCAGACGTCATCCGGACGTGACGAAGGCGTTCGCGCGCTGGAGCGCGTGCATGCGTGCCAAGGGGTTCCGCTACCCGGACCCGATGACGGCCAACAACGACCCCCGGTGGAAAGGGGAATCCCCCTCGGGCACCGAGATCGCCACGGCTCGGAGTGATGTCGCCTGCAAGCACCGTACGTCCGTGGTCCGCATCTGGTGGAGGACCGAGGCCGAACTCCAGAAACGGCAGATCCGGCGGCACGCGACGTGGTTCGCCCGGATCCGCGTCGCGCGCGCCCGCTACCTCGCGAACGTCGACGCGCACGACAACGCCTGAGCGACTGCCACCGACCAGCCCAGGCGCGTCAGGTGAACAACCCTATGTAGGACGAGGCCAGGCTTGAGAGCAGCCAGAACACCCCGTAGGCCATACCGATGATGAGCAGTATCGCCAGTGCGTTGTCTATCTTGCCGACCAGTGTGAGCGGAGGTCGGGGCTCCGGGTCAGGTGAGCTCATTCGCTCAATATACGACAAGAAGTAGGCATGTGCGGAGGCTTGTTGATGTTGCTGCGGCCGCCCGCCCTCACGCGTCCGGCAGCACTCCGGGCCGGAACTTCTCGACGCCGACAACACGGTGGACGTGGTGCGGCTCGATGTAGACCGCCACGCGCACCTCGCCGGGGATCAGCCAGGGGAACGTCTCCGTGCCGAGGTACTTCTGCGCGAGACGGTCCATGACGCGCACGGCCGGCTCTCCCGAAACGAAGCGGACGGCGCGGCCCCGGACCTCCACCCGGTGATACGGGTTCTCGGTGTCCATACAGCAGAGTGACACCCGCGGGTCGCGCCGCAGGTTCTCCTCCTTGACCCGGCCGACCGAAGTGTTGATCACTATCAGGCCGTCCTCCAGATCGGCCCACATCGGTGTCAACTGTGGTGACCCGTCCGGATTCAGGGTGGACACCTGCCAGAACCTGGGTTCATGAAGCCAGGTTCGTGTGATCTCGTCCAGCGTGGCAGCCATGCGGTCTCGCTCCTTTGCTCGTGGACCACACGGCCCAACGCATAAACGATCAACGGGGTTCCGAACCCGGGCGCGGCGGAACGTCCTTGACGAACACGATCCCGTCGTATCCGGCCAGGTGGGCCGGGTCGAGTGGGAAGTAGCCGAAGTAGGGGGACACACGGGGGTCGGGCCGGGAGTCGCCCAGGGCGGTGGCCAGCCGGGGAGTGTCGACGACGCAGCGGTCCTCCGGGAGCGCGTACAGGAGTCCTTCGACGGTGTCCGGTGGCGGGGTGTCCACTCCCTGATGCCGCATCGTGCCGAGAGCCATGGCCAGGAAGGCGTAGTCCTCGCCCAGATGGGCGCCCACGATCGCGCCGGCGCTCCACCACTCCAGCGGCGGCTGGTCCCACATACGCATCGTGCTCTTGTCCCGCTGGAGATGGGCGTTGTGGGCGTGGACCAGTACCGGGCCCCGTTCCACGACGGCGAGGAGGTTGTCGGCCATCATCCGGTCCCGCAGGCTCACCAGCCACGTCATACGGGCCGGTGAGGTGTCGGCCATCCAGTAGTGGTAGTGCAGCAGACCGGTGGCGGTGCGCCCGTACAGGCGCGCCCGGTCCCAGTCGTCCCGCGAGGTCGCCGTGATCAGGTGCGGCGTCTGCACGTCGAGCAGCGCCACCAGATCGTCGGCGAGCAGCCGCAGTTCCCTGGCCTCGGCCGACTGCCCCACGGACTGGGCCGGGTCCATCATCGCGTCGGGAGGGGTCCACCGGTCGTCGGCGCCGAGCAGGCGGTCGAGGGTTTCCGCGGTGCAGGGCAGCAGGTCCGCGTCCACCTGGGCCGCGAGGTAGCCGTGGAGTGCGGTGAGGGCCTGCCGGGGGCTCGCGGCCCCGGTGATCTCCAGCGGGCCGTCGAAACCGGCGAAGCGGACCCGCTCGGACGCGGGCCGGCCGTCGTTGTACGCCCGTAGCCAGCGCACGAGTTCGCGGTTGGCCGCGGACGCTCCCAACCCGTGGCTGAATCCGTGCTCCATGACGTCGTCGAGGGTGCCCGTGCCCGAGGTGACGTAGTCGTCCACGACCAGGCCCAGCACGCAGTCGCTCTCGATCGCGATCGTCCGGTAGCCCTCCTGCTCGACGAGCTGCCGGAAGAGCTCGTTGCGGAGATCGAGCGGAGTGTCCTCGCCGTGGGTGGGCTCGCCCAGAGCGAGCAGCCGCGGCCGGGCCGGGAGCAGCCTCATGATGGCGGCGGCCTCGACGGCATGGGCGGTGTTCTTGATGTCGGTAGCCATGCCTTCAACGGTATCGTTGAACTTTCGATTGAGACTTTCCCGCGATATCGTCAGGCCCATGGGACGGAACCTTCAAAGTAGTGAGCGGCTCAGGCCGGTTGATCTGGCGCGCGGGCACGGTCTGTCCACGCAGGCGATCAGGAACTACGAGGAGGCCGGCATCCTTCCGGCCGCCGCTCGCACCCCCCACGGCTACCGCACCTATACCTCGCTGCACGCGCGGGCCCTGCGCGCGTTCCTCGCCCTGGTGCCCGGCCACGGCCACCGGACGGCGACGTCGATCATGCGGGCGGTGAACGAGGGCGCGGCCGAGGAGGCGTTCCGCCTCATCGACGAGAGCCACGTCCAACTCCTCGACGACCGCCGGACCCTCCAGGCCGTGGAGAGCGCCCTCCGCGACCTGGCGCCCACCACGACGTCCGGACCCGACGCGGCGGTGTCCGCGCCCCGCGGCACATTCATCGGGCCGCTGGCGGAAGAGCTCGGAATCCGGCCCGCGACACTGCGCGCATGGGAGCGCGCCGGACTGGTGCGCCCGCGCCGCGACCCGCTGACCGGGTACCGCGTCTACGACGATGCCGACGTACGGGACGCCCGGCTGGCCCACCAGCTCAGGCGGGGCGGCTACCTGCTGGAGCGGATCGCCCCGCTGATCGCCCAGGTGCGGGCGGCCGGTGGGCTGGAGCCGCTGGAGGGCGCACTGTGCGACTGGCACGGCCGACTGTCCGCCCGCGGGCGGGCGATGCTGACCGGGGCCGCCGAACTGGAGGCGTACCTAAGCCACGAAAGAGCGGCAGACACCTGATTTCTGAGTACGTCTGAGTATGTACCTGAGTATCCGGTCGGATGCGGGGCCCGCCGCGTCCGCCGATTCTTGTCCGCATGAGTGAGACACCGGTCAAGCAACAGAGTACGGCCGCGTTCTACGGTCAGGCCGTCGCCTCCTTCTCCGTCGCCATGGCGGCCACCGCCATCGGCATCTTCCGGCTGAACGCCGACGCCTGGGTCCGTGGCTTCCTGGCCATCGCCGTGCTCTACCTGGTGACCTCGGCCTTCACCCTGGCCAAGGTGATCCGGGACCGGCAGGAGGCCGGGCAGATCGTCAGCCGGGTCGACCAGGCGCGGGTCGAGAGGCTGCTCTCCGAGCACGATCCCTTCGAAAAGCTGTGAGCCGCACCACTGCCGCGCGTGCCACAAGTTAAGCGATCTGTCACGAGCACGTATCCGTCTCGCCGTAGGCATCGACCTGGTGGAGGGGCGGACGTGCGGTTCACCTAGAGTGCCGATCATGTCTCAGCCAAAGATCCTCGAGCCCATCGCCCAGCACCGGCAGTCCACCCGGATGCCGTCCCGACGAACGAAGAAGACCCTGATAGCGGCCGTGGGCATCGGTATCGCCGTCACCCTGAGCGGGTGCAACGAAGACACCGGCAGTGCCACGGACAAGAACACCAAGGCCGCGGACAAGAGCCCCGGCGCCGCGGGGTCGAAGGCACCCTCGGCGGGGTCGTCCCAGTCCTCCGCCCCGGCGAACCCCTCGGACGATCAGCCGTCGGTCGCGGGATGGCAGACGCAGGCCGGACAGAAGCACCACTTCCGCTACGACGTGCCCGCCAAGGCCAAGAAGTGGAAGGTCCTCGAGGAGGCCACGGCCCTTTCCTACACGGACAAGAGCGGCAAGCCGATCGTCGTCATGACCGGAGCGGCCAACTACCGCGAGGGCGGCTGCAAGTCGAGCCCCAACCCGAAGGCACTCGGTGAGGCGGGCAAGGGGCAGCTCGCCACCGTCGGCACCACGGGCGGCGGCAAGGACGGCACCCTCCAGGAGAACGCTCGTAACTGGGCGGGCAACTGGGGCTTCGCCGCGTACGGAGGTGAGGACCACAAGCCCAAGATCAAGGTCACGGAGGCCAAGCCGTGGAAGCACGGCGGTATCGACGGCTACACCGCGACCGCGGAGGTCACGGTCACCCATCGCCCGAGCTCGTGCGTCCCGCCGAAGGCCGTCGTGCACAGCATCGCGCAGAAGCTCCCCGACGGCACGATGCACGGCTGGGTGATCTACGCGGACCAGGGAGTTCCGAACGCGCTGACAGCCGCCGAGATCAAGAAGATCATGGGCACCGTCCGGTCCACGGGCAGCTGACGCCCCTTCGGTCAGGGTCCCTTGTCGCCCGGGCAAGCGGGTGGGTGCGCCACCCGCTTGCCGGGCGGCGGCACCCGCCGCACCCCGGGCGGGCCGCCGCCGAGAGCAAGCGTCTCACCGGCCCAAGCGGGCGGCCTTGATCGCGCGTCGCGCGAAGACATCCTCACGACGGTCTGCCATCTGTCGCAGCGCGTCCTTGCGGTCGCGCGCGGACAGTCGGTCGAGACAGGTGTGACCGAAGAGATGGTCAGTCTCGTGAACAGCCGCAGGTCGACGCCTACCTGGTGGGCGGCCAGACCGGCGCCATCGGCCACATGCATCGCCAGGAAGATGTCGTCGATCAACGCGGACAGTTCCGTGGTGCCGAACGCGACCGCCTCCTGGCACGTGCGGCTCAGGATCTCCTCCCCCACCACCGTGACCCGGCGCAGCGAACCCCGTTCCGCTTCCGGTGGCAGAGCCGGGTAGGGGTCGCGCACGCCCCTGGCGCCTGAGGCAGCGCAACCCCACCGCCGGCGCACCCGCGGAGGAGCGGTTCGGCGAGTTGGCCCGAGGGCTGGAGGACGAGAGCTGGCAGCGATGGCTCGCCCAACGCGATCAAGCGCCGCCGCATGGCGCCACGACGAAGCCTTCAGCGCCATCGCCTACTTGACGCCCGAGGAGATGAGCCGGGTCGCGGACGCCGTCCGACGGGCACTCGCCCCCTACCAGGACCGCGGACAACGCCCCCTGGCGCGGCCCGAGGGCGCCCGTCCGGTGGCCCTCATCACCCGGCTGTTCCCGTTGCTTCCCCACCCGTCGGACGGGACGGACGGGACGGACCAGGCCTGAGTCCGCGCCGCTCGTTACGTCGGGAGTAATCGACGGTGTGACCTCCGATGGACGAGAGTCCTTCCCAGACGCAGCGACACCTCATCGTCCAGGAAGGACACGCCCATGCCGTACTTCGAAGGCTCTGACGGGACAAACCTGTTCTACACCGACTGGGGACAGGGCAGGCCGGTGGTGTTCGTGAGCGGGGCCTGGCTCAGCAGCAGCTCATGGGAGTTCCAGATGCTCCCGCTGTCCGAAGCGGGCCTGCGCTGCGTCGCCTTCGACAAGCGGGGGCACGGCCGCTCGGACTGGGTCGGCCACGGCTTCGACTACGACACGCTCGCCGATGATCTCGCGGCGCTGCTCGAGCACCTGGACCTCCGCGAAGTGACCCTGGTGGCACACTCGATGGGCGGTGGGGAGGTGATCCGCTACCTGTCCCGCCACGGCTATGACCGAGTGAGCCGGGTGGTACTGATGTCGGTCACCGCCCCGTTGATGGCCTGGGCGCCGGACAACCCGGAGGGGATCGGCCAGAACATCTTCGACGCCGTACTGGCGGAGCGGAGCAGAGACCGCCCGAGGTGGATGGCCCAGAACGCACAGGCGTTCTTCGCGACGCACCTGGGCAACAAGATCTCCACCGAGCTCGTGGAGTGGACGGTGCAGAGGTGTCTCGACTGCTCGGCCAAGGCGGCCGTCGAGGTGGTCAAGACAGGGTTTTCCACCGATCTGCGTGAGGAGGCCGTCGCGCTCCAGGTGCCGGCCTTGATCATCCACGGTGACGCCGATGCCTCCGCTCCGATCGATCTCTGCGGGCGGCGGCTGGCCAAGCTGGTGCCGGACAACATCTACAAGGAGTACCCCGGCGCGGGGCACGGCGTCTTCATCACCCACGCTGATGAGCTCAACCAGGACCTGCTCGACTTCGTCGGTGGCACTTCATCCTGAAGCCGCCGGGCGGAACGGCCTACGGCTTCGTCGCCCCGAGGTCCTCGAAGAGCCGTGAGCGCCGGCCGGGGCTGAGGGGCGCGGAGACGGTGTCGAGGGTGCGGCCCGCCTCCTCGTCCGGTCCGGCGGCCAGTGCGGCGCGCACGATGTCCGCCCGGACGGCGGGCGGCAGGGACGGCAGCGTGCGGTGGAGGGCGGTCGCCCATGACCTGGTCACCACAGGTGACCTGGTCACCACGGGGCACGCGCACTACACGCGCGACCCGGACCACCGCGGCTCCCCGCTGCTGACGCTCGCCCCCCCCAGGGGCAGAAGGCCCTCACCCGACCCGGGTCACCGGGCGCGCGCCCTACGCCGCACGCTCTTCGCCGCGCTCCCCGAGAAGGAGACCGCCGCGGCACGGGCCTGTCTGCGGCAGCCGCTCACGGAGCTGGACCGCCACGAGCCCGCCGGCTGACGCGAAGATTCTCTTCGACGGGCGATGAGTTCCGCGGGACAGCGCAGTCCACCCCTACGGAACGCCACAACGAAGAAGGAGACGGCCCGTGTACCAGCAGATGATCTTCGTAAACCTCGCGACGAATGATCTGGAGACCTCGAAGAAGTTCTTCACCGAGCTCGGCTACTCGATCAACCCGCAGTTCACGACGGATGACTGCGCATGCGTCGTCATCAGCGAGACGATCGTCGCCATGCTGCTCACCAAGCAGCGCTACCAGGACTTCACCAGTAAGGAGATCGCGGACTCCACCAAGACCTCCGAGGTGCTTCTCTGTCTGAGCGCCGAAAGCCGGGCCAAGGTCGACGAGCTGGCGGACAAGGCGCTGGCCGCGGGTGGCACGCCCGCCGGAGACCCCCAGGACCACGGCTTCATGTACGGCCGGTCCTTCCAGGACCCCGACGGTCACACCTGGGAAGTGGTGTGGATGGACCCGGCAGCGGTCCAGAGCTGAACCGCCCCCGGACACCCGCACGAAGGCGCTCCGGCCACCCGACGCGGCGGGGCCGCCGGAGCGCCCGCGCCACGGCCCCGCCTCCGCGGCTCAGGGATGCGGGCGGCTCGGCGCGACACCAACCTGTCCGAACAACCCACCGCGCTGCCGATGTTGCGGTCGCGTCGGAGCCCTTGAGCATCAGGGTGGTCTCCTCGACATGGCCGTCGGCGACGAGGCTGCGCACGTGGGTGATGTGCTCCAGGAACTCGGCGCGGTCGGCCCACTCCCCGTCCGTGCGCCGGCGGTACTCCGAAACTGATGCGTGCGCAGCGCACGCTGTCTATCGGAAGCGGGCCCGTCCCACGGCGGCCGCGGCCGTGAGCGGCACCGTCAGCAGCGCGGCCAGCCAGAACAGCGGCCGGTAGGCGTGCGCACCGGCGGCGTGCGCGGTCAGGCCACTGGCCAGGGCGCTGCCCGTGTACAGGGCCACCCCGAACATCGCGACACCCGTCGCACGGGCGGAGGGCGGCGGGACCTCCGTGGCCCACGCCTGGAGGGTGGAGTGCAGGAAGGACCAGCCGCCACCCAGCAGCAGCGCCGTGACGACGAGCGTCGGCACCGACTGATCCCATCCCGCGAGCAGATAGCCCAGCGCCATCTGCGTTCCTCCGGCCACGATGAGCCGTACCGGTGTGCAGCGCCCGGCCAGACGCTTGACCGCCTGCGCCGCCGCCATGGACCCGGCTCCGTAGAGGGCCGCGACCGCACCGGCCACGGCGACGGGCACACCGTGTGCTTCGAGCGCGGGTGCCAGATAGGTGAGGAAGCCCAGCAGGACGGCTCCCTCCAGCAGAGCGACCGCCATGACGTACCACTGTCGGCGCGAGCGCAGCACCACATGGAACGGGGCGAGTGGCGAGGAGGGGCGCTCGCGCGGCGGTTCGGGAAGCCGGCGCAACGCCACGGCCAGACCGCCGGCGAGGAGGCCGGGCAGGGCGAACACCAGCCGCCAGCTGAGGTAGTGGGACATGGCTCCGGCCACGGCGGTGGCCACCGCCGTGCCCAGGGCGAAGGCGGTCATCAGCTCACTGAGCGGGCGCTGCCGCACACCGGCGGGCACGGTGTCACCGATGTACGTCAGCGAGGCGGCGATGGACGCGGCGAAGAAGCCACCGGCGGCGGCCCGTGCGGCGATGAGGGACGGTGCGCCGGGTGCCAGAGCCGAACACAGCGCGGCCAGTGCCGCTCCGGTGAGGGACAACCGCATCACCCGCACCCGGCCCAGCAGATCACCTGCCAGGCCCCAGACCGGCTGCATCAGACCGTACGTCAGGGAGTAGCCACCGGCGGCGAGGACAACGGCGGGCAGGGACACCCCGAGCCGGGACGCGATGACCACGAGCATGGGAGCGATGCAGAAGCGGTCGAAGTTGCTGGTGAATCCGGCGGCGCGGAGCAGCCACAGGGTGGAGGCGGGCAGTGTGCCCACCGGCGGACGGCCGGTGGCGGACGGTCCGGGAACGGGTGGGCAGCCGCCATGTGTCATGTGCGGACGGGATTTCCTCGGCATGCCATCAGCCCACCACCGGACGGGCCGGGGACGGGGCCGCAGACTATTACCATCGCTCACAGCCACGAGCCACGAGCCACGCACCGCGAGCAACGGCAACGACAGCGAACCGGGGGAACTTGCGCCATGAGCGCCGCGCGCACGCCCGCGCCGACCACGCCCCGCCGGGAGCTGGGCGCCTTTCTGCGGTCGCGCCGCGACCGGCTGAAGCCGGAAACGGTGGGGCTGCCGGACACCCCTGGCCGCCGCACACCGGGGCTGCGCCGGTCCGAGGTGGCGGGGCTCGCCGGCATCAGCACGTCCTGGTACACCTGGCTGGAGCAGGGCCGGGTGGGCACCTCCGAGCAGGTGCTGCGGTCGGTGGCGCGTGCGCTGCGGCTGAACTCCGTGGAAACCGCCCACGTGCTGTCGTTCGTCGAGGAGAGCGCACCGCCCACGTGGGCAGCGAGCTGGGCGTCGCCCAACCTGCTGACGCTGGTACGGACGATGGACCCGCATCCGGCCGTGGTCCTGGACCCGCACTGGGATCTGATCGCGTGGAACGCCGGGTACGCGGCTCTCCTCACCGATCCTGCGCGGCTGCGTCCCAAGGAGCGCAATCTGCTGTGGCTGGTGTTCCGTTGGCCCCCGGCTCGGTCCCTGCTGGCGGACTGGGAGCGGGACGCGCGCGCCCTGCTGGGGCAGTTCCGGGCCCGCGCGGCGCGTGTTCCGCAGGACCCGCGGTTCGCCGAGCTGGTCGGTGAGGTGCTGGCCGATCCGCACGCGGCCCACTGGTACGAGCAGCGGGAGACGGCCGGCTATCAGCCCGCGGTGCGCCGCTTCCACCATCCGGTGGCGGGTCCGCTGCGGCTGCGGTACGTGAAGCTGGCCGCCGTGGAGGAGCCCGGCCACCACTTTCTGGCCTATCTGCCCGACGACCCCGCGACCGAGGAAGCGGTACGGATGCTGACGGCGACCGGCTGAGCGACCGGTGCCGGGCGAGCCGTCCGGTCAGGCCGCCGGGGCCGGGGTCTCCGCCAGGAAGTCGGTGAGGTCCCGCACCGCCGGGGTGTCCGCGTGGGAGGCGAAGGCCCGCCGACAGCGACCGAGGATACCGGTGGGGACCCGGTCGAACTGGGACACCGCCCGACGGGCGCTGTCCACGGCCGCGTCGACGTCCCGGAGCGCCAGTTGCGCGTCGGCCACGGACAACAGGTCGCGGGCGACCAGCAGTGGCGGCTGCTCCGGGTCGCCGCCGCCCCGCGGCGGCGTCCGCCGTACGCCGGACAGCAGTGGGGCGAAGTGCTCCAGGGCCCGTTTCGGCTGGCCCGCGTCGAGCCAGGCCCGGGCGGTGGCGATGGACAGCCACGCGTCCCCGACGTTCTGGTAGGGGGCCGCCCCGCCATCCGTGCTTCGGGCCAGGAGCCCGGTGGTGCGGTCCAGGGCCCGGGCGCTGGCGATGAGTTCACCGCACCGGGCGTGGGCGCGGGCCTCCCTGCTGTGCAGGACGACGGCGAGCGAGGGCGGGGGCTCGGGGGCGAGTGAGCGCGCGGCCCTGACGAGGGAGAGCACATCGTCGGGGTCGCCCGCGTCGGCATGGCACCAGGCCAGGTCCGCGAGGCAGACGGCCGTCATGAGGCTGTCGCCCGCCCGGGCGGCGGCGCGGACGGCGGCGAGGTAGTAGCGCGCGGCCCGCGCGTCGTCCCCGGTGCCCTTGCTGACAACACCGCACAGGTGTCCGAGGCGGGCGACAACAAGAAGGAGGCGCGATCCGGTCACCAGGTCGTATCCGCTGTCCGTCACCAATGTCCTGGCCAACTCGAATTCGGCTCGGGCCACTCGGTGCAGCGCAACGGGATTGATGGCCGAGACCAAGCTGTAGAGCGAGGCCGCGCGCTCCTCTAACAGGGCTGCGGTTTCCGGGGTGACGTTGTGGGCATGTATACACGCCGGTACCGGGGGCGGCGGCGGGGCCATGGAGACCATGGCCAGCGTTTCCCGCACGAAGGAAACGAGAGCCGTTCCCGAGACGGCGAGACGGGACCGGCCGTGATAACCGTCCGACCGTTTCGCGTCAGCTCTCGCGCCGCCCGCCCCTCCTCCCCTTTCCTCACGTAAACCGGTGCGCGTGGCGCGCGGCGCGGCGGGTTTGCCGAGATGTAGCCAGTGGGGCCATCCCAGGCGCTGCACCTCTTCCTCGGGCACCTGATGGATATGGGCGATGACGAGCTGGGTGCTGCGGTCGGGCGGAATTCCCTGGGTTTCCCAGCGGGACACCTTCTCCCGGCGTCTTTGCAGTTTCCCGAATCCCAGGGCCTCGTGGGTGTCGGCCACCAGTTCCGCGTAGGAGAGCTGGGTGTCAGCGGTCAGGGCACGCAGCAGGGTGAGGGGATGCCGAGGCCGTGCCATGGTGCGATTCTCCTTCTGGCCTGATGATCTGTAGGTGGGGGGCTTCCACCGCCCTGGGCGAGCGGCGGGTGAGGACTCCTGCCGGCCGTGTGAGGGCCGGTACGGTCAGGCGGGCCGCTGGTGCCAGGCGTCCTCGAAGTTGCGGCGGGCACGGTGCAGCCGGGACCGGACGGTGCCGACCGGCACGGACAGCGTGTCCGCCATCTCCTGTTCATTCAGACCATAGACGGCGCGCAGGGTCAGGACCTGGCGGTGCTGGTTGGGCAGCCGGTCCATCACATCGGATATGTGGACGGCCACCAACGCGTTGCCGTCCTGGGCGAGTTCGGGCAGTTCACCGGCCGGGCCCTGGCTCAGCCGCTTGGATGTGCGCACCGCCTCCCGCACCGTGACGGCCCGTACCCAGCCGTAGAACGCGGACGGCTCGCGCAGCCCCGCGACACCGCGGTAGATGGCCAGCATCGCCTCCTGTGCGGCGTCGGAACTGTGCCGCCGGGAGATCGAGAGGCACAGCCGACGGACGAAGGGCGCTATGTGCAGGAGAAGGTCGTTCATGGCCCGGCGGTCGCCCGCCTGGGCGCGTGGCAGCAGAACCGAGACGGTCGGCGGGCAGGGTTCGTTCGCTGTTCTCACGGTGTCGGCGCCCCCATAGTTCGGAGGGCCGGGATGCCGGTGTGCTCCTGTTTCCAACTTTGTCATGCACCCTGCTCGGACGGATCGGGCGGTGGCCAAAAACCATTGATGCGCCGGAGGACCGGCACGGCATTGAAGCGCAATCGCGTTTTCAGTGAAGCCGGGTTGACGCGTGCTTTCAAGAGGCACCCGGTGTGCCTCGAACGTGCCTCGACCGATGTCACGGATTCAAGCTGAAATCAAGGAAGTTGGCACCGGGTAAAGGACACGCCGCGAACAAGGTTTCGCTTGACTGCCCGAGTTCCCCTCATGCAGGGTTGGCCCTGGACGGACCGTCCCGTCACGGCGGCGCTCGTGTTGCCGCCCCCGAAAAGCGTCTCCCGACTTCCTTTGTGCTTCCCCCGGCTCTCTTCCGAACCGGAGTTTGGTCTGAACATTTCCCCACCTATTGAGGGTTGGTGACATGCCTGTTCCCGAGGACGCCGCCCGTCCGCTGTCGGGCGCGCAGGAGGGCATCTGGTTCGCCCAGCGGCTCGACCCCGCGAACGCGGCCTACAACACCGGTGAGTACACGGAGATATCCGGTCCCGTGGACACCGGGCTCTTCGAGACCGCCCTGCGGCGCGCGATAGCGGAGGCGGAGACCTTCGGTCTGCGCTTCACCGAGACCGAGGACGGGCCCCGCGCCCTCCTCGCGCGCGCGGGCGACGGCGGTGCGGGCAACAACGGCGACGGGTGCGGGCACGACTGGCCGCTGCACCGCGTGGACGTCAGCGCCGAACCGGACCCCCGCGCGGCGGCCGAGGCATGGATGCGTGCCGACCTGGCCACCCCCGTCGGTCTCACCGAGGGACCGCTGTTCGCCGAGGTCCTCTTCACCGTCGGGCCCGACCGGTTCCTCTGGTACCAGCGGGCGCACCACATCCTGCTCGACGGCTACGGGTACACCCTCGTCGTCCGGCGCGTCGCCGAGATCTACAGCGCGCTGGAGGCCGGGCGGGACCCGGGACGCGGATTCCCCTCCCTGACAAGGCTGTTGGACGAGGAGACCGCCTACCGCGACTCCGAGCGGCTCGCGGAGGACCGCGCCTTCTGGAGCGCGCGGTTCGCGGACGCGCCCGAGGTCGTGAGCCTGGCGGAGGGCACCGCGCCGCCGTCGGCCACCTCCCTGCGCCGCGCCACCACCCTCTCGTCGGCCGATGCCGAACGGCTCACGGCCGCCGCCGCCCGCCTGGGCGCCGGCCGGGCCGAGCTGTTCCTCGCGGCGGCCGCCGCGTACGTCCACCGGGTCACCGGTGCCGAGGACATCGTGCTCGGCGTGCCCACCATGAACCGGTCCGGTTCGGCCGCGCTGCGGACCCCCGGCACGGTCTCCAATGTGCTGCCGCTGCGCGTGACCGTGCGTCCCGGTACGAGCCTCGCGCGGCTCGTCGGCGACGTGGCCGCCGAGCTGCGTGCCGTCCGCGCGCACCAGCGCTACCGGGCGGAAGAACTGCGCCGCGATCTGGACCTGTTGAGGGGCTACCGGCGGCTGCACGGGCCGGTCGTCAACCTCGTGCCGTTCGACAACGAACCGCACTTCGGCGAGCACCGCTCGACCTTCCACCACCTGACGGGCGGCCCGGTCGAGGACCTGTCCGTCACCCTGCGGCCCGGCCGCGGTGGCAGCGGACTGCACATCGCCTTCGCCGCGAATCCGGCGCTCTACACCGAGGAGGGGCTCGCCGGGCACCAGGCCCGTTTCCTGTCGCTGCTGCGGCAGTTCACCGATGCCGCGGGCACGGCCGAGGAGCCAGGCACCGCGCAGGCAGCGGGTACAGCCCCCGCGCCGGATGTCGCCGGGCTGTCCTTACTGCTGCCCGGCGAGGACCCGGGGTACGCCGCCCATCCGGAAGCCTCTCCCGCACCCGACGCGACCCTCCCCGCACGGTTCGAGGCCCAGGCGGCCCGGACGCCCGGCGCGACCGCCGTCACGCACGAGGGCACCGCCCTGACGTACGCCGAGCTCAACGCCCGCGCCAACCGCGTCGCCCGGCTTCTGGTGGCGCGCGGTGCCGGGCCGGGCGATGTGGTGGCCCTGGCGCTGCCGCGCTCCGCCGAACTGGTCACCGTCCTGCTGGCCGTCCTCAAGTCGGGCGCCGCCTATCTGCCGCTGGACCCCGGCTACCCCGCCGAGCGCATCCGCACCGTGGCCGAGGACGCGCGTCCGACGCTGCTGGTGACGGACGTCGGGACCGCGCCCGCGCTGCCGGACACCGGTGCCGCCGCGATCGTCCTCGGCGACCAGGACACCGAACGGGACCTCGCCGGTCACTCCCCCGCCGACCTCGCCGACGGCGATCTCCGCGCCCCGCTGACCCCGCACGACGCCGCGTACATCATCCATACCTCGGGCTCCACCGGCCGCCCGAAAGGCGTGGTGATCCCGCACGCCAACGTCGTCCGGCTCTTCGAGACGTCCGCCGGGCTGTTCTCCTTCGGCCCGGACGACGTGTGGACGCTGTTCCACTCCTACGCCTTCGACTTCTCCGTCTGGGAGATATGGGGGCCGCTGCTGCACGGCGGCCGGCTGGTCGTCGTCCCGCAGCCGGTCACCCGCGCGCCGGACGAGTTCCTGGAGTTGCTGCGCCGTGAGCGCGTCACCGTCCTCAGCCAGACGCCGTCCGCCTTCCAGCAGCTGATCCAGGCCGACCGCGAGGTCCCGGGCGAGCCCCTCGCCCTGCGGTACGTCGTCTTCGGCGGCGAGGCACTAAAGCCCGCCCGGCTGCGCCCGTGGACCGAGCGGTACGGCGACGAGACACCGGCACTGGTCAACATGTACGGCATCACCGAGACGACGGTGCACGTCACGTTCCAGCGAATCACCCTCGCGCTCGTCGGGGAGGACCGGCCGCGCAGCGTCATCGGCACCCCTCTGCCGGATCTGCGCGTGTATGTCCTCGACCACTGCCTGCGGCCGGTCCCGCCCGGCTGGACGGGCGAGATGTATGTCTCCGGGCCCGGTCTGGCACGCGGCTATCTGAACCGGCCGGAGCTGACGGCCGAGCGGTTCGTGGCCGACCCGTTCGGCCCGGCCGGCACGCGCATGTACCGCACCGGCGACCTGGCCCGGCGGCTGCCGGACGGCACGCTGGAATACACCGGGCGCGCCGACCAGCAGGTGAAGATCCGTGGCTTCCGGATCGAGCCGGGCGAGATCGAGGCGGCGCTGGCCGCGCACGAGGACGTCGCCCGTGCCGTCGTCGTCGCCCGGTCCGCCGGTGACCGTGACGGCGCCGCTGACGGTGACCGGACGCTCGTCGCCTACGCCGTGCCCGCACCCGGCCGTGCCCCGGATCCGTCGGACCTGCGCGCGTATCTGGCCGAGCGGTTGCCCGCGCACATGGTGCCCGGTGCCTGCGTCCTCCTGGCCGACCTGCCGCTGACCGCCAACGGCAAGCTGGACGCCGAGGCCCTGCCCGCACCGGACTTCGCCGCCGCCGCGGACGGCCACGCCCCGGTCACCGAGGCCCAGGCCCTTCTCTGCCGGCTCTACGAGGAGGTGCTGCGACTGCCGGAGGGGACGGTCGGCGCCCACGACGACTTCTTCGCCCTCGGCGGGCACTCGCTGCTCGCCACCCGGCTCGTGGGCCGGCTGCGCGCGGCCACCGGCGCCGACGTGCCGATGGCCGCCGTCTTCGGCACCCCGACCCCGGCGGGGATCGCCGAGCTCCTGCCGGGGCGCGCCGCGGGGACCGCGGACCGCCCGGCGCTCGTCGCCGTGCCACCCGAGCGGCGGCCCGCGCGCATCCCGCTCACCCCCTCCCAGGCCGGCCTGTGGTTCCTCGACCGGCTGGAGGGCCCGAGCCCCACCTACAACATCCCGCTGGTGATGCGCTTCCCCGGGCCGGTCGACGCGGAGGCGCTGCGCGCGGCGCTGGCCGATGTCGTCGCCCGGCACGAGGCGCTGCGTACCCTCTTCCCGCACGAGGACGGTGAGCCGCGCCAGGAGGTGCTGGCCGCGGACGCCCCGGCCGCCCGGCCCGTCCTGCACGTCGCGGAGGCCGCCGAGGCGGATCTGGCCCGGCTGCGGCGGGAGGCCGTCCGGCACGCCTTCGACCTCGTGTCCGAACTGCCGCTGCGCGCCCACCTCTTCCATTTGACCGAGACCGAGACCGAGACCGAGACCGACGCCGACACCGACGCCGACGCCGACGCCGACGCCGACAGCGGCAGCGTTCTTGTCCTGGTCGTCCACCACATCGCCGCCGACGGCTGGTCCCTCACCCCACTCGGCCGCGACCTCGCCCACGCCTACACCGCCCGCACCACCAACAACACCCCCAACTGGACCCCACTCCCCGTCCAATACCCCGACTACACCCTCTGGCAGCACACCCTCCTCGGCAACGAAAACGACCCCACCAGCACCGCAGCCCACCAACTCCACCACTGGCACACCACCCTCACCGACCTCCCCGACCAACTCCCCCTCCCCTACGACCACCCCCGCCCCAGCCAACCCGGTCATGCCGGGGACACCGTCGACTTCCGTGTCGACGCCGCGCTCCACCGTCGCCTCGCGGAGCTGGCGCGGCAGCACAGGGCGACGCCGTTCATGGTGCTCCAGGCCGCCTGGGCCGCCACCCTCACCCGCTGCGGCGCGGGCACGGACATCCCGCTCGGCACGCCCACCGCGGGCCGCGAGGACGAGGCGCTGACCGACCTCGTCGGATACTTCGTCAACACCCTGGTGCTGCGCACCGACACCTCCGGCGACCCCGCCTTCGCCGAACTGCTCGACCGCGTCCGGGACACCGACCTGGCGGCGCACGCGCACAGCCGGCTGCCGTTCGACCGGGTGGTGGAGCACCTCAACCCGCCCCGGGCCGTGGGCCGTCACCCGCTGTTCCAGGTGATGCTCGCGCTCCAGAACGCCGAGGACGCCCACACCGAGGTGGAGATGGCCGGCACCCGGGTGCGCCTGGACCCCGGGGGCATCGGCACCGCCCGGTTCGACCTGATGGTGTCCCTCACCGAGCGGTGGACGGCGGACGGCTCGGCCGACGGACTCGAGGGAACCGTGGAGTACAGCACCGAGCTGTTCGAGCGGGGCACCGTCGAACGGCTCGTCGCGCGGCTGGTGCGGCTGCTCACCGGTGCGGTGCGGGCGCCGGGGCTGCCGCTGTCCCGGCTGCCCCTGCTGGACGCGGCCGAGGAGGCCGAGTGGGAGGCGTGCGCCCCCGCCGTGGAGCGGGCCCTGCTCGCCGCCGACGGGGTGCGCGACTGCGTGGTCCGGGTGCGCCGTTCGACCGCCGGTGCCCTGGAGGCGGTCGCCCACGTCGTACCGGGGGCCGCCGTGGACCGGGGCCGGCTGGCGGCCGCCGCGCGGCCCGCGCTGCCCCGCGCCGCCGGCCCGCTCCGCGTCGTCCTGGTCGCCTCCCTGCCGCGGACGTCCCGAGGCGCGCTGGACACCGGGGCGCTGGACCGCCTCCCGGTGCTCGACGAGGGTCTGGCCGCCGCCTGGGAACGGGAACTCGCCCGGGCTCCCGGCACCGCCGCCGCGGCCGTTGTCGTCCGCGACGCCGCCCCGCCCGCCGTGGGCCATCTGCACCTCGGGGGCCTGCCCGGCACCGGCCCGGCCGCCGGGGCCCCCGTCCCCCAGGAAGAGCCGCGGGACGAGGGGTCCCGGGAGACGGTTCCGGACGGCGCGGAGCTGCCCGGCGCGGTTCCCTCGGTGAGCGAGGGCCCGCGGCTCGACCCGCCGCCGTACGCCCGTCTCGGCGAGGCCCTGCGGGCCGCCGCACGGGGTGACGGCGAGATCGTCCACATCCGCGAGGACGGCTCCGAGCACCGGCAATCGTACGCCGCGCTGGCCGAGGAGGCGTCCCGGGTGCTCGGCGGACTGCGGGCGCGCGGGGTCCGCCCCGGGGAGATGGTGATCTTCCAGTTCGACGGCACCGAGGACTTCCTGACCGTGCTGTGGGGCTGCGTCGCCGGCGGTGTCACCGTGGTGCCGATGAGCGTGCCCGGTTCGTACCGGGAGGCCTCACCGCAGCTGGAGAAGGTGGCGAACGTCTGGCGGGCGCTCGGCCGTCCCCGGATCGCCACGGGACCGCGCCAGGCCGCGGAGCTGCGGGAACGGGCCGCCCACGAGGGCTGGTCCGGGCTGGAGGTGCTGTCCGTCGACGAGCTGCGCAGCGCGCCGGCCGCCACCAACTGGCACCGGCCGGACCCCGGCGAGGCGGCGCTGATGATGCTGACCTCCGGCAGCACGGGGCTGCCCAAGGCCGTGCCCGTCACCCACCGCATGGTGCTGAGCCGCTCGGCGGGCACCGCGCGGCACAACGGGCTCACCGGACAGGAGACCAGCTTCAACTGGATGCCGCTCGACCACGTCGGCGGTGTGGTGATGTTCCACATCAGGGACGTGTTCCTGGGCTGCCGTCAGATCCATGCCCTTCCCTCGTGGGTCACCGAGGAGCCGCTGCGCTGGCTGGACGTGATGGACCGGCACCGGGTGACGGTCACCTGGGCGCCGAACTTCGCCTACGGGCTGGTGAACGCGCGGGTGGCCGAGGAACCGGGGCGCTCCTGGGATCTGTCGGCGCTCAAGCTGGCCATGAACGCGGGCGAGGCCGTCGTACCGCGGGTGGCGCGCCAGTGGCTCGCGCAGCTGCAACCGTTCGGTGTCCGCCCGGGCGCGCTGCACCCCGCCTGGGGCATGTCGGAGACCTCCTCGGCGGTCACCGACACCGCCTTCGCGGCCGCGGCGGGCGCCGAGGACGGGTACGTGAGCTGCGGCAAGCCCTACCCCGGGTTCGCGATCCGGGTGGTGGACGACCGGGACCGGGTGCTGCCCGAGGGACGCGTGGGCCACTTCCAGGTGCGCGGCCCCTCCGTGACGCCCGGCTACCACAACGCCCCGGACAAGAACGCCGAATCCTTCACCGAGGACGGCTGGTTCCGCACCGGAGACCTCGCGTTCCTGCGCGATGGCGAACTGCACCTGACCGGGCGGGCCAAGGACGTCATCATCGTCAACGGCGTCAACCACCCCAGCCACGAGATCGAGGCCGTGGTGGAGGAGACCACGGGGGTGCTGCGCTCGTACACGGCGGCCCTCGCGGTCCGCGCGTCGGCGGCGGCCGGCACGGACGAGGTCGCGGTGATCTTCTGCCCGGCGCCGGGCGCCGACGAGCGGCGGCTCCTCACGGAGATCGCGGGCCGGGTGACGCGCGAGTTCGGCGCCGCCCCCGCCTTCGTCGTGCCGGTCGCCCCCGCCGACATCCCCAAGACCGAGATCGGCAAGGTGCAGCGGACGCTGCTGCGGCAGCGGCTGGAGGAGGGGCACTTCAACGACATCATCCGGCGCACCGATCTGCTGCTGGGCGGCGACCGCACCATCCCGGACTGGTTCCACCGGCCGGTCTGGCGGCGGGAGGACGCCGTCCACGCCACCGCGACGGCGGGCGGGCACACCGTGGTCCTGCCCGACGCGGACGGCACGGTCGCCAAGGTGCTGGAGGCGCTGCTCGTCGCGGACGGCTGCCGCGTCACCGTGGCCGCCTGGCCGGAGGACCTCGGCGCCGGGCAGCCGGACCGGGTGGTCGACCGTGTCGTCGACCTGAGCCTGCTCGACGTCCCGGCCGACGGCGGTGATCTGCCGCGCCCCGGCGACACGACGGCGGCCGTCTCCCGTCTGTCGGGGATCCTCGCGGCGCTCGCTCCCCGCGCCGACGAGGAGCGGCGGGTGTCCGTCGAGGTCGTCGCCCGGCACAGCGCCGCGGTCCACGACGGCGAACCGGTGCGGCCGGAGCGGGGGGCGGCGCTCGCCGTGCTCAAGAGCGCGGTGCAGGAGCTGCCGTGGCTCGACGGGCGCTGGACCGACCTCGGCCCGGGGGAAGACGCGGCGGACGGGCCCGAGGACGCCGCCCGGACGGCCCGGAGCGTGTACGCCGAGATCGCCCGCCCGGCCGCCGACCCGGAGGTGGCCCTGCGGGACG
This sequence comes from Streptomyces sp. NA02950, assembly GCF_013364155.1. Classification (NCBI taxonomy): domain Bacteria; kingdom Bacillati; phylum Actinomycetota; class Actinomycetes; order Kitasatosporales; family Streptomycetaceae; genus Streptomyces; species Streptomyces sp. NA02950. The sequence goes on along the minus strand of NZ_CP054916.1, from coordinate 8,010,100 downwards.
GCGCGCGCTGGATCCACCGGCTCGCCCCGCTGCCCGCGCCCGAGGCCGGGGACGGCTGGGACGCACCGGTGTTCACCCCGGGCGGCCACTATCTGCTGACGGGCGGTCTGGGCGGCATCGGCACCGAGCTGGCCCGCCATCTGCTGGGCGAGTGCGGTGCCCGGCTCACCCTGCTCGGCCGCACACCGGTGGCGGACGACCCCGCCCGCGCCGCGGTGCTGCGCGAACTGGGCGCGCTCGGGGACGTGCGGTACGCCGTCGCCGACGTCACCGACCCGGAGGCCGTGCGCCACGCGCTGGTGGAGGCGCGGCAGGCGTACGGCGAACTCGCGGGCGTACTGCACCTGGCCGGGCACTTCGTGGAATGCCCGGTCACCGGGACGACGGAGCGGCAGTGGGCCGATGTGCTCAGCCCCAAGACCACCGGCGCCACCGTCCTCACCGAAGCCCTCCGCGACCGACCCGGCACCCTGTTCATCACCTTCTCCTCCGTCAACGGACACTTCGGCGGCGCCATGGCCGCCGCCTACTCCGCCGCCAACGCCTACCTCGACACCCTCACCACCCACCAACGCCACCTCGGCCTCGACGCCCACACCATCGCCTGGAGCATGTGGGACGACACCGGCATCAGCCACCACTACCCGCACAAGGCCCTCACCAGGGCCCGGGGCTTCCGGATCCTGGGCCGCCGGCACGGGGTGCGCTCCCTGGCGGTCGCGCTGCGCCACGGGCTGCCGCACGTCCTGGTCGGGCTGGATCCCACCGCACCCTGGGTGCGCAGCCACCTCGCCTCCCCGGCCGAGCCCCTTCAGCAACTGACCGGATACCGCGTGGCCGACGGTACGCCGGACAGCCCCGGTACGCCGGACCCGGCGCTGCCGGACGCTCTGCCGGACCCCTTCGGCACACCGGTGCCCTGCGTCGTGGAGACCCTGGACGCGCTGCCGCTCACCCCGGACGGACGGCCCGACCGGGAACGGCTCGCGGGCCGCTCCGGGGCCGGTGCCGACGTCGGTGAGCGGCCCGCGCCGGGGACCGAGCAGGCGATCGCCGACGTCTGGTGCGAGGTCCTCGGCGTCGACGGCGTCGGCCGCGACGACGACTTCTTCGCCCTGGGCGGGCACTCGCTGCTGGCCACCCGGCTCGTGGGCCGGCTGCGCTCCGTCCTGGGCCTGGAGCTCGCCGTCTCGGACCTGTTCACCGCGCCGACGGTGGCCGGTCTGGCCGCACTCGCCGAGCGGCGGGCCGCACCGGCCGAGGACGCCGCCCCGTCGCGGCCGCCGCTGGTGCCGGTCGAGCGGCCGGAGCCCGTTCCGCTGTCCCTGGCCCAGTCCCGGCTGTGGTTCCTCAACCGGATGGAGGGGCCGGGCCCCACCTACAACATCCCGCTGGTGCTGCGTTTCGAGGGGCGGCTCGACGCGGAGGTGCTGCGCGCGGCGCTGGCCGATGTCGTCACCCGGCACGAGGCACTGCGCACCCTCTTCCCCGACGACGATGGCCGTCCGCGCCAAGAGGTGGTGGAAGCCGGTCAGGCCCGGCCGGACCTGCTCGTCTCCGAGATCCCGGCCCGCTGGCTGGCGGAGCAGATCCGCTCGGCCTCCCGCATCGGGTTCGACCTGGGCGCGGAACTGCCGCTGCGCGCCCACCTCTTCCATCTGACCGACGCCGGCAGCGTTCTTGTCCTGGTCGTCCACCACATCGCCGCCGACGGCTGGTCCCTCACCCCACTCGGCCGCGACCTCGCCCACGCCTACACCGCCCGCACCACCAACAACACCCCCAACTGGACCCCACTCCCCGTCCAATACCCCGACTACACCCTCTGGCAGCACACCCTCCTCGGCAACGAAAACGACCCCACCAGCACCGCAGCCCACCAACTCCACCACTGGCACACCACCCTCACCGACCTCCCCGACCAACTCCCCCTCCCCTACGACCACCCCCGCCCCAGCCAACCCAGCGGCGAGGGACGGCTGGTGCACCGCCGGCTCGGGGCCGGTACGCACCGGACGCTGGCCGATCTGGCGCGGCGGCGCGGCGCGACGCTGTTCATGGCGCTCCAGGCCGCCTGGGCCGCCGCGCTGACCCGGGCCGGGGCCGGTACGGACATCCCGCTCGGCACCCCCTGGGCGGGCCGGGACGACGAGGCCCTGGCGGATCTGGTCGGCTTCTTCGTCAACACCCTGGTGCTGCGCACCGACACCTCCGGCGACCCCGCCTTCACCGAACTGCTCGACCGCGTCAGGGAGACGGACATCGCCGCCCAGGCCCACCAGGACGTGCCGTTCGACCGGGTCGTGGAGCACCTCAACCCGCCCCGGGCCGCGGGCCGTCACCCGCTGTTCCAGGTGGCGATGGCCCTCCAGGGTGCGGCGGGCGCGACGGTGCGGATGGCCGGCGAGGAGGTGCTGCCCGAGCGGCCGCACGCCGGCGCCGCCAAGTTCGATCTGCTCCTCAACGTCTCCGAACGGCAGGACCCGGACGGCGCTCCCGGCGGGCTGGATGTCGCCCTGGAGTACAGCACGGACCTGTTCGAGGCGGGCACGGCGGAGGATCTCGCCGACCTGCTGTGCCGGATCGCCGAATCCGCGGCGGATAGCCCGGATCTGCGGCTGTCCGCCCTGGGCGGCGGTGCCGCCCGGGCCGGGCAGGCGGCGGCGCGTGCCGAGGCGGCGGTACGGGCGCTGGGCTCCGTCCACGACTGCGCCGTGCTCGTCCGTGACACCGGTCTTGTGGTGTGCGCCGTGCCCGAAGCCCCGTTGACCGGCCGGCAGGTGACGGACGCGGCGCGGCGGGCCGTCCCGGCCGCGCTGCCGGTGCACACCGTGCTGGTGTCCGCCCTGCCGCGTACGGCCGACGGCGCGGTGGACACGGCCGCCCTGGAGTCCCTTCCGGTGCTCGACGAGGAGGCCGCGGCCGCCTGGCAGGCCCGGCTCGCCGCCGATCCGCGGGTGGGAGAGGCGGCCGTCCGTATCGAGGACGCCCCCGCCCCGGCACCCCGCCGGATACATCTGGGCGACATCCCCGGCGGACTGGCCGCCGGGTCGGTGCCCGCCGGGTCGTCCGGGACGGACACGGCGGCGGACACCGGCCGGCCGACCGCGGACACACCCTCGGTCGTGCACGGCCCCGAGCTCATTCCCCTGGACCTGACCGACCTGGTGACCGCCCTGCGGCGGGCCGCCGCCGGACCGGGCGACCTAGTGCATCTGCGGGCCGACGGCTCCGAGGACCGGCAGACATACGCGGAGCTGGCGCGCGAGGCCTCGCGGGGCCTGCGGGGGCTGCGGGCCCTGGGCCTGGGCCCGGGCGATCAGGTCGTGCTGCAACTGGCCTCCACCCGCGACTTCGTGACCGGGTTCTGGGCCTGCGCGCTGGGCGGCATGGTCGCGGTCCCGCTCGCCGTGCCGCCGGGCGGCCACGCCCCGGGCACCGCCCAGGCCACCCGTCTCACCGGCGCCTGGGAGGCCCTCGGCCGTCCGCTGGTGCTGGGCTCCACCGGGTCCGGCGAGGGCATCGCCGAACTGCTCGGCACGGACCGGGTGGCCGAGTTGGGCACACTGCTGGACGGCGCGGCCGACGAGGACTGGCACACCGCGGCCCCGGACGAGCTGGTGCTGCTCATGCTCACCTCCGGCAGCACCGGGCGGCCCAAGGCCGTCGAGCTCCGGCACCGCAACATCCTGGCCCGCACCGCCGGGGTGATCCGCCTCAACGGACTCACCGCCGAGGACCCGTCGTTCAACTGGATGCCCCTGGACCACGTCGGCGGTGTGGTGCACGTACACATCCGGGATCTCGTGCTGGGTGCCCGTCAGGTGCACGCCCCGACCTCCTGGGTCCTGGAGGACCCGCTGCGCTGGCTCGACGCCCTCTCCCGCTACCGCGCGGCCTCCACCTGGGCGCCGAACTTCGCCTACGGGCTGGTGGTCGACCACCTGGCCACCGCGCCCCCGGACCGCGCCTGGGACCTGGCACGGCTGCGGATGTGCCTCAACGCGGGAGAGGCCGTGGTGCCGCGCACCGTACGGCGCTTCCTGACGGCCCTCGCGCCGCACGGGCTCCCCGGCGACGCCGTGCAGCCGGTGTGGGGAGCGGCGGAGACCTGCTCCGGCCAGACCCATGCCGTCCTGACGCGGGAGAGCACCACGGACGACGACACCGTGGTCAACCTCGGCCGCCCCTACCCCGGCTGCTCCATCCGGATCACCGGCGAGGACGGCCGGGTGGTGCCCGAGGGCACGGTCGGCCGGTTCCAGCTGCGGGGCCCCGCCGTCACCGACGGCTACCACCGCGCTCCCGAGCACAACGCGGAGGCGTTCACCGAGGACGGCTGGTACGACACCGGCGATCTGGGCTTCCTGCGCGGCGGCGAGCTGACGCTGACCGGTCGGGCCAAGGACACCATCATCGTCAACGGCCACAATCTGCATCCGCACGACATCGAGGCGGTGGTCGAGGAACACCCCGCCGTGGAACGCTCGTTCAGCGCCGCCGTCGCGGTGCGCACCCCGGCCGACACCACCGACCGGCTCGCGGTCTTCCTCTCCCTGCGGTCCGGCACCGACCGGGCCGGGGCCCTGGCGGAGATCGCGGGGAAGGTCACCGCGCAGACCGGAGTGCGGCCCGGCTATCTCGTGCCGGTGGCCACCGGCGACATCCCCAAGACCGAGATCGGCAAGATCCAGCGGTCGGCGCTGCGTTCCCGCTTCGCCGCCGGGGCGTACGCGGACGTGATCCGGGAGACCGATCTGCTGCTGGGCAACGAGCGGACGGTGCCCCACTGGTTCCACCGGCCGGTCTGGCAACGGGCCGACGGCCCGGCCGGGGACCCGCACCGGTTCACCGAGGGGCACACCCTGGTGCTCGCCGACCCCGGCCGCTCCGTGGCCGGCCGACTCGCCGCCCTGATCACCGGGGCCGGCGGCCGGTGCACGGTCCTGGAGGACCCCGCGCCGTTCGCGGCGGCCGTCGGCGCGGTGCGCCGGGTCGTCGACCTCACCCGGGTCGGTGCCGCACCCGCGGACCCGCTGGACTCCGGGGCGGCACTGCGTCAGGTCCGCGCCGTGGGCGACCTGGTGACCGCGCTGGCCGCCCGGCACGGGGCGGACAGCCCGGTGGACCTGGAGATCGCCGCGACCGGCAGCGCGGCCCTGCCCGGGGAGGAACCCGCCTCACCGGACAGGTCCGCGGCCGCCGCGGTGGTGCGGAGTGCGGCGCAGGAGCTGCCCTGGCTGACCGCCCGGTGGACGGACGTCGCGGCCGGCGACGGCGCGGCCGAGACGCTGTTCCGGGAGCTGGCCACGGTGCCGGCGGAGACCGACGTCGTGCTGCGCGGCGGTGAGCGCCACGTCCGCCGACTGGCGGAGGCAAAGCCGCCCGCGCCCGGCGGCGAGGCGGTCGAACCGCCCCTGCGCGAGGGCGGACACCACCTGGTCACCGGCGGTCTGGGCGGTGTCGGCGCCGAACTGGCCCGGCATCTGATCACCCGCCACCGGGCGCGGCTCACCCTGTTCGGCCGTACGCCCGTTGCGGACGACGCCGACCGCGCCGCGGTGCTCCGGGAACTGCGGGCGCTGGGCGAGGTGCGGTACGCCGTCGTCGACGTCACGGACCCGGAGGCCGTGCGCCGTGCGCTGGACGAGGCGGGGCCGGTGGACGGCGTCTGGCATCTGGCAGGGCGCACCGCCGACCGGCCGGTGGCCAGGACGACGGAGCGGCAGTGGGCCGATGTGCTCAGCCCCAAGACCACCGGCGCCACCGTCCTCACCGAAGCCCTCCGCGACCGACCCGGCACCCTGTTCATCACCTTCTCCTCCGTCAACGGACACTTCGGCGGCGCCATGGCCGCCGCCTACTCCGCCGCCAACGCCTACCTCGACACCCTCACCACCCACCAACGCCACCTCGGCCTCGACGCCCACACCATCGCCTGGAGCATGTGGGACGACACCGGCATCAGCCACCACTACCCCCTCAAGTCCCTCACCGCCGCCAAGGGTTACCGCTCGCTCATGCCGCGCGAGGCCCTCGGCTCCCTGCCCGTGGCCCTCGGTCTCGGCGGACCGTACACGCTCGTGGGCCTGGACCCGGCGGCGCCCTTCGTCCGGGCCCGGCTGGCCGCCCCCGCCCGGCCGCTGCTGCGGCTCACGGGCCGCACCACGCCGTGCGAGGACGCCGCACCGCATCCGGCCGGGACCCGGCCGGACACCGTGCCGGACCGCTTCGGCACCCCCGTACCCTGCACGGTCGTGCCCGTGGAGGCGCTGCCCGGCGACGGCGCGGTGACGGCCGCGGGCGCCGCCGCGGCGGCGCCCGGCGGTGCGGACGGGGCACGGCCCGGCGGAGCCGGGGCAGAGCTGGTGCCCGGGCTCGTCGCCGTGTGGGGCGAGGTGCTGGAGACCGAAGGCATCGGACCGCACGACGACTTCTTCGCACGCGGCGGGCACTCCATCCTCCTGGTCACCCTGCGCACCCTCGTCGAGAGCCGGCTGGGCCACCAGCTGGAGATCGCCGACCTGTTCACCCATCCCACCCCCGCCGCCCTGGCCGCTCATCTGGCGGGCCGGGAGCGCACCGGGGCCACCTCCTCGGAAGCCGATCAGCGCACCCGGCAGCGGCGCGAGCACCAGGCCCGCCGCCGGGCCGCCTCGATCCGGAAGGACACCCCTCACCATGGCTGAGCCCATCGACCCGCAGCCCTCCGGCGCGGCGGACGAGTTCGGCAGCATAGCGATCGTCGGCATGGCCGGGCGGTGGCCCGACGCACCCGACATCGAGACGTTCTGGCGCAATATGGCCGCCGGGCACCACAGCACCCGACCGGTCCCGGACGACAAGTACCGCGCGGCCGGCGGCGACGAGGCCGGGCTGACCGACCCGAACCGCATCCGCCTGGCGTCCACCATCGACGGCATCGAGCTGTTCGACGCGGACTTCTTCGACTGTGTGCCGGGCGAGGCCCAACTCATCGACCCCCAGCAGCGCATGTTCCTGGAGGTGTGCCACCACGCCCTGGAGCACGCCGGTTACGACCCGGCACGCGGCGGCGGGCAGATCGGCGTGTACGCGGGCGTGAGCCAGAGCGAGTACTTCCTCGACCACATCCACCCCCGCTACGGCGACGCGCCCGGCTCCCTGGAGCTGCTCGCCGCCAAGGCCGGCAATGTGCCCGACGCGCTGACCATGCGCGTGTCGTACAAGCTGGGCCTGACCGGGCCGAGCGTGTGCGTACAGACCACCTGCTCCACCTCGCTGGTCGCCGTGCACATGGCCTGCCAGGAGCTGCTGAACTTCCGCTGTGACACCGCTCTGGCGGGCGGCTCCTCCCTCAACCCGCTGGCGTACCGCGGCTACCGCTACGTCGAGCAGGGCATCCTCTCCCCCGACGGTCACACCCGCGCGTTCGACGCGGACGCCCGCGGCACGATCCGCGGCGACGCCGTCGCGGCCGTCGTACTGCGCCGTCTGGAGGACGCGCTCGCCGACGGCGACCGGATCTGGGCCGTCATCAGGGGCTCGGCGGTCAACAACGACGGCACCCGCAAGCCGGCGTTCAGCGCCCCCAGCCCGCAGGGCCAGACGGACGTCATCAGGGAGGCGATCGCGGCCGCCGACGTCCCCGCGGACACCCTCACCTATGTGGAGGCCCACGGCACCGGCACACCGGTCGGCGACCCCATCGAGGTCGCGGCGCTGACGGCGGCCTTCCGGGAGAGGTCCGACCGCACCGGGTTCTGCGCCCTCGGCTCGGTGAAGTCGAACGTGGGCCACACCGACACGGCCGCCGGAGTCACCGGGCTGATCAAGGTGGTGCTGTCCATGCGGAACCGCCGGATACCCGGAACGGTGGGCTTCCGCACGCCCAACCCCGCCATCGACTTCCCCGCCACGCCGTTCCGCGTGCACGGCGAGACCATCGACTGGGAGCCGGCCCCGGGCGCGCCGCTGCGCGCCGGGGTCAGCGCCTTCGGCGTGGGCGGTACCAACGCCCATGTGATCGTCGAGGAGCCGCCGCGGCCCGAGCCGCGTGCCGGGGACGACGGCTCCTGGCAGCTGCTGCGGCTGTCGGCCCGTACCCCCGAGGCGCTGGACCGGCTCGCCGCCGGTCTGGCCGATCGGCTGGCCGGTGAGCAGGTGCCGCCGCTCGCCGATGTCGCGCACACGCTGCGGGTCGGCCGCCGTGAACTCCCCTACCGCCGCACGGTGGTGTGCCGCGACGCCGTCGAGGCCGCCGAGGCGCTGCGGCACCCGGGCGCGGCCGCGGGCCCGGTCCCGGCGGAGGGCCGGCGGACGGCTTTCCTGCTGCCGGGCGGCGGTGCGCAGTACCCCGGCATGGGCGCCGGCCTGTACCGCTCGGAGCCGGTCTTCCGGGACGCCATGGACCGCGCCTCCGCCGCGCTGCGGCCCCTGCTCGGTCATGAACTGACCGAACTGCTCTACCACCGGGCCACGGCTGACGGCCCGTGCGAGGTCCCCTTCGACTTCCCCGCGCTGGTCGCGGTCGAGCACGCGCTGGCCGCGCTCCTCGCCGAGCAGGGCGTGCGGCCCTCCGTACTGCTCGGGCACTCGCTCGGCGAGTACACCGCCGCCGTGCTGTCCGGAGTGATGTCCCTGGAGGACGCGCTCGGCCTGGTGAGTCTGCGCGAGCGGCTGATGCTGCGGGCCGGCGGTGCCACGCTGAGCGTCTGGCTCGGCGAGGCCGCGTTGCGTCCGTACCTCGCCGACGGACTCGCCCTGGACCTGGCGACGGTCAACTCGCCCGGCGCGTGCACGGTGTCCGGCACCGAGGAGGCCGTGAGCGAGATGGAGCGGCGGCTGACCGCCGACGGCGTGGAGTGCTCCCGGGTCCGGCTGGCCGCCGCACCGCACTCGCGGCTGCTCGACCCCGTGCTGGAGGAGTTCGCCACGGCGGTCCGCGCGGTCGCGCTGAGCGCCCCCGCCATCCCGTACGTTGCCAACCTCACCGGCACCTGGATCACCGCGGAACAGGCGACCGACCCCGCCTACTGGGTGCGGCACATGCGCGGCACCGTCCGGTTCGCCGACGGTCTGGCCGCGCTCGCCGAGGCGGGCGACCCCGTGCTGCTCGAATGCGGTCCCGGCCGGACCCTGGCCGGTTACGCCGTGGGCCGGTCCGGCGCCCCCGCCACCGTCCTGCCCGCGATGCGGCACGCCAAGGCGGACCAGGTGGACGACGGACAGGCGCTGTGGGAGGCGGTCGGCGGGCTGTGGGCACTCGGTGTCGCTGCCGCGCCCCGTACGTCCCCGGGCGACGCCCGGCGGGTGCCGCTGCCCGGCTACCCCTTCGCCCGCACCCGGCACTGGATCGAGCGCGCGGCCCGCGGCTCGGCGGAGCCCGTGGCCGCACCACCGGCTTCGCGGGGGTTCCCGGTGAACCTCGCGGCCGAGGACGCGGCCCTGCGCGCCGCCGAGGAGCGCCTGCGCGCGAGCCTGCCGGTCGACGAGGTGCCCGTGGAGGTCCGCGAGCTCCTCGACCGGCTGTGCGCCCTGCATGTGACGGCCTATCTGCGGTCACAGGGTGTCTCCACCGAGCCCGGCGCCGTCCACGACCGCGCCGGGATCCACCGGGCGCTGCGCACGGTGCCCGCCTACCGCAAGTTCGTCGACGCCCTGCTGCACCTCCTCGAGGTGGACGGCATCGCCGAGAGCGAGGAGGGCCGGCTCCGCTTCACCGGTGACGCGGGCGACGACGAGGAGATTGCCAAGATCGAGCGGACGATCCGCGAGAACCACCCCGAGTACGTCGCCGAGTTGGAACTCGTCGAGCACTGCCGGGCCCGATACGGACAGGTGGTCGGCGGGGAGGTCGCCGGCACCGAGGTGCTGCTGCCCGACGGGCGCTCCGACATCAGCCGGCCGGTCGCCGAGAAGTGGGTGGCGGCCAGCGACATCGGGGTCTACCGCGACCTGATCGCCGAGACCGTCGCGCGGCTCGCCGCGAGGGTCCCCGGCCGTCCGGTGCGGATCCTGGAGGTCGGCGGCGGGCAGGGCGGAGTGACCTGGACCGTGGCCGAAGCGCTGCGGGAGGTGCCCCGGGTCGAGTACCGCTTCACCGACCTCGGCCGGGCGTTCGTCCTGGGCGCGCAGCGCCGCGCCGAGCACGAGGGCCTGCACCACATGACCTTCGGCACCCTGGACATCTCCCGGGACCCCGCCGGGCAGGACGTCGAGACCGGCGCCTGGGACATGGTGATCGCCTACAACGTGCTGCACGCCACTCCCGATCTGCGGGCGACGCTGCGGAACGTGCACGGCCTGCTCGCGCCGGGCGGCGCGCTGTTCCTGCTGGAGGCCTGCCGCGAGCCGCGGTTCGCGGTGGCCACGGCGGGGCTGTTCGAGGGCTGGTGGTTCTTCGAGGACGGTCTGCGCGAGGACACCCCGCTCGTCACACCCGGCGTCTGGCGCGACCTGCTGGCGGAGACCGGGTTCGGCAACGTCGCGTCCTACCCCGAGGTGCCGCAGGAGAAGTCCTTCACGGCGCACGCGCTGATCGTCGGTCAGCGGCCCGCCGACCAGGACACGGTCCCGGCGAACCCGGTTCCCGCGAGCCCGGTTGCGGCGAGCCCGCTTCCGGCCACCGGCGGGGCGACGTTCAACCGCCGCCCGGCGCTGGCCCAGCCGTACGCCGAGCCGCGCACCGACCTGGAGCGGCGGGTCGCCGCGCACTGGCAGGAGGTGCTCGGAGTCGAGCCGGTGGGCGTCGAGGACGGCTTCTTCGACCTCGGCGGCGACTCTCTGCTGGCCCTGCAGCTGGTCACCCGGCTGCGCGACGAGCTGAAGGTGGAGTTGTCGGTCAAGCGGCTGCTGGAGCGGCTGACCGTGGCCGCCGTCGCGCAGGACATCGAGGCCGGGGCGTCCCGGTCCGCCGACGGCCCGGCCGTGATCCGCCGCAGCGCGCGCCGCGACACCGCCCGCCACCAGGGCTGAAAACCCCCGTCCGGCGGTGCGGCGGCCTGCCCGGCCGCCGCACCGCCCCGTCCAGGAGTGCCGTATGTCCGCAACCGCCGCAGACGGTCCCCCCTCCGCGACCGCTTCCGAGACCTCTTCCGCGTCCCGCTCCGCGGAGCCCGGCCGACTGGTCTTCCCCGCCTCCTCCGCCCAGGAGCAGATGTGGTTCCTCCAGCAACTCGCCCCGGACAACCCGTATTACAACGTCCCGCTGTCCCTGCGGCTGACCGGTGCGCTGGACCGGGACGCGCTCGCGGCGGCCGTCGCGGACCTGGTGGACCGGCACGAGACGCTGCGGACGGTTTTCGACGACTCCGGGGGTGACCTGTGCCAGGCCGTCCTGGACCGCGCCGACGTGCCGCTCACCGTGACCGCACTGCCCGGCGAGGGTGCCCCGGGGCACGACGAGGCCCTGCGCGCGGCACTCGACATCCTGGCCCGGCGCCCCTTCGACCTGACGGCCGAGCCGCCCGTCCGCGCGGGGCTGCTGCGGCTGGCCGAGGACGAGCACATCCTCGTGCTGTGCGTCCACCACATCGTCGTCGACGGCTGGGCGCTCGGCATCCTCGTGCGCGAACTGGGCGTCGCGTACGCGGCCCGGCGCGCGGGCCGCGCCCCCGAACTGCCCGAGCTGTCCATCCAGTACGCCGACTGGTCCGAGTGGCGGCGCGAGCAGCAGGACACCGAGGACGCGCGGGCCGGGCTCGCCTACTGGCGGGACCGCCTCTCGGGCGAGCTGCCGGTCCTGGAGCTGCCCGCCGACCGCCCGCGTCCGGCCCGGCGGTCGTACGCGGGCGCGCAGTTGGAGCTCCGGCTTCCCGCACCGCTCACCTCGGCGCTGCGCGCGTTCTGCCGGGAGCGCGGCGTGACGCTCTACACCGCCCTCCTGGCCGGGTACGCCGCGTTCCTGTCCCGGCACACCGGCGGCGAGGACATCATCGTGGGCACCCCGTTCGCCAACCGGGACGAGCCGCAGGTGCAGCCGATCGTCGGCTACTTCGCGAATGTGCTGCCCATGCGGCTGTCGCTGCACGGTGCCCCGTCGTTCACCGAACTCCTCGCCCGGGCCGGGGAAACCGTGCGGGGCGCCCGCGCGCACGACCGGACGCGGCTGGAGCAGATCGTCGCGGAGGTCGCCCCGGAGCGGACGGGCGACCGCGGCACTCTCGTCCAGGCGGTCCTCGCGCTCCAGGACTTCGCCCTCCCCGAGCCGGAACTGGCCGGGCTGAAGGCCGCGCACTTCCTCGTCGACGCCCAGTCCACCCGGCACGACCTGGAGTTCCACGTCCAGGAAGGCGGCGAGGAACTGCGGGTCCTGGTCGTCTACGGCACGGATCTGTTCGACGAGCCGACCGTGCGGCGGCTGGCCCGGCGCTGGGTGCGGCTGCTCCAGGCGGCGGTGGCGGCCCCGCTGACGCCGGTGACCGACCTGGACCTGCTCACGGAGGAGGAACACGCCGCCCTGGCAGAGGATTTCGCGCGCCTGGCCCGCCCGGCGGAGGCCGCGCACGGGGCAGAGCCCGGCCCACCGCCGGGAGGCTTCGCCTGGCCGACCGCCGGGCGCCCCGATGACGTGGCCGTCGCCGACGGCGCGGACGAGCTGACCTGGCGGGAGCTGGACGCCAGGGCCGCGCGGCTGACGGCGCGGCTCGCGGCCGCGGGTACGGGCCCGGGCAGCCGGCTGGCCATAGCGGCCGGAGCGGACGCGTGCGGCGTGACGGCGCTGCTCGCCGCCCTGGGCACCGGGGCCGCGGTGGTCGGTCTCGACCCGGCCGACCCGCCGGAGCGCAACCGGAACCTCGTCCGCCGCGGCGGGGCGCACGCCGTGCTCACCGACGCCGACGCCGAGGGCGCGTGGGGTGTGCCCCGCGTCCCGCTCGGGGACCCGGAACCGGAAGCGGGGGACGTTCCCCCCGCGCGCGGAGGCGACGGCGGCCCGGTGCTGCTGGAGTGGTCGGACCACGGCCTCCTGGGCGTCGGCTCCTCCGCTCTCACCGCGCAGACCGCCCTGCTGGCCGACGCCGCGCGACTGGGCCCGGACGACCGGGTAGCCGTAACCGCACCGCCCGGCTCCCCGGCCTTCGTACGAGCCGTGCTGGCCACCCTCGCCTCCGGCGCTCGCCTGCTCCTCGGCGACCGGGATGGCCGGGATGACCACAACGGCCGGAACGACCACAACGGCCGGAACGACCGGGCGGCCTCACCCACCGTGGTATTCGCCACCGACAGGCCGCCGTCCGTACCCGGCGCGCGGACGGTGCTGCTCGGTCCGCCCGCACCGGGCCCGCCGACCGCGGCCGACCGGGTCGCGCTGGCGCCGGGCGTCGGCCCGTACGCCCTGGCGCCCGAAGGGCGGGCCGACTTCGGCCCGTTGCTTGCCGTGTGCGTGCTGGACGGGGAGGGGCCGCATGCCCCGTGGGGGGTGCCGGGCGGCGTCTGGGCGGCCCCGGGTGGCGGCACCGTCGCCGGACTGCCCGAGCGCAAGGATCCGTTCGGCGCGGGGCTGCTCCTCCAGCCCGTGGGCCACACCGGCCGGATCGTCCCCGGCGGACGCCTGACAGCGGACAGCGGTGGCGCGGAGGGCGCCGTGCTGGGTGGGCAGTGGGTGGACCCGGCGTGCGTCGAGCGGGCGCTGCTGGCGCTCGACGCGGTCCGCGACTGCCGGGTGGCGTTCCGCCGACGGCTCGACGGCGCCCTGGAGGCGGTCGCGTTCGTGGTGCCGTCCGCCGCCGTGGACCGGGAGCGTCTCACCGCCGCCGCGCGCACCGCGCTGCCGGCCGGCGCCCCGCCCGCGCGGGTGGTGGCCGTCTCCGTCCTGCCGCGCACCGCCGACGGGGGCGTCGACGTGGCGGCCCTGGACCGGCTCCCGGTGGTGGACGAGGAGCTCGCCGCCGCCTGGGAGCGGCACCTCGCGGCCGAGGCGGGCGGCGGCCGCGCCGTCGTCGTGGTCACCGACGATCCGCCACCGCCGCCCGAACGGCTGCACCTGGGCACAGGCGCACCCGGCCACGGCACGGGACCGGCCGGTGGGTCCCGGGAATCCGCACGGGCCCCGGAACCCGCGGCGGCCGGGGCCCCGCCGTCCGTTCTCACGGGCGGCGAGCTGCGCCCGCTGCCCGTGGCGGACCTGGCGGCCGCGCTGGCCCGTACCGCGGCCGGGAACGGCGGTATGACGCATCTGCGGGCCGACGGCCCGCGGGAGGAGGAGCAGTCGTACGCCGCGCTCGCCGAGGACGCCTCCCGGGTGCTGGGCGGTCTGCGGCGGCTGGGCGCGCGGCCGGGCGACCGGGTGCTGCTCCAACTGCCGGACACCCGGGACTATGTGACCGGTTTCTGGGCCTGTGTCATCGGCGGGTTCGCCGCCGTGCCGCTGGCGGCCCCGCCCGGCGGCTACGGCGTGGACAGCGCCCAGACGGCGCGGCTGGCCGACGCCTGGGAGGCCCTCGGCGAGCCGTGGATCCTCGCGCCGTCCACGGCCCGTGACGGCGTCACGGGGCTGCTGGCCCGGCACGGGCCCGGTACGCCCCGCGTGGCCTGTGTCGACGAGCTGCTGACGGGTGATCGGGACCGGGACTGGTACCGGCCCTCGCCCGACGACCTCGTCCTGCTGCTGCTCACCTCCGGCAGCACCGGACGCCCCAAGGCCGTCGAGCAGCGGCACCGCAACATCCTCACCCAGGTCGCCGCCGCCCATCAGCGGCACGGCATCGGCCCGGCCGACCGGTCGTTCAACTGGATGCCGCTCGACCACGTCGGCGGTGTCCTCATGACCCATGTGCGCGACCTGGTGGCGGGCTCCTCGCAGGTGATCGCGCCCACCTCCTGGGTGCTGGAGGACCCGCTGCGCTGGCTGGACGCCATCGACCGGTACCGCGCCACCACCACCTGGGCGCCCAACTTCGCCTACGGGCTGGTGGGCGAGCGGCTCGCCGAGGAACCCGGTCGCGGCTGGGACCTCTCCTGTCTGCGGCTCGCGCTCAACGGCGGCGAGGCGGTGATCGCCCGGGTGGTGCGCCGCTTCCTGGCCGCGCTCGCGCCGTACGGGCTCTCCGGCACGGCCGTGCACCCGGCCTGGGGCATGTCGGAGACCTGCTCCGTCGAGGCCGACACCGTGCTGACGCTGGAGAACAGCACGGACGACGACGAGTTCGTGAGCTGTGGCCGCCCGTTCCCCGGGTTCTCCGTGCGTGTGGCGGGCGAGGACGGACTGCCGGTGCCGGAGGGCTCCGTCGGCCGGCTCCAGGTGCACGGTGCCGCCGTGACCGACGGCTACCACCGGGCGCCGGCGAGGAACGCCGAGTCCTTCACGGCGGACGGCTGGTTCGACACCGGCGATCTGGCGTTCCTGCGCGACGGGGAGCTGTATCTCGCGGGACGGGCCAAGGACACGATCATCGTCAACGGCGTCAATCTCCAGTCCCACGACATCGAGGCCCTGGCCGAGGACGTCCCCGGCGTGGAGCGCTCCTTCACCGCCGCCGTCGCGGCCCGCACGCCGGGGGACACCACCGACCGGCTCGCCCTCTTCTGCTGTCCGCAGCCCGGCGCCGACGAACAGCGGCTGGCCGTCGAGATCACCGGCCGGGTCACCCGTGAGACGGGGGTGTCCCCCTCATTCCTGGTGTTCACCGAGACCGCCGCCATTCCCAAGACGGAGATCGGCAAGATCCAGCGAGCCGCGCTGCGACAGCGCCTGGAGGCGGGCGAGTTCGACGAGGCGCTGCGCCGGACCGATCTGCTGCTGGGCAACGAGCGGACGCTTCTCAACCGGTTCCACCGGCCCGTCTGGCGGCGCGCCGAGGCACCCCGCACCCCGGCCGCCGCCGGTGAACGGGCCCATACGGTGGTGCTGGCCGACCCCGGCGGGGCGGTGGCGGACGCCCTCTCCGCGCTGGTGCGGGCGGCGGGCGGCCGGTGCACCGTCCTCGGTCCGGGTGCGGCGGGGGACGAGGCGCTCGACCGGGCCGACCGCGTGCTGGATCTGCGGCTGCTCGGCGCACCCGCTCGGGGGCCGGAGCCGCTCGCCGCGCTGACCGACCTGTTGCGCGCGCGGGCCGCCGTGCGGGAGGCGAGCGGACGGGCGCTGGTCCTGGACGTCGTGGCCACCTCGAGCCGGGCGGGGCTCGCCGGGCCGGGCCCCGTCGTGCCGGGGCGGGCCGCGGCCGTTCCCGTGCTCAAGAGCGCCGTGCAGGAGTGGCCGTGGCTGACCGGCCGGTGGATCGACGTGGACACCGCCGACGGGCCCGAGAGGCTCGCGGGCCTGCTGTGGGCGGAGAGCCGGTCTCCCGTCACCGACCCGGACATCGCCTACCGGGACGGCGTCCGGTACGTACAGCGGCTGGAACGGCTGCCGGCTCCCGCGAACGCCTCGCCGCTGCGCGAGGGCGGGCACTATCTGCTCACCGGCGGGCTCGGCGGGCTCGGCGTGGACACCGCCCGCCACCTGCTCACCGCGTACGGCGCCGCCGTGACCCTGGTCGGGCGCGGCGACCCCGGCCGGGATCCGGGCCGGGCGGCCGCGCTGGAGGAACTGCGGCCGCTGGGCGACGTACGGTACGCCGTCGCCGACGTGACCGACCGCGAGGAGGTCCACCGGGTGCTGCGGGAGGCGGCCGGGTGTCACGACGGGGCGCTGGACGGGGTGTTCCACCTCGCCGGTGTGCTCGAGGAACGCCCGCTGGACGAGGCGGACACGGACCACTGGGAACGTGTCCTGGCCGCGAAGACCACCGGCACGGAACACCTCCTGGAGGCGCTCGGCGACCGGCCCGGCGCGCTGTTCGTCGCCTACTCCTCCGTCAACGGCCACTTCGGCGGCGCCGGTGCGGCCGCCTACGCGGCGGCCAACGCCCACCTGGACGCGCTCGTCGCCGGGCGGCGGGACGCCGGGATGCCGGCGGTGAGCCTGGCGTGGAGCATGTGGGACGAGCGCGGCATGAGCCGCGGTTACGCCCTCAAACCACTGACCCGGGCCCGCGGTTATCTGCCGCTCGGCCCCCGGGAGTCCGTCCGTTCCCTGGACGTCGCCCTCCGGCACGACGAGCCGCACCTGCTGATCGGCCTGGACGGCGGCGCCCCCTGGGTGGGCAGTCACCTCACGGGTCCCGCGCACCCGCTGCACCGGCTGACGGCCCACCTGGTGCCCGCGCCCGGGGCCGCGCGGCAGGGGGCGGACCGGCCGGGCCCGGCGGATGTCTTCGGCACGCCCGCCTCCTGCGTCCGGGTGCGCCACGAGACCTGGCCGCTCGCCGCGGACGGCGAGGTGGACCGCGACCGGCTCCGCCGGGCCGGGGCCGCCGGGGTCGCGGCCCCGGGCGGCGCGGCACCCGACGGGGAGCCCCCGAGCGGCGGGACCGAACGGGCGCTGGCCGAGCTGTGGTGCTCCGTGCTCGACGTCGACCGGGTCGGCCGCCGCGACAACTTCTTCGACCTGGGCGGGCGTTCGCTGCTGGCGACCCGCCTGGTCAGCCGGATCCGTACGGAGCTCGGGCGTCCGGTCGGCGTCGCCGCGCTCTTCGAACACCCCACGGTGGCGGAGCTCGCGGCGCATCTGGAGGGACCGTCGGCGGGCGCGTCCCCGTTCGCCCCGCATCTGGCGCTGCGGACCGGGGGCAGCGCCACTCCCCTGTTCTGCTTCCACCCCGGCGGAGGCATCTGCTGGCCCTTCGCCCCGCTGCTCACCCACCTCGACGCCGATGTTCCGGTCCACGGTGTGCAGTCTCCTGGCCTCACGGACCCGGCCGCGCTGCCGGGCTCCGTCGAGGAGATGGCCGACGACTACACGCGGCGGATCCATGAGCTGCGCCCGTCGGGCCCGTACGCGCTGCTCGGCTGGTCGCTCGGCGGGTTTGTCGCCCACGCCGTGGCCGAACGGCTCCAGCGGGCGGGAGAACGCGTCGAACTCCTCGCCGTCCTCGACAGCTTCCCGCTGCGGCGGGAGGACCTCGGGTCGCTGCCCGCCCCCGAGGAACTGGAGGGCATCCTGCTGGGTCTGCTGCTGGACGGCGCGGGGGTGCCGCCCGCCGCCGGCGCGGCCCCGCCGGACCGGGCCGCCGCCGTGGCCGCGCTGCGGGGCAGCGGCAGCGCCCTCGCCGGCATCGACGAGGCCCAGCTCGGCCGCATGGTGGACGTCATGCGGCACAACACCGGGCTGGTCGCCGGGCACACGCCCGGCACGGTCGACGGCGACCTGCTGGTCTTCACCGCGCGCCGCAGCCACGCCGCGGACGCGCCGCCGCCCGCCGAGCGCTGGCGGCCGCATATGACCGGCGAGGTGACCGACCACGTTCTGGACTGTCTCCACCAGGAGATCCTGCGCCCCGCGCAGCTTCCGATCATCGCCGCGCCCCTCAACGCCCGGCTCGCCCCGGGTGCCCCGGGCGACGGCTCACCCACCACCAGGGAAGGACGATTCTCGTGACCCCCAGCCCCTTGGACCGGACAGCCGCGACGGATACCGATGTCCGGGTCCTGGTCAACGACCGCGGCCGGTGCCGTCTCCGACCGGCCACGGCCGCCAACTGGCGGGGGGAGGCGGCATGAGGCTTCTGGTCCTGGGTGGAACCGCGTTCCTCGGCCGCGCCTTCGCCACCGAGGCGCTCGCGGCGGGGCACACCGTCACCACCTTCAACCGGGGCCGCACCGGGCCGGACGTGCCCGGCGTCGAGACCGTGCGCGGCGACCGCACGTCGGCCGCCGACCTGTCCGCGCTGGTGGCGGGCGGGCGCTGGGACGCGGTCGTCGACACGTGCGGCTACGTCCCGCGGGTGGTGGGCGCCTCGGCGGCGGCCCTGTCCGGGCACGCGGACACGTACGTGTTCGTCTCCAGCGTCGCCGCCTACCGGCGGAACGGCCCCTTCGACCCGCTGGACGGCGACGAGAGCGCTCCCCTGCACGACTGCCCGGACGACGCGGGGCCCGACGGCGGACACTACGGGGTGCTCAAGGCGGGCTGCGAACGAGCCGTCCGGCGGCACTTCGCCGGCCGGACCCATCTGCTGCGCCCGGGAGCGGTGGTCGGCCCGCACGAGGACACCGGGATGAGCTCCTACTGGCTGCGCCGGTTCGCGGACGGCGGGCCGGTGCTGGCCCCGGGCAGCCCCCGGGCCCCGCTGCCGCTGGTCGACGCGCGTGACGTGGCGCGCTTCGGCCTGGTCCTGGCCGGGGACGCCACCGGGGGCGGCGCGTGGAACGTGGCCGGGCCGCGGGGTCTGGACTACGGTGCCTGGCTGGCCGCCTGCCGGGACGCCACCGGCGGCGCGGAACCGGTGTGGGTGCCGGACGACTTCCTGCTCGCCCAGGGGCTGCGACCGTGGCTGGACCTGCCGTTGTGGGCGCCCGGAGCCGTCCCGGAGCGCTCCGTGTGGGGATTCTCCACCGGGCGGGCCCGGGCCGCCGGGCTCGTCTGCCGCCCCGCGCACGAGACCGCCGAGGACACATGGCGCTGGCTCCGCCCGCTCGCCGCCGTGCCGCAGCGCGCGGACCAGCCCGCCCCGGCGCTGGAGCGGGACCGGGAGCTGGCGGTACTCGACGCCTGGGCGACGGCCCGCCCCGGCCGGGGACCCGCGGCCGCGAACGGTACGGCCGCGGCCGCGGGTCGATCCGGCGGGCACGAAGGTTCCGGCGGGCACGATGCAAGCGGCCCGCACGGGACCCCGGAGGCACGCCCGGAAGGAAGCCGCATCTCGTGAGCCACCTGTCCGTCATCCGTCCCCGGCCCGTGGAAGCGCCGTCACTACGGCTGTTCGTCCTCCACCACTCCGGCGCCTCCCACGTCCCGTACCGGCCCTGGGCAGCCCATCTGCCGGCGGACTGGGAGCTGTGCCTGGTCGAGGCGCCGGGCCGGGGCGGCCGCCCCGGCCCGCTCCGCGAGACGGCCGCCGAACTGGCCGCGGTGTACCTGGAGGACGTCCGGCCCTGGGCCGACCGGCCCTACGTCCTGTTCGGGCACAGCATGGGCGCCGTAGCCGCCTATGAGCTGACCCTCGCGCTGCGGGGCCGTGGGATACCGCTGCCCCGGTGGCTGGGGCTGTCGGCCGTCAGCCCGCCCGAGTACCACCCGCGCGCGGAGCCGCACTTCGACCTGCCCGAGGACGAGCTGCGCGAGGCGCTGATCGCCATGGGCGGCACCGCGCGCGAGGTGCTGGAGGACCCGGAGATGTGGGAGCTGATCGAACCGGTCCTCCGCGCGGACCTGCGCGTCGCGGAGTGCTGGGAGCCCCGGCGCGGTACGGGCCCGCTGCCGGTGCCGCTGACGGTCTTCGCCGGGGACGCGGACCCGATCGCGCCCGCGCACCTCATGCACACGTGGGCCGCGCGGAGCGTCCGTTTCTGCGGCACCCAGGTGCTGAGGGGCGGTCACTTCCACTTCCAGCCGGACCCGGCGCCGCTGGTCGGCCGGATCGTTTCGGCGGTCCGCGCGGTGACCCCGGCCGTCCAGGCGAACACGCCCCGTCCCGCCGGGAACAGGCCGATCCGCAGCGCCTGACCGGGCCCCTCCCGCCGTTCCTGCCGGTGCGGTTGCCGGTGCCGGTGCTGGGCGAGGAAACCGCCCGGCACCGGCGTGGCGGTGATGCCCAGCAGCGTCGTGGGAGCCCGGCCGGCGGGCAGCAGAACGCCGTACGCCTTGAACGCCGCCTCCTTGGCCGAGAAGAGCGCGAGGAGGCGGGCCTCGGCCGCCGCCGTACCGCCGGCGGCGCGCACCCAGCTCTCCTCACCGGGGTGCAGCACCAGATGCGCGGCCGGGAGCGGCAGACCGCGCAGTTCCAGGTCGCAGCCGAGCGCGCGGCCGGGGAACGCGGGGGCCGCCAGGGCCACGGCCAGACCGCCGGAGTGGCTGATGGAGACGGTCGTTCCGGCGGGCGGCACGGGACGCCGGCCGGCACAGCCGATCTCTCCCGACGGCTGTCCGGCGGCGGCCAGGGCGCGGCGGGCGGCGTGGCGTCCGGCGAGGAAGTCGCGGCGGCGGGCGGGCGGCATGGTGTCCGCCCGCCGCCGTTCGTCCGGCCCGGCCGGGCGTGCCGCGGGGTCGCCGACGGCGGCGATACCGAGGGCGACCCCGTCGGCGGCGAGGGCCGGCCGCAGCGCGAGGAGCGCACGCGCGGCCCGTATCCGGTCGCTTCCCGGCGACATCGCGCTGGGCAACGGTCAGGCCCGCAGCAGCTTCTTGAGGATCTTTCCGGCGGGGTTCCTCGGCACCTGGTCGATGAACTCGACGTGGCGGGGGCGCTTGTACGGGGCGAGCTGCCCGGCGGCGTGCCGCAGCAACTCCGCGGCGCTCGTCCCCTCGTCGGCGACGACGAACGCCAGCGGCACCTCGCCGTAGTCGTCGTCCGGAATGCCGACCACGGCCGCGTCGCGCACGGCCGGGTGCGCGCGCAGGGCCCGCTCGACCTCCGTGGGGTAGACGTTCAGCCCGGCGCGGATGATGAGGTCCTTGCTGCGGTCGACGAGGTGGACGCGGCCTTCCGCGTCGAGGAAGCCGAGGTCGCCGGTGCGGGTCCAGCCGTTCACGGTGATCTCGGCGGTCGCCCGCTCGTCGCGCCAGTAGCCGCGCATGACGCCGGGTCCGCGCACGCAGATCTCCCCGATGGCGCCCCGCTCGACCTCGCGGCCCTCCGCGTCGAGGACGCGCACGGACATGCCCGGGATGACCCGGCCGCTGGGGAGGCGCTCGGTCACGGCGTCCGGGGCGGGGTGCTCCTCGGGGCCGAGGGTGACGAACGGGCCGCCGACCTCCGTCATGCCGTAGACCTGCCGGAAGCCGCAGCCCAGCCGGGCGGCGGCGGTCGCGTAGAGGTCGACGGGCATGGGCGCCGCGCCGTAGAGCACCTCGCGCAGCGAGGACAGGTCGGTGGTCTCGGCGGCCTTGGCCTGGAGCAGGAAGCGCAGCATCTGCGGAACGAGCCAGACGTGTGTGGCGCGGTGCCGCTCGAACGCGGCCAGGGCCTTCTGCGGTGTGAAGCCCGGCAGCAGGACGACGGTGGCGCCGGCCGCCAGGTAGGTGAGCGACACCACCATGCTGCCGTGGTAGAGGGGGCAGCAGTTGAGCAGCACCATGTCGTCGGCGGGCCGCGCCGCCGCGAGCCAGCCGAGGGCGATGGCCCGGAAGGAGGCGTGGTCGACGGTGACGCCCTTGGCCCGGCCGGTGGTGGCGGAGGTGTGCAGGATCGCCACCGGCGCGCTGTCGGCGACATCCGGCAGCTCCGCGTCCGGCCCCTCACCCCCTTCGGTTCCCTCGGCGAGCACGGCGAACTCCTCGCCGTCCAGGGCGATCCGCAGGCGGGCCGGCAGGTCCGGGTGGCGGGCGAGCAGTTCGGTCTCGCCGACGACCGCGGCCGGTTCGGTGCGCTCGGCGATACCCGTCACCTCGTCGGGCGTCAGACTGTGGTTGAGCGGAACGAACAGCGCGCCGAGCCGGGCGAGCGCGAAGTAGGTCTCCAGGACCTCGACCCGGTCCAGCGAGAGCACCGCCACGCGGTCACCGGGCCGGACGCCCCGCGCGGCGAATCCGCGTGCGAGCCGCGCCGTCCGGTCGTGGAGTCCGGCCCAGGTGACCGAGCGGCGCTCGTCGGCGAGAGCCGTGCGGTCCGGGAAGCACTGGCGGTTGCGCTCCAACAGCTGGGTCAGCCACATCAGGCGCCGCCGGGCTGCGCGGCGCCGGTGCGCCCGGCCACGAACCGCTCGTAGTCGGCGAGCGTGGTCAGGCCCTCCATGTCCTCGGCGGTGACCTCCACGCCGGTGCGCTGCTCGATGAGCAGCACCAGGCGCACCAGGTCGCCGGAGTCGATGCCGCTGGCGCTGAGGTCGGCGTCGTCCTCGACGCCCTCGGCGAACTCCGGCGTACCGGTGAGTTCGACGAGCATCTCCCGTACGGTGCCCATGCGTTGTCCTCCCCTGTGTCGTCTGTCGACGGCAGTTGACGGCACCAGGGAGAGAGGCCCCGGCGACGCGGCACAATCCCTCGCCCGGACAGGTTCCCCACGTGTTCTTCGTCACGGGATAGCCGGCGCGGAGCGCGCACTCCTTATGTCACGAAGCGGCCGCAAGGCACGAGGCACCGCCGTGACCGAGGGAGTGAGACAGTGCGGGAGACGCGTGAAGAGCGTCCCGAGGAGCGGTTCGAGGCGCTGCTGGCCGCCGGCGAGCAGATCGAGCCGGGCGACCGGATGCCCGACGGGTACCGGCGGATGGTGCTGCGGCAGATCGCCCAGCACGCCCATTCGGAGATCATCGGTATGCAGCCGGAGGGCGCCTGGCTGACCCGCGCGCCCTCGCTGCACCGCAAGGCGAGCCTGCTGGCGAAGGTGCAGGACGAGGCCGGGCACGGGCTCTATCTCTACGCGGCCGCGGAGACGCTCGGCGTGGACCGGGCGGAGCTGCTGGACGCGCTGCACCGGGGCCACCAGAGGTACGCGGCCACGTTCAACCACCCGGCGCTGACATGGGCCGACACCGGCGCGATCGCCTGGCTGACGGACGGCGCGGCCGTGGTCAACCAGGTGCCGCTCTGCCAGACCTCGTACGGGCCGTACGCGCGGGCCATGCGGCGGGTCTGCCAGGAGGAGGCCTTCCACGTCCGGCAGGGCTACGACGTGCTGTGGTCGCTGTGCCGGGGCACGCCGGAGCAGAAGCGGATGGCGCAGGACGCGGTGGACCGGTGGTGGCTGCCGGCGGTGGCCCTGATGTTCGGGCCGCCGGACACGGTGGCGGGCGGCGCCGACGCGCGGACGGCGGCCATGGGCGCGGCGGTCACCCGGCGGTCGATGGCCTGGGGCGTCAAACGGCACACCAACGACGAGCTGCGGCAGCGGTTCGTCGACAACTGTGTGCCGCAGGCCGAGCGGCTGGGTCTCGCCCTGCCCGACCCGGCGATCCGCTGGAACGGGGAACGCGGGCACTACGACTTCACCCCGGTGGACTGGCAGCGATTCCGCGATGTGCTCGGTGACGGTTCGGCGTGCGCCCGGCAGCGGCTGGCCCGCCGGGTGGCGGCGCACGAGGACGGCGCCTGGGTGCGCGAGGCGGTCGACGCGTACGCGGCCCGGTGGGCGGAGCACGGGGAGGCGACGTGAGCGAGGAGACCGTACGGAAGCGGGTCCCGTGGGAGGTGTTCGTCCGGCCCCGCCGGGGGCTGGCACACCAGCACGTGGGGTCGGTGCACGGCGCCGACGCCGACATGGCGCTCGCCAACGCCCGGGACCTGTACACCCGTCGGGGCGAGCCGGTCTCCCTGTGGGTGGTGCGCTCCGACCATGTCCGGGCCTCCGCGCCGGAGGAGAAGGGCCCGCTGTTCGCCAACGCCGAGCACAAGCCGTTCCGGCACCCGGAGCACTACGTCCCGCTGAACGAGACGGACGGCCATGACGGTTGACGAGACCGGCCGGGAACGGCGCGAGACCGCCGCGTACGCGCTGCGGCTCGGCGACGACGCGCTGGTCCTCTGCCAGCGGCTGTGCGCCTGGATCACCGGCGCGCCGACGATCGAGGAGGACCTGGCCCTGTCCAATATCGCCCTGGACCTGCTCGGACACGCCCGTAACCTGCTGTCCCTCGCCGGGCGGCTGGACGGCACCGACCGTACCGACGACGACCTGGCGTACGGCCGGACCGAACGCGAGTTCCGCAACGTGCTGTTGGTGGAGCTGCCCAACGGGGACTTCGCCGTGACCATCGCCCGGCAGCTGGCGTACTCGGTCTACTGCCGACTGCTGTGGACGGAGCTGGAGCGCTCGGCCGATCCCGGGCTGGCGGCGTTCGCCGTGCGGGCGGCCAAGGAGGTGGAGTACCACCGGATGCACGCCGCGCGATGGACGGTCCGGCTGGGCCGGGGCACCGAGGAGAGCCGGCGGCGGATGCGGGCGGGCCTGGCGCACGTATGGCCGTACGCGGCCGAGCTGTTCGAGACCGACGAGCTGGCCCGGCGGCTCGACGCCACCGGTGCGGGGGTGGATCCAGCGCGGCTGAGGGAGCCGTGGCAGCGGGAGACGGCCGCCGTGCTGGCGGAAGCCGGTCTGGAGGTGCCGCCGGAACCGTGGGCGGCGACCGGCGGCCGCTCGGGGCTGCACACGGAGGCGTTCGGCCCGCTGCTGGCGGAGTTCCAGTCGGTGCGCCGCCAGTACCCGGGAGGCACCTGGTGAGCGCCGCACCGCCGATGGCCACCGGGGAGATACGGGCCCGGGTGGGGGCCGTACCGGATCCGGAGCTGCCGATGGTCACCCTGGCCGATCTGGGCGTGCTCCGCGCCGTGGCACCGGCGCCGGACGGGGTGCTGGAGGTCGTCCTCACCCCCACGTTCCTGGGCTGCCCGGCCATGCCCGCGATCGAGGCCGCTGTCCGGGACGTACTGGCCGCGTGCGGCCACCCGGAGGGACGGGTGCGGCAGGCGCTCGCGCCCGCCTGGACGTCCGACTGGGTCAGCGCCGAGGGCCGCCGGAAGCTCGCCGAGCACGGTATCGCCCCGCCGGGTCCCGCCGCGGGCCCGCTGCCGGTGCGGCTCGGTTTCGGCGTGCCCTGCCCGCACTGCGGCTCGGCCGCGACCCGCCCGCAGAGCCCGTTCGGCGCGACCCGCTGCCAGGCGGTGCTGGTGTGCACGGCCTGCCGCGAGACCTTCGCGCAGCTGAAAGCGATGTGAGGCGCCGTGACGGACGTGACGCGCCGGGCCACGGGCTGGCACCGGCTCCGGGTGCGCTCGGTGGAGCCGCTGACGGACGACGCCGTGGCGGTGTCCCTGGAGGTGCCGGAGGCGCTCGCGGGCGTCTTCGCCCACCGGCCCGGCCAGCATGTGACCGTCCGGCACGTCCTGGACGGGCGGGAGCTGCGCCGCAGCTACTCGGTCTGCCCGCCGCCCCCGCCCGGCGCATGCGGCGGGCTGCGGCTGGTGGTCAAACGGCTGGGCGCGGGCGGGTTCGCCGAGTACGCCACAGGTGACCTGGCCGCCGGGGACCACCTGGAACTCGCCCCGCCCACCGGTGACTTCCGGCTGGTCGCGCGTCCCGGAGCGCACCATGTGCTGATCGCCGCCGGCAGCGGCATCACTCCGCTGCTGAGCATGGCGCAGGCGGCGCTGCGCGACGACCGGGCGTGCCGGGTGTCGCTCGTCTACGCCAACCGCACCGCGCGGTCGGTGCTGCTCGCGGACGAGCTGGCCGACCTGAAGGACGCCCACCCGGGACGGTTCTTCGTGCTGCACGTGCTCTCCCGGGAGACACGGGAGAGCGATCTGCTGTCCGGGCGCGTCGACGCCGGCCGGCTGCCGGGACTGCTGGCGCTGCTGGGCGCCGAGCCCGGCGACGACGCGTACTTCTATCTGTGCGGCCCGTGGGGCCTGGTGGCGGAGGCGCGCGCGGCGCTCACCGCGTGGGGCGCCGGTCCGGAGCGAGTGCGCTTCGAACTGTTCTCCGCCGGAACGGCCCTCCGGGAGGGGCCGGACGATCCCGCGCCCGCGTCCGGGGGGACCGCCGGACGGATCACCGCACGGCTCGGCGGCCGCACCACCGTGACCACCATGGAGCCCGCTGACCGGACGGTGCTGGACGCCCTGCTGCGGGCCCGCCCGGAGCTCCCGTACTCCTGCCGCGACGGCCTGTGCGGCTCCTGCCGCGCCAGGGTCACCGCCGGCCGCGTCACCCTCGGCCGCCAGTACGCCCTGGGCGCGGACGAATTGGCGGCCGGCTACACCCTGGCCTGCCGCGCGCGGCCGGAATCGGACGAGATCGAGTTCGACTTCGACGCCTGACAGGAGATCTCATGACCGACGAACCCACCACCGGCTCCGCGCTGGTCGAGGACGCCCCGTTCCTGGGCTTTCAGCGGGCGACGCCCTACGACGACTATGTGCACGCCTCCGTGCTGTCCTCGCTCCAGCAGCCGCTCACCCACGCCCCCGAGGAGATGGGGTTCCTCGTCACCACACAGGTGATGGAGCTGTGGTTCACGCTGATCGTCCACGAGTGGCGGGCCGCACGCCAAGCGCTGCTGAAGGACGACCTCGACGAGGCCATGGACGCGCTGGGCCGCGGCCGCGCCGCGCACCGGTCGCTCAACGCCTCGCTCCACCCGATCGCCAGGCTGACGCCGGTTCAGTTCAACGGCTTCCGCGTCGCCTTCGGGCGCGCCTCCGGGTTCCAGTCCGCGATGTTCCGGCATATGGAGTTCCTGCTCGGCGACAAGTCCCGTTCGCTGATCCAGCCGCACCGGGGGAATCCGGTGGACTACGCGGAACTCCAGGAGTCGCTGGCCCAGCCGTCGCTCTACGACGAGATACTGGGCTTTCTGCACCGGCGGGGGCTGCCCGTCCCGGAGCACGTCCTGCTGCGGGACGTGACCGAGGAGTACCGGCCCGACCCGGGGGTGGAGGAGGCCTGGCGGCGGATCTATGCCGGGCCCCGGCACGATCCGCTGGTGGCGCTGGGCGAGGCGCTCACCGACACCGCCGAGCTGGTCCTGCGCTGGCGCGCCGACCATCTGCTGGCCGTGCGCCGGGCGATGGGCAGCAAGCGGGGCAGCGGCGGTTCCTCCGGGCTGGCCTGGCTGGAGAAGCGCGCGGCCCGTCCCGTGTTCCCCGAGCTCTGGAGCGCACGCGGCCATGTCTAGGCAGGTTTCCGCGGCCCATGCCGAGGAGGAGCGCCGGGTGCTGGGTCTGAAGCCGGTGCTGGCACCCGTCCACCGCACGTACGGCACCCACCCCCACCAGGTGTACGACATGTGGCCGGGGGAGGACGCGGACGCCCCGGTGGTGGTGCTGCTCCACGGCGGCTACTGGCGGTACGACCGGATGCACCTCACCCCGTTCGCCGCGTACCTGGGGGCGAACGGACTCTCCGTCGTCCTGCCGGGCTTCCGCCGCTCCGGCGGCGCGGGAGGCTATCCGGAGACGTTCGACGACATCGCGCTGGCGCTGGACACCATTCCGGACGGGCGGCCGTACGTGCTGGCCGGGCACTGCTCCGGCGGTCATCTCGCGCTGTGGGCGGCCGCGCGCGGTCTCCTGCCCGAGGACGCGCCGTGGCACGGCACCCGACCGCCGTCGGCGGTCCTCGCGCTGGCCCCGATCACCGATCTGGCGGCCTGCGCCCGGGAGCGGCTGAGCGACGACGCGGCGCACCAACTGCTCGGCGGGGCGGACCGGCTGGCGGCGCTGCTGCCGCTGGTGGACCCGGTCACGCTGCTGCGCGACACCGGCAGCACGGGTGTGCCGACCGTGGTGCTGCACGGCGAGGTGGACGAGGAACTGCCGCACGAGCAGTTCACCGGCTACACCGCCGTGCACCGGGACGCGGAGCTCGTGACGCTGCCCGGGACGGGCCACTACACCCTCATCGAGCCGGGTTCCGGGGCGAGCCGGGCGGTCGTCGGGGAACTGGGCCGTCTCGCACGCCGGATTCGTCCGTGATTCCACCGCGCCCCGACCGGGAGGAGAGACCCGCCGTGCCCACCGCATCCACCGGCCCCCCTGTGCCCACCGGCCCCCCTGTGCCCACCGGCCCCGCCGTGTCCCCCGTCAGCGACGCGCCGGAGAGCCTGGCGGCGCGGGCGGCCGCGCTCGACGCCGCCGATCCGCTCGCCCCGCTGCGGGACCGCTTCCTGCTGCCCGAGGGCGTCGTCTACCTGGACGGCAACTCCCTCGGACCGCTGCCGGCCGCCGTGCCGACCGCGCTGGAGGACGCCGTGCACCGGCAATGGGGCACGGACCTGATCCGCTCCTGGAACGACAACGCCTGGTGGCAGGCGCCCCTGCGGGTGGGCGACGCCATCGGGCGGCTCGTCGGCGCGGCGCCGGGCCAGACCGTGGCCGGGGACTCCACCAGCATCCATCTCTTCAACGCCCTGACCGCCGCCGCCCGTTCCCGCCCGGGCCGCCCCCTGCTGGTGACCGACCCGGACCACTTCCCCAGCGACCAGTACATCGCCGCTTCCGTGGGCCGCCTGCTCGGTCTGGAGCTGCGCCGGGTCCCGGCCCGGGAGCTGCCCGGGTTCCTGGCCGCGGAGGGCGGCCGGGTGGCCGTCGCCGGGTACGCGCCCGTCGACTACCGCACGGGCGAGCTGTACGACATGGCGAGGATCACCCGAGCCCTGCGGGACGCCGGCGCGCTGACGCTGTGGGATCTGTGCCACGCCGCCGGTGCGCTGCCGGTGCGCCTCGACGCGATGGGCGCCGACTTCGCGGTGGGCTGCGGCTACAAGTTCCTCAACGGCGGCCCCGGCGCCCCCGCCTTCCTCTACGTCGCCGCCCGCCATCACGCGGCCTTCGACCATCCGCTGACCGGATGGAACGGGCACGCGGAACCCTTCGCCCTCAGCGGAGACTACGTCCCGGCGGAGGGCGTCGGCCGGGCCCGTGTCGGCACCCCGCCGATGCTCTCCCTGCTCGCCCTGGAGGCCGCGCTCACCGCGTTCGACGGTGTGGAGATGGAGCAGGTGCGCGCCAAGAGCCTGTCGCTGACGGGCTTTCTGCTCGACTGCGCCACAACCCTGCTCGACGGGCTCGGCTTCGCGCCCGTCACCCCGCGCGAACCGCGGCGGCGCGGCAGCCAGGCGGTGCTGCGCCACCCCGAGGCGTACGGGATGGTCCAGGCGCTCGCCGCGCGCGGTGTCATCGGCGACATGCGCGCGCCGGACCTGCTGCGCTTCGGCGTCAACGCGCTCTACCTCTCGCACCGCGACGTCCTCACGGCCATGAGGCATCTGCGCGACGTGGCCGGCAGCGGCGAGCACCGCGCGGACCGCTTCCGGCGACGGGCCACGGTCACCTGACCCCCACCGCCGCCCTGGCCGACGTCAGGAGCTCGTGAGGATGACGAGTTGCTGAGTCGCCCGGGTCATCGCGACGTAGCGGTCGACCGCTCCTTCGATGCCCTTGCCGAACGCCTCCGGGTCGATGAGGACGACCAGGTCGAACTCGAGCCCCTTCGACAGCTCCGGGGTCAGCGAGCGGACGCGGGGCGTCGCCCGGAACGTGGGATCGCCGATGACGCAGGCGATCCCGTCGGCATGCGCGGCGAGCCAGGTGTCGAGGATCGAGTCCAGGTCCGCAGCGGATCCGTGGACGACGGGGACGTCGCTACTGCGGACGGAGGTCGGCACATTGGCGTCCGGGAGCACGGCCCGGATGGCCGGCTCGGCTTCCGTCATGACCTCTTCCGGTGTCCGGTAGTTGATGCTCAGAGAAGCCACGTCGACCCGGTCGAGCCCGATCCGCTCCAGCCGTTCCTGCCACGACTCGGTGAACCCGTGCCGGGCCTGGGCGCGGTCCCCGACGATGGTGAAGCTCCGGGACGGGCACCGGAGCAGCAGCATCTGCCACTCCGCGTCGGTCAGTTCCTGGGCCTCGTCCACGACGATGTGCGCGAACGGACCGGCGAGCAGGTCCGGGTCGGCGCCGGGCAGTTCGGCCTCGTCGACCAGGCTGACCTGGGCGTCCTGGCCGCGCAGCATCGTCACCAGGCCCTCGCCGTCGTCACCGTCGGCACCGGAGTCGGACGCGGCCTGGATCAGGTTGTCGACGACCTGCGTCATACGCTCGCGCTGGGCGGCGAGGACGGCCTCGTGCCGGAGCTTGCGCCGGGCCGCCTCCGGGTCGCCGAGCCGCTGCCGTGCCGCGTCCAGGAGCGGCAGGTCGGACACCGTCCAGGCCTGCGGGGCTGCCTTGCGCTGTAGCGTGCGCACCTCGTCGCGGCTGAGCCAGGGAGCGCACATCCGCAGGTAGGCGGGTACCGACCACAGGTCTCCGACGAGGTCGGCCGCTTCGAGCAGCGGCCATGCGCGGCCGAGGGTGGTGGTCAGCTCCTCGTCGTGCAGCAGCGACCTCCGGAAGAGGTCGGGCGAGACGTCACCGTCGTACTTGTCCAGCAGGATCGTGACCAGTGCCGCCCAGATCTGCTCACGCGCCTCGTTGTGCGGAGTGCCCGGGTCCGGCGCCGCGAACGCCTCGGCCCAGTCGTCGGCGCTCAGCCAGATGTCGGACCAGTCGGTGGTGACCGTCATCCCCTCGGCGGGCGGCTCCTCGTAGAACCTGACGGCCGCCTCGATCGCCTGCACCATGTTCGCGGACGACTTCAGGAGGGCCACGTCCGGGTCGGCCTCGGTCGCCGCTCCGGCTCCCTCGGCGACGAGGTCCCGCAGGGTGCAGGTCCGCACGCCCTCCTCTCCGAGGCTGGGGAGGACGTCGGCGACGTAGGCCAGATAGGGCTGGTGCGGGCCGACGAACAGCACGCCGCCCCGACGGCGACCGAGGCGGGGGTCGGAGTAGAGGAGGTAGGCGGAGCGGTGCAGCGCGACGACGGTCTTGCCCGTACCCGGACCGCCGTCGACGACGAGGGCGCCGCGGGACCCCGCCCGGATGATGGCGTCCTGGTCGGCCTGGATGGTGGCGAGCACGTCTCGCATCCGGGCCGACCGGTTGCCGCCCAGGCCGGCGATGAAGGCGGACTGGTCGTCGAGCGCGGCGTGCCCGTCGAGCCCGTCGGCGGTGAACACCTCGTCCCAGTAGTCGCTGATCCGGCCGCGGGTCCAGCGATACCTGCGGCGGCTCGCCAGACCCATCGGGTTGGCGTGGGTCGCCGCGAAGAACGGCTCAGCCGCGGGGGAACGCCAGTCGAGCAGGAGTCGACGGCCCGCGCTGTCGGTGAGGCCGAGGCGTCCGATGTACACGGGCTCGGGGTCGTCCGCGCTCACCATGTGCCCGAGGCACAGGTCCAGACCGAACCGACGCAGGGCGCGCAGCCGGCCGGTCAGCCGGTGGATCTCCACGTCCCGGTCCATCGCCTGCCGGCCCATGCCGCCGGGCGTCCTGCGCTCCGCATCGAGGCGGTCGGACAGCTCGGCGATCGCCTGCTCGAGGCTCTCCGCGATGGCCGCGAAGTGCCGCTCGTCACCGGCGATCAGCGTCGGGTCGGCCTTCGGAGAGAGGTGGTCGGGCAGGTCGAACGCGCTCGGCTCGGCATCACCGCACGCCCCATCAACCGACAACAGCACACGCACTTCGTGAATCCCCCATATCCGCAGGTTCTGGCTTCGGCCAGCGATTCTGCGGCATACCCCGGGCCTTGCCGCAAGCCCCCCGGTGCGCTATAAGTTGAGAGTGGCAAGGGATGGGTGTTCTCCCTTGCCTTTTCTTTTTGTCGCCCGCTGTGGACGCGCCCTCTTCAGGAAGGCCGGCTGATGGGCGCTCGGGCTTCCGCGGCAAGGTTTGAGAGCCCGTCCCGGACGGTGGCGGCGTTCCTGTCGAGTTCAGCTCGCTCGCGCACGCGCCAGTTCGCGTCGATCCGGAAATCGTCACCGGGAAACCGGGGAAACACGTGCAGGTGTGCGTGGAAGACCTCCTGGAAGGCAGCCCCACCATCGGCCAGGAAAAGGTTGACGCCGTCACACCGCAGGTGAGAGCGACGTAGCGCACGAGCAAGCCGACGAGCCGCTGCCCACACCCGGGCACCGAGAGCGGCGCCGGGTCGGGGCCGCCGGACAGACCAGCTCACCACCCCGGGCCCCACGGAACGGGGTGCCCGGGGCTGTGCTGCTGCCGGTGCCGTACGGCACCGGCGGCCACGGCCGTACCGTCAGTCGAACTGGCCGACCCGGTAGTCGCCCGCGGGCTGCTGGGTGATGACGTTGCCGCGGTTGAAGGCGTTGATGACGGCGATTTGGGCCACCAAGGCGGCGAGCTGGTCCTCGTCGTAGTGCTTGGCGGCGTTCGCCCAGACCTCGTCACTGACACCGCCGGCCGCGTCGGCGATGCGGGTACCCTGCTCGGTCAGCTCCAGGGCGGCGCGCTCGGCCTCGGTGAACACCGTGGCCTCCCGCCAGGCCGCGACCAGGTGGAGGCGCACCGAGGTCTCACCGGCGTGGGCGGCCTCCTTGGTGTGCATGTCGATGCATCCGGCACAGCCGTTGATCTGACTGGCGCGAAGCATCACCAGTTCGCGCGTCGCGGCCGGCAGCGTCGAGTCCGCGAGGGCCTTCCCCGCAGAGATGATGTGCCTGATGGCCTTGGCCGCGACCGGGCTGGCCATGATGTTCAGCCGAGCTTCCACGGTGCACTCCTGTGTCGATGTTTGTGGTGACACCTCTTGGACGGAACAGCTCGGCAAACTGTGACATGGACGCATGTGACGCGCGTCTCTCCGTCGCGCCACGACACAGACTTACGCAGCGCGAATCGTTCGCGGGGATACCGGGTCGGCGGTGCCTGGCGGCGGGCCGGATGGGACACCGCCGATATTCGCTTGCGCACCCTCGTCACCAGGGCCAAGTCGCCTGACACGCTACGGAGGAAGGCAGCGAAGATGACCACGCGGACCTGCCACGTCGACCACGAACTCATCCAGGCCGCGGAGGCTCCCGCGCCGAGCTGGTCCTCATCGGCGCGGCAGCCGCCCAGGGCGCCTATCAGCTGGGCGCCGAGTGAACCGCGCCCATTCGGCGGTATGTCGGCATGCTTTCGGGTTGCGGGCCGGTGGGTGGAACCCGTTCTGCGGCCCTCCTGACCAATCGTCGGTTGACTGAGCAGGGAGGCCGATCGCGCCTCCGGAGCGTCTCTTGTGAGGGCAGCGACGTTGATCAACAGACGGGACGTACTGCGGGCAGGCACGGTGAGTGCTGTGGGGACGGGGATGGTGGGTTCGCCGTCATCGCCCGCTGCCGCCGTGCCACCCACCGAGGTGGCGGAACGGGTCAGCCAACGGGACTGGGAGCGGCTGGTTCGCGCGCTGTCGCCGCGTTCCACTCTCTACCGGCCGGGAGATTCCCGCTATCCGCCACTGGCGCTTCCGTTCAACCATCGGTACGCCGGGATCCGTCCGGCCGGCATCGTGACGTGCGCCACCACCGGGGATGTCCGTGCGGCGGTCCGCTGGGCCCGCGAGGTGGGACTGCCCGCCGTGCCTCGTTCCGGGCTGGGCCACAACTACGCCGGGTACTCCGCCACTACAGGTCTGTTGCTCAACATGGCCCGGATGAAAGGCATCGCCTCCACCCCGCTGCCGGGCGCCCGCTCCCGGACCTACGGCCCGATCAGGGTCGTGCACGACGCGGGTACCGTCACCGTGGGGGCGGGGGTCACCAACGGCGACCTGCACCCGCTGCTGGAGAACCGCGGCATGTTCGTGCCGACCGGCCGCTGCCCCACCGTCGGAGTGGCTGGGCTGGTACTCGGTGGCGGTATCGGTTTCAGCGACAAGATGTTCGGCCTGACCTGCGATCGACTGGTCTCGACGACCGTGGTACTGGCCGACGGCCGCGTGGTGGAGGCCAGTCA
Source organism: Streptomyces sp. NA02950 (assembly GCF_013364155.1). Taxonomy (NCBI): domain Bacteria; kingdom Bacillati; phylum Actinomycetota; class Actinomycetes; order Kitasatosporales; family Streptomycetaceae; genus Streptomyces; species Streptomyces sp. NA02950. The sequence continues at coordinate 7,975,872 of NZ_CP054916.1, read as the reverse complement.
GGACTCGCACTCCGACCTGTTCTGGGGCTGCCGCGGCGGGGCGGGGAACAACTTCGGTGTCAACACCTCCTTTACGTTCCAGTACGCGCGGTTCCAGGGCAACGTGGGTTTCTACCAGTTGCGCTGGAGCCTGGACTCGGTACTGCCGGTCATCGCCGCCGCGCAACGGATCGCCGTGAACACCCTGGACAACAAGCGGTTCCACCTCCGCGTTGGCATCGGAACCCGCGGCCGCACCAGGGATCAGATCCGCGCCAACGCCAATGTCAATGCCATCGGCCAGTACTACGGCCACCTCGACGAGCTGCGCGCCATCCTGGCTCCGCTGCTCGCCATCGGCACGGCGGAGGAACGCGCTCGCAACAGGGCGTCCGTCCGGGAGGTCTCGCCGGGGCAGGCGAGCGTACTGCTGAGCGCCACCACACCGGTGGAACAGTTCGCCGCCAAGTCGGCGGTTCTGACCTCCCGGACGCTCCTGACCGATGACCAGGTCGGTACCGCCGCCCAGCAGCTGCTGGACTGGCCGGGCAGCGGCAACGAGGACGGGGCCGGGTTCGCCATGTTCGCCCTCGGTGGCGAGATCAACCAAGTGCCGCCGGACGCGACGGCGTTCGTGCACCGCAATGCCGTGTTCGTCTTCGCTGCCGAGACCTCCTGGGCGGACTACGATCCGCAGCGCGTCGCCACGGCGAATCTGCACTGGCTCCGGGAGTTCTACTGCGACATTTTCGGTGCCACCCCTCCCCGGAACTCCTATCAGAACTTCCCGGATCCGACTCTGAAGGACTGGCGGCGGGCTTACTACGGTGCGAACTACGGCCGGCTGGTCCGGGTGAAGCGGACGTACGATCCGACCGACTTCTTCAGCTATCCGCAAGGGATCGGCACCTGACGTCGTCCTGACCGCCACCACCGGGGAGTCGACCCACGGCTGTCGGCCCCGCCGTTTCCCTCATGCGGAGCGGCGGGGCCGCGCGGCCATTTCGCTGAACTCGGCCTGGCCCCGGGCCGCGTACGCCAGGACCTTCGCGGCGCAGTCGAACCAGGACAGGTAGTAGTCGATCGTGTCCTGGGACCAGAAGTTCCCGCCGCCGATCCACCCCGGCGCGCCCCAGTCGAGACCGGCGAGCTTGATGTCGGGACTGCGGGCCTTGGCCTGCTCGGCGAGCCACCACTGGTAGCCCTGGCCGCGGTCCACGGTGTCGCGTGTGGGCATGTGGTTCGGCTCGGCGCCGTCGGTGGAGTTGGTGTCGCCGCCGACCTCCAGCTTGATCAGTTGGAGGGACGCGCCGTAGCCCGGCTTGAGGAGGTAGTCGAGCACACCGGCGGGACTGGCCGCCGTCCGGCCGATGGGCCAGACTGCTCACAGTTTTCAAGGCCGAGCGATGTGAAGGGGCCTGATGGGCGCGTACGACGAGACTTACCACCGTAGCCTCGCGGATGTCGAAGGCTTCTGGCTGGATGCGGCGGCGGCGATCGACTGGACCCGGCCGCCGACCCAGGCCCTGGACGACTCCCGTGCGCCGCTCATGCGGTGGTTCCCCGACGGTGAGCTCAACACCTCGTACAACGCGCTGGACCGGCATGTCGAGGCCGGCCTCGGCGACCGGACCGCGTTGATCTACGACTCCCCGGTGACCGGTGCGGTCCGGCGCTTCAGCTACGCCGAACTCCGGGACGAGGCCGCGCTGTTCGCCGGAGCGCTGCGCTCCCTCGGTGTCGCCAAGGGCGACCGGGTCATCGTCTACATGCCGATGGTGCCCGAAGCCGTCATCGCCATGCTGGCCTGCGCCAGGATCGGCGCGGTGCACTCGGTGGTCTTCGGCGGCTTCGCCCCCAAGGAGTTGGCCGCCCGCGTCGAGGACGCCGAACCGGTCGTGATCGTCGCGGCGTCCTGTGGGATCGAGCCGACGCGGGTCGTGGAGTACACACCGATCGTCGAGGCCGCCCTCGGTCAGACCACCCACCAGCCGGACCATGTTGTCGTCCTCCAGCGCGACATGGCGCGAGCGGAGCTCGGCGGGGGTTACCTGGACTGGGCGGATCTCATCGCCGGTGCCGAGCCGGTCGATCCGGTTCCGGTGGCGGCGACCGACCCGCTGTACGTGCTGTACACCTCCGGGACCACCGGCAAGCCGAAGGGCGTTGTCCGCGACAACGGCGGCCACGCGGTTGCGCTGTCGTGGTCGATGGCTGCGATCTATGACATCGGTCCGGGCGACGTCTGGTGGACCGCGTCCGACGTCGGCTGGGTGGTCGGCCACTCCTACATCGTCTACGCGCCGCTGCTGATCGGTGCGACCACCGTGCTGTACGAGGGCAAGCCGGTCGGCACACCGGATGCGGGTGCGTTCTGGCGTGTGATCAGCGAGCACGGTGTGAAGGCGCTGTTCACCGCTCCCACGGCATTGCGGGCGATCAAGAGGGTCGACTCGGACGGCGCCGAGCTGAAGAGGTACGACCTGTCGTCGTTCCGCACGCTCTTCATGGCCGGGGAGCGACTCGACCCCGAGACCTACCACTGGGCGCACCAGAACCTCGGTACACCGGTGGTCGACCACTGGTGGCAGACCGAGACCGGCTGGCCGATCGCGGCGAATCTCCACGGGCTGGAGCCGATGCCGGTCAAGCCCGGGTCGGCAACGGTTCCGGTTCCCGGCTGGGACGTGCGCATCCTCGACCAGGGCGGTACCGAACTGCCCGCGGGTCAGGAAGGCGTGATCGCGATCCGGCTCCCGCTCCCTCCCGGCGCGCTTCCCACCCTGTGGGGCGACGACCAGCGTTTTGTCGAGGCTTATCTGTCCCAGTACGACGGCTACTACCTGACCGGTGACTCCGGGTACCGCGACGCGGACGGCTATCTGTTCGTCATGGGCCGCACCGACGACGTGATCAACGTCGCGGGACACCGGTTGTCGACCGGTGCGATGGAAGCGGTGCTCGCGGCGCACCCGGCCGTGGCCGAGTGCGCGGTGATCGGGGTGTACGACAAGCTCAAGGGCCAGCTGCCCCGGGGCTTCGTGGTGCTCAAGGCAGGCGTCGACATCGGTGACGAGGATATCCGCCAGGAGTTGGTCGCGGCGGTCCGCCGGGAGATCGGCCCGGTCGCCGCGTTCCGGGCCGTCTCGGTCGTGGACGCACTGCCCAAGACCCGGTCGGGCAAGATCCTGCGCAAGACGATGCGCGGGATCGCCGACGGGCGCGACGAACCGGTGCCGTCGACGATCGAGGACCCGGGGGTGCTGGACGCGCTGCGGCCCGTGCTGCGCCCCGAGTGAGCGATCCGCCGCGGGCGGCGTCGATCACCGATCTCGGCTCCACGCTGCGCGAGCCGTTGGTGGCGTTGAAGCAGTGGTCGATCCACCATATGAATGAGGTCCTGGCGGCGCGGCCCGCCTACGACCACCGCGGCAGCACCACCTCACCCGAATCGGCGAGCTGAGCCGAGCCGGTACCGCCACCGCACCGGCGTGACGAGCCGGAGCTCGGCCTTGACAATCTCTCGTCACGACTGAAAACTGACCGACCAGTCGGTATGAAGGGGCTCGATCGTGACCGAGCTGAGCATCTCCACGGCTGCGGGCGTGTTCGACGCGACCGTGGCAGGCCCGCCCGAGGGCCGCCCGGTGCTGTTGCTGCACGGCTTCCCGCAGACGCGGCTCGTCTGGCAGCAGCAGATCGCGGCGCTGGCCGCGCACGGTTACCGGGTGGTGGCACCCGACCAGCGTGGGTACTCCCCCGGGGCCCGCCCCGAACGGCCGGAGGACTACCGCATCAGCGCCCTGGTGGACGATGTGGTCGCGATCACGGAGGAACTGGGCTGGGCGTCGTTCGACCTGGTCGGCCATGACTGGGGAGGCGCGGTGGCGTGGTGGACCGCCGATGCCCACCCCGGCCGCGTACGCTCGCTGACAGTTGTCTCGACGCCGCACCCCGGCGCCCTGGCCACCACCCTGCGCACCGATCCTGACCAGCGCGAACGATCGCAGTACATGATCGAGTGGCGCGAAACCCCCGCCACCGAAGAGCGCATGCTCGCGGACGACGCCGAGAAGCTCCGGGCCGTTTTCGCCGGAAAGGTCCCGCGTGCCAGTGCCGAGGCCTATGTGCGGCATCTGTCCCGGCCCGGCGCTCTCACCGCGGCGCTGAACTGGTACCGGGCCGGCCGCCCCGACGGCGCGATCGGCTCCACCGACGTGCCCACGCTGTACGTCTGGAGTACGGAGGACAGCGCGTTCGGCCCGGCGGCCGCGCAGCAGACCGGGCAGTGGGTCAACGGGCCGTACCGGTTCGAAACCCTCCAGGGCATCAGCCACTGGGTCCCCGAGGAGGCGCCCGAGACGCTGAGCCACCTACTGCTCGAACACCTGCGAGCGCACGGGGCGTAGGGGCAACGCGGCGAATACCCCGCCTGCCGACTCTCAGAAGCAGCAGGGACTCACGGGCTCCGCGGGCCGGCAGTCACCCCCATTCCGCGCGGCCTCCTCGGCCGCGCCGTACGCCTGGGACAGCGCGGGCCGGATGCCCATGCCGACCGGGCACTTCAGATGGGGATCGCTCCGGTGCAGCCCGAACAGGGGCTCGCAATGTGAGTTACCCATCGCGACCGTCAAGGTCCAGCGGGCGGCGTTGTGATCAATTCCGGCCTTTCAGCGACTGCCGGGGCCGGTCTATCATCCAGCCGTCGGCGCGAACCCCGTCAGGGGACGCGACCACGCACATACCAGAAAGGTGGCGCCATGCTGCGCACCATGCTCAAGTCCAAGATTCACCGGGCTACGGTGACCGAGGCCGACCTGCACTATGTGGGATCAGTGACGATCGACGCCGATCTCATGGACGCGGCCGATCTACTCCCCGGCGAGCTGGTCCACATCGTGGACATCACCAACGGGGCCCGGCTTGAGACCTATGTCATCGAGGGGCGCCGTGGGTCGGGTGTCATCGGCATCAATGGGGCGGCAGCACATCTGGTGCATCCTGATGATCTCATCATCCTGATCAGTTATGCCCAGGTCGAGGACGCCGAGGCCAAACGGCTGCGCCCACAGATCGTCCATGTGGACCAGGACAACCGGATCGTCGAGCTCGGCTTCGACGCCGCTGAGCCCGTGCCCGGCTCCACTCAAGAGCGGAGCCCCAGCGCGACGGGTCCGGTCGCGAGTTAGAGGGCCGCACCCCAACGCCCAACGGGTGCGGCCCTCGTTCGCGCCCCCTTCGGACCGGTCAGGTACCCGCCGCACCGCGCGCCGGACGGGCCCCCCGCATCACGCCTTCACCGTCAGGCCGGGCGAGCACAGGGCGCCCGAGGAGTTGGTCACGCACAGGTTGGTGCAGAGCCTGGTGCCCTCGGCGACGTCCTTGGTCCGCCCACCGCGGTCGCCTGATCCGCTGGTGCTGATCTCGATGCCTACGGACGCCTCGCCGCGCGAGCCGAGGCCGTCGGCCATGAAGTCGGAGACGTAGAGGGTGTCGCCCCTGGGGTACTTGTTGCCGCGGTCTGCCTGCCGGTGGGCTTCGGCGACGACGTTCCCGTGGCGGTCGTTGGCCCAGACGGCGCCGTCGCTTCTTGGCCGCAGCGATGACGTCCGACCGGGAAATGCATTGACGCGCCCCTGACAAGTCAAGATTCCCGTGGCACCCTGCCTCACGAACGTCTGTCCGCACCGCTCGTCATTCCCCCACCCTGCCCGGACCCGACGCGTCCTGGCACGGCAGAAGGAGTCATGCGTGAGACGCCATCGCACTGCCGCGGGCATTCTGCTGGCCGTTGGAGCCCTGCTCACCAGCGGTCTCCTCCATGCCGGCGCGGCCAACGCGGCATCCCCCGAATCGGCCTCCGGGCCGTCGGCAGCGGCCCACACCGCCTCGACCGCCGAACAGCACACGTCCCGCACCTTCTGGACCGCCGAGCGGATGCGCGCGGCCACCCCGCTCGATCTGCTGCTGACCCCGCGGGCCGCCAAGAGCCTGAAGACCCCCAAGACCGGCGGACGGTCGACGACCGTCGAACCCACCGCCGCCCCCGCCTCCTTCCCGCAGGCCGGTGGCCCATGGACCGGCAGCGGGGCCGTCGTCACCACCTCGGGCCGGGTGTTCTTCACGTTCCAGGGGCGTACCGCTTCCTGTACCGGCAACGCCGTGACGAGCCAGAACGCCAGCACCGTCATCACCGCCGGACACTGTGTGAAGTACCAGGGCAGCTGGCACACCAACTGGATCTTCGTGCCCGCCTACAACAACGGCGACGCCCCGTACGGCCAGTGGCCGGCGGCCAAGACACTCACCACCCCGCAGTGGGAAGCGAGTGAGGACATCAACAACGACGTCGGCGCCGCGATCGTCGCCCCACTGAACGGCCAGAGGCTCACCTCAGTCGTCGGTGCGCAGGGTATCCAGTTCAACGGCGGCTACAACAAGCAGATGTACTCCTTCGGCTTCCCGGCCGCCTCGCCGTACGACGGCACGAAGCTCATCTATTGCAGCGGCAACAGCTCGAAGGACTTCCTCCTCACCCAGGACCACGGCCTCGCCTGCAACATGACGGGCGGTTCCAGTGGCGGCCCCTGGCTCACCGGCTTCAACGAAGCCACCGGCACCGGGCTACAGGTCTCCGTGAACAGCTTCGGCTACACGTTCTGGCCGAACCAGATGTTCGGCCCGTACTTCGGTGACGTGGCGAAGGCCCTCTACGACCAGGCCCAGACCTCCTAGCGGCCGCGTAGGTTGCGGCGCGGGCCCGCCGCCCGGACCGGAGGAGCCGGGCGGTGGGACTGGCGTCAGGACGCGTATCAGGTGCGGTAGGCGTAGTACGCGGCGTTCGGGTACGACGCGATGATGCTCGCCACCGACCGGCGGTAGGTGTTGGTGGAGTGGTACGTCAGGTACGGCACACCCTGCGGGCTGCGGTACGTGACGATCATGGTGTGGTCCTTGGACCCGTCCTTGTCGAAGTCCGCCTGGAGCACATCACCGACATCCATCTGGTAGACGTTGGCGAGGCTGGTGACGCGCTTGGAGTTCAGCGCGAACCAGGACCACTCGTTGACACCGACGAACGAGTCCGACTGGATGTCGGCGTTGCCGAACCACTTGGTGTAGTCATACACATAGCCGGGCACGTGCTTCCAGCCGCCCGCCTTGAGGGACTGGCTGACGAAGTTGGTGCAATCGCCGCCCGCGCCGTGCCCGTTGAAGTTCGGGTAGGCAGGGTTGTAGTTGCTCCAGTACTTCTCCGCGTAGGCGGCCATCGCCTTGTAGTCGTAGCCGCTGGCAGAGAAGTCCTTCGGCTTGGCGGGCGCGGGCCGGGTGGTCGCGGCGCGGGGGGCCGAGGGCATGGTGTCGTCGGTGGCGACGGCGGCGACCTTGGGCTTGACGGGCTGGTTGACCGCCAGGTAGCCGTCGTCGGTCTCGCGGATGTCGGTCAGCCGCCAGTCACCGTGCTTGTCGGCCCGGAAGGTCAGCTTGTGGTGCGCCTGGAACCCGGTCGTCTTCGGCTCGTCGCCGCGGACCTTCGCGTACACCAGCTTCGTGGTCTCGGTTACCGTGACGACGGCCTTGCGGCCGCTGACCCGGGCGCGTTCCAGGGTGACGGAGGTATCGCCCGAGCTGTACTTCTCGCCGTACTTCGCGAGTCGGTCCTTGCGGTCGCCGAGCTGGCCCAGGGCGCTGTCCTCGGTGCGAGCGCTCCCGGAGGAGAGCGCGACCTTGCCGGAGAAGCCGTCGGTCAGCGGTCCCTTCTTCTTGCCCGGCCTGTCGACCAGCGCGTTGGTGCGGTCGGTGAAGACCGCGTCGGCCAGCCGCTGGAACGTGGCCTTCGTCTTGGCGTCCACCTCGGGCTCGGTCGTGGTGGACGCGCCCGCGCTCCAGTTGGGCAGCAGGGCGGCTCCCGCGACGACCGAGGCGGCAGCCGCCGTGAGTATCGTGGCCCGGCGCCGCGTGTGGCTCAATCTTCTTGACTTCACAGAAGTTTCTCCTCTTTTCCCCGGCGCAGGAATGCCGAGGCAAGGGGAAATTTTGCATGGGTGTGTGGCTTGTGTGAAGGGGTCTCCCCCGGGCCGCGGCGCGTCCAGGACTCAGGCACGTCACCGGAAAAGCGTATCGCCGCCCTGATGCTGCGCCTCGCCGGGCAAGAAGCCTGGCCGGGGGCGTGACCACGGTGACGCGGGGACACCGGTCCCGCACTTCCCCGTCGTGCAGGGCTCGTTGCAACTGCCCGCCTGCCCTTGTTAACGTTTCGCCTGCGACATCTCACCGTAGGGTTCCGCCCTCGCCATTCAGCCTCCTTGTGTCCGATGACACCAGGAAGGTGGGAGTCACACCGTGATTCTGACAAAGGTGTGCGGCGATGGATGCTGTCCGGCGAGCGGAAGCGGCTTTGGAAGCCGTTGATCTGGTCAAGACCTACCCGGGAGGCAGGAGCAAACCCCCGGTCAAAGCGTTGCGGGGGCTGAGCTTCCGCGCCGCGAAGGGGACCGTCTTCGGACTGCTCGGCCCGAACGGGGCAGGCAAATCGACCACGGTGAAGATTCTCTCCACGCTGTCGGTGGCCGACTCGGGATCGGCGCGCGTCGCCGGTATCGACGTTGCGGCGAAGCCGGACCGGGTGCGCCGGGCGATCGGATTCGTGGCCCAGAAGCCTGGCACGGACCCGATGCAGACCGCGACCGAGAACCTGTTGCTCGCGGGCCGCGTCCACGGGATGTCCCGTCGTCAGGCCACGGCGCGGGCGCGGGAGCTCATCGACAGGTTCGGCCTGACCGACGCCGCGAACCGGCCGGTCAACACCTACTCCGGTGGCATGGCGCGCAAGCTGGACGTTGCGCTGGGGCTGATGCACCGCCCGCAGGTGCTGTTCCTCGACGAGCCGACCACGGGTCTGGACCCCCAGGCTCGGAGCGAGATGTGGCAGGAGATCGCCAGGATGGCCGGGGACGAGCAGATGACGGTGCTGCTCACCACGCACTACCTCGAGGAGGCCGACCACCTCGCCGACCGGCTCGCGATCGTCGACCACGGCACCGTCGTCTCTGAAGGCACTCCGGAGGAACTCAAGAGCGGCCTGCGCGGCGACACGGTGCATGTCGAGCTCGCCCAGACCGACAGCAGAGCACCCGCGGTGCTGCGACGGGTCCCGGAGCTGCGCGAGATCACCATGGACGGGTGCACGGTCCGCGGCCGCACCGACGACGGCGCCCGCGCGTTGCCGCCCGTGCTGGCCGCACTCGAAGGCGCGGGCATCGCCGTGACCTCCGCGACGCTTGCCCGCCCTTCACTCGACGACGTCTACCTCCAGCACACCGGCCACAGCCTTGACGCGGCCGGTGACGAGGACCCGAAGACCCTGGAGGCGGCGAAGTGACCACAGCACCAGCACGCATGGAGCCCGTCGGCACGCGTCCGCCGACCGCGATCACACACACCGCACTGCTCACCGGCCGTCTGCTGCGCACATTGTGGCGGATGCCCACCTTCCTCGTCATCGGGCTCGTGCAGCCGGTGATCTGGCTGCTGCTGTTCGGGCAGTTGTTCCGCTCGGTTGTGAACCTGCCCGGATTCGCGCACGGCAGCGGTGGTTTCCTGCAATTCCTCACGCCGGGTGTGGTGATGATGACCGCGCTGTTCGCGAGCGCGTGGGCAGGGACGACCTACTTGCAGGACATCGACCGCGGTGTGATGGACCGGTTGCTCACCTCGCCTGCCGGCCGAGGCGCCATGATGTGCGCGACCATGGCCTACCAGGCGATCCAGACCGTCATCCAAAGCCTGATCATCGTGGTCATCGCGCTGACCGCCGGCGCCCGCTTCCCCGGCGGCGGCGTCGGCGTCGGCGTCACCGTCCTGGCCGCGGTGCTGCTGGCGCTGATCTTCTCGGCGCTGTCCAACGCCGTCGCCCTGCTGACCCGTCAGCAGGCGACGCTGATCGCCATTTCCCAGTTCACCACGCTGCCGCTGATGTTCCTGAGCTCCGCCGTGATGGACCTTCACCTCGCTCCGAAGTGGGTGGCACAGGTCGCCCGGTACAACCCGGTGGAATGGGCGGTCGTCGCGGCGCGGCAGGCGATGCTCGCGCACACCGACTGGATCACGGTTTGGACGCGTCTGGGCCTGCTCGCGGCGGCGGTCCTCGTCATGGGCCTTTTCGCCACGCGGGCATTCCGGGCCTACCGGAAGTCGGCGTAGGAGAGGCGAGCCGGCTCATGTGGCGGGGTGGAGGCTGCGGATCACGATGATCGAGTCCCGCAGCTGAAGCCCCGCCACGGACGCTCTAAGGGCTGTCCCGTCATCCCAGTGGATCAGCGAGCGGCGCCGGATGCGGTCAATCGCAAGGCGGAGGGTCGTCCTCGTACGGGCATACTCGGGCGATCCCGACAACGCGGCAGGGGGCACACCTCCCGGGCGAAGCCTGGGGGCGGCCGTAGCCGGCGTCGGGAGCCCGCTGGGGATGACGGGACAGCCCTGAGGGGCGCGGCCAAGTGGCTATCCGCGGAACGCGTTGTGCCCGGTGAACGCCTGGCCCAGCACCAGCTGGTGGATTTCGGCCGTGCCCTCGTAGGTCAGCACCGTCTCGAGGTTCACCATGTGCCGGATGACCGGGTACTCCAGCGAGATGCCGTTGCCGCCGAGGATGGAGCGCGCGGTCCGGCAGATCTTGAGCGCCTCGCGTGTGTTGTTGAGCTTGCCGAAGCTGACCTGCTCGGGGCGCAGGCCGACCCTGTCCTTCTGCCGACCGAGGTGCAGGGCCAGCAGCAGACCCTTGTTCAGCTCCACCGCCATGTCGACGAGCTTGGCCTGGGTGAGCTGGAAGCCCGCGATCGGCTTGCCGAACTGCGTGCGCTGCCCCGCGTATTCGAGCGCGGCCTGCCAGGCGGACCGGGAGGAGCCCATGGTGCCCCAGATGATGCCGTACCGCGCCTCAGTCAGGCAGCCGAGCGGGCCGGAGAGCCCCTTCGCGTGGGGCAGCATCGCGCTGCCGGGCAGCCGGACGTCGTCCAGGACCAGTTCGCTGGTCACCGACGCCCGCAGGGACAGTTTGTGCTTGATCTTGTGGGCGCTGAATCCGGGTGTGCCGGTCGGAACGACAAAACCACGGACCCCCTCCTCGGTGGAGGCCCAGACCACGGCGACGTCGGCGATGCTGCCATTGGTGATCCACATCTTGCGGCCGTTCAGGACCCAGTCGGTGCCGTCGCGCCGGGCCCCGGTCGTCATCGAGCCCGGGTCGGATCCGGAGTCGGGTTCGGTCAGGCCGAAGCATCCGATGGCCTCGCCGGCGGCCATGCGCGGCAGCCACTCCTGCTTGTGCTCCTCGGAGCCGTACGCCCAGATCGCGTACATGGCCAGCGAGCCCTGCACGGAGACCATCGAGCGGATGCCCGAGTCGGCGGCTTCCAGTTCCAGTGAGGCGAGACCGTAGTGCACCGCGCTCGCGCCACCGCAGCCGTAGCCCTCGAGGTGCATACCGAGCACGCCGAGCTTGCCGAACTCCTTGGCGAGTTCACGCGCGGTCGGCAGGTCACCGGCCTCGAACCAGTCGCCGACGTAGGGGGTCACATGTTCCGCGCAGAACGCGCGGACGGTGTCGCGGACGGCCAGTTCGTCCTCGGAGAGCTGGGAGTCCAGGCCCAGCGGATCGATCGGGTCGAAGGGCGTGCGAGTGCGGCTGTTGCTCACGGGGCTTCCTTACGTGTGACGTGGGGGCGGTCGAGGCGGTGTCCCGAGCGATGCCGGCGGCACCGGAGGGCGGCTGCGACGAGCGGTTCCCGGAGGTGGCCTACGCCGTGTGCGGGGGCATCTCGCGGGGGCATCCAGCGGGCGCCGCACGGCAGTTGGCCCACCCGGCAGGGGCGTGGCCCCGAGGTCGGGCGGGACTCCCGAGTTAAACTAGCGCCGCAAGTTTTTTCGGACTCTAACCCTCGTCGCGGCCGACTGTGAAGGGGGTGCCCCGAGTGAGATGTTCCGCGGACGGACCCCCCTTGTAACCGATCGACGTTCGGTTTAATCTGCCGCAACAACCGAACACTGATCGGTCACCCCGAGTGCTGCCCGGCGCCACAGAGCGGTTCCACGATCGCCGCCGTGCCGCCACCGGGCCCATCCCCTCGTGTTCATCAGTCGCACCCCATCCGACGCAGTCGACCCCCCGAACACGCATCCAGCGGCACCGACCCTCATCAGGCCGCCGCCCCCGGATCCATGTCCGCCAGTCCTTCGCTGACGCATGTCAGCGGTGTTGTGCAATGGCAGGAGACCTATGACAGCCTTGTCGCTCGCGGCCACCCTCGCCGACCCCGCCCGTCGCTCCCCCGGCAGCCTGGCACTGGTCGAAGGCGGAGTCCGCCTGACCTACGGCGAGTTGTGGACCGACGCCCTGAGCTACGCCGCGGCGCTGCGGGAGCAGGGCGTGCGCCCCGATGACCGTGTGGCCCTGCTGTGCCCCAATACCGCGGACTTCGTTCGCGCCTACTACGCCATCCTCGCCGTCGGCGGTGTCGTCGTGCCGGTGCCGACGCTGCTCACCGCCGACGAAGCCGCGCATATCCTCGAGCACTCCTGCGCCCGAACGCTCATCGCCGAGGTGAGCCATCTCGATCTCGGCCGGACGGCGGCTCAGCAAGCCGGGATCTCCTTCCTGCCTCTCGGGGACGGCCATCACAGCGGGTCGCTGAACGCACTCGCACCGTCAGTAGACCCGCTGCGTACGTACACCACCCGGGACACCGACGACCCAGCCGTCATCTTCTACACCTCCGGCACCACGGGACGCCCAAAAGGTGCCATACTCACTCATTTCAACTTGGTCATGAACGCGACGGTGAATGCGTTCGACGTCAACCGTCTGCGCCCTGACGACGTCGCGCTCGGCTGCCTCCCGCTGTTTCACACCTTCGGCCAGACCGTGGCCATGAACGCCACCTTCCGCGCGGCGGCGACGCTCGTACTGCAGCCGCGATTCGACCCGGACGGCGCCATCACCCTCATGCGGGAGGAGGGGGTCACCGCGTTCTACGGCGTACCGACGATGTTCATCCGGCTCCTCGACAGCGCGGAGGGCCGGCCGGAGCTTCCGCGGCTGGGCATGTGCGTCTCCGGCGGCGCGTCCCTTCCGGTCACCGTGCTCGAGCGCTTCGAGCAGACCTTCACCACCACCGTGTACGAGGGCTACGGCCTGTCGGAGACTTCTCCGACCGCGAGTGTCAACCAGCCCGGGTACGGAAGGCGGCCGGGCACCGTCGGCCATCCCCTGTGGGGCGTTGACGTGGAGATCGCCGACGCCGGCAACGAGGACTGCATCGAACTGCTGCCGCACGGCGAGACCGGCGAGGTCGTCATCCGCGGTCACAACGTCATGGCCGGTTATCTCGGTGACCCGGAGGCCACCGACGCCGCCCTCGTCGACGGCTGGTTCCGTACCGGTGACATCGGGCGCAAGGATGCCGACGGCTTTCTCTCGATCGTCGATCGCAAGAAGGACCTCATCATCCGCGGCGGCTTCAACGTCTACCCCCGCGAGGTCGAAGAAGCCCTTGCGCGCCATCCCGACATCGCGGAGGCAGCCGTCATCGGCATCCCCGACAGCGAACGCGGCGAAGAGATCTGCGCCGTTGTCGTGCCGCGCTCCGGCCACCGCGTCGACCCCGACGCCCTCCTCGCGTGGACCCGCGACCGGCTGGGCCGCCACAAGTACCCGCGGCGCGTCGAGGTCGTCGACAGCCTGCCGCTCGGGCCCAGCCACAAGGTACTCAAGCGGGAACTGCGTCGGCGGTTCACCCAGCAGGCCACCCCCCGCGCCACCGAAAGGACCGTCACGCCATGACCGCCCAGAACACCACGACGGACCTTCGGGAACCCAGCGACCCAGGAGCGGTTTCCGGCTCCGAGGTGCGCCGTGCGGCACTCACCGCCATGGCCACCTCCGCCATCGAGTGGTACGACTTCTTCATCTACGGCACGGCCGCCGCGCTCGTGTTCGGCACGAAGTTCTTCCCGTCGGTCAGCCCCGTGGCCGGAGTGCTCGCGGCCTTCGCGACCTTCGCCATCGGCTTCGCCGCCCGCCCGCTCGGGGGCATCGTCTGCGGTCACTACGGCGACAAGTTCGGCCGGAAGCCGGTACTGGTGGCGACACTGGTCCTCATGGGCGTGGCCACCATGCTGATCGGTCTGCTGCCCACCTTCTCCACGATCGGGGTGGCCGCACCCATCATGTTGGCGCTGCTCCGCTTCGCCCAGGGTCTGGCGGTCGGGGGGCAGTGGGGCGGTGCGATGCTCGTCGCGACCGAGTACGCACCACCCGGACGACGAGGGCTGTACGGCAGCTTCGTACAGCTCGGTGTGCCGGTCGGCCTGATCCTCGGCAATCTGACCTTCCTCCTCATGACCAGCGCGGTCGGCAAGGACGACTTCGAGGCGTGGGGGTGGCGGGTGCCGTTCGTGTTCAGCGTGGTGATGATCGCGCTGGCCATGTTCGTCCACAAGCGGCTGGAGGAGACTCCCGCGTACCAGCGCGCGGAGGAGCGTTTGTCCGACGGCGAGAGAACCCGGCGGCGCTCGCCCGTGCTGGAGGTGCTGCGCTCCCAGCCCAAGCAGATCCTTTTCGCGGCCGGCTCGTTCCTCGTCGTCAATGCCTCCTTCTACCTGCTGGTCACCGGCATGCTCGACTACGGCAGCAGACACCTGGGAATGAGCAAGGGCACGGTGCTCACCGCCGTGTTGCTGGGCAACTCAGCCCAGCTCGTCGCACTCCCGCTCTTCGCGTGGCTCTCGGACCACGTGGGCCGTCGCCGTGTGTACGCCGCCGGGGTCGTGGCCTTGGGCATCTGGGCGTTCCCGATGTTCCGGCTCGTGGACACCGAGCGGGTCCCGCTCGTCGTCCTGGCCATGGTCGGGGGTGGTATCTGCCTGTCGGCGGCGTACGGTCCGCAGGCGGCGCTGTTCGCGGAGATGTTCAGCGCGGAGGTGCGCTTTTCCGGCGCCTCCCTCGGCTACCAGATCGCCGCGGTGCTCGGCGGTGGTCTGGCACCGTTCCTGATGGTTCTGCTGCTGGAGTCCACGCACACGTCGATGTCGATCTCCCTGTACATGGCGGTGATGGCGGCCGTCGCCCTGCTGTCGCTGTGGCGGATCAGGCCGGTCCGCGATCCGGCCGAGCGGCCGCCGCTCGCCACCCGGTGACAGCCGGGTCACCGACGGGACGGCCACCGCGCGGTGCTCCGGGTGCCACCAGGTGCTCGGCGGCGCGGTGGCCCTCGACGGCTCGCGTGTAGGGTGAGTTCAGGAGCTGGGCACTGCGGGTGACCGACCGCACTATGACCTGGGGGTGCATCGGTGGGGCGGCCGACCAGACCGATCCTCAGCCGGGGACGCATCTGCACCGCGGCGCTGGCCATCGTGGACGAGGAAGGGCTCGCCGAGCTGTCGATGCGCAAGCTCGCCCGGAGCCTCGGGGTCCAGGTCTCCTCGCTCTACGAGCATGTGAAGACCAAGGACGACGTCCTTCACGAGGTCGCGGACATCATCATGGCGAGCGTGGATGTCTCGGGCTTCGAGACCGGCGACTGGCGTCATGGAGTGGCGTCGTGGGCACGGTCGTATCGTGCCGCGCTGGCCGCTCACCCCAACATCATTCCTTTCCTGGCCTATGGACCGGCCCGCCGGGACGTGTCCTTGCAGCGCGCCAACACCGTCCACGGCGGTCTGGTGGCCGGAGGCTGGCCGCCCCGGTACGCGACCATGATCGGAGCTTCCACCAAGTACCTGGTGGTCGGTGCCGCGCTGAGCTCCTTCGCCGGAGGGTTCGACGACGACATCGAGGTCTACGTCGGCCGCTACCCACACCTGGCCGGGGCCCACCGGCTGCGCGAGCACGCCGACAGCATCGACCCCGACAGCTTCGACCTCGCCCTCGAGATGTTCCTGGACGGCCTCACGGCACTGCACCCCCGCGTTGGCGCACCCGCGCAGGATTCCGGCACGTCCTGACCGCCTGAGCCCGGGCCGCCTCCGGACATTCCGGGTACCACGGCCCGCGGCGTGTACCACGGCCCGCGGCGTCGCCCGGCCCGGCCATGATCAGGCCGGCTCCTCGGGGTGCAGGCGCCCCAGCAGCTCATAGAGGCTGCGGCGGCCCTCCTCGTCGAGACGGGCGAAGGCTTCCGCGGTCCCCCGCATATCGGCGCGGACGCGGCGGACCGCCTCCCTCCCCTCTTCGGTGGCGACCACCCTCTTGATCCGCCGGTCGGACGCGTCGAGGTGTCTGGAGACCAGTCCACGCGCCTCCAGCCGGTCGACCAGCCCGGTGATGTTGGAGGCGTCGCAGCCGAGCCGTCCCGCGAGGGCACGCATGGGCAGCGGTTGCCGCAGCAGGATCAGCATCTTGGCCTGCGTCATGGTGAGCCCGTGCACCGCGGCCGCCGCCGTCAGATCCCGGTAGTAACCGGCAGCGGCGCGTGCCAGGCGGTCCATGAGCTCGTCGTGGGCAGGGCCGTCGTCCGGTGCGGCGGAGTGGTCGGCGGGTGGAGCAGGGGTACGGGCCATACGACAAGTGTAGAGGAGCTCAAAGTTTGACTTTCTCAACCATTGAGTTCTACCGTCAGGCCATTGCTTCAGTGTATGAAGCATCTACTCATCAAGCAGGTCCCTCACCGGACCTCGGCATGCACACGCACCCTTGTGAAGGAGACAGCCGTGACCGCAGTTCTGTTCGTCGTCACCGCCGCCGACCACTGGACGCTCGCCGACGGCACCCGGCACGCCACCGGCTTCTGGGCGGAGGAACTCGCCACACCGCACCGGCTGTTCCGTGAGGCCGGTTTCGACGTCACCATCGCCACACCCGGTGGCGTGACCCCGACCGTCGACGCCGCCAGCCTCGCTCCCGAAGCCACCGGCGGCAGTGACCAGGCCGACGCGATCGCCGCGTACCTCGAATCCATCCGCGCCGACCTGGAGAAGCCCGTCACGCTCGAAGAGGTCGACCTCGACGCGTACGACGCCGTCCTCTACCCCGGAGGCCACGGCCCCATGGAGGACCTCGCCGTCCACGCCGCCTCCGGCCGCCTCCTCACCGCCGCGCTGGACTCCGGCAAGCCGCTCGGCGTGCTGTGCCACGCCCCCGCCGCCCTGCTCGCCGCCCGGCGCGAGGACGGCAGCTGGCCGTTCGCCGGTTACCGCATCACCGGCTTCACCAATGACGAGGAGACCGCTGCCGGCTTCGCCGACAAGGCCCCGTGGCTGCTTCAGGACCGTCTGGTGGAACGGGGCGCCGACTTCCACGCCGCCGCCCCGTTCAGCGAGCACGTCGTGGCGGACCGCAATCTGCACACCGGCCAGAACCCCGCCTCCTCGGCGCGGCTCGCCCGGAATCTCATCGACGTCCTGAACCGCCGCTGACCCCTGTCGCGGGCGCCGGCGCTGGGGGATCGGCTCCGTGGCAGGCAACCAGCGCCCGCCCGCATCCGGCGCCCCGCGCGCCGACGCCTTGTACACCGACGTCGTGACGCCGACGACCCGCACGCCGGTGACAGCGCCCATCCCGTCCGCACATCACACCCACCTGTGAGGGGACCATGAACGACTCCGCCTCCGAACAGCCCGCCGAACTCCTCGCGCGGCTGCGCGCCACCTTCCGCGCCGGCACCACCAAGCCTCTGACCTGGCGTACCGGACAACTGCACCGGATGCGCACCCTGCTCACCGAACACGGCGAGGACATAGCCGCTGCCCTCCGCGCCGACCTGGGGAAGAGCAGCTACGAGGCGTACCGCAGCGAGATCGACTTCGTCATCCGGGAGATCGACCACACCCTCGACCACCTCGACGGCTGGCTCCGGCCGGAACCGGCACCGGTCCCGGCACACCTGGGAGAGGCGAGCGCCTGGACACAGTACGACCCGCTGGGCGTCGTCCTGATCATCGCCCCCTGGAACTACCCCGCACAGCTGCTGCTCGCCCCCATGGTCGGGGCCCTGGCGGCCGGCAATGCCGTGGTCGCCAAGCCCAGCGAACTGGCGCCGGCCACCTCCACGGCCTTGGCCCGCCTCCTGCCGCGGTACCTCGACACCGACGCGGTCGCCGTCGTCGAAGGCGGTGTCCCGGAGACCACCGCTCTCCTTGAACAGCGCTTCGACCACATCCTCTACACCGGCAACGGCACGGTGGGCCGCATCGTGATGACCGCCGCCGCCCGGCATCTCACCCCCGTCACCCTCGAACTGGGCGGGAAGTCGCCTGCCTTCGTGGACCGGGGCACGGACCTGGAGACGGTTGCCGCTCGGCTGACGGCCGGGAAGTTCCTCAACGCCGGACAGACCTGCGTCGCCCCCGACTACGTCCTGACCGACCCCGAAACCGCCCGCGCTCTGGAAGCCGCCCTGACCAAGGCCATCGAGGCGTCGTACGGCCCGGACCCCGCCACGTCCCCGGAATACGGCCGCATCGTCAACGAACGCCACTTCGACCGGCTGACCGCCCTGCTCGATTCCGGCCGTCAGGTCACCGGAGGCGCACACGACCGGGCGACGAAGTTCATCGCGCCGACCGTCCTGGCCGACGTGTCCCCGGACGCACCGGTCATGCAGGAGGAGATCTTCGGCCCGATCCTGCCGATCGTCGAGGTGACCGGTCTCGACGAAGCCATCGACTTCATCAACGACCGTGACAAGCCGCTGAGCCTGTACGCGTTCACCGAGTCGGACACCACCCGGGACCGGCTGGCGGCCGAAACCTCCTCGGGCGGCCTCGGCCTCGGCCTTCCGCTGGCCCACCTCACCGTCTCCGACCTGCCGTTCGGCGGCGTCGGCGAAAGCGGCATGGGCAGCTACCACGGCCGCTATTCCATCGAGACCTTCAGCCACCGCAAGGCGGTCCTGGCGAAGCCCCTGTCGTGACCGCGGGCTTCGGGGCGCGGGCGGGCGGGTGTCATGGACCGCCCCCCGCGGGCGGGCCGCGCCCCGCCCGGGCAAGAGACCTGTGAACTCGAGGGACGTGCCCGGCGCGAGGGTGCCGGCCGCCTCGCCTCCGTCCCTCCGACATCATGATCAGTGATGTTTCGCCTGCGCACTGTCGGCGGAAGTGCGCGGTCAGGACGCGGTCCGCTTCTTGGCCGCCTTCTTCGCCGGGGCCTTCTTGGCGGCCTTCTTGCCCGCCGCCTTCTTCTTGGACGGCATCTTGCGCACCTCGCCCTCCCCGGCAGTCTCCCCGCGGGCCTTCTTGGCATCCCGCACGCTGTCCTTCAGGGCGGCCATCAGATCCACGACCTCCCCCTCGGGCTTGGTCGGCCCCTCCATTTCCGGAGGTGCCACACCGGCCGCCTTTGCCTCGATGACGGCTTCGACGGCCTCCCGGTACTGGTCGCGGTACTGGCTGACCTCCGTCCCGCCGATGGCCTCCATCAGGGTGATGGCTTCGTCGATCTCGGATTCGGAGAGTTCCACGTCGGTCGGGGCGAGCCCATCGCTGGAGCGGACCTCGTCCGGCCAGTGCAGCGCCTGGAGGACGATGGCGTCGCCCACCACGCGCAGCGCGCCGAGCCGCTCGCGACCGTGCCAGGCGAACTTGGCGATGGCCACCTTGTCGCTGTGCTCCAGGGCTTCTCGCAACAGCGTGTACGGCTTGGCCGCGACGGCCCCGTCGCCTTGCAGGTAGTAGGGGCGCCCGAAGCGGATCGGGTCCAGGGAGTCCGCGGGAACGAATGCCTGGACATCGATCGCCTTGGCGGTCGGCAAAGGCAGCTGGTCGAGCTCTTCGTCCGCGATGGGCACGAGGTGGTCCTTGCTCTCCTCGTAGGCCCGGCCGATATCGTCCTGACTCAGGACCTCGTCGTCGAGCTCGCAGACCTTGCGGTACCGGATCCGGCCGCCGTCGACGGTATGGATCTGCCGGAAGGACACCGAGTGGTCCTCGGTGGCGGGCAACACCTTGATCGGGATCGTGACGAGCCCGAAGCTCACGGCACCGGACCATACGGGGCGCATGGCTACCTCCACAGGCACCCCCCTGGGGATGTCCAGCCTAGGCGAGGTCCGCACAACGCGCCCCCGGCTCCCTCACCACCGGATCCGAACCCAGGGTCGCATGACGGGTGCCGTTCAGGCGTGCCGGCAGTCAGCGTGGGTCAGGAGGTGCTTCCGGGTCCGCGAGGCGTTCGGTGTATGCGGTGCGGGCTTGCGGCCAGGCGGGGGCCGCCGGGTGCTCCTGCGCGAGTCCGTTGAGGACGGTCCGGACCAGGCGCTCTGCCTGGAGGTCGACGGCTGCGCGGTCATCCAGACGGACGAGATCCGCCACGAGGAGGGTGGCAAGCCCATGGATGGCCGCCCACAGGAGGTACTCGGCCCCGGGGCGTGCCGAGGGGCTGAGTCCGTCGGTGTCGACGAGCCGGTCGACTTCCACGGACAACACGTGATGCGGGTGCGTCGGCACGGGCGGTACCTCACCCGCACTGAAGGCGAGCCGGGCGACGGCCGGGTCATCCAGTACCCAGGTGATGTAGCTGCGGGCGTAGGCGATGAGGCGCTGCTGATCATCGCCTGACGCCTCGTGCACGGCCAGGCTCAGGCGTTCTCCCAGCCGGGCCAGCACTCGTCCGGAGAGTGCGCGCACGAGTGCGTCCCGCGAACTGAAGTGATGGTAGGCGGCGCTAGGGCTGACACCGACCTGGAGCGAGGCCTCCCGCAGCGACCATCCCTCCGCTCCGCGCTCGCGGACCAGGGCTTCGGCGGCGTCCAGCAGCGCTTCTCGCAACTCCCCGTGGTGGTAACGCTTCTTGCCCATGCCCGAATCTTAACAGCATTCAGATCCATGATACGTTCGATCCCGTAGATCTGAACATTGATCAGATTGGAGTCCATCCCGTGTGCCGGACCGAATCCTCACCGCAGCCCTCGACCGCCGGACTTCGGGCGCCGTCCGACCGGAAGGGCGCTCCCGCGCCTCTCGTCCAGGGCGAGCCGATCGAGATCCGGGAAGGGGTGTTTGTGATTCCGGACAACCGCGTGCCGATCGTCCCCAACATCGGCATCGTTGTCGGCGACCACTCCGCGCTGGTCGTGGACACCGGGATCGGCCCTCGCAACGGGCGGTACGTCCTGGAACAGGCCAAGCGGCTGGCCGGAGACCGACGTCTCTGGGTGACCCTCACCCACTTCCACCCGGAGCACGGATTCGGGGCACAAGCGTTCAAGGGGGCCGCGACGATCATCTACAACGACTCCCAGCGGGCCGAACTACGTCGCAAGGGCGCCGCGTACGCCGAGATGTTCCGGGGAGTGAGTCCGGCGGTCGCGGCCGCACTCGACGGCGTGCGGTTCGTCGACCCTGACGTGACCTATACGGGGGAAGCGGAGATCGACCTCGGTGGCCGCACAGTGGTGCTGCGCGAAGTGGGGCCGGCGCATACGGCCGGCGACCAGATCGTCCTTGTCGACAGCCATGTCCTGTTCGGCGGCGATCTGCTGGAGAACCGGATGTTCCCGATCGCCCCCTACTTCCCGCCTCATGACACCGATGTCGACGCGCACCGCTGGATCACCGTGCTCGACCAGCTCCTGGCTCTCTCCCCCACGGTGGTCGTCCCTGGCCACGGCGAGGTGACCGACGCGACGCTCATCCAGGACGTCCGGGACTATCTCGACCACGTCCGTGCCGAGACCGACCGCCTCCGCGGCCTCGGCGCCTCGGCCGACGAAGCGGCCGAGGCCATCGGCAGGGACGCCCGTTCCCGCTGGAGCAGCTGGGACCACCCCGAGTGGACCGACCTCGCCGCGCGAGCGTTCTACCACGCTCACCCCGCGGACTGATACACCGCTCAACCGCCTTGCTCCGCGAACCACGGGTGTGAGCGCCGGGTGCGCGAGACCCCTGGACGGGTGATCCGTCCAGGAGTCGTCACCCTACGGCCGGGGAACGGCCGGGGAACTGCTCAGTCGGGCACCGGCGGGACGGCCGAGCACGCCAGGGCGTGGCCGGTTTTCGCCGCCTGCTTGACCATCCGCACCAGGTCCTCGCGCAGCCCCCCGTACGGCTCCCGCCACACCTGCGCCCTGACGTACACGTTGGTGGCGTTGTCGTTGCCCGTGTTCTTGGTGCAGGCGACGTTGAGGCCGGCGGCGTCCTGGGAGGACCAGCTCTTGTCGTAGCCGGGGATGCTCTTGGTCTTGCCGTGCCCCGGGCCCGTGCCCGCCCGACGGGGCTCGTTCACCGAGTTGAGCTGCTCGACATCGACATCGAGCACCTCCTTGCCGTCCACGGTGATGGTGCAATGGGAGTTGACCGAGAGTTTCCGGTAGGTCATCCGCTGCTCGCCGCCGGCGTTACGGGATACGGGGACGACCCTGTCCAGCAGCGACGAGGGCACCCCCCGCAGGACCGTGGGGCAGGTGTCTCCCAGCACCTCGGAGAACTTCTTCGGGTCCTTTCCTTCCTCGCGTCCGACGAGTACGCCGCCCAGCGCCCCCGCCGCGACCAGGGCCACGGCGAGGACGGCGAGCAGGGTGATACGGAGGGGGCGGTTCATGTGCATGCGTTCCCTTAGCGCCCTACGGCCAATTGCTTTACTTGCTCGATGGAGGTGAGGAAGGGCGCCGTGGACCCGACCCGGGAGTATCCCTGGCTGAAGCCCTCGGCGGAGTACAGCTTCGCCCAGCTTTCCGAGACGTCGATGCCGTGTTCCTTCCCGATGGCCTTCAGCATCGCCTGGTTCTGCCGCACATCACGCCCGGCCATCTCGTCGTAGACCGCACCGGCCTTGTCCGCCGCCGGGGCGGACTTGTTGATCTCCCAGTGTTGGGCGTCCTGGTCGTTGAGGGCGGCGCCCTCGGCCCCGATGATCAGGCTCGCGGTGACCGCGGCCCCGATGGGATGCGCGGTGAAGGGCTTCAATATGCTGGCACCCGTCGCCACGCTGCCGAACGCGGTGTTGCCCCACAGGCGGTGGCTGAGCGTGGCGCTGTCGTACGCCTTCTCCTCCCGGACCGCGGGGCCGATGATGCCCTCCTGGGCGCCGGAGGCCAGCGTGCCCGCGGTCTCTCCCGATGCCTTGAGGACCTCGTGCACGATGTCCCGCGCGGGTGCGTGGTACTTCTGGTCCGCGGGGACGTCCCCGCCCAAGTGGTGGTCGAGCACCTGGGCGGTGTAGAGCTTCTGCCCGGCGGTGATCGCCGCGTTCGCGTCGGGGTCCTGCCCCAGCTGCACGAGGAATCTCGTCACGTCGCGATGTTCCAAATCGGCCTGCGACCCGGACATGGGAAAGAGCTTGTCGTCGCCCTGACCGTCCGTCATGGCCCGGAAGAAGTCCGGTACGTACTCCGACGCGGCGTTCCCCAGGCCCTGCTGCATGCCCAAGGCCAACGAGATGTCCGCTTTCCCGCCTTCGTCGACCGTCCCCATGCCCTTGATGAGCTTGGACATGAGGTCCGCCTGGTCCTTGGTGTGCTCCGCCGGGACGTTCGCGGGCGCGTCCCAGTCGTGACCGGTGGTCGCCGAGCCCAGCGCGTGACCGAGGGCCACCCGCGGACCGTAGGGCACCTTGTCGCCGAGGTCGGCGCCGCCGCTGTCCGGCAGCCACATGCGGTCACGGAGCACATAGTCGAAGTGCCCCTTGTCCTTGAAGAAGTCCGTGGACGCGTCGCCGTTGTGGCCCAGCGCCTCGAAGTATCCGGTGAAGGGGTCCTCGCCCTTGTCGTTCTTCCCGCCGAAGTTGAGGTAGTCCGGCGGCTGCAGGCCGTAGGCGAGCCACTTCCGGTGCGTCTGTTCGTCCTCGCGGCGTCCACCGGGCGCGTCGAACGGTTTCTTGTCCACCTCGATGAGCTTGTCGCCGTACTCGTTCAGGAACTGCCTGTCCCACTTCCCGGTGCGCATCAGATTGCTCATCACCTGGAAGCCGTACGGCGGATCGGCGAAGTAGGTCTGGTGCTCGCCGGGCAGGCGCTTGTAGCCGAGGGCGATGACGTCCTTCTTCCACTGCGTCATCTCCGGCGAGTCGGAGTGGCTGGCGAGGGCCAGGGTAATGCCCAGGTTGTCCTGGAGCGCCGCGAGTTGCCTCGTCACCGCGTCCGAGCGCTTCTTGGCCTCGCCCGACAGGCCTTCCTCGTAGTCCGGCTTGGCCGTGTTGTACCAGAACTCCATGATCCCCTTCGCGCCCTTGCGGTGGGCGAACTGCTCGGCGAAGTCGGAATTCCGGGCGTTCTTGGCGAGGAGGCCGTTGAACTCTGACAGGAGCTTGGGGTCCTTCTTGAAGTCCTTCTTGCCCGCCAGCTCCATCAGGCGGTCGACATCCTTCTTGGTCTCGGCGTCGACGTCCTTGAGGTGTCCCGCGATGTCGTCGTTGAAGCCCTTGCCCGGCGGGTCGATCTGGAGAGCCGTCTTCAGGTCGTGGTCCGCGTCGCTGGCACTGCGGATGGCTTCCCGTATCTTTTTGTTGTAGTAGACGATCGACTCGTGGTACGCCTTCTGGAGGCCCGCGGTGTTCTCCACGTCGGGCGGCGGGTCGAGATAGACGACGCCGTTCTCCTTGTTGACCTTCAGATAGACCTTGCCGTCGCCGTCCTTCGGCGGGGTGCTCACCGCGGTCTCGACGCTCGCGAGGACCTTCTTCGCGGATTCGAACGCCTTGAGCGCCTCGGACATGACGGCGCCGATCTTCTCGGCCTGGCCGGAGGCCTCCGACATCTGGTGCCGGACGGTGCGGAACGTCTTGAACGCCGCCTCCGCCGACTCGCCGAACCAGCCGGACATCTCCAGCGGGGACGAAACGGTGCGGGTGAACGTATTGGTGACGGTGTCGATCTTGCCCGACAGCTTCTGCCATTTCGCCACCGCCTGCCGGAGCGGTTCGAGGTCGACCTCGCGCAGCGCGGTGTAGGTGAGTTCAGGAGCGGTCATCGGGTGCCCTCCCTAGGACTTGGGCTCATTGGTGGAGGGGAGCGTCGGCACATAGGGGCCGTACAGGGGCTTGTCGGTGCCCTGCGAGGTGCCGTTCCGGGGCACGTACGGCCCGTACAGCGGCCGGTCCGAGTCCACCTTGTCCAAGTCCTCCTTGCGCCGGACGTCCTCGGCCTTGAAGGTCGTGGCGGCGGTGCGGAGCGCCTTGGCGACCCCGGTGTAGAGGCCGTCCAGGTACTTCATCTGCGCACGCCAGGTCTTCTGGAAGTCCGCGAACGCCTCGTCGCTCGCGAAGCCCTTCATGGAGCCGGGCACCTGCTCGGTCTCCCGCATCGTCTCGTTGTCCGTCTTCGCGAAGTCGTCGCTCACCTTGTCGGCGCGACCGGCGTAGGAGCGCAGCACGTGCGGCGTCACATGCAGCAGCTTTCCGCTGCCCGTTCCGTCACCCTTTGCGCCGCCGTCGCCTCCGCCCGCCCCGTTGAGCCGCATGGAGGTGCTCTGCTGGGCACGTGCGTCACTGAGCAAGCCCGCCCATTCCTGTTCGAAAGACAAAATACTTCCCCCGTTTCGCTGTTGGACATCAGCGCGCTGTTGACGAATCTACAAGTGAAGTGGAGGGGGAGTCTCCCCATCAGCGGTGAAGATCGCGCGGGCGGGGCGAGGAGCGCGCCCGACATCTCCTCATGCTGGTGCAATGCCCGGCTGTCGGGGTGCGGCAGGTCCCGCCGCACCGGTCGCGTCACAGCGCGCCGCGATCATCGTGGCCACGGAGCGGAGCTTGGAAAACGGGCCTGCGGAGTCCACAAAGGCTGAGATCATCCGTCCCGGCTCGCGTCTGCGTCCAGGTCCACGACGCCACCAGCCCGATCACCTGGTTCAAGCGCGCGATGGACGCCCCCACCGGGCAGCGGCACAGCAACGTGGCCTCGATCCGGGGAGGATCGGGGCCACGTAGTGGACAGGGTTCAACTGCCGGGCGCCGTGGCGGACGCCGCGCGCTCCTCTGCCACCTCCGCTTCCTTCTCCAACTCCTTCTCCAACTTTTTCTCCGGCTGCCTCTCCTCGACGAGGATGACCTCCAGCGTGCGCGGCCCGTGCACGCCCTCGACACGGTCCAGTTCGATGTCACTGGTTGCCGAGGGGCCCGAGATCCATGTCTGGGGCCGTGTCGGATCCAGCCGTGTCAGCGCCCTCGGGACGGATGCCACCACCTGTCCGGCCCGGACCACACAGATGTGGTGATCGGGTACGAGGGTCAGGACGCGGCGTCCCTGCGCGGGCCCGGCGTCGAGCACGATGGTGCCCGTCTCCGCGATGGCCAGCGCACAGCCGGTCACCACGGTGTCGACGGTGTCCAGCCGTGCCGGGGTGGCCTCCGGGCCGTCGGCCACGCGTCCGACGCCGATTGCCTCCGCAAGCCATGCCCCCGGCAGGTCGGCCGGGTGGGCCACGGCGCCCGAGCCGCGGGCCGCCAGCAGTTCCGCGATGAGCGACGGCAGCGCGCCGGGCGTGGCGCGGTGGACCACGGCACGGTAGTCGGCCAGGTTCTCGGCGAGCAGGTCGAGCATGCCCGGCCGGTCCTCGGGGTGGTGCGCGGACAGATAGTCGCGCGGCACCGGGTGGTCCGCCGGGGACTCGCCTTCGGTTACGTCCGCGAGGGCGCTCCGGACGCGGGCGAGGACATGCTCTCGGCTGTCGGTCGTCATCGGGTGTCCTCCGGGGTGTCGGGGGTGGCGTCCTCGGCGCGGTGTCCGCCGCGTTCGCCCGTCCACCAGTCACGGAAGGGCCGCGGCGCCACCTCGGGCAGATCCCGGGCCCGGCTCCAGGCCCTGGCGGGCCCGGGGAAGGGCAGCCGGCGCGGGTGCAGTCGACGGGTGCGCGCGGCGGCGCGGGCCGCGGCCGTGTACAGGGCCGGGCGGTCCAGCAGCCGGCTCGCGGCCCGGACGACGGCCCGCTCCACCCGGTGCCCCTTGCTCTGCTCCGCCACGCGTTCGCGCAGGTGGACCAGGACCTCGGGGATGTCGATGGCCACCGGGCACACCTCGTAGCAGGCGCCGCACAGCGACGACGCGTACGGCAGCGAGGCGTCCACCTCGCCCCGCACCCCTCGCAGTTGGGGGGTGAGGATGGCACCGATCGGCCCCGGGTACGGCGAGCCGTAGGCGTGGCCTCCGGCCCGTTCGTACACCGGGCACACGTTGAGACAGGCCGAGCAGCGGATACAGCGCAGGGCCTGGCGGCCGATCTCGTCGGCGAGGGTGTCGGTGCGGCCGTTGTCGAGCAGCACGAGGTGGAACTCCGACGGGCCGTCACCATCGGTGGTCCCCGTCCAGGTCGAGGTGTAGGGGTTCATGCGTTCGGCGGTGGAGGACCGGGGCAGCAACTGGAGGAAGACCTCCAGGTCCCGGACGGTGGGAATGACCTTCTCGATGCCGACGACCGAGATCAGGGTCTCGGGGAGGGTGAGGCACATCCGGCCGTTCCCCTCGGACTCGACGACGACCAGGGTGCCGGTCTCCGCGATCAGGAAGTTCGCCCCGGACACGGCCACCTTGGCGTTCAGGAACTTCTCCCGCAGGTGCGACCTGGCGGCCTCGGCGAGGTCCGCCGGATCGTCCGACAGCCCTTCCGGAGCGGGCTTGCCCCAACGTCCCATGGAGCCGGTGAAGATCTGGCGGATCTCCTCGCGGTTCCGGTGGATCGCCGGTACCAGGATGTGGGAGGGGAGGTCGTCGCCGAGCTGCACGATCAGCTCGGCCAGGTCGGTCTCGTAGGCGGTGATGCCCTCGGCGGCCAGGGCCTGGTTGAGCCCGATCTCCTGAGTGGCCATGGACTTGACCTTGACGACCTCGCGCTCGCCCTTGGCCTTGACCAGGTCGGCGACGATCCGGTTCGCCTCCGCCGCGTCGGCGGCCCAGTGCACCACACCTCCCGCCGCGGTGACCGCCCGCTCCGCTTGGAGCAGATAGTGGTCGAGGTGGCGCAGGGTCCGGTCCTTGATGTGCTTCCCTGCGTCGCGCAGCCGCGCCCAGTCCTCGAGCTCGGCGACGGCGGCGGCCCGTTTGTCCCGGATGCTGTGGGTGGCCCGGGTGAGGTTCGCGCGCAGCCGTGTGTCCTGCGTGGTGACGGCCGCCGCCCGGGGGAAGGCGGGCATGCCCAGATAGGTGCGGCTCATGCGGATGTCTCCCTTTCGGTACCGGCGAGTTCGGTGCCGGCGGCTTCGGTATCGGCGAGTCCGGTGTCGGCCAGGATCTCGGCGATGTGCAGGGGGCGGATCGGGTCGCCCCGGCGATGCAGGATGCCGCCGAGGTGCATCAGACAGGAGTTGTCGGCCCCGCACAGGGTGTGGGCTCCGGTGGCGACCGCGTGGCGGACCTTGTCCTCGCCCATGGCCGCGGAGACGGCGGCGTTCTTCACGGCGAACGTTCCGCCGAAGCCGCAGCACTCCTCGGCGCCGGGGAGTTCGACGAGGGTGAGCCCCCGCACCGCACGCAGCAACCGCAGGGGACGGTCGTCGAGGCCGAGCATCCGCAGTCCGTGACAGGACGGGTGGTAGGTGACGGTGTGCGGGTAGTGGGCGCCGACATCGGTGACGCCGAGGACGTCGACCAGGAACTCGGTGAACTCGTACACCCGGGGCACCAGCCCTGCCGCGGCCTCGGAGAGTTCGCCGCCGCGTCCCTCGGCCAGCGCCCTGGCGCCGATCCGCGGATAGTTGTCACGCACCATGGCGGCGCAGGAAGCCGAGGGTGTGACCACGTAGTCGTATCCCGCGAAGGCGGCGGCCGTGCGGCGCACCAGGGGTTCGGTCTCCCGCCGGTACCCCGTGTTGTACTGCGGCTGTCCGCAGCAGGTCTGCGCGGTGGGGAAGTCCACCTCGAGTCCCAGCCGCTCCAGGACGGTCACCACCGCCCGTCCGGTGCCGGGGTAGAGGGTGTCGTTGACGCAGGTGATGAAGAGGGCGATGCGCATCGCGGCATTCCTGGAGTCGGGGGCCCGGCGCGGGACGCGCCGGGGTACGGGCGATCGTGGGCGGCGTGCGGCGGGTCACGGGAGCGTCCCCGCGAGCGGTCCGGCCTGGAGGGCGACCAGAGCGCACAGGGCGAGCAGGAGCAGCACGCTCCACTTCAGCGCGGCGCGGAACAGCTCCGACTCCCGGCCTGCCATGCCGACCGCCGTGGCGGCGACGGCGAGGTTCTGCGGGCTGATCATCTTGCCGACGACGCCTCCTGAGGTGTTGGCGGCGACCAGCAGGGTCTCGCTCAGGCCGGCCTTGTGCGCGGCGCTTTGCTGGAGGGTCGCGAACAGGGCGTTGGCGGAGGTGTCGGAGCCGGTCACCGCGGTACCGAGCCAGCCGAGCACCGGAGAGAGGAAGGCGAACGCCGTGCCCGCACCGGCGATCCAGGAACCGATGACCAGGGTCTGGCCCGACAGGTTCATCACGTAGGCCAGGGCAAGCACCGACGCCACGGTCAGCACGGCCCAGCGGAGCCGTATCGCGGTGGCGACGAACTCCTGGGCCACCGTGCGCGGACGCATCCGGTAGGCCACGGCGACGATCAGACCGGAGACCAGCAGCAGGGTGCCGGGAGAGGAGAGCCAGGGGAGGGAGAAGACGGTGCTGGAGACGGGCTGTCCGGTGACCCCGAGGACCTGGCCGTTCAGCCCAGGCCACTCGATGGTGAGGTCGCTGTCGGCGAGGAGCTCCTTGGCCGGGGACCACAGCTTCGCCACCGAGAAGACAGCGATGACGATCAGATACGGCAGAAAGGCCATGGCGTAGCGCGCTCCGCGGCGCCCGTCCGCCCCGGGTCGGGCCATGGGGTGCTCGGGGGCGCGGGCGGCGGCGCCGTGTTCCGCGCGCATGGCGGCCGCGGCCTCCGCGCCGCCGCGGGGCTGCCAGACCCGGAGGAAGAGCACCAGGGCGACCAGGCCGGAGAGCGAGGCGATCACGTCGGTGAGCTCGACCGACAGATAGGTGGCGCTGGCGAACTGGGCGAACGCGAAGACCACGCCGCACACCACGGCGGCCGGCCAGGTCTGGCGTACCCCACGGCGGCCGTCGACCAGGGCCACCAGCAGCAGCGGGACGAACGCCGCGATGAGCGGCGTCTGGTGTCCCACGACCGCGCCGATCTCGGTGTAGGGGATCTTGGTGAGGTTTCCCGCGGTGATGATCGGGATCGCCATGGCGCCGAAGGCCACCGGGGCGGTGTTGGCGACCAGTACGGTGATCGCCGCGCGGATCGGGGTGAAGCCGAGCGCCAGCAGCATGACGCCGGTGATGGCGACCGGCGCGCCGAAGCCCGCCAGGGCCTCCAGCAGTCCGCCGAAACAGAAGGCGATGATCACTGCCTGAATGCGCGGATCATCGCTGAGCAGCCCGAACGCCTCGCGGAGATCTTCGAAGCGCCCGCTGACGACGGTGAGCTGATAGACCCAGATCGCGGTGAGCAGGATCCAGGCGATCGGGAAGAGCCCGAAGGCGGTGCCTTCGCTCGCCGCCAGCAGGGTGAGGTGGACCGGCATGCCGAAACCGGCCACCGCGACGACGGCTGCCACGAGCAGTGCGGCGAGGCCGGCCCAGTGGGCCTTGAGCCGCACCCAGCCGAGCAGCAGGAACAGGGTGAGCAGGGGCAGGGCGGCGACGAGCGCGGACAGTGCGGCGCTGTCGGCGACGGGGGTGAGGGTGGGTTGGTACACGGCGACGCTCGCTGGGGTGAGTGCGGGAAGGGGGAGAAAGGGGGGAAGGAGGGAGAAAGAGGGAGAAAGAGGGAGAAAGAGGGACGGAGAGTCTGCTGCGAGGGTTTGGTCAGACCATAGATTGGTATGCAGAGGCTAGGTTTCGTCCACGGTCGTGTCCAGGGGTCCGCGCCGATTCTCTTTTGGTCAGACCATGGAGAGAGATGCGCAAGCTAAGATCACAGCGGGTGCGCGCGGAGTGAGGGCCGTACGCGCGCCCGGATCACCGACGGGGACCACGGACGGCGGCGGAGAAGTCCTTATGGCAGAGGCAGGTACCTGGGAACCGGTGCCGCGTACGCGCACCTATGAGCTGGTGCTCGCCCGGATCGAGGAGCAGATCCTGGCCGGTGCGTTGCGCGTCGGCGACCGTCTTCCGCCCGAACGCGAGCTGGTCGAGCTGCTAGGGGTGAGCCGCGCCGCCATCCGGGAGGCCCTGCGGGTGCTGGAGGCACAGGGCGTGCTCCGCTCCCGGGTCGGCACCGGCCCGGATTCGGGCAGTGTCATCGCCGCGATGCCCGGTGCCGCGCTCGGTCAGGTGCTGCGCCTGCACATGGCCCTGGCCAACTTCCCGGTGGGTGACGTCTTCGAGACGCGCGCCGCCTTGGAGCGCTCGAGCGCCCGTCTGGCTGCGGCGCAGGCCACCGAGGAGGACCTCGCCCGCCTGCGGGAGCCGCTGCTGCGGATGGACGATCCGGATCTGCCGCGGGAACGGTTCAACGACTACGACACCGACTTCCACGTCATGCTCGCCGAGGCCGGTGGCAACCGCCTGATGGCGGACATGACCATCGCCGTCCGCAGCGCGGCTCGCCACGTGATCCTGAAGGCGTTCCACCGGCAGGACGAGTGGGAGCCGATCGTGTGCCGACTGCGCGCGGAGCACCATGCCATCTACGACGCGGTGGCCGCCGGGGACGCGGACCGCGCGGGAGAGCTGGTCGAGGCGCACGTCCGGGGCTTCCGCCGGGTGATCGCAGAGCAGGAGGAGGAGTCGGACCGGGGCGGGTCCCAGGCCTAGTGCCGCGTCAGGCGGGCTCGCCCGCCGGCCGCGCGAAGGAGCCTCGGCGAGCCCGAACGTCGGCGACGTGTCGTGCCTGCCCGTTCACCGTGAGGCGACCGCTCTGGCTGACGGGAAATCCGAGCGCGACCCCGTCAGCGACCCCGGCGGGCGTTGAGCCGGGCGGCCTGGCGGGTCAGGTGGTCGCGCTCGGCGAGGTT
Organism: Streptomyces sp. NA02950; assembly: GCF_013364155.1. NCBI lineage: Bacteria > Bacillati > Actinomycetota > Actinomycetes > Kitasatosporales > Streptomycetaceae > Streptomyces > Streptomyces sp. NA02950. The sequence continues at coordinate 7,944,036 of NZ_CP054916.1, read as the reverse complement.
GGGTGCCTTTTGAGCCGCCTCGGCGTACAACCGCGCCGCCGTCGCCAGGTCGCCGTCGCGCTCGTGGAGGTACGCCGCCACCGCGGCGTGGCGGGGCAAGGGGTGTCCCCCGCCCGAAGAGCTTGCGGAAGAGTCGTCCAGCGCCGCGAGCGCCGCCAGGCCGGCCCGCGGTCCGTCGGCCTCGCCGACGGCCACCGCGCGGTTGAGCAGGACGACCGGGCTGTCGGTCAGGCGCGCGAGCTCGTCGTACCACTCGACGATCTGCGCCCAGTCGGTCTCCTCGGCGGTGGGCGCGTCGGCGTGGAGTGCCGCGATGGCGGCCTGGGCCTGGAACTCGCCCAGCCGGTCACGGGCGAGGGCCGCTTGCAGGATCTCGACTCCCTCGGCGATCGACTTCGTGTCCCACCGGCCGCGATCCTGCTCGGCGAGCGGTACCAGGCTGCCGTCGGGCGCGGTCCGGGCGGCGCGCCGGGCGTGGTGGAGCAGCATGAGGGCGAGCAGCCCCGCCACCTCGGGGTGGTCGATCGCGGCCGCGAGCTGCCGGGTGAGCCGGATGGCCTCGGCGGCGAGGTCGACGTCGCCCGAGTAGCCCTCGTTGAACACCAAGTAGAGGACGCGCAGCACGGTGGCGATGTCGCCGGGCTGGTCGAACCGCACACCGGAGACGGTGCGCTTGGCCCGGCTGATGCGCTGCGCCATGGTCGCCTCGGGCACCAGGTAGGCCTGGGCGATCTGGCGGGTGGTCAGCCCGCCGACGGCGCGCAGCGTAAGGGCGACCGCGGACGACGGCGTCAGCGACGGGTGGGCGCACAGGAAGTAGAGCTGGAGGGTGTCGTCCACCGCGGGCGCGGGCCCGGGCGCGGGCTCCTCGTCGACGAGGTCCTCACGCCGGCGGCGGGCGGCGTCCGCCCGGGCCGCGTCGAGGAAACGGCGCCAGGCCACGGTGACCAGCCAGCCCTTCGGGTCCCGTGGCGGATCGGCCGGCCAGACGCGGACCGCCTCGACCAGCGCGTCCTGCACGGCGTCCTCGGCCGCCGCGAAGGAGGCTCCGCGGCGGACGAGGATCCCGAGCACGCTCGGTGTGAGGCTCCGGAGCAGAGCCTCGTTCATCGATGAGGGCATTCCGTGACCGAGGGCTCCGCGGTCAGGAACGGGCGCAGCTCCAGCCACTCGTGGATCGGCTTCCCACCCGCCCCAGGGGCGGCCGAGAGCTCCCCGGCAAGCTCGACGGCGCGCTCGTAGCTGTCGACGTCGATCACCATCCAGCCGGCGATCAGGTCCTTGGTCTCGGCGAACGGTCCGTCGGTGACCGGCGGACGCCCCTCGCCGTCGTACCGGACCCATGTCCCCTCGGGGGCGAGCGCCTGACCGTCGACGAACTCGCCGGTCTTCTCGAGCCGGGCCGCGAAGTCGTTCATGTACTGCATGTGGGCCGAGATCTCCTCCGGCGTCCACTGGTCCATGGGCACGTCGTTCACCGCGGCCGGAGCGCCGCGGTAGTGCTTGAGCAGCAGGTACTTGGCCATCGTGGTTCTCCTCGGTGCTGGTGCGACCCATTGTGGTCGCGTTCACCACGGGGACGGAGCCGGTCACGGGTTCTCGACATCGCCGTCCGGAATTTTTTTGACTCTCGTAGCTGATCCCGGGTGAGCCGTCTCGCGGTGTCCGGGCCCGCGGCGTGGCGCGGGGGCGAGAGTGCGGGGTGGTCGCGGTCGCGCTGCCCCGAACCTTCGTTTCGTCACCCGACGGTGCCGGCCGGTACGCGGGAGGACCCAGGCGATACCCGGTCGGCGGCGGCAGCCGCGAAGGGTCAGGGACGCGTGACCGGCGTGGGCGGATTGCCCGGTTTTTCAACAGCCGGAATCTTCCCGGTTCCATTCCGTTGACCGCATGCTTGTGCACCCGTGACGATCTCCTCACCAGCACCAGCCATTACGTCTCGGAATACGGTGAGGAAATGAAGGCAGTACGGTTGAGCCATTACCACGAGAACCCCGTTGTGGAAGACGTTCCTGAGCCGCGTATCTCCTCCCCTCAGGACGTCATCGTCCAGATCGGCGGCGCCGGTCTGTGCCGGACCGATCTCCATGTCGTGGAAGGCCAGTGGCAGGAGAAGTCCGGTGTGGAGCTGCCCTACACACTGGGGCATGAAAACGCCGGCTGGGTAAAGGAGATCGGCCCCGGAGTTTCTCATCTGGCCATCGGCGATCCCGTGATCGTCCATCCACTGATGGCCTGCGGACTGTGCCGCCCCTGCCGTTCGGGGGACGATGTGCACTGTACGGCCAGCGCCTTTCCCGGCATCGACTGCGACGGCGGCATGGCCGAGTTGATGCTCACGAGCGCACGCTCGTGCGTGAAGCTGGACCCGGGCCTGGAGCCCGCCGACGTGGCGGCATTGGCCGATGCCGGTCTCACCGCCTACCACGCGGTCCGCAAGGCCGTCCCGCTGCTCTACCCCGGAACCTCCGTCGTTGTCATCGGCGCGGGCGGCCTGGGACACATCGGCGTCCAGTGTCTGGTGGCGCTCACGGCCGCCGAGATCGTTGTCGTCGACACCTCCGAGGCGGCGCTGGAACTCGCCAAGAGCCTCGGCGCCCACCACGGGGTGCTGGCCACCGGCGACCCGGTGGCCGCGGTCCAGGAGCTCACCGCCGGGCAGGGCGCGCACGTCGTCATCGACTTCGTCGGCGAGCGCGGCACCGAGTCGCAGGGGATCGCCATGCTGCGCAGGGCCGGCTCCTATTTCGCCGTCGGCTACGGGGGGCATGTGAACATCCCGACCATCGACGTCATATCGGCGGAGATCAATGTCGTCGGCAACCTCGTCGGCAGCTACAACGACCTCGATGAGCTGATGGCACTCGCCGCCCGCGGCGAGGTGCGGCTCCACACCGCCACCTATCCATTGGACGCGGTGAGGGATGCGATGGACGACTTGGCGAACGGTCGGCTTCAGGGCCGGGGAATTCTGGTTCCCGGTGCGTAATCAAGAATCGACACTCCAGGAGAGTGAAGCCGGGGTGACAGTGACCACCGGCATGCGCATAACGGAGAACAGTCTTCTCCAAAAACTGCTCGCCGAATTCATCGGCACTGCTTTTCTGGTTTTCCTCGGGGTGGGCTCGATCCCCGTCACACTGATTTTGGAGAAGACCGGGAAAACCAGCTTCACCATGGCCGACCTCGGCGTGATCGCTTTCGCCTTCGCCATGGCGGTCGTGGCCACCGTCTTCACGATCGGGCATATCTCGGGGTGCCACATCAACCCTGCCGTCACCCTCGCCCTGGCCGCGACCGGCGCCATCGGGCGGCGCGATGCCGCTGGATACGTGCTGGCCCAGTGTGCGGGGGCGGTCGCCGGTGCCGCGGCGATCGTCGGGGTGCTGGGCAGCCGCGCCGTTCATCTGGGGCTCGGGATCGCCTCGTACACGTCCCCGACCACCGTTCCCCAGGCGTTCATGGCCGAGGCAGTGGGCACCTTGATCCTGGTGTTCGTTGTCTTCGGGGTGATCGACCGACGGGCCCCGAGTGGCTTCGCTGGGCTGCCCATCGGGTTCGCGGTCTTCGCGATCGCGGTGGTACTGGGCCCGGTCACCGGGGCGGCACTCAACCCCGCGCGGTCCCTCGGGCCCGAGCTGGTGTCGGCGCTGCACGGCAGGGCCCCCGAGTGGAGCCAGCTGCCCGTGTACCTCGGCGCCCAGGTGACCGGCGGACTGCTGGCCGGCTGGCTCTACAGGATGGTGGGCAGAGTTCGTACCATCGCGGTGTGACGGTCACGCTCGGTGGGCCGACGGCCGTTGGGTCGGCGGGCGGGACGCCGGACCGCCCCGGACCATGGAAAGGCGCACCATGCACGACAACGAGACCTACGCGGTCGACACCGGGGATCTGCTCGGATCGGTACGGCGGGCCCTGGCGGTCCTGGAGGCGGTGGCGGCCGGCGGCGACGGCATCACCGCCAAGGCCGTCGCCCGCCGTGCCGGCGTTACGCTCCCCACCACGTACCGCCTGCTCAACACGCTCGTTCACGACGGCTACCTGGTGCGGCTCAACCACTGCCGCGGTTACGGTCTGGGGTACAAGCTCACCGGTCTGCACCGCCGTCTGTGTCAGCAGCTGGAGGTGACTCCGGGCGTCTCGCGGGCGCTCCACCGGATACACCAGGAGTGCGGTGCCGCGGCGTACTACACGGTGTTCCGGGACGAGGAGATCGTTGTCGCCGAGGTGGTGGACTCCCCCGAGGCGCGGCGGGCCGAGCCGCTCGACATCGGTTTCCACCAGGCCCCGCACGCCACCGCCTTCGGCAAGGTCATGCTCTCCTTCCTCCCCGCCCCCGGACGGCGGGACCATGTGCGGGAGCAGGGGCTTGCGCGGCTGACCCCGTCCACTATCACCGCGCCCGACGTGCTGGAGGAACATCTCGGGACGGTGCGCACCTCGGGCGTGGCCTTCGAGGTCGGGGAGTTCCTGCCGGAGCTGTCCTGTGTGGCGGCGCCGGTCTTCCACGCGAGCGGGCGGGTGGTGGGGGCCGTGGCCACGTCCGTTCCGGTGGACACGTTCACCTCCCGGCGCCGTCAACTGGAGGAGTCCGTACGCTTCGGCGCCGATCATGTCTCCGGCCTGCTGGCCCGCGGTGCGGGCCCCGCGTGGTGAGGGAGCGGGCGGCGCACACCGGCGGGTCGCCCATCGGCCGGTGCATCACCAGGTGTCGATGAACGGGCGGCGCTGGGTGCCGACCGGGAGCCGCTGCGCGTACCGGCCGTCGACGGCAGCGGTGATCCAGCGGCGTGAGTCGGCCGGGTCGATCACGTCGTCGACCTCCAGCGCGGCCGCGGCGTTGACGGCCTTGCCACGGTCGTAGAGCTCGGCCAGGAGCCGCTGGTACTCCCGGTCGCGCTCGCCCGGGTCGGCGATGGCCGCCAGCTCCTTGCGGTAGCCCAGCCGCACCGCGCCCTCCAGGCCCATCGCGCCGATCTCCCCGCTGGGCCAGGCCGCGGTGGCCACCGGCGCCTGGGTACTGCCGCCGAGCATGGCCATGGCGCCCAGGCCGTACGCCTTGCGCAGGATCAGGGCGACCACGGGCACGGACAGATTCGCACCGGTTACGAAGAGCCGGGAGAAGTGGCGGACGGTCGCGGTGCGTTCCGCGTCCGGGCCGACCATGAAACCGGGGGTATCGCACAGCGACACCACCGGCAGTCCGAAGGCGTCGCAGAGCTGGAGGAAGCGGGCCGCCTTGTCCGCCGCGTCGCGGTCGACCGCTCCGCCGAGATGGTTCGGATTGCTGGCGAGCAGGCCCATCGGGCGGCCCTCGATCCGCACCAGGGCGGTCAGCGCGCCCTGGCCGAATCCCGGGCGCAGCTCCAGGACGGAGCCGGTGTCCGCCAAGCCGTGGACGACCGCGCGCATGTCGTAGGCGCGGCGGCGGTTCTCCGGCACGGCGTGGCGCAGCAAGCGCTGGTCCGGGGCCTCCCAGTCGCCGAACGGGCCCTGGAAGTACGACAGATAGCGGCGCGCCGTGTCCACCGCCTCCGCCTCGTCGTCCACCGGCAGATCCACCACCCCGTTCGCCACCTGGACCTCTCTCGGGCCGACCTCCTCCGCCCGGAACACCCCGAGCCCACCGCCTTCGATCATGGCGGGCCCGCCCATGCCGATCGTGGCCTCGGGAGTCGCGATGATCACGTCACAGCAGCCGAGGAGGGCCGCGTTGCCCGCGAAGCACCGGCCCGACGCGATGCCCACCAGCGGCACCTGTCCGCTCAGCCGCCCCATCTGATGGAACGTCATGATGTCCAGACCGGCCACGGCCGTGGTGTCCGTGTCGCCCGGCCGGCCTCCCCCGCCCTCGGCGAACAGCACGAGGGGCAGTCCCCGGCGTTCGGCGAGCCGCAGCATCCGGTCCGTCTTGCGGTGGTTCTGGACCCCTTGGGTGCCGGCCAGCACCGTGTAGTCGTAGGACATCACGACGCACGGAGCGCCGCCCACCGTGGCGACGCCCGTGACCATGCCGTCGGCGGGGGTCGAGGCGATCAGGTCCTCCGCCGTGCGGCGGCGGCGCTGGGCGGCGACGGCGAGCGCGCCGTACTCGGTGAAACTGCCGTCGTCGCACAGGTCCGCGAGGTTCTCGCGGGCGGTGCGGCGGCCGATGCGGTGGCGTGCCGACACCGCATCGGGGCGGGCCGGGTCCAGGCCGATGGCGTGCCGGCGCCGCGCCTCGGCCAGGTCGGCCCGTACGAGGTCGGGGTCGGGCCGCTCCTCCGGCTCCGCCGCGCCCGGCCCGTCGTCCTCCGGGTCCGGATCCACGAAGAGCAGCGGCGCTCCCTCACCGACCGGGTCGCCGACGGACACCGGCACCCCTCGCACGGTTCCGGTCGAGACCGCCCGGACGACGTGTTCCATCTTCATCGCCTCGATGACGGCGACCTGACGGCCGGCCAGGACATGATCACCGGGGGCGGCGTCCACGGCGACGACGGTCCCGTGCATGGGGGCGGCCACCGTCCCCCGCGCGAGGGCGGTACCGGCCGCCCGCGCGCCGGGCTCGGCGATGGACCCGGCGCCGGGCTCCGTCTCCGCGGCCGCGAGGAGTTCGGGCAGATGCCGGGGGACGAAGCCGGTGTCGGCGCCGCCGCGGGTGAAGCCCGGATGCGCCAGGACCGCGGACAGCAGCGGGATCCCGGTCCGTACGCCCTCCACCCGGAACTCCGCGAGCGCCCGGCGCGCCCGCTGCGCGGCGGCCGGGAGGGCCGGGGCCCGCACCACCACCTTGGCCAGCAGCGAGTCGTAGCGCGCCCCGACCTGCCGGCCGGTCCGGGCCGCGGTGTCCACCCGGATACCGGGGCCGGCCGGCGGCTCGAAACGGGTGAGGGTTCCCGCCGAGGGCAGCGAGGCGCCGTCGGGACCGAGTGCCTCGGCGTTGACCCGTAGCTGGATCGCGACGCCGCGCGGCGCGGGCGGACGGCCGCCGCCCAGTCCGATGTCCGACAGTGTCTCCCCGGTGGCCAGCCGCAGCGACGCGGCCACCAGGTCGGTGCCGGTCACCTCCTCGGTGACGGTGTGCTCGACCTGGAGCCGCGGGTTGGCCTCGATGAAGTGGAACTCCCCTTCCCCGACCAGGAACTCAAAGGTGCCCAGACCCTCGTAGCCGACCGCCTCGGCCATCCGCAGCGCCGCGGCCAGCAGCCGGTCCCGGATGTCCGGTGGCAGCCCCGGCGCGGGCGCGATCTCGACGAGCTTCTGGTGGCGCCGCTGGATGGAGCAGTCGCGCTCCCACAGGTGGGTCACCGCGCCCGTCGCGTCACCGGCGATCTGCACCTCGATATGACGGGCTCCGGTCAGCAGCCGCTCGACGTACAGCTCGCCGCGCCCGAAGGCGGCCGCCGCCTCCGAACCGCAGCGTTCCCACGCCTCGTCCAGTTCCGCCGGTCCGCGCACCGCGCGCATCCCCCGGCCGCCGCCCCCGCCCAGCGCTTTGACCATCACGGCGGCGCCCGGCCCGAGGGAGGCCAGGAACTGATGCGCCTCCGCCAGGGTCGTGGGGCCCGGGGTCCCGGGCAGCACCGGCACCCCGAGCCCGGCCGCCAGCTCCCGCGCCCGCGCCTTGTCGCCGAACAGCTCCAGCACCTCGGGGCGGGGCCCGACGAAGCCGATTCCCTCGGCGGCGCAGCGAGCGGCGAAGGCGGCGTTCTCGCTGAGGAATCCGTAGCCGGGGTGGAGCAGTTCGCATCCGGCGCGCCGGGCGACGGCCAGGATCCGCTCACCGTCCAGATACCCGGCCGGGCCCGCGCCTGGCAACGGATAGGCCTCGTCGGCCAGTTCCGCGTGAAGCGCGTCGGATTCGTCCTCGGCGTAGACCGCGACGGTACGCATTCCCGTCTCGGCCGCGGCCCGGAAGACACGGACGGCGACTTCTCCGCGGTTGGCGACGAGCACGGCTGGCGACCCCATGAGGGCTCCTTCACGCAGAGGCGGCGGTGCGATGCGATTGCGGTGCGGTCATGGTGATTGACATTGACGTCAACGTCAATATGCTCCGTGGCGTGGCAGACGGCACACGCGGAGCACAGCGGCAGTGGGCGATCCGTACGGCGCGCGACCGACGGGACGCCCGCACCCGCACGCTGCTCCTCGACGCGGCGGAGGCGGTGTTCGCCCGGCGCGGCTACGCCCGGACCACGGTCGCGGACATCACCGGCGAGGCGCGGCTGTCCCGGGCGAGCTTCTATGTCTACTTCGCCTCCAAGGAAGAGGTCTTCCGGGAACTCGCGGTACGGGCCCGGGACGCCTTCCTCGCCGCGCAGGAGATCCCCGGGGTGGACGTGGACGACGCCCACGCCCTGGCCGAAGCGACCGTCGCGGCCTTCCTCGACGCCTATGTCGCGCATCTGCCCCTGCTCGGGCTCATCGAGCAGCAGGCCCCGGTCGATGACCTGGTCCAGGCCGTGTGGCAGGAGATCCAGGAGCGACCGATGCACCGCATGGCCCGCTATGTCCGCCGTCTTGTCGGGGAAGGCAAAGCTGCGCCCGCCGCCGCGCCCCTGGCGGTGGCGAGGGCGGTCGCCGGAATGAACGCGCGGTTCGCCCAGCTGATCGCCGAATCCCCCCGCGAGCGCGACCAGGCCGTGCGCGACCTGACCGCGATGTATCTGCACCTTCTGGGAGTCCCTCCGCGAGGCAGAAAGTGAGCCGCCGATGCGTGTCGAGACCGAAGCCGAGGAAGAGTACGACCACGAGGCCGCGTACGAGGCGTACCTGGACGACGTCCGCCGGCGTCAGGACCGGATCCGCCCGCCCGGGCTTCCCGCCGGGCTCCGCTACCGCGCCGGTGAGGTGCCGGTGCCCGATTGCGTACACCACTGGGCGCAGGAGGCCCCCGACCGGCCGGCCGTGGTCTTCCGGTCCGCCGTGATCAGCTACGCACAGCTCGACGAGGCCGCCGACCGGCTCGCCGGATGGCTGGACGGCCAGGCCGGCGTGCGCCCCGGCGACCGGGTGGGCGTCTACCTCCCCAACTGCCCGCAGTTCATCGTGGCGATGCTGGCGGTGCTACGGCTGGGCGCCGTCCACGTACCGGTGAACCCGATGTTCAAGGAGGCCGAACTCCGTCACGAACTGCGGGACGCGGGGCCCGAGGTGGTCATCGCGCAGGACACCCTGGCCCCCGGCCTCGAGGCCGTGCGCGCCGACACCCCGGTGCGGCGGGTGCTGGTCACGACCGATTCCGACATGCTCCCCGGCGCGCCGGCCGGCCCCTGGGCGAAGGCTCTCGCCCACCCCCGCCTGGGGCGCTGCGCGCGGGATCTGGACGCGCTCGCCGCGCTCAACTACACCGGCGGGACCACCGGCATGCCCAAGGGGTGCGAACACACTCAGCGGCACATGCTCTACACCGCGGCGGCCGTGGACTCCGGGACCCTGGCCCCCGATACCGGAAAGGGTGCGGTCTACCTCTGCTATCTGCCCGTCTTCTGGATCGCGGGCGAGAACCTCGGCATCCTGGCGCCCCTGATCAGCGGCGGTACCAGTGTGCTCCTCCCGCGCTGGGACGCGGCCGCCGCGCTCGCCGCGATCGAGCGCCACCAGGTCAGCGTCATGGCCGGGACCGTGGAGAACTATCTGGAGATGCTCGGCCTGCCGGACTTCTCCCGGCATGATCTGAGCAGTCTCACCGCCCCCTTGACCGTGTCGTTCATCCGCAAGCTGACCCCGTCGCTGCGGAAGCGCTGGGCGGACGCGGCCGGCCCGCACAGCGTGCTGCGCGAGGGTTCGTACGGCATGACCGAGACCCACACCAGTGACACCTGGACCCTCGGCTTCCAGGACGAGGACCGCGACCTGCTCACCGAACCGGTCTTCTGCGGTCTGCCCGTCCCCGGCACCGACGTCATGGTCGTGGACTTCGTCACCGGGCAGCCGCTGCCGCTCGGCGAGCGCGGTGAGATCGTCATCCGCGGGCCCTCGCTCCTGACCGGCTACTGGCGGCAGCCCGCCGCCACCGCGGAGGTCCTGCGCGACGGCTGGCTGCACACCGGGGACATCGGTCTGCTCGACGAGGACGGCCTGCTGCACTATCTGGGCCGCGCCAAGGAAATGATCAAGGTGAACGGGATGAGCGTCTTCCCGACCGAGGTCGAGACGCTGCTCGGCCGCCATCCGGAGGTCGTGGCGGCGGCGGTGGTCCCGGTCGACGACCCGGAGCGCGGCCAGCTTCCCTACGCGTTCGTGCGCACCCTCCCGGACAGCGCGCTGACGGCGCCGGAGCTGTCCGCGTGGGCGCGGGGCACCATGGCCGTCTACAAGGTGCCCCTCGTGGAACTGGTCAGCGAACTGCCGCTCACCACTACGGGAAAGATCAGGAAAGCCGAGCTGACGGACCTGGCCGCTGCCCGCAGACGGTCGTCGTCGGCCGCTGAGGGATCGTGAACACCCCCACGGGATCACCCAGCCCCACGCCGAGTGCGGCGAGGGCCCCGTGGGCCGTTCTCGCGGACGAGGCCCGGCACGACGGCCGGGCCGGTCCGCGACCGGTGACACCCTTGCCCGGCGCCGCACCCCGGGGCTAATCTCACGCTGTTCATACCGACCAGTCGGTGTGCCCGTGGACGAGGCCGGCCCGGTCACCGCCACGGCCGGGCGGGCCCCCCATACGCAGCCGCACCGACCGGACCGCCCACACACGGGTCAGCGCCGACAGCCGAGGAGCGTCCAGATGAGCCGCATCAATCACCAGTACCGGCTTGCCGCACGACCCGTCGGGCTGCCGAGGCCCACCGACTGGGAGTACGTCGAGGAGCCGGTCGCCGAGCCGGGCGAGGGCGAACTGCTGATCAGGGTGATCTACCTCTCGCTGGACCCGGCCATGCGCGGCTGGATGAACGAGGGCAGGTCCTACATCCGCCCCGTGGAGATCGGGGAGGTCATGCGCGCGGGCGGCGTGGGCCAGGTGATCGCCTCCCGCAACCCGCGGTTCGCCGTGGGCGACTATGTGTCGGGCACGCTCCGCGTACAGGAGTACTGCCTGTCGGACGGCCAGGGCCTGACCACGGTCGATCCGGCGCTGGCGCCGCTGCCGGTGTACCTGGGCGTCCTGGGGATGCCGGGCATGACCGCCTACTTCGGTCTGCTCGACATCGGACGGCCCGAGGCCGGACAGACCGTCGTGGTCTCCGGCGCGGCCGGGGCGGTCGGCAGCGTGGTCGGCCAGATCGCCAAGCTCAAGGGATGCCGGGTCATCGGCATCGCCGGTGGTGAGCGCAAGTGCCGTCTGGTCGTGGAGGAGTTGGGCTTCGACGCCTGTATCGACTACAAGTCCGAGGATGTGCGCAAGGCCCTGCGCGAGGTGGCGCCCGAGGGCGTGGACGTCTACTTCGACAACGTCGGCGGCGACATCCTCGACACCGTGCTGACCCGTCTGGCACGGGGGGCCCGTGTCGTCATCTGCGGTGCGATCTCGCAGTACAACGCGACCGACCGGGTCCAGGGCCCGGCCAACTACATGTCGCTGCTGGTCAACCGCGCCTCCATGACCGGGATGGTGGTCTTCGACTACGCCGGCCGGTACCCCGAAGCCACCGCAGAGCTGGCCGAGTGGCTGTCGGCCGGGAAGCTGCGGTCGCTGGAGGACGTGGTGGACGGCAGCGTGCGGGCGTTCCCCGAGACTCTGCTGCGGCTGTTCAAGGGCGACAACACCGGAAAGCTCGTGCTCAAGGTGGCGGACGAATGAGGTCCGCCCCCTCACCCGCCACGACCACAGGAGAGCTGCCGTCATGGAGCTGAAGGACGCAGGCGTCGTTGTCACCGGAGCCGGTTCGGGTATCGGTGCCGCGCTCGCCCGCCGGTTCGCCGCGGCGGGCGCCCGTGTGGTGGTGAACGACCTGGACGCGGCCGCCGCGGCCCGCGTGGCCGAGGAGGTCGGCGGTCTCGCCGTCTTCGGTGACGCCTCCGCCGAGCGGGACGTGGCCGCCCTGGTGGCCGCCGCCCGCACGCACCTCGGCGAGATCGACCTGTTCTGCGCCAACGCCGGTATCGAGCCCGGCGGCGGGGCCGACGCGCCGGAGGAGGTCTGGGAGCGCGTCTGGCAGGTGAATGTGATGAGCCATGTCCGGGTGGTCCGGGAGCTGCTCGGGCCGTGGCTCGAACGCGGGCGGGGCCACTTGCTGGCCACGGTCTCCTCCGCGGGCCTCCTCACCCACCCCGCCGCCGCGCCGTACGCGGTGAGCAAGCACGGTGCGCTCGCCTTCGCCGAGTGGCTCGCGGCCACCTACGCCCACCGGGGCATCACCGTTCAGGCACTGTGCCCGATGGGGGTGCGCACCGAGATGTACGAGCGCAGCGACCCCGCCGCGAAGGCGCTGGGCGGGATGGTCCTCACCCCCGAGGAGGTCGCCGACACCGCGGCGGAGGCGCTGGCCGACGGGCAGTTCCTCATCCTCCCCCACCCCGAGGTGCGCGATCACTACGCGGGACGCGCCACCGACACCGACCGCTGGCTCTCGGGCGTGCGGCGGTTGCAGCAGCAAATGGAGGAGATCTCCGCCCAGGTGTAGCCGACCATCTGTCAGATCCCCCTCTTTGCGGGCACGTCGGGAGCTGCGTGACGTCCGGGTCAGCGCAGGGCGGTGGCGTTTGCGGGTGATCCGATCCCACCGACCAGGGGGAGCGGGGCGACGGTGAGGAGGCAGGTGTAGCGGTGGTCCGTGGCGCAGGCCGCGGCCAGGGCGTCGAGGTCCCAGAGTTCACCGATCGGCAGGCCCAGCAGGCCCAGCAGGGCGCGGTGCATGATTCCTGTGCTTGCGTCGCGGTGTCCGTGGTGCCTTTCGTCGTCGCTGAGGAAGGGGCTGTCGGACTGGGCCGGCCAGCACTCCAGAGCGAAGTTGTCGGCGGCGACCAGGCTGATCCGGTGATCCCAGAGCCAGCCCACGATCTCGTGGGACTGCACCAGCCCCGGGTGGACCGGATTGCTTGCCAGGCCCGCGCGTGTCTCGGGGCTCGCGGTGGTGCGGTACCAGTGGAGCCAGCCGAAGCGGATGAGGAGGATGTCGCCGGGCCGGATCGTGGTCCGCTGCGCGATGCGGGTGCTCTCGAGATCGTCGGCGGTGATGGGCTGACCCGCCGCGTGGTCGATGGGCCGTCCCTGGTCACGCAGATGGCGTTCGACGTCCAGGAGGACCGCGCGGCCGGCGATGGGAAGGGCGCTGAAGTGGTGAATGCTGAGCAGGCGGTTGCCGGGAGCGCAGTGGCGCGGGTCGGCGCCGTTGTAGAAGCCGTGGTCGGGGTGGGCGACATGCCACAGCCCGTCCAGCTGCGAGCCGTACTGCGGGTAGAAGCCGTCGAGCCACTCGTCGAAGTGGAACGGGGTGCGCTGGAAGATGTGATGCTCGGCCGGCCGGCGGGTGGCCGTCAGCGACGGCGTGATCGTGTCCGACGGCAGGTCGAGCGAGAACGCCGTACCGGTGCGGACCTCCTGTGCCGCGGCGGTGAGGGACTGGGCGCGCAGCAGGTTCAGGGTGCCGAGCTGGTCGTCCGGTCCGAACAGCGACCAGGTCGAGCCCGGCGGGGCGTCGGTCCGGCGCAGCAGCTCCTCGTAGGAAGGGAGGTCGTCGATGTCGAATGTCACGGTGTGCTCGGCTCCGTTTCCGCCGTTGCCCGGCTTCGGATGAGCCGCTGGTGGGGCGTCCACCGCGGACCCGTTGTACGGGGAGCGGTGCTCTGCTGCCCTCGCTGCCGCTCCTGGCGGTGTCGCGTCATGGTGGGGCGCGGTCACCCGCCGGCCGCGGCTGCGGCCGGTCCATCGTGGCCGTGAAATCAGCGCAGGACAAGGCCCGTGCCGCGGATCACATGCCCGGACGGTCCGGGGCCGGTGGTGTCAGCCCTCCGGGTTCCGCACCGCGAGAAGGCCCAGGATCCGGCGCACCGCGGGGTCGTCGTGCCCCGCGCGCGTCGCGGCGAGGACGCTGAGGGTCAGGTGCCCCGAGGTGTCCGTGTCCGCGAGCGAGCGGAAGGTGACACCGGGCAGCGCGCCGCTCCGTACCTGCTCCGGCACCAGGCATACGCAGTGACCCGCCGCGACATGGCTGAGCAGACCGGAGAGGCTGTCCGCCCGCGCGGCGTCGCGTGGCGCGAAGCCCTCGGCGCGGCAGGCGGTCACCACCTGCTCGGCCAGCCCCGCGAGAGCCGTCAGGGAGGGCAGCGCGACATCCTCGTGGGCCAGGTCGGCGAGGCGCAGCTGCTCGCGGTCGGCGAGGGGGTGGGTCGCGGGCAGCGCCACACAGAGCCGCTCTCCCTCGATCGCGCGCAGCGTGAGCGCGTCGGTGTCCGCGAGGGGTCCGCGGACGAAGGCCAGGTCGATGGTTCCGGACCGGACCCTGGAGACGAGTTCGGCGGACGAGTGCTGGTGCAGATGGATCCTGAGGTCGGGCAGATGTGCGCGCGACAGGCGCAGTACGCCCGGGAGGAACGTGTAGGCCAGACCGCTGATGAAGCCGAGGTGCAGTTCGCCCTCGGTGCCGTGGGCGATCCGCCGCGCCCGTTCGACCGCGGCGTTCTGCGCCTCCAGCAGATGCCGGGCGTCATGGGCGAAGGCGTCGCCGGCCGGGGTGAGCCGGACCGTGCGGGTGCTGCGCTCCAGCAGGGTCACCCCCAGCCGCCGTTCCAGCCGCTGGACGGCCTGGCTGAGGGGTGGCTGGCTCATCGACAACCGCTCGGCGGCCCGCCCGAAGTGCCGTTCCTCGGCCAGGACGACGAACTGTTCGAGGACTCTCTGTGTCAGATCCATAGGGAGAACCATATGAATACGCCCCGAAGAAGTATTGGCAATGACTCAATGCCGCTGCGTTGAATGGTGCACAGCACACGTCCGGCCGGGACTGTCCGGAGCCGGGCTCCTGAAGGGACGCAGGAGGCGCTACGTATGCCGCATGAGCATGCCGACGGGCGACGGGACGACACGGCACCGCACGGGCCACTGGCCGGACTGCGGGTCATCGAACTCGCAACCATGATCATGGGCCCGTACGCGGGTCAGCAGCTGGGGGATCTCGGCGCCGATGTCATCAAGGTCGAGGGGCCCGGCGGGGACCCGACCCGCCATTTCCAGCCCCAGCGGAACCCGGGCATGGGCGGTGCCGCGCTCAATCTCCACCGCAACAAGCGCAGCATCGAACTCGATCTCAAGAGCCCGCACGGGCCCGGCGCGCTGCGCGCTCTGCTGCGTACCGCGGACGCGTTCATCACCAACGTCCGCCCACGGTCCCTGCGCCGGCTCGGCCTGTGGTACGACGACGTGGCCGAGGAGAACCCACGGCTGGTGTACGTCAACGCGCAGGGCTTCCGCAGCGATTCGCAGCTGGCGGACAACGCCGCCTACGACGACATCCTCCAGGCCGCCTCCGGGCTGGTGTGGCTGAACGAGCAGATGAGCGGTGAGGCGTACTACGTGCCGACCGTGCTCGCGGACAAGCTCTGCGGCCTGGTGATGGTGCAGTCGGTGCTGGCCGCGCTGCGCCATCGGGACCGCACCGGCGCCGGACAGCGGGTGGAGGTCCCGATGGCTGACACGATGCTCGCCTTCAACCTCGTCGAGCATCTGACAGGCGCCTCGCTGGAGCCCGCGGAGGAGCCCGGTTTCGGCTATCCACGCGTCCTCAGCGCGGAGCGCAAGGCATGTCGCACCGCCGACGGCTGGATGTGCATCCTGCCGTACAACGACCGCAACTGGCGTGACTTCTTCACTCACGCGAGCCGCCCGGAACTCAGCTCCGACCCTCGCTTCACCACGATGGCCCGGCGTGCCGAGCATGCCGACGACCTCTACGCACATATGCGGGAGCTGACGCCGCAGTTCACCACCGGCGAGTGGCAGCGCTTCTGCGACGAGGTGAGCATCCCGGCCCACCCCGTGTACAGCTTCGAAGAGGCCACCCGCAGTGCGTACGCCCGGGAGGGCGGGCTGCTGCGCACCGTCGAGCACCCCACCGAAGGCGCCTACCGGCTTGTCTCGCCGCCGGTGCGCTACACGAAGACACCCGGCGGTCTGCGGCGGCATTGCCCGCGGGCTGGTGAACACACCGAAGAGGTGCTGGCCGAGGTGGGTTGCGACCCGGCGCTGCCGACCGCGGACGCCTGAGCGGGTGGTGGGCCGCGTGGCCCGGGCCACCTTCGCAGGCGTTCACCCCTCCCCTGGTAAGGAGCCATGGATGACCGACGCTGACACCGGACTCAGGGTGTACGCCCAGGATGACATCGGCTGGATCGTGCTCGACCGTCCCGAGCGCAAGAACGCGTTCACCGGCGAGATGCTGCGCCACTGGGCAGATGCGTACCGGAGGTTCGAGCAGGACGATGCGGTACGCGTCGTGGTTCTCACCGGCAACGGGGACGCGTTCTGCTCGGGCGCCGATCTGACCGGGCCGATCGGCCGCCGTACCGAGGCCACCCCGCTGGACAACCGCCGTCTGATGACCGACGAAGTGCACCCCGTCGCACGGGCGGCCGAAGACCTGACCAAGCCGCTGATCGCCGGGGTAAACGGCGTCGCCGTCGGGGCGGGGATGGACATGGCGCTGATGTGTGACTACCGCATCGCCTCGGACACCGTCCGGCTGTCCGAGGGGTATGTCCGCGTCGGCCTGGTGCCGGGCGACGGCGGCTGCCACTATCTGCCGCGCGTCATCGGCCGTTCGAAGGCGCTGCGGCTGCTGTGGACCGGCGAGTTCGTCGACGCCGACCGCGCCCTGGACTGGGGTCTGGTCGACGAGGTGCATCCGGCCGGTGAGCTCCGCGCCCGGCTTGCGGAGTTCGCGGCGACGCTCGCCGCCCAGCCGCCCGTCGCCGTGCAGCTGATCAAGCGGGCGGTACGCGCCGGGGAACACGCCGACCTGCGGACCTCCCTGGACCTCATCGCCTCCCACCAGGCCGTGGTGCAGTCGACCGCGGACTCCGCCGAGGCCATGGCGGCCTTCAGGGCCAAGCGCGCCCCGCGCTTCGAGGGGAGGTGACCCCGTCGTGACCGGCACCTCCGGCGAGCTGCGCCGCCGGGTACGTGAACTCCTCGCCGAGTGGGACTTCACACCGCGCTGCGATGCGTGGATGAGCGGCTACGACCCCGCGTTCAGCCAGGAGCTGGGGCGACGCGGCCTGCTCGCCGTGACCTGGCCGAAGGAGTTCGGCGGCGCGGAGGGCAGCAACGTCGACCGCCTCGCCGTGAGCGAGGAACTGCTGCGCGCCGGTGCCCCGGTGACCGCCCACTGGGTCGGGGAGCGGCAGCTCGGCCCCAGCCTGCTGCGGCACGGCACCCGCGAACTCCAGGAGGAGTTCTGCCCGGGGCTCGCTCGCGCCGAATACCGCTTCGCGCTCGGTATGAGCGAGCCGGACGCCGGGTCCGATCTGGCCGCGGTACGCACCACCGCCGTGCGCGAGGGCGACGGGTGGCGCGTCAACGGCCGCAAGATCTGGACGAGCGGCGCCCACCGCGCCACCCACCTCTATCTGCTGGCCCGCACCTCCAAGGAGGAGGACAAGCACGCGGGGCTCACCGAGTTCGTCCTCGACATGGACAGCCCCGGCATCACCCTCTCCCCGATCCTCGATCTGCGCGGCGAGCACCACTTCAACGAAACGGTGCTCGAGGACGTCCACGTCCCCGGCCATCGGGTCATCGGCAGGATCGGCGCCGGCTGGCAGCAGGTCGTCGGCCAGCTGTCGTTCGAACGCGGCGGCCCCGAGCGGTATCTGTCCACCTACCCGCTGCTGGCCGCCGTGGTGCGTGCGGGCATCGCCGATGACATCGCTCTGGGTGAACTCCGCGCGCTGGCCGGGCGGTTGACGATCCTGCGCCGCTGGGCGCTGGAGACCGCCCTCGCCATGGACGCCGGGCACACCCCGGTGGCACGGGCGGCGATGAGCAAGTACCTGGGCAACAGCTTCGAGCGGGACGTCATCGAGTGGGCGCGTCCGCTGCTCCCGCACGCCGACAGGTCCGTACGCGCACTGTACGACCAGGCCGTCACCGCGTCCCCGGCCTTCGGGCTGAGGGGCGGAGCCGCGCAGGTCATGCTGTCCGTCATCGCGAAGGGCCGGAAGTGATGAGTCCCCTTGACGAGTTCGACACCTCCCTCGAGGCCTCGGTGACCGAGGTCACCGAGGCCTGGGCCCGCCCGCGGGCGGGCGAGGACCTCCGCGCGACCGACGCGTTCCAGGCCCACTGGCGGCAGGCGGTCGAGCTGGGCTGGACCGGGATCCTGGACGGTGCCGAGGACCTCGGATCACCCGAGTGCCGGGATCTACTGGACGCGGCCTGCGGCGCCGTCCAGGCATTGGCGCGGTCCGGGTTCGCACTGCCGCTGAGGCAGACACTGGTGTCCCGGTACGCGGCCACGGAGGAACTGCCCGCGGACGTGATCGCCGTGCACCCCACGGCATACGGCGTATGGCATCCGGCCGCGGACGTACTGATCAGCGCGGACGGCGCCGTACGGACGCCCGCCGTCGGCGGACGGACGGCCGGGGTGACGGACCTCGCGGGCCGCCCGTGCGTTCTTTCGTTCGACAACGGATACCGCGGGCGCCGCCCCGTGGTGCTCCTCGCCGAACTCCTCCTGCTCCAGGAGATCCTGGGGGCAGCCCAGGGAGCGGCCGCGCAGGCCCGCCGCCATGTCACCGAGCGCGTCCAGTTCGGCCGCCCGCTCATCAGGATTCCCGCCGTGCGGACCCTCACCGGTGAGCTCGACCTCGCCCTGCGCCAGCTGGAGACGGCCGTGCACGAAGCGCGCCGCCGCCTGGGCCGGCCGAACGCGCGGGCACGGGACTTCGCGCTCCTGACGGCCCGCGAGGTGGCGTCCCGCTCCGCCACCGAAATCGCCGCCGCGGCACACCAGTTGCACGGCGCGATGGGCATCACCGAGGAGGCCGGCCTGCACTGGCGCACCAAGCTGCTGTGGGCGGACCGGGACGAGGGCGTGCTCTCCCGTGACCAGGGGCTCCGGGCACTGCGCACCGACGAGGACGAGCTGTGGGAGTGGAGCGCCCCGGTGGCGTGACCGCCGCCCGGTGCGCGGACGGTGCGAGTGGCGACAACGCGGCGAGGTGGTGCCGTGCCAGGCGTCGGGAGCGGCGGCCCCTTTGAAGCGGGCCCTAGAGGGCCCTAGAGGATGCCGCGCTCACTGGCGCGGGCGAGAGCCTCGACGCGGTTGCGTGCGCCCAGCTTCTCCAGCGTCCGCTGGAGATACGTCTTGACGGTGTTCCGGGTCAGCCCCAGGACGTCGGCGATCTCCGGATTGGTCTCGCCCATCGCCACCCGGCGCAGGATCTCGTACTCGCGCCGGGTCAGGCCGCTGTCCTTCAGCCGTTTGGTCAGCAGCGCATTGAGGAGATCTTCCGGGCTGGTGCGGACCACCCGTTCCCCGGCGTGGACACGGCGGACGACGTCCACCAGATCGGACCGGTCCGCGTCCTTGACGACGACGGCATGCGCTCCGGCGTCGAGCGCCTCCTGCAAGGCCGCGTGGTCGGGGAAGGCAGTGAAGATCACCACTTTGACGCCGGGCACATGCGTCCGCATCCCCCGGATCACCTCGGGGGCGAGCATGTCGGGCAGCCGCAGATCGAGCAGGACGACATCCGGCTTCAGCCGTTCGACCTCGCTGATCGCGGCCCGGCCGGAGCTGGCGTATCCGGACACGGTGATCCAGGAGGTGTTCCCCAGCGCCAGTGCGACGCCGTCCCGGACGATCGGGTGGTCGTCCACGACCAGGACGCGTACGGTCGGTTCGCTCATGCCGGAATCCACGCCTGCACGCTGACGCCGCCGTCCTCGTTGCGGAGCACATGGACCTCGCCGCCCAGCCGTCCCAGGCGCTCGGACATGGCGGACAGGCCGAGGCCGCCCGAGAACCCATACGCCGGCGGCGGGCCGACGCCGTCATCGGCGACGGTCACGCACACGCCCCCGGACAAGGTGAAGGCGCTCACCACGACGGAGCGGGCCCGTGCGTGCTTCTCGACGTTCAGCAGCGCCTCCCGCGTCACGTCCTTGAACGCCTTGATATGGGCCGGGGAAAGGCTGGGCACCTCGGTGACGGTGATGAATCGGGCGATGATCCCGGTGCGTTCCTGGAACGCCCGGCAGTCGCCGCGCAGCGCGACGCCGAGGGCCACCTGCTCCGGTGGCGCGCTGAGCGCGTGCAGCGATACGCGCAGCGCGGCGGCGGCCTGGGTGGCCTGCTCCTTGAGGTCGTTGAGGCGGGTGTGCGCGCTGTCCCCGTCCGGCAGCTCGTCGGCCAGGGTGCGGATGCCCGCCCCGATGGAGAACAGCATGGCTCCCACCGTGTCGTGGAGCTCCAGCGCGATCCGGCGCCGCTCCTCGTGCACGGCGATCTCGGCGGCGTGGCGGGCGCGCTCCGCCGTCACGGCGGCGGTCGCCGCCCGGCTCGCCGCCTGTTCCAGGGCCTGGGTGGTGCGGTCGCCGAGCGCGGAGGTCTCGCGGTTCGAGCCGTAGAGGACACTCAGCAGCCGGCCCTCGTGGAGCACGGGCACCGCGATCATCGCTCCCAGGCCCTCCGTCTCGGCCTGGGCGTTGAAGTCGTGCGTAATGGTGTCGGAACGGCGGTAGTCACTGACCCACAGCGGGCGGCGCCGGAGGAGTACCTGCCCCCCGAGCCCGCATCCGTGGGGTACGACCAGACCGTTCACAGCGGGTGTCCGCGCGTTGACCGTGTGGCCGAGCACGATGCGGTCCCCGCCGTCCGGCTCGCCCAGCCAGGCCACGTCCACCCCGCTGAGTTCAGGCACCTCGTCCACGATCCGGCGCATCGCGATGGACTGGTCGAGCATGGCAAGGATCTCGCCGTATCCCTCGGTGAGCTCGAGCAGAACGTCGGGCATTGGCTCGTTCTGTCTCTTGTCTGCCACGTCCGTCATGGTAGGTCGCCTCCCGGGGAGCGGACCAGCGGCGGCCACGCACATTACTGCCTTGCATCCTGACCTGCCGCCGCGGCCGGGACCATCTCCGAATGGAGACCTCCGAAGTGGCACCTCCCCCTGGAGCTACCCATGCGCACCGGCTGCCCCCAAGATCACGCCACGAGGCCCGCCGGCTCCTCCGCCGCCGTCCCCCACCGCGCGCCCGGCACCCCTCACACCTGAGCCGTTGCCCCGACGCAAAGGATGACCTTGGAGATGTCCAGCCGTCCCCTTGTTCCCAGCACCATGCAGAACACGCAGCTGCTGGTCCGCAGGCTGCTGGAGAACGGCGCGCGCCTGCACAGTGACAGCGAAGTGATCACTGCCACCGACGACGGCACCAGGAGTGCGTCCTTCGCCCGCGTCGGCCGCAACGCCGCCAGGCTGGCGCACGCACTGACCGACCTCGGCGTGCGGCCGGGCGACCGGGTCGCCACGTTCATGTGGAACAACCAGGAGCACCTGGAGGCGTATCTCGCCGTGCCCGCCATGGGCGCCGTGATCCACCCCCTGAACATCCGCCTCTTCCCGGAACAGCTCACCTACATCGCCCACCACGCCGAGGACACCGTCGTCATCGTCGACGGCTCCCTGCTGAAGGCCTTCGCCGCGCTGGTGCCCGATATGCCCACGGTGCGGCACATCATCGTCAGCGGAGAGGCACCGGCTTCGGCCCTGCCCGACGGCCCGGCGCACGTCCATGACTACGGACGGCTGCTGGAGAACCGGCCGGACAGCTACGACTGGCCCGACCTGGACGAGAACCAGGCAGCGGGGATGTGCTACACCTCCGGCACCACGGGCAACCCCAAGGGGGTCGTCTACAGCCACCGCTCGCTGTACCTGCACTCACTGGGCATCAGCCTGCCCGACGTCATGGACATCTCCGCCCGGGACCGGCTGCTCGTCATCGTCCCGCAGTTCCACGCCCAGGCCTGGGGCCTGCCGTACGCGGCGTTCCTGACCGGAGCCTCGCTCGCCATGCCCGACAGGTTCCTGGCCCCCGCGCCGCTCGCCGGGTTCATCGCCGCCTCCCGACCCACCAAGGGATGCGGTGTGCCCACCGTGTGGCAGGGCCTGGCCAACCATGTCCTGGAGCACCCCGAGGCCGATGTCTCCAGCCTCCAGGAGGCCGTCGTGGGCGGCTCCTCCTGTCCGCCCTCCCTGATGCGGACCTTCGAGGACAGCTTGGGGATCCGGCTGCTGCACGTCTGGGGCATGACCGAGATGTCGCCGCTGGGCACCCTCGCCCGTCCGCCCGAGGGCGCCGAGGGCGAGGACGCCTGGCGCTACCGGCTCAGCCAGGGCCGCTTCCCGGCACCGGTGGAGGCGCGGCTCATCGGCCAGGACGGGGCCGTTCTGCCCTGGGACGGCAAGAGCGTGGGCGAACTGGAGGTGCGCGGCCCGTGGATCACCGGCTCGTACTACCTCGACAACGACCCCGAGAAGTTCCACGACGGCTGGCTGCGCACCGGTGACGTGGGAATGATCAGCGCCGACGGCTTCCTCACGCTCACCGACCGGGCCAAGGACGTGATCAAGTCCGGCGGGGAGTGGATCTCCTCCGTCGAGCTCGAGAACCACCTCATGGCCCATCCGGACGTGGCCGAGGCATGCGTCGTCGGCGTCCCGGACGACAAGTGGGGAGAGCGCCCCCTGGCCACGGTGGTGCTCCGGGACGGCCGCACGGTGGCCTATACGGAGCTGCGCGGCTTCCTGGCCGGGAAGGTCGCGGCATGGCAGCTCCCGGAGCGCTGGGCGCTGGTACACGAGGTGCCGAAGACCTCGGTCGGCAAGTTCGACAAGAAGACCCTGCGCAGGCAGTACGCGGACGGAGAGCTGAAGACCGACGTCATCGCGTAGCCCCGCTCCCCGTGATCATCCGTTCCCGTTCCCAGGACACACCATGAGCCGCATGCCCGAACGTCCCGAACACGATCCCCAGGAGGCGCTGGGCCGTTATCGCAGCGGTCTCGACTACGGGGGTCCGCGGCGGGAACCGGCTCCGTCCCCCGTCGGACCTCACCCCGCCGACCCGGACCTGCGGCGGCTGCGAGCGGCACGCCGGCGCCCGGTCTTCACCGTCGTGGGGGTCGTCGTCGGCCTGTACGTGATCAACGCCCTGCTGGCCAGCGAGGTGCGCAGCGTGATGGCCGTACAGGTCGCCGGACCGCTGAACTTCGGTCTGGGTCTGGCCCTGTTCCAGTGCGTCACCACCGTCTGGGCGATCCGCTGGTACGCCCGTCACGCCACAACCGTCCTGGACCACGGGAGCCGCCTGGGCGCGCAGGCCAAGCAGCGGAGGCACGCGCGGTGACCACAGCGCAGCGGCTCACCGACACCGGATCGTTCCCAGTGTTCGTGGTCTTCGCCATCTTCGTCTCCGGCACCCTCTTCCTGGCCATCTGGGTCGCGTCGGACCGCATCACGCCCGGCGACTTCTACATCGGCGACGGCCTGCTGGCCCCGGCGCGCAACGGTATCGCCCTCTTCGGCGACTACATGTCCGCCGCGACGTTGCTCGGCACCCCCGGCCTGATCGCGTTGACGGGCTACGACGGCATCGCCTATCTCCTGGGACCGGTCGTCGCCTGGATCGTGATACTTCTGCTGATCGCCGAGCCGTTCCACAGCACCGGGCGGTACACGGTCGGCGACGTCCTCGCGCGGCGTCTGCGCCCGCGGCCGGTGCACCGGGCCGCGGGGGTCACCACACTTGTCATCTCCCTGGCGTACCTGATCGCCCAACTGGTCGGCGCCGGGGTGCTGGCCGCACCGATCCTGGGTCTGACCGGGCGGGGCGCGCAGCAGGCGGTGGTCGCCTCGCTCGGGGTACTGATGATCATTTACGTGGTGATCGGCGGTATGCGGGCCACCACCGTGGTGCAGCTGGTCAAGGCCGTCATGCTGCTGGCCGGAGGCATCGTCCTGGCCGTCCTGGTGATGTCGAAGGTCGGCTGGAACCCGGCGGAGCTGCTGAACCGGGCGGCGGACGGCAGCGGCCTGGGGGAGGCGCTCCTGCAACCCGGCGTGCGGTACGGCGACGACGGTACGGGCAAGCTGGACTCGCTGAGCCTTCAGCTGGCGCTCGTCCTGGGCGCCGCCGGACTGCCGCACCTGCTCATGCGGCTCAACGCGGTACCCACCGCGCGTGCGGCGCGCGGCTCGGTCCAGTGGGCGGCCTATCTGACACTGGCGTTCTGCCTCATGGCCGGGGTGCTGGGGTTCGGCGCGGTGGCGCTGCTCGGCCGCGAGGACATCACGGCCGACAGCGCTTCGGGGAATTCGGCCGTACTGCTCCTGGCCGAGTTCCTCGGCGGGCCGTTCCTGCTCACCGTCATCTCATGTGTCGCCTTCACCACCATCCTGGCCGTGGTCGCCGGGACCGTGCTGGCCGCCTCGACCGCGCTGGCGCACGACCTCTACCAGGCCGGGTTCAAGCGCGGTACGGCATCGGAGCAGAGTGAACTCCTCGTCGCCAAGGGCGCGGTAGTGCTCCTCGGTCTCACCGCGACGGGGCTGTCCATGTACGCCCAGGGCCTGAACATCTCGTTCCTGGTGGGCCTCGTCTTCGCCGTCGCGGGGTCCACCGTCCTGCCGGCCCTCGTCTACACCCTGTACTGGCGGGGTTTCACCACCACCGGGGCGCTCTGGGGCCTGTACGGGGGACTGTTCTCCTCTGTCCTGCTGGTGCTGCTCTCCCCCGCGATGTCAGGAGATGCGGCCTCGCTGCTGCCGTCCGTGGACCTCGTGGTCTTCCCGCTCAGCAACCCCGCGGTGGTCTCGATCCCGCTCGGGTTCCTCCTGGGCTGGCTGGGATCGGTCCTGGACCGCGGGGAGCCGGGCGGGGCGGAGTTCGCCGAGACCGAGGCCCGGATCCTCACGGGGGCCGGGGCACGCCCGGACGACGATCCGGTGTGACGGAAGGCGGCCGGTCCGGCGTACCGCCGGACCGGCCGCCCGCCGGTGTTCCGCACTGGTCGATATCGCCGGTACCGCTCAGATCCCGGCTTCATCGGCGATCCGGCACGCCTTGTCCACGATTGCATCGATACGTGCCACCGTGGGCGTGCCCGTCGCGCTCTTGTTCTTCGGTTCGTCGATCGCTCGCCTCATCACACCCTCGCCGATCACCGCCACCTTCCACAGGCCCAGCACATGCCAGAACTGCAGTGCAGCCGGGTCCCGGCCGGTTTCGGTCAGGTACACCTGGGCGAGCTCGGCACGGTCCGGGAAGCCTTCGAGGACGGAGGCGGCAAAATCGCCCCCGGTCTCCTCCTCTCCCGGTTCCGGCCAGTACGCCAGCAGGCTGCCCATGTCCGCCAGCGGATCCCCCAGCGTCGACAGCTCCCAGTCGAGCGCCGCGGTCACCTCGCCGCTGTCGTAGGCGGTGATGACGTTGCGCAGATGGAAGTCGCCGTGTACGAGCGTCAGTTCGCGCTGCTCCGGGACGGCCGCGGCAAGGCGCCGGGTGAGGTCCTCGAGGGCGGGCAGCTCGCGGGTCCTGGACCTCTCCCACTGGCCCGACCACCGCTTGAGCTGACGCTGCGCATACGGCTTGTGGCCGGCCAGACCGGTCAGCCCGGCCGCCTCGAGGTCAACCGCGTGGATCTTCGCCAGCGTCCGCGGCAGCGACAACCCGATCGCCCGGCGGCGCTCGGGCGCCAACGACCGCGCGATCGGCATCGTGTCGACGACCAGGCCGTCCACGAACTCCATGAGCAGCAGCGGGACGTCGCTCACGGCCGTGTCCTCGGTCAGCCCGAACACCCGCGGGGTCGGGACGGCGGTGCCCTCCAGCGCGGTCAGAATCCGCGCCTCGCGTGCCACGTCGTGCGCCGAGGCCAGCAGGCGACCCAGCGGTGGGCGCCGCAGCACCCACCGGCGGCCGTCCTGGTCCCGTACCAGGTAGGTCAGATTCGACTGGCCGAGCCCGATCCGGTCGAAGACAAGCGGACCGGCGAAGTCGACGCAGAGGGCCTCGAACCAGCGGCTCACCGCCCCGGGGTCGATTCCGGCCGGGCGACCGGTGGGAGCGAGTCCCGCCATCTCAGTTCACCGCTGCCGTGTGGCCGGGGTGCCCGTGCCGCTCTCCGCCGCGGTGGCCCCGTCGGGGTACTGCCGCAGTTCGTGTTTGGCGATGGCCCGCTTGTGGACCTCGTCGGGACCGTCCGCCAGCCGCAACGTGCGCAGGTGCGCGTACATCATCGCCAGCGGGAAGTCATCGGTCACTCCCGCTCCCCCGTGCACCTGGATCGCCCGGTCGACGATCTTCAACGCGATGTCCGGGGCGGCCACCTTGATGGCCGCGATCTCGGTGCGCGCTTCCTTGTTCCCGACCGTGTCCATCAGATACGCGGCCTTGAGCGTGAGCAGGCGGATCATCTCGATGTCGATACGCGCCTCCGCGATCCAGTCCTGGATATTGGACCGGTCGGCGACCGGACGGCCGAACGTCACCCGTGACCGCGCGCGCCTGCACATCAGCTCCAGCGCCCGCTCGGCCGCACCGATCGCCCGCATGCAGTGGTGGATACGACCGGGCCCGAGCCGGGCCTGGCTGATCGCGAAGCCCTCGCCCTCGCCCTTGAGTACGTCCT
The DNA here is from genome assembly GCF_013364155.1 of Streptomyces sp. NA02950. Taxonomy (NCBI): domain Bacteria; kingdom Bacillati; phylum Actinomycetota; class Actinomycetes; order Kitasatosporales; family Streptomycetaceae; genus Streptomyces; species Streptomyces sp. NA02950. The sequence goes on along the minus strand of NZ_CP054916.1, from coordinate 7,917,475 downwards.
TGGCCGGCACCCGTACGTCGGCGAAGTCGATTTCGGCGTGCCCCTCACGGTCCTGGTAGCCGAACACCGGCAGCCCGCGCATCACCGTGATCCCGGGGGCGTCTATGGGTACGACCATCATCGACTGCTGCCGGTGCGGGGCAGCGGTGGGATCCGTCTTCCCCATGACGATGAGCACCTTGCAGTTGCGGTGCAGGGCGTTGGACGCGAACCACTTGCGGCCGTTGAGCACGTACTCGTCGCCGTCGCGCTCCATCCGCAGCTCGATATTGGTGGCGTCCGAACTGGCGACCCGCGGCTCGGTCATCGCGAACGCCGAAGCCATCGTCCCGTCGAGCAGGGGCTTCAGATACTTCTCCTTGTGCTCGTCGCTGCCGAACAGCGTGAGCACCTCCATGTTGCCGGTGTCCGGAGCGTTGCAGTTGCATGCCTCGGAGGCGATGTGGCTGCGCCCCATGATCTCGGCCAGCGGCGCGTACTCGAGATTCGTCAGCCCCGGGCCCCACTCGGGGTGCGGGTGGAAGAGGTTCCACAGTCCGCGCCTGCGTGCCTCCGCCTTGAGGTCCTCGATGATCGGCGGATGGAAGTTCGGGTCGCCCGACGCGCGCATCTGCTCGTGGTACACCGCCTCAGCGGGGTAGACGTGCGAATCCATGAACTCGAGCAGATCGGCCTGGTACTTCTTGGCGCGATCCGACACATCAAAGAGGGACATCTGAACTCCTGGCAGGTAGGGAGGGAAAGGTCGGTGGGCGCTTGTCGAGATGGCTGGCCACGCCTTCGATGACATCCGCCCCGCGGAAGGCCTGGAGCATGAGGCCTTCCGCCCGGGTCACCGAGTCGGCGTAGGTGCCGTCCGCGTCGTCGCGCAGTTGGCTCTTGATGGTGGCCATGGAGCCCGGGGAGCAGCGCGCCGCCAGATCGGCGGCGTACGCGACAGCGGCGTCGACCACACTGCCGGTGGGGACCAGGTGGTCGAGGAGTCCGATGCGGAACGCCTCCTCGGCGTCCACCATGCGGCTCGACAGCAACAGGTCCATGGCCCTGCTGTGCCCGACCAGCCGGGGCAACAGCCAGGAGATCCCGTACTCGGCGATCAGCCCGCGCTGCGCGAAGGCCGTGGTGAACCGGGCCGAGGGCGAGCCGAAGCGAATGTCGCAGTAGAGCGCCTCGACCATGCCCAGGCCCGCGGCGACCCCGCCCACCGCGCCGATCAGCGGTTTGCGCAGCGTCAGCGGCACGTCGCGGGGCCGGCGGCGCGCCATGTCCTCCGCAGAGACCTCGCCGATCTCGCCGACCGACCGCAGCTGCTGGAGGTCCGCACCGGCGCAGAATCCGCGTCCCGCGCCGGTGACCACGACGGCGCGTACGTCCGGGTCGTCCTCGGCGGCGTCGAGCAGCGTGAAGTAGCGGTCTTCGAGTTCACCGGTCCAGGCGTTCAGCTTGGCGGGCCGGTTGAACGTGAGCACCAGCACGGGCCCGCGGTGTTCGGCGAGGACGAGCTCGTCCGGCGAGCCGGTCATGTCTGCTCCAGCAGGGAGCTCTGGTAGCGGCGCATCCCGCGCAGCCACCGGTCGTAGTCCGAGCCCTTGTGCCGGTACATGTCCAGAACGTCTTCGTGCGGCAGGATCAGGAAGCGCTCGTCCTCGATCGCGGCGAGGACGATGTCGGCGACCTCGGCCGGCTCGAGGACGTCCCCCGCGGATGTGACGGCCCGCGTGGCCGCTGCCCCCAGGACGTCCCCGGAGTCCTTCCCCGAGTACAGCAACGTGGTGTTCACCCCCATGGGGCACAGACAGCTGACGCGGATCCCACGATCGCCGTAGGTGACACTCAGCCATTCGGCGAAGCCGACGGCCGCGTGCTTGGTGACGGCGTACGTGGCGGAGCCGATCTGGGTGAGCAGCCCGGCCGCCGAGGCGGTGCTGACGAAGTAGCCTTCGCCGCGCTCGAGCCATCCCGGCACCAGCAGCCTCGCCGCGCGGATATGGGCTCGCAGGTTCACGTCGATGGACAGGTCCCAGTCGTCCTCGCTCGCGTCGAGGCCGGGTGCCCCGGCGATGCCCGCGTTCGCGAAGTAGAGGTCGACCGGGCCGAAGGAGCTCTCCGCCAGGGCGATCAGCTGCTGGATCTGGGCGGTGTCCGACACGTCCGCGCCGGCGCTGACCGTGCCGCCCGGATGGTGGGCGTTGACTCTCTCGGATACCGCCCGTGCGGTATCCGCGTCGAGGTCGGCGACGACGACCCGGGCTCCTTCGCGGGCGAGCCGGGTGGCCAGCGCGCCGCCGATGCCACCACCGCCACCGGTGACGATGGCGACTTTTTGCGCAACGTTCACAGCGAACCCTCTCCGTGGCCGGGCTTGCGGTACAGGGGCACGGTCCGAGACATGACCGTGGTCCCGCCCCATCTGTATAATTGAATCCGACGTCAAGTTCAATAGCTGGGGATGCCTCACCACGTGGCGGAGAGCGCCTCGCCCCACGGGGATCCAGAAGCGGACCGGCGCCCGTCACCGGACACACGGGAGAGGGCCACCGGGCGACCGCCCGTCGAGCGGTCGCGGGCGGCAGGTTCCGCAACGGCGGGTACTACGGCCGGATCAGCGGGACCGGATCAGCGGTGGCCGGGGAACCGCAGGGCGTTCGCCCAGAGCCGGGTGACCGTGGAGACGAGTTCCTCGAAGTCCACCGGCGCACCTTCGCCTTGCCTTCCGCCGAGCGCGAAGGTGTTGTAGGCCATCAGGCTGACCATGCCCGACAGCGCGCGGGAGGCCATCATCGGATCGACCCCGGGGTCAGCGACCCCCCGCGTCTGAAGGTCGGCGATGCCGCGGGCGTTACGGCGGACGAACGCATCCGCACGCCGACGCCGGAACTCTTGGAACTCCGGCTCCACCTGGGCGACCTGCTCCAGCAGCCCCATCAGCTTCGCGTTCCGCTTGTATGCCTCGAGATACGCGCGATTACTCGCCTCGAGTACCGCGTACGGATCGTCGGTACCCTGCACCCGGCCCATGCCGGGGTGCATCATGTCCTCCTGCGCCTCCAGGAGGACGGCGGCAAGCACCTCTTCCTTGTTGGCGAAGTAGGTGTAGAAGGATCCCGCCGCACACCGGGCCTCTTTGGTGATGTCGGTCAGGCGGGTGTCGAGGTAACCGTCCCGCTCGAACACCTTCCGCGCGGCCTTCACCAAGGCGGCGCGGGTCCGCGCTCCACGCTTCGTCGCGGGCGGTTCGCGAAGCGACGAGAGAGGCGCCATCGGCGGTGCCTCCTCGCCGCAATTCTCCTCGGGCGCGGTGGTGTCCATCCGGGGAAGTGTACTTGAATCCGACGTCAGAGCCATGAAAGCGGGCCCCCTGGTGCGCGCGACGCGTGGTCGGTTCCGGCGACCGCGAACGGCGCGGAAGACGCCTCAGGACGGGTCGGCGCCGTACCCGGCCAACTCCGCTGCGCGCCATAGCCGTTCCAGCGCGGGACGCGACACCACTCGTCCGGCGGAGGATGTTCAGCCCCGGCGGGCCGGCACATCGCCGGGCGCGTGGGCGCGGGCCAGCTCCGTACGGTCGATGGAACGCTTGAGGATCTTCCCGCTCGGGCCCTTGGGCAGCTCGTCGACGAACCGGATGATGCGCGGGACCTTGTAGGCGGACAGTCGCTCGCGTGTCCAGTTCGACACCTCGTCGGCACCGAGCTCCGAACCGGGCCGGGCGGCGATGAGCGCGGCGACTTCCTCGCCGTAGTGGTCGTCGGGAACGCCGATCACGGCCGCCTCGACGATGTCCGGGTGGTCGTAGAGAACTTCCTCGACCTCACCGGGGTAGACGTTGTAGCCGCCGCGGATGATCAAGTCCTTGATCCGGTCGACTATGCGCAGGTCGCCGTCCGTGTCGGTTTCACCCAGATCGCCGGTCCGGAACCAGCCGTCGGGCGAGATCGCCGCGGCGGTGTCCGCCGGCCGGTTCCAGTAGCCGCGCATCACCGTGGGCCCCTTGATGTGGACCTCGCCGACGGTACCCGGCGCACATTCGTTGCCGTCGACGTCACGCACCTGGACCCGCAGCCCCGGGACCGCCCGGCCGGTGTAGCCGGTCTTGCCGCCGCGGTCGATGTCGTTGAAGGTGCCCAACGCGGTGGTCTCGGTGAGCCCATAGCCTTCGAGGATGACGCAGCCGAAGCGGGCCTCGAAGGCCCGGGCGATCTCCCCGGGCAGCGACGCGCCGCCGGAGACGGCGACACGGAGTCCGGCGAAGTCCGCCGGGTCCGCATCACCCGACGCGTTCAGGATCGCGTTCCACATGGTCGGTACGCCGGCCATGATGGTGAGCCGGTCGCGGCGCAGCATCTCCAGCATCGACGCCGGGTCGAATCGGGCCAGCAACGACAGCGAGCCGCCCGCGGTCAAGGTCGCCATCATGACCGACGCCTGGCCGAACACGTGGAACAGCGGGAGTCCGGTGCCGGTACGGTCGGCGCTCGATCCGCGGCAGCACTGGGCGCCGATCTCCCCGGCGGACAACAGGTTCCCGACCGTGAGCTGGGCGCCCTTCGGCCGTCCCGTGGTACCCGAGGTGTACAGGATGGCCGCGGTCTCATCGCGGTCCCGGTCGACGACCGGGGTGGCTGCGGTATCGGGCACGGGCGCGCCCGGGGTCAGCGTCCAGGAGGGCACCTTGAGCGCCTCGGCCGCCTCGGCGACGGCGGGGCCGAGGCCGTGCCATGCGATCGCCAACGAGCAACCGGCGTCGCCGAGGACGTACTCGGCTTCGGCCCGGGTGGACATCGTGTTGATCGGCACCGCAACACAGCCGGCGGCCTGGATCCCGAGGTAGGCCACCACGAACTCGGGTACCGACGGCGCCACGAGCAGCACCCGGTCCCCGGGCGACAGGCCCTCGGCGGCCAGGGCACCCGCGTACCGTGCGCTCGCGTCACGCAGCTGCCGGTAGGTCCACTGATCCGCACCGCCGCGCAGCGCGATGTGGTCCGGAGTCTCAGCGGCGTGGCGGCGGACCGGGTCGAAAACACTGGACATGGGCGGTGCCTTCCAGGGGTGTGAGCAGGTGATCGGGCACGGACCTCACCCTCGTCCAGCAGTAGACTTGAATCCGGCCTCAGCTTCAAGTGTTAGGACACGGAAAGAGGCCGGAGTGGCTGGAGTGTCCGAAGGTGCGTAGCGCCCGTCCCACCGCGGACACGGCGACGCACTACCGCGCACCGCGTACGGCGGCTCGCCTCGGTCAGACGGTGATCCCGAAGCGTTCGGCCAGTTGGCGGCGGGTGTCCGCGGCACTGGTGTGCAGCACGCCCCCGATTCCGATCCGCGCCGCTCCGTCGAGGTTCTGCCGCAGATCGTCGATCATGACCGCCTCCTCGGGGGAGACACCGAGGCGTTCACAGGCGATGGCGTAGATCCGCCGGGACGGCTTACGGATCCCGACCTCCGCGGAGATGACGACCGCGTCAGCCACGGCGGCGAGGTCGACGCCATCGTAGGTTCCGTTCCCGAACGCATTGGAGACCAGCGCAACGGGATACCCGGCGGCGCGAAGATCACCCAGCAGGGCGAGGACATCCTGGTCGATCGACATCCCCGCCTGCATCCGGGCCGTCAGCCCCTCGGCCGGTACATCGGCGCCGTGGGCACGGAGACGCTCGGCGAATCCTCGCTCGAAGGCTTCGGTGTCGATACGGCCGCACTCGTGGTCGACCAGGAGGGTGCGTGCGGACTCGTCCCGGCCGAGGAGGTCCAGCGGTAGGCGCGGGTCGCCGCCGAGCGAGGCGCCGAAGTCATAAAAAGCCCGCAACACACTGGAGGTGATAACCCCGCCGAAGTCCACAAGGACCGCCGTTCGGGCCCTTTCCACCACGCTCGGCACCGTGTCCATACCAGGACCCCTCTCTCTCACAGCCGGCTTCCCACCGGCCGATACGACGGCAGCCGCCGGCTCTCATGAGGACCTAAGCGACCTCGAACAGCCCGGCCGCGCCCATTCCGCCGCCGACGCACATCGAGATCACCACATACCGAACACCCCGGCGCCTGCCCTCGATCAGGGCGTGCCCCACCAGACGGGCACCGGTCATCCCGTACGGATGGCCGACCGAGATCCCGCCGCCATTGACGTTGAACCGCTCCGGATCGATGTGCAGTTCGTCACGGCAGTACAGCGCCTGGGAAGCGAACGCTTCGTTGAGTTCCCACAGCCCGATGTCGTCGATGGTGAGGTCGTGCTGCTTCAGCAGTTTCGGAATGGCGAACACCGGACCGATCCCCATCTCGTCCGGCCCGCAACCGGCGACGGTCATGCCCCGGTACACGCCCAGTGGCTCCAGTCCGCGCCGCTCGGCTTCCTTCGACTCCATCAACACCGACGCCGAGGCCCCGTCCGACAGCTGCGAGGAGTTGCCCGCCGTCACGCTGGAACGCGCCGTCACCTGGCCGTCCGGCAGCACCGGCGCCAGCCCGGCGAGGCCCTCGAGTGTGGTCGACGCCCGGTTGCCCTCGTCCCGGGTCAGGGTCACGGCCTCGTCCCGCACCTCCCCCGACTGCTTGTCCAGGACCTTCTTGACGCTGTCGAGCGCGACGATCTCCTGGTCGAACCGCCCGGCCTGCTGCGCCGCCGCCGTGCGCTGCTGCGACACCAGCGCGAACTCGTCCTGGCGTTCCCGGCTCACGCCGTAGCGTTCGGCGACGATCTCCGCCGTCTGCAACATCGGCATGTAGATGCTCGGCTTGTGCTCGACCAGCCAGGGATCGGCCATGCGATGGGTGTTCATGTGGTCGTTCTGCACCAAGGAGATCGACTCGACACCGCCGCCGACAGCGACCTGCATACCGTCGCCGACGATCTGCTTGGCGGCCGTCGCCATCGCCATCAGGCCCGACGAGCACTGCCGGTCGACCGTCATCCCCGACACGGTGTCCGGGAGTCCGGCACGGAGAGCGGCCTGGCGGGCGACATTGCCACCGGAGGACCCCTGCTGCACGGCACAGCCGAGGATCACGTCTTCGACCTCGCCTCCCTCGAGCCCGGCACGCCGCACCGCGTGCGAGAGGGCATGGGCGGCGAGTTCCTGCGCCTGGGTGTCGTTGAACGCACCGCGGTACGCCTTCCCGATCGGCGTCCGCGCCGTCGAAACGATGACTGCTTCCCTCATGTCGCCTCCATGCGTCCTGTCGGTCCGCCTCGTCCGGACCGCAGGGGGACGGAGCCGGCCTCTCGCTCGTTTATAATTGAATCCGGCGTCAAGTTCAACAAGCCGGCAACGCCGAGACCCTCGCGCTGCCCCTCTCGAGCTGTCGGGAGTGGCCTTGGTTCCGACGGCGGAGCCAGGCGAGCTCTCCAGCACGACCGCGTGCCCGTCGGCCAAAAGCGCCACTCCCCCATGCGAAGATTGATCACGTGTTCGGGGGTATTGATCACGTGTTCAGGGGTGGGGACAGCTCGAGTTCGCCTGAGCGGGATCGCGAACCAACGCCGGCCGCGGCCAACCCGCGGCTGCGCTACGACGGCGGCTGGGAAGCCGACGGCGGGTCCAAGGGAGTGACCGCATGACGCAGAAGGACGCGACCGAGGGCGGCACGAACGAGCGCATACCCCCCAACGCCAAACCCTCCGACGTCATCCCCGGCAGCCCCACCAAGATCGAGGACCTGGCGGTCACACTCCGCGCCTACGCCGGGGCGTTCCAGGACGGGGTCGACCAGCTCGATGTGCTGGCCCTGATGAACTGGACCGGTGCGGCGTCAGAGGGCTTCAAGGGCGCGACGGAGAAGCTGCCCAAGGAACTGTCCTCGGCGAAGAAGTACTTCACCTCCGCCGCCGGTGCGCTGGATTCCTATGCCGGGAAGCTGCGCTCGGTGCAAAAGCGGGTCAAGCCGATCATCGACGACGCCGACGACGCGCGGGCGGCGTCGAAGCACTACTGGCAGCGGGTGAAGGACTACAGCGAGGCGGAGGACCGCAAGGACGATCCCCTGCCGGAAAAGCCCCCGGAGAACGACCCGGGGATGGCCGCGCTGGACGCCTGCTACAAGCGCCTGGACAAACTGGAGGCGGAACTCGAACTCGTCGTCGATGCGGCCAAGCGCACACTCGACACCGCCAGGGAGAAAGCCCCGGACAAACCCGCGGCCCCCGGCGGCGTGGATGCCCTGAAACAGAAGCTGGGAGACTTCTTCGGCGGCGCGAAGGACACCGCCCACGGCTGGTACAAGGAATTCGAGTACCTCGTCGAGGACGGACCGCAAGGGGCCGGGCTACGCCTCGCGGGCATGGCCGACGGGGTCGCCTACGCCGTCGACCACCCCAAGGAGTTCGCCAAAGCCGTCACCAACTGGGACGAATGGCAGCGCAACCCCGCCCGCGCCGCCGGCCAGCTCACTCCCGACCTCCTCCTGGCACTGGCCACCGGCGGCACCGGCGCCATCCGCCGCGGCGGCACCGTGGCCAAGAACGCCGCCCAACGCCTCCTCAACCGCGAACGGGCCCTGAGCCGCGACGGCAAGGCACGCAGACACACCGACGAGAACCCGAACCAGGGCTGCACCCCCGGCAACAAGAAGTGCACCGCCGGTGAGCCGATCGACGTGACCACCGGTGAGATGGTCATGTTCGCCACCGATACCACCCTGCCCGGTGCGCTCCCCCTCGTCCTGGAACGGCACTACGTCTCCGGGCACCCCTGTGGCGGCTGGTACGGCCGCACCTGGGCCGGAACACTGGACCAGCGCCTTGAGATCGATGACGCCGGGGTCGTCTACATATCCGACGACGGCATGCTGCTCACCTATCCCGTGCCGCGGCAGGACGTGCCCACACTTCCCACCTCCGGCCCCCGCTGGCCGCTGTGCTGGGACGGCAAACCGAACGGCACCTTCACCATCACCGCCCCCGAACACAACCGCACCCTCCACTTCACCCCCCTCCCGGCAGCCGGCCGCGAACTCGCCCTGACCGCCATCACCGACCGCACCGGCGACGGCGACCGCATCACCATCAGCTACGACGAGCAGGGCACACCGACACAGATCAACCACTCCGGCGGCTACCGCATCGCCATCGACACCGACCCCACACTCCTGCGCATCACCGCCCTGCGCCTGCTCCACGGCCAGAACCACCAGCACAGCACCACACTGCTCAGCTACGGCTACAACGAAGCCGGAGACCTCAGCGAAGTCATCAACTCCACCGGCAAACCGCTGCGTTACCGGTACGACGACGCACACCGCATCACATCCTAGACCGACCGCAACGGCACCTCCTACGCCTACGTCTACGACCACCGCGGACGTGTCCTGCGCGGCATCGGCCCGGACGGCATCCTCTCCGGCCGCATGCACTACGGCGACGACGACCGCACCAACCGCTACACCGACTCCCAGGGCAACACCACCACCTACGTCCGCAACGAGGCATACAAGGTCATCGCGGAGACCGACCCACTGGGCAACACCACCCACACCGAATGGGACGAGGGCAACCGCCACCCGATCGCCATCACCGACCCCCTGGGCCACACCACCCGCTACCGCTACGACGACCACGACCACCTGATCGCCATCGAACGCCCCGACGGCACCACCGTCCACGCCGTTTACGACGACCAGGACCTCCCCACGGAGCTCCGCGAGCCGAACGGCGCGATCTGGCGCCACACCTACAACGACCGCGGAGACCGCACCTCCACCACCGACCCCACCGGCGCCACCACCCACTACGGTTACAACACCTCAGGCCATCTGACGTCCATCACCGACGCCCTCGGACACACCACCGAGGTCACTCCGAACCCCGCGGGCCTCCCGGTCGCCATCACCAACGCCCTCGGACACACCACCCACGTCCGCCGAGGCCCACACGGCCGGATCACTGCCCTCACCGACCCGCTCGGCCACACCACCCGGCACGGCTGGACCATCGAGGGCAAGCCCGCCTGGCGCGAAACCCCCGACGGCGCTCGAGAAGTGTGGCAGTGGGACACCGAGGGCAATCTCGCCCTCCACACCGACCAGGCCGGACACACCACCAGCTACACCCACACCCACTTCGACCAGCCCGCAACGCGCACCGATCCCGATGGCGCGCACTACGCCTTCGGCTACGACACCGAACTGCGCTTGACCACCGTCACCAATCCCCAAGGGCACGAGTGGCGTTATGAGTACGATCCCGCGGGCCGCCTGATCGCCGAGACCGACTTCAACGGCGTGACCCGCACCTACACCCGCGACGCCGCAGGCCACCTCACCGCGCAGACCAACTCCCTGGGCCAGACGGTGGGTTACGTCCGCGACGCGGGGGGCCACGTGGTCGCCCAGCAGGACAAGACCACCGGCGAGCAGACCACCTACACCTACGACAGCAACGGAACGCTGCTCAGCGCGGCCAACGCGGATGTGCGGTTGGCCTTGGAACGCGATGCGCTCAACCGCGTCGTCGCCGAGACCGTCAACGGCCGCACCACGACCTACACCTATGACGCGGCAGGCAACCGCACCCATCGCATGGCCCCATCGGGCCTGACCTCCGCCTGGACGTACGGCCCAACGGGCCTGCCGGCGACGCTCACCACCGCCGGGCAGACCCTCACCTTCACCCACGACGCCGCGCGCCGCGAAATCGAGCGTGCCACCGGAGCGGTCACCCTCAACCAGACGTGGAACGAATCGGGCCGCCTGACTGCGCAGAGCCTGACCGCCTCCCCCCCAGGGCGGCCTTCTTCAGCATCGTGCCTACAGCTACCGCGCCGACGGCTGGGTCACGCAGGTCCGCGAACTCACCACCGGGACACGCCGCTTCACCCACGACACGATGGGACGGGTGACCGGGGTCCAGGCGCACGGCTGGACGGAGAAGTACGCCTACGACACGTCGGGCAACCAGACCCACGCCACCGCACCGGACCACCCCGCCACCGGCGACCGCACCTACACCGGCGCCCTCATCCGCCATGCGGGGCGGACCACCTACGAGCACGACGCCGCAGGCCGCCTGATCCGCAGAACCCGGAAACTCCTCAACGGCCAGACCCGCACCTGGACCTACACCTGGAACGCCCAGGACCGGCTCGCCAAAGCCACCACCCCCGACGGCCACGAATGGACCTACACCTACGACCCCCTCGGCCGCCGCATGGCCAAAACCGGCCCCGATGGCAACACCGTCACCTTCACCTGGGATGACACACGCCTGGCCGAACGCATAAGCCCGGATGGCACGGTGACGACATGGGATTACGCCCCGGGCACCCACCGCCCCGTATCCCAGTCCCTCCATCGGACACGGACTGCCCGCCCCGAGAACACCGGCTCGATCCTTGCTCTCGCCGACATCCCGCAATCCGATGACGACGCACGTTTCCACGCGATCGTCACGGACCTGGTCGGCACACCCACCGAACTGGTCACCCCCGACGGCACCCTCGCCTGGCAGGCCCGCACCACCCTCTGGGGCACCCTCCTGCCCACCCCACCGGACGATACGGACTGCCCACTCCGATTCCCCGGCCAATACGCCGACCCGGAAACCGGTCTCCACTACAACCACCACCGCTACTACGACCCGGAAACCGCCGGCTACCTCACCCCCGACCCCCTCGGTCTCGCCCCGGCCCCCAATCCCTACTCCTATGTCTCCAACCCCCACACGTGGCAGGACCCCCTCGGCCTCGAAGGCTGTGGAGAACCGCTCACGCCACTGCACCCGGATAGCTCGCTCGACAGGAGTTCACTGGACTTCTGGCACAAGCAGGACACGGAAGACATCGTCTTCTCTTTGAGGCCAGGGGCACATGAGCCACTGATCGTCAAGCCGGACGGCACTATCATGAACGGAAACACCAGGATCGCCGTGCTGCGGTCACGTGGGTACGACGTGGATTCACTGCCTCGCGAATCCTATGGTGGAGGTCGGCCGATGACGGACGAAGATTTCTGGGACATGGACCAATGAGTGCTCGCGACCGCGTACTGGCAATTCTGGATTCGCCATCGAGGGAGACGTTCCTGATCGCCGTGGGCCATCGGCTGGGGATCTCGGCACGCGATATCTTCACCGATGCAGATCCGCGGCGGTTCGCGCAGGCTCAAGCCTGCAACGAAATAATGATCTCCATTTGGTCTCAGCTGTGGGCGACGAAGGAGTCCCGGGGCAGCGGCTACCCGGACCCGGAATTCCTTTCGGCACTGCTGAGCAAGGCCGATGCGGGGGACGCGCGGACACACCTTCGTCATGCGCTGGAAAGCGCCCTGCGAGCGGTGCATGAGGCTGGGACCACCGACGGCTCCTAAAGGCTGGCTCGTGACTCCTGGTCCGGTGCTGCGTCGGGCTTCGTGTGCAGATCGTCACCGCACAACGCCGCGAGCTCATAGAGGTGTTCACCGGGCTGCGTCCGCGTCAGTTCCAGCGCCTGGTGCGGGCCGCCCACCGCGAGGGCGGCCGGGCTCTCCACGTTCAGGACGGGTCGCCAGGGCGAGCACGGCCGCCCCCGCCACCGGCGCCCGGCCGGACCGCACCGCCGCCAGCTCGAAGAGGACGACGGCAGCCAGCACCTTCGGCGCCGGCACGATGCCGGCGTCCAGCCGGTGCGCGGCCACCAGCAGTGCGGTCGCGACCGCCAGTGCCGTCCCCGGCCGGCGGCTCACGACCGCGCACGGTATGAGTCCGCAAGCCGCGAGCGCCCACTCGGTGGCATTTCCTCGGTCGGTGCAGTAGCAGCAGATCGCCGGCAAGGGCGACGGACATCAGCAGCGCCCGAGCCACCGCGTAACGCTCGTCGAAGGCGCGCTCCAGCCATGGGGGATTCACCAGGCCGACGATAGGCGCAGCCCGGAACGCCGGACTCCTGCGACGGGAGGAGGCCCGCTCCTCCTTCAGGCCGCCGATCACGGCCCGCGGAGGGAGGACTGGGCGGGCCGCGCCCGGCGAGGGTTGCGGCATGGCCACCAGTAGAGACGAGGCGGACGGGGACGGCATGAACGGCACGAGCGATGAAAGAGACAAGAGCGGCCTGAGTAGCGTGAAAGGCATGAACGGCGTGCGCGTGAGCGGGTCCGGCGCGAGCGGCCACCGGGCCGCCGCCGGGGCGGCACGGGCAGAGGAGGCCGGGCACGACGGGGGGCGCGCGCGGGCGTCCGAGCCGGAGTTCGGCCGGCGGGCCCTACTTGGCGGCCCCATGCTGGGCCTGGCAGGGGCGGCCGCGGCGACGGCGCTGGGAGCCTCGGGCCGCGCCGCGGCCGCCCCCCGCGGGCGCCGCGGGGCAGGCCGGTTCGCGGGCAGGACGGTGCTGATCACCGGCGCGACCTCCGGCATCGGCCGGGCGGCGGCGAAGGCGTTCGCCGCCGAGGGCGCCCGCGTGGGCTTCTGCGGCCGGCGGGTGGAGTGGGGCACGGCGGCGCGACCGCGGGCCGCAGGATGGTCCAGCCCCCGCGCGGCTGACCCGGCACGCGGGTACGCCGCCGGGTCCCAGGCGGACCCGGCATCGGGCCCCGCCAGCGCGGTCGCCTCCGTCGCGCAGCCCCAGGCGACGGGGACGCCCGCGTCATCGCACCGCCCATCGGCAGGACGCAGACTCCTTCGTCCGCCAGGTCCCGGCCGCGGCGCGCGGCCAGCGCACTGACCGCCGCGACATCGCTCGGCCCTCCGAGCAGGACAGCTGCCCGGACGGGCAGCCGCGCGGCCGGCTCACGCGCGGGATCGCCGGGACCACCGGCTGCCCACGTGATGACCGCCTCCCGGCACGACCCCATGTCAGCCACGAGAGGAGTCTCCGCCCTTTCCGGCCGGCACGGTAGCTGATTTCCGCCGCGCGTCGATCGGCTCCGAGGCCAGCGGCGTGAGGTGCTTCACGAAAAAGGATGACGTGGTGCGAGTCTGGGTACGCGCGGCCTGATCACCGCTTGAGACACCGATGTAATCGGTACAGATAGGGCGAAAACATCGCCGGAGAGGAGTCGATATGTCGTCGAAGCGACGTCGTAAGAAGAAGGCCCGTCGTAAGAACGGAGCCAACCACGGCAGCCGCCCCCAGTCCTGACCGGAGGCACGCCACCGAGTGACACCGACGGGCTCCCCGAACACGTGGCGCCACTGCGCCCGAGCGCGGGGAGCCCCGTCGGCGTTCAGCGGGCGCTGCCGTCCAGGGCGCTGTCGGGGATCCAGGAGCCGTGAAGTCCGGCGCCCACGCGCTGGGGCAGGTGGACGGTGGCGACGCGGTCGAGACCGGAGGCATCGAGGACCAGCAGCTGCGAGGCGTCCTGCTCGAGGTCGAAGACGACGGTCAGCAGATAGCCGTCGTCCTCCCGGCCGGCTTTCTCAGGAGACCCAGCACACCGGGTCGGCCCCCGACCGGCCCCGCTCAGCGCACACTCCTTTCCTCTTCACTCCGCTCCGGCAGGGCCGCCGCCGCGGTGTGCAGGAGGGCGATGGCTTGAGGGAGGAAGGGGTTGGGGTCGGTGGTACGTCGGGTGGCATAGACCCGACGGGTGTGGGCGGGGTCGGTGAGCCGGACGAGGCGGGTGCCGGAGGTGTCGGGTGAGGTGGCGGCGTCCACGATGGCAAGTTCCGGTGCGATCGCCACTCCCAGGCCCTGGCGGACCAGTTCGTAGGGCAGGTTGTAGTCGTTCGTACGGAAGAGCACCTCGGGCAGAAAGCCGCCGGCCGCGCAGATGTGGCGCAGGCAGCGAGCGGCGTCCGTGTCCTCGTGGTAGCTGATCCAGCGCTCGTCCCGCAGGTCGGCGAGGCGGATATGCGGCCGGCCGGCGAGGGGGTGTCCCGCGGGGAGGAGAAGGTAGAGCGGCTCTTCCCGCACCAGGGTGTGTTCCAGGCCCTCGGGCCAGCTGTGCGGGACCACCCCGTACTCGAAGATGACGGCGAGATCCAGCCGCCCCTCCAATACCGCGGGCACGGTGACCTGCGGGTCGCCTTCCTCGTAGCGGACGTCGACCTCGGGCCGGTCGCGGAGGAACCCCGTCAGCACCGTCGGCACCAGCCGGAACCCCGCGGACCAGAAGCTGCCCAGGCGCAGTCGCCCTCGCTCGGCGGCGGCGTAGCCGCGCATCTCGTTCTCCGTCGCCGCCAGGTCGGCCAGCAGCTGTCCCGCGCGCCGGGCGAGCTGGAGCCCGGCCGGAGTGGGCCGCACGCTGCGCGGTGAGCGCTCGAAGAGCGGGACGCCCAGGGCGCGCTCGACGGTGGAAATCTGCTGGGAGATGGCGGAGGGCGTGTAGCCGAGGCGCTGGGCGGCCGTACGGAACGAGCCTGCGTCGACCACCTCGCATATCGCCTGGAGCTGCGGCGGAGTCAGCATCAGCTGAACTTAACACACTGCTCGGAAACGTTCATTCTCCCTGTTCTTGCCCGGGTCACCGGCATCCCGCACATTGGGTGTCCACCAGCCCCAGCCGGTCCCTGACCAGCAGCCCAGAAGGGAGGCACCGTGCCCGGAAGGCATGCGCGGGCCCGCGCCACCGCATATCCCCTCGTGCTCGCGGCGCTGCTCGTGTTGACCGTGACGGCCTGTGGTGGCACCGCGACCGTCAATCAGTCCAAGGTGCCCGAGCAGCGCGTCGACCCCGCACTCCGCACCCTGCTCCCCCAGGACATTCGCGACAAAGGTTCCCTCGCTTCGGCTGTCGGCAACGACTACCCGCCACTGTCCCTCCTGGACATCGACAACAAGACCGTCATCGGCGCCGAACCCGACCTCATTCGAGCGATCGGCCAGATCCTCGGCGTCCGCGTGCACCTGGTGCAGGCGAACTTCGACAGCATCATCGGCGGGGTCCGGTCGAACCGCTACGACGTGGCGATCCAGGCCATGCTCGACAAGAAGGAACGCCAGGCCCAGGTCACCTTCGTCGATTACATGAAGACCAGCAGCTCGATCCTCGCCTCCGAGAAGGCGGCCGGGAACATCCGCTCCCTCACCAGTCTGTGCGGCAGCCAGGTCGCCGTCGAGCAGGGCACCTCGCAGGTGGACGATGTGGCGGCGCAGGCCGAGAAGTGCGCGGCGGACGGCAAGCCGGAGCTGGAGAAGCTGGTCTTCCCCGACTCGGTCGGCTGCTTCCAGGCGCTGTCCACGGGCCGCGCCGACGCGTTCGTCGGCGGCACCCCCACCGTCATCTACCAGGCGGAGATGTCGCACGGCAGGTTCCGTACGGCCGGTGAGCCGTATCGCTTCCTGCCCTACGGAATCCTGATCAACAAGGAGGAACGGACCTTGGTACGGGCTGTCCGCGGGGCCATGCAGAAACTCATCGACAACGGCACCTACGCGAAGATCCTCAAGCAGTGGAACATCACGTCCGGGGCCCTGAAGCGCGCCACGGTGAACGGGGGCGCGGCATGACCGAGACCCTCACCCGGGCGGGCTCCGGCGGGGCCGGTTCCAGCGGCGCCGCCGAGTCCCTGCGCGCCGTCCCGGTGCGCCGTCCAGGGCTGCGCGTCGCCGCGGTCCTGGTGACCTTCCTGCTGGTCTTCCTCCTGGAGGGCTGGATCACCAATCCCCGTATGCAGTGGGGAACCGTCGGGGAGTTCCTCTTCTCGCCGGTGATCATGGAGGGACTGCGGACCACGCTGCTGCTGACGGCCCTCGCCATGGCACTCGGTATCGTCGGCGGTGTTCTCCTCGCCGTCCTGCGGATGTCCGCCAACCCGATGCTGTCCCGGCTGAGCTGGTGCTACATCTGGCTCTTCCGCGGCACCCCGCTGCTGGTCCAGCTCCTCTTCTGGTACTTCCTCTCCGCGGTCGTCCCCACCATCGGCGTCGGTATTCCCTGGGGACCGACGTTCGTGGAGGCCGACACCAACGTCCTCATCACCCAGCTCACCGCCGCCGTCCTGGGCCTCGGGCTGCACGAGGCGGCGTACATGGCCGAGATCGTCCGCGCGGGCATCACCTCCGTCGACGACGGCCAGAGCGAGGCCGCCCAGGCGCTGGGCATGTCCCGCGGACAGACCCTGCGCCGCATCGTGCTGCCGCAGGCGCTGCGCATCATCATCCCGCCCACCGGCAACCAGGCGATCTCCATGCTGAAGACCACCTCGCTGGTTTTCGCCATCGCCGTGCCCGAGCTGCTGACCTCCATCCAGGGCATCTACTCACGCAACTTCCAGCAGGTTCCGCTGCTGGTCGTCGCCTGCTTCTGGTACCTGGTGGCAACCTCCGTGCTCAACGTCGGCCAGTACTACCTGGAACGGCGCTTCGGCCGCGGTGCCGGCCGCGACCTGCCGCCCACCCCGCTCCAGCGGCTGCGCGCAGCGGCCCGGAACCACCGTGAGGAGAGCGCACGTTGACATCAGCCGTGATCAGAGCCGAGGGCGTGCACAAGAGCTTCGGCCGGACGGACGTGCTCAAGGGCATCGACCTGACAGTCGACCCCGGCGAGGTGATGTGCCTGGTGGGCCCCTCCGGCTCCGGCAAGTCCACCTTCCTGCGCTGCATCAACCATCTGGAGACCATCGACCGGGGACGCCTGTACGTCCGCGACGAGCTCGTCGGCTACGAAGAGCGGGACGGCAAGCTGTACGAGCTGAGCGACAAGGCCGTCTCCCGGCGCCGCCGGGGCATCGGCATGGTCTTCCAGCGATTCAACCTCTTTCCGCACATGACGGCGCTGGAAAACGTCATCGAGGCCCCCGTCCAGGTCAGGAAGGAACCGAAGGAACGGGCACGCGAACGCGGCGCGAAGCTGCTCGACCGCGTCGGCCTCGCCGACAAGACACACAGCTACCCCGCCCAGCTCTCCGGCGGCCAGCAGCAACGGGTGGCCATTGCCCGCGCTCTGGCGATGCGGCCCGAACTCATGCTCTTCGACGAACCCACCTCCGCGCTCGACCCCGAACTCGTCGGCGAGGTGCTGGAGGTGATGCGAGCGCTCGCCGAGGACGGCATGACCATGGTCGTCGTCACCCACGAGATGGGCTTCGCCCGGGAAGTCGGCGACTCGCTGGTGTTCATGGACGACGGAGCCGTTGTCGAGACCGGCCCGCCGGCGGACGTGCTGAGCGACCCGCGCCACGAACGCACCCGCGCCTTCCTCAGCAAGGTTCTCTGAAGCAAGGTTTTCCGACCACCCCGGGCACCCCGAGCATCCTGGGCATCCCGGGTATCCCGGGCATCCCGGGCAAGGACTGGGCTGACCCCACCCCCCATCTCTGACTGTGACCGAAGGACTCTCCATGACCCGTGCCCTCGTCATCGGCGCCGGAGTGATAGGCGCCGCCACCGCCCACCGTCTGGCCGAGGCAGGCGTCAGCGTCACCGTGCTCGAGGCCGGCGGCCGCACACCGGGCACCTCCAGCGCCACCTTCTCCATCGACGTCACGCATCTGAAGACCCCCCACTCCTACTTCCTGCTCAACCAGCGCAGCGCCGCGCTCCACCGGGAACTGGAGGAGGAGATCCATGGCGAAACGGGAGCCCCCGGCTGGCGCCACCCCGCGCCGCTCGTCCAGTGGGGCCACACCGAGGAGGATCAGCGCATCCTCCGCGCACGTGCCGAGCGCCTCGCCAGCTGGGGGCACCCCTGCCGGACGGCCGACCCCGACGAACTGCGCACTCTCGCCCCTGCCGTCGACCCCGCCTCCTGCCGCGCCACCGAACTCGTCGTGCACGACGCCGCCGCCTGGTACGACGCGCCCCTCTTCGCACACACCCTTCTCGACCGGGCCGCGGCCCTGGGCGCCGACATCCGCTACGACACTCCTGTCACCGCCCTCCTGCTGGACGGCGAACGGGTGCGGGGAGCCGAGGCGCGGGGCCGGCGCTTCGAGGCCGACCACGTCGTCAACTGTGCGGGCCCCGACGCCGGGCGCATCGCCGAACTGGCCGGTGTACGGCTGCCGCTGCGTCAGATCCCCGGTCTGGTGGGCGAGTCCGTCCCGCTCGCCGAGCCGCTGCGCGCCATCGTCGCGACCTCCGGCGTCGATCTGCGCCCCGCCCCGGGCAACCGGGTCTGCGCCATCTCCTGGCCGGTCGACGCCCTCCTCGCCCCGACCCCGGCAACTGATGTGCCGCCCGAAGCGGACCTCCTCAGCCGATGCGCCGCGATCCTGCCCGCCTTCCGCTCCCTCGGAGGTACCCGGGTCGGAGTCCGCCCCGTTCCCGAAGACGGCCTTCCCCTGGTCGGCCCGCACCTCCACGCTCCCGGTCTCTACACCGTCACCACCCACAGCGGCGTCACCCTCGCCCCGCTCCTCGCCGCCCTCGCCGCCGAGGAACTCACCACCTCCACCCCCGACCCCACCCTGACTCCGTACCGCCCCGACCGCGACACCTCACACCCCATCCGGGACGAAAGCCTGGCCGTGATGAGCGGACACCGCGCTGAGGCCGGTTGAGGGCGGTCGAGCGCGCCGCGCGACGTCGCGCCGCGCGCCGCACGGCTGCCGGCCTGGGCCTGGGACCGAGGCCGCGTACGGTGCGGCCGTGGACAGCCCCGATAGCGGCTGTGCGACGCGTTTTCGCAGGTGAGCAGGGCGCATCTCCTCACAGGACGCCAGTTGGGCGCGTGATTTGGGCAGGACATGAGCAGACGGGGATCACTACTATGCATGAGTGCTCTCATACGACGACTTGACGCCATCGAAGCGTGCGCTGTGGGTGCCGGACAGCCGCTGGAGCCATCGGCCAACCCGTGACGCCGCCCTCGATGTCCGCCGGGCGTCGAGGGCTTCACCGTCATCCCCGAGAGGCCGGACCATCGAGCACCGTTGCGGCTGGCCTTCGTGCCGCTCGTGACCAGCGAAGCCACCCGTACCGCTCCGATGGCATGATCGGACCCACGACGAACGCCCTCCGCCCATCCTTCACAGAAAAATCCACACCATCCGACGCGAAGAGTCACCTCTTCGGGCAATATCTACTAAATCGGCCAAACAAGTGATTCCTATAGCATCGCGGATGTTTTCGCGAGTAAAACGCAGAATCGGGTTCGCCACGTGGCGTCAACCACGGGCGATCCTGTGGGTCGTGGCGGGTGTGGTGACCCTCGGAATGCTCATCGCGCTGGAGATCGCCGCGCGTCGGTACGGCGGCCAACCGGGGCCGATCACCACCCAGGCGCAAGAGGTGGTACTCGCCCCCAAACCGGGGCCGCTGTACGCCGGTCTGGCGTTGATGATGGTGGTGCTCACCTGGCGGCAACGGTTCATCGCGGCTGGTGCCGCGATCGGCATCGACGTCGTCTTCGTGCTGGTGCGGTGGGCGGTCGACGTCAAGGTGGCCGCCGACCACCTTTTCGGAAACGGCGCGTTGTGGGTGATGTTGGGCTGTGCGGTCATCGCTGTCACGCGCCGCACCGGCCGGGAACGTGCGCTGCTGCTGAAGGGCGTCGGGCTGGGTCTGCTGCTGGTGGCCGGCCGCAAGACGGGCGATACCTGGCTGCTCATCACGTCCAAGACCCGCCCGGCGGTGCTCGACCCGTACCTGGCAACCGCCGATCACGCGCTGGGCGACCCGTCGTGGGTGGCGGGCCGGATCCTCAAGGCCACCGGTCCGATCGGTACCCATCTTCTCGACTGGGTCTACGGTGAGCTCGCGGTGGCCGCGATCGTCGTCACGCTGTACCAGCTGCGTCACGTGGGGGTCGAACGCCGCTTCCCGCGCCATCATCTGGTGCGCACCTTCCTGGTGATCGGCCTCCTCGGACCTGCCATTTACATGATCTTCCCGGTGGTCGGACCGATCTTCGCCTACGGTCCGGGCACCTCCGGCACCGGCGGCGTGGAATGGGCGGTGGCCAACCTGTGGCCGCACACGCCGCCGCCACTCGCTGTCCCGCACCCGGTGTCCTACGACGCGATCACGCCTCGCAACTGCATGCCCAGCCTGCACACGGCGTGGGCTACCGCGATCTTCATTCATTCCCGCAAGGGCCCACGGATGCTGCGCTTCGCGGGAACGTTCTGGCTGGTTGCCACGCTCGGCGCAACGCTGGGCTTCGGATACCACTACGGCGTGGATCTCCTTGCCGGGGTGGTGTTCGCGCTCACGATCGAGGCAGGGCTGCGTGCGTTCGACCGTGGCTGGGACCGGTCAGCAATCCAGCTGGTCACCTACGGCTCAACGGTCTTCGCCGCACTCCTGGTGGCGTATCGCTATCTGCCGGTGGAGATGGCCGAACACCCGTGGGTGTCCGGTCCCCTTCTCCTGCTGGCGATGGCCTCAGTGATCTACGGCTACGTACGGACCACCAAAGCGTGGGAACCGAAGGCCGTACCAGCGTGGCAGCCGGAACCTCAACCCGAACTGGTGTGATGCACGTTGTGACCCGGACCTACGACGGCATCGCGACCGGGAACGGCAGGAGCGGGCCCGCGGTCGGGTGGTCGACGGTGCGGCCGGACGCCTCCACCGCCTCCAGCGGCGGCAGGACCCGGGCCACCGGGACGCCCGCCCCCGCCGGTTCCGCCAGTACGGTCGTGGCATCGCGGGTGGCCAGGGCCGCGGCCACCGCCG
The DNA here is from genome assembly GCF_013364155.1 of Streptomyces sp. NA02950. Classification (NCBI taxonomy): domain Bacteria; kingdom Bacillati; phylum Actinomycetota; class Actinomycetes; order Kitasatosporales; family Streptomycetaceae; genus Streptomyces; species Streptomyces sp. NA02950. The sequence goes on along the minus strand of NZ_CP054916.1, from coordinate 7,896,011 downwards.
CGTTGATCCCGTCCACGGCCTCCTCCCGCGCCCGGTACGCCGACCAGCGCGGCTCCGCCCACTCGGCGAGACCAAGCGTCCGGACCAGTCGCCCGAAGAAGTGGTCCTCGATGGCCCCGATCGCGATCGCCGTCCCGTCCACGCAGGTGAAGGTGTGGTAGCCGGGCCTTTCCAAGGCCATCGCCCGCTGGTCGTCCAGTGCGGTGAGGCCCGCGTGATGGAACGGGCCCAGCCGTGCGTTCAGCCAGTGGGAGAGGCAGTCGCGGATGGACACGTCCAGGTGGCGCCCCTTGCCGGTGCTCGTCCGCTCGTGCACCGCGGCCAGCAGGGCGGACATGGCGGCGCACAGATCGGCGACCGGCACCCCGGGGCCCCACGCGGGCGGTCCGCCCGACGTGCCCGACAGCGCCACCACACCGGCGTGAGCCGCGTACGTCACGTCGTGGCCGGGTTCGCCGGCGAGCGGGCCGGACTGGCCGAAGCCGGAGATCGAGACGTAAGGCTCGGCCGCGCACCGCGGCGTCGCCGCCCTCCACGCACACCCCGGCCGGCTCGGCGCCGGTCACCTCGCAGTCGTCCGCGAGCAGTTCGGCCCGCTCCGTCACCCGCATCCCGCACTCGGGACTGTCGGCGACGGTGCGGCCGCGCACCCGGGCGCGGGCTCCGCCCGCCCAGGTGCAGGGCGGTGCAGGCGGTGTCGCGCACGGTGCGGCCGGTCAGCGACACATCGGCCGCACCGACCGCGTACAGCCCGTTGGCGAAGGCCGTCTCACCCGGTCACATACCGGGTGTAGAGGGCCTTGGCCCGGTTCACCCCGCCCGCGCCGTGGATCAGCGTTCGGCCGCTGGCGAATGCCACGATGCGGCAACCGTCGATGTCGACCCGCACACACTCGGGCCAGGAGCGCAGCGAGGGGTTCGCGCCATGCCGCTGCCTCAGGCGGTCCAGATCCGGGGCGGCCGCCGGGGCGTACAGCAGTACGGTGTCGTCGCCGCACAACTGACGTGTCATTGTGCGGTACTCGCCGCGCAGATAGCCGAAATCCCTGTCTCCGCAGGTGGGACACGCCTGTGGACCGGTGCCGAACGCGGGCAGCGGGACGCGGCGCAGCACGGCGTGCCAGACGTCGATACGCACCAGGCCGGACACTTCGGTGGCGTCCAGGCCAAGGAGCAGTTTCAACGCCTCGGTCGCCTGCAAGCCGGCCACGGTGGCCACGGTCGACGGCAGCACCCCTCGCGTCTCACACGTCATCCGGCTCGCCGATTCGCTCGGTGTGGGCCAAAGACAGCGAAGGCAGTGGGTCACCCCGGGGACGACCGCCAGAACCGAGCCCTCGGTGCCGGCACAGCCTCCGTAGACCAGCGGGGTCCCCGTTGCGACCGCGACATCGTTGAGCAGCAGCTTGGTCTCAAAGTTGTCGGCACCGTCCACCAGCACGTCGGTCCCGGAGGCCAGCCGAAGGGCATTGCCCGGTGTGAAGTCGGCGACGACGCCTTCGACGCGGCAGTCCGCGTTGACGCCGAGCAGATGCGCTGCCGCCGCCTCCGCCTTGAACCGCCGTGCGGCCGCGTCCTGTTCGGTGTAAAGGATCTGGTGGCTGAGGTTGCGCACTTCGACGATGTCACGGTCGATGACACGGACCGTTCCCACGCCACCGCGCACGAGATGTGACGCCACCGCCGCACCGAGGGCTCCGCATCCCACCACCAGGGCGCTGCGGTCCGCCAGCTGTGCGAAGTCCGCCGAACGAAGCTCCGCGACACGCTCGACGGTGGCGTACCGACCGTCCAGGGCCGTGGTGTCCGTGTGCGACACCCCGTCAGGCTCCGGCAAAGAGCGCCCCGTCGACCTCGCGCAACTCCCCGAACAGCTGGGCTCGACCGGTTGCCAGACCACCCGCGGCGGCCACGGCGTCCAGGTTGTCCAGACTCTGCAGCCGCACCCAGAGTTCCTCCTGTGCGTCGGCTGCCGCGAGAGCCGGGCGGAGGACCTGAGCCGACACGACCCCGGGGACCTCTCGCACGGCTTGCAGGCAGGACTCCGGCTGCCCCGATCCGTCGGGCCGGCAGGGAGCGAGCAGGTGAATCGCTCCCTGCCCATTGAGATGGCCCTCGTCACCATCGACGAAGCCGAGTACCCGCGCATGCGCGACCGTGCGGGCTTTGAACCACTTGGAGCGCGTCTTGCGCCATCCTCCCTCACCGGACGCCATGACGCGGTCGATCGTGGAGAGGGTGTTGAGCGTGTCGATGTCCACTCGCAACTGGTATTCGAACGGGCCGCCCAAGGCTAAAGCGCCGCGCAGGAGCAGGAATCCCCTCACCCCGGGGATGCTGTCCCATAGAGACGGCCAGGTGCGCACCGCCTCCTCCAGGAATCGACTCGCCTCGTCGCCGCGCAGCGCCAGGTTGAATCCGAGCACGTAGCTGTACATGTTCTCGCCTTCGTCGGTCGCCTTCGTGGATCGTCTTCGTGGATCGTCTTCGTGGATCGTCTTCGTTGGTTGCCTGAGTGGGGCCGGGGAACCGATCTGCGGATGCCGAGGCCCGCGCGCATCCCGCCCGTTGCGCATCGTGTCGGCCCCACGCGAGCGGGACAATTCTTCTGGCGGGGGATTCACCCGGATGGCCGTGTCGATCCGAATGCGCGGACGTCGGGGAGCTGTTCGGTTGCGGCATCGCCGGGACACGCCCCGGGCCCCCACCCGCCCGTGGTCAGTACACGTCGCGCACGTAGCGCTTGTCCGTGGCGAGTTGTTTGACGTACGCCGCCGCCGCTGCCTCCTCCAGGCCGCCATGGAGGGTGGCGATCTCCCGCAGGGCCTGGTCGACGTCCTTGGCCATGCGGGAGGCGTCACCGCACACGTAGAAGTGGGCGCCGTCCTGGAGCCAGGACCACAGCAGCGGCCCGTGCTCCCGCATCCGGTCCTGGACGTAGACCTTGGCCCGCTGGTCGCGGGAGAAGGCGGTGTCCAGGCGGGTGAGGGTGCCCTCGGCGAGGAACGCGGACAGCTCCTCCTCGTAGTAGAAGTCGGTCGCCTCGTGCTGTTCGCCGAAGAACAGCCAGTTCGGGGCACGATGGCCGCGGGCCCGGCGTTCCTCCAGGAAGCCGATGAAGGGTGCGATGCCCGTGCCGGGGCCCACCATCACCGCCGGTGTGGCGGGGTCGGCGGGCGGGCGGAAGTGCGGCGCCCGCTGGACACGGACCGGCACCGGGGCGGCGGGCTCGGCGTCGGCGAGGAAGGGCGAGCACACACCCTGACGGGGGCGGCCGCCCAGGCTCTCGTAGCGGACGACGGAGACCGTCAGCGACACCAGGTGGGGATCGGTCAGGGGGCTGGAGGATATGGAGTACAGACGGGGTCGCAGACGTCCCAGCGCGTCGGCCCACTCCTGTGCCCCGGCCCGGATGCCGAACTCGGCGACCACGTCGACGGCCTGGCGCCCCCAGGACCACTGCGCCAACTCGCCCTTGTTGTCGGGGCGCAGCAGCTTGCGCAGGTCGCGCGGGTCGCGGGCGCGGTCGGCGGCGAAACGCAGCAGAGCGGAGGAAACGCGCGTGATGTCCAGGTGGCGCAGCAGGGCCTCGGAGAAGGGCACGTCCCCGACGCCCTTGACCTGAACGGTCGCGTCCGCGTCCAGCCCGGTGACGGCCAGCCACTCCGTCACCAGACTCGGCCAGTTGACCGGGTGTACCGCCAGGGCGTCGCCGGTCTCGTAGACCAGCGGGGTGTCGCTGTCCCGGGCGTCGAAGGTGAAGCGCCGGACCTCTTTGCCCGCCCCGGGCCGGCTCAACAGGCGGTTGCCGGTGAGGCGGGCGGTGACGGGGGCGGGACGGCTCGGCCGGGGGGCGGCGGGGGTGGCGCGGTCCGGAGCGGGTGCCGGCTGCTCGGTGACCTTCAACGCGGTGAGGACCCGGTCGAGCCAGCCTCCGGCGTCGGTCTCGTAATCCGGTTCGCAGTCGGTGCGCGGGACCAGCCGTACCGCGTCCAGCTCCTCCATGCGCCGGTCGAGGCGACGGCCGTGGCCGCAGAAGTCGTCGTAGGAGGAGTCGCCGAGCGCCAGGACGGCGTATCGCCTGCCCTTCAGGCGCGTGGCGTCGGGTGAGGCGAGGGCGTCCCAGAACCCGGCTCCGTTGTCCGGGGCGTCGCCATCACCGAAGGTGCTCGTGATCAGCAGCAGATCGGCGCCGGACGGCAGCGCGGCAGGGTTCGCCTCCTCCATGGGCAGCAGGGAGGCGGGGTGGCCCTCCGCGGTGAGCCGCTCCGCCGCGGCGGTCGCGAACTCCTCGGCGTTCCCGGTCTGCGACGCCCAGAGGATCACAACCTGGCCGCGAGGAGCGTCCGGGGACGGGGCGGACGACCGCGGGGAGCCGCCGGTGTCGAGCTCGGTGGCAGACGTCGCGTCGGTCCTGGAGTACATCCCGGCCAGCACGCCGTTCACCCACACGGCATGCTCCGGGCTGAACGGGGCGTCCGGCGGCAGCACCGGCACCCCCGGGCCGCCGGACGGGATACCGGCGAGGAAGCCGGTCAGATACCGGCGCTCGTGTTCGGCCAGGACCGGCGGCGGCGCGGGTTCCAGCCCGAACGGGGCGGGAACGGAAGCGGTGGGAAGTGCGGCGGGCGGTGGCGGGGTCACCGCCGACGCCGGGGCCGCCGTCTCCGCGCCCACCAGGGCCGGAGCCCGTACCGTCACCGGGGTGGCCACCTTGGTCAGCGAAACCGCGGACACCTTGAACTCGGGCTGGAACGACAGTGGGTCGACGGCGTCGCTGGTCACGGCGTTGACGCTCAGGTACTCCCCGAACAGGTCGTTCCAGTGGAACGGCACGAAGCAGCAGCCCGGCCGCACCCGGTCGGTGACCACCGCGGGCAGCACGGCCTGCCCGCGCCGCGAGGTGACCCTCACCGAATCCCCCTCGGCGAGGCCCAGCCCGGCGGCGTCCTGCGGATGCACCTCCACGAAGGGACCGGGGTTGAGCTTGTTCAGCTTGGCGACCTTGGCCGTCTTGGTCAGGGTGTGCCACTGGTGCTGGAGGCGGCCGGTGTTGAGCACGTACGGGTAGTCGTCGTCGGGCATCTCCGCCGCCGGGATGTGCGGGCGGGCGTAGAAGACCGCACGGCCGCTCGCGGTCGGGAAGGTCGGCGAGCCGTCCTCGCCGACGTACCGGACCGGATTGCGGTCGGCCCCCTCCGCACTCGCCGCCGGCCACTGCACGGGCGTGGTACGCAGCCGCTCGTAGCTCACACCGCGCAGGTCCCAGCCGGTCGCCGGGTTCCAGGCGCGCTTGATCTCCTCGAAGACCTCCTCGGCGCTGTCGTACGCAAAACCCTTCTCGTAACCCATCGCACGGGCCACGCCCGCGATGATCCGCCAGTCCGCCATTGCCTCGCCGGGCGGATCGACGGCGGGCCGGGCGAGCGTGAGATTGCGCTCGCTGTTGATCAGGACGCCCTCGGTCTCGGTCCACATCGCGCCGGGCAGCACAACATCGGCGTACGCGTTCGTCTCCGTCTCGGCGAACACGTCCTGCGCAACGACGAACTCGGCGGTCTCCAGACCCTCGATGACCGTCTTGCGGTTCGCGACGGAGGCGACCGGGTTGGTGCAGATGATCCAGCACGCCTTGATCTCTCCGTCGACCATCTTCTGGAACATCTCGACCGTGCCCTTGCCGACGCCGTCCGCTCGCAGGGCTCCCGGCTCCAGCTCCCACAGTTCCTCGACGAAGGCCCGGTCCGCGTCGGCGAGCACGGACCGCTGCCCGGGCAGCCCCGGCCCCATGTAGCCCATCTCCCGGCCGCCCATGGCGTTGGGCTGGCCGGTCAGGGAGAACGGCCCGCTGCCCGGGCGGCAGATCGCGCCGGTGGCGAGATGCAGGTTGACCAGGGCGTTGGTGTTCCAGGTGCCGTGTGTGGACTGGTTCAGGCCCATCGTCCAGCAGCTCATCCATTCCCCGGCCTCGCCGATCAGCCGGGCTGCCTCGTGGATGCTGCCCTCCGGGATGCCGGTGATCTCCGCAACGGTGGCGGGCGGGTAGTCGGCGAGGAAGGCGGGCATCGCCTCCCAGCCCTCGGTGTGGCCGGTGATGAACTCGGTGTCGGTGTGGCCATTCGCGTGCAGCAGGTGCAGCAGCCCGTTGAGCAGCGCGAGGTCCGTACCCGGCTTGATCTGGAGGAACAGATCGGCCTTGTCGGCGGTGGCGGTGCGCCGCGGGTCGACGACGATCAGCTTGGCGCCCGCCGACTTCATCCGGTCCATCATCCGCAGGAAAAGAATGGGGTGGCAGTCGGCCATGTTGGAGCCGATGACGAAGAACACCTCGGCCCTGTCGAAGTCCTGGTACGAGCCGGGCGGCCCGTCCGCGCCAAGCGACAGCTTGTAACCGGTGCCGGCGCTGGCCATGCACAGGCGGGAGTTCGACTCGATCTGATTCGTCCGGATGAAGCCCTTGGCCAGCTTGTTCGCCAGGTACTGCGCCTCGAGGCTCAGCTGCCCGGAGACGTAGAGGGCGACCGCGTCGGGGCCGTGCTCATCGAGGGTCGCGCGCAGACGGCGGGCGGTCTCGTCGATGGCGGCCGCCACGGGCGCGGGCTGTGGCTCCTCGCCACGGTCCGGCCGGATGAGCGCGGTGCTCAGGCGTCCCGGGGCGGCGAGCATGTCCGCGGTCGTCGCACCCTTGGTGCACAGCCGGCCGAAGTTCGCCGGGTGCTCCTTGTCCCCCGTCGCCTTCAGAACCGTACGCCGCCCGTCCGGTCCCCTGCCGACGTCGAGGACCATGCCGCAGCCCACCCCGCAGTACGAGCACACCGTCCGCACCTTCGTCGTGCCCTCACTCCGCGAACCCGGCGCGGCCACGGGCGCCTCCCTTGCTGTGCTCGGTCCCGATCCCACTCCTCGTGACGGTATGAAGCGCTCATTACGCGGGTGTCTCCGCACCCGCTCATCAGGGGTTAAGCCCACCGCACAGGGCCTGGCCGACAGGTGTGAGCAGGAGGCCGGCCCGGCTCACACCGCCGTAGCTCGGCGCTCGCACGGCGGTCCGCGACGTCATGGAGCCGCAGGTCCCGGCATCAGCGGGCAGCGGCCTCGTACGGGAACGACATAAGGAGCGGCGCCCTTCGTCTTCCTCAGCGTCTTCCTCACGCGTCTTCCTCACGCGTCTCGATCACGACGAGGCGGCTGAGGCCCCGGTCGCCGTGCCGATGGCTGCCATCACCTCCGCGCGGCGGGGCTGTCCGGACGCCCTGCCGACGACCTGGCCGGCCCGGTCGAGCACCAGCACGGTCGGCGTCCGCAGGATCCCCAGCCGTCTGACCAGCTCCAGCCGGTCGTCCGCGTCGATCTCCACATGCGCCGCGCCCGGCACCGTCCCGGCGATGTCCGCGAGCAGCCGTCGCGTCGGCCGGCACGGCGCGCAGGAGGCGGTGGAAAACTGGACCAGCGTCACCCGGTCCCCCAGTTCGGCCCCGAGCTCCGCCGCCGACAGGCGCACCGCGCCATCCCGCCGCCGCGCCCGGAGCCTTCCGCCGCACAGCGCGCGCACCGCCCCGAAGACACTCGCCAGAATGAGCACCGCGGCACACACCACCAAGCCGGTCATGCCATCAGTCTGCACTCGCCCAGCCCCTTCCGCGCCACTACGATGACGGCCATGGACTCCCCTCTCCTGCCGTGGCTGACCACCCGCCGTGTGGTCGACCTCTGCCGGGTCACGACCGCCCGCTGTCGCTGACACCCGCACCGGCCCGATCACCGTCCCCGCCCCCCGGAGTCTCCTCCCCATGCGGATCGACCCGCGCGGCCCCCGGTTCGCCGCCGCGCTCACCACCATCGTCCTGTGTGTCGTACTGATCACTGGCAGCGGTGCCCTGCTCGCCGCGCAAACCGCGATCTTCGCGCTCGGTGCGTTCGCCGGCTTGCGGTACTCCCCGTACGGCTGGCTGTACCGAGTCGCCGTCCGGCCCCGGCTCTCCGCGCCCGGTGAGCTGGAGGACCCGCGGCCGCCCCGCTTCGCCCAGGGCGTCGGCGTCGCCTTCGGTCTCGTCGGGACCGTCGGCTACCTGGCGGGCGTCCACTGGCTGGGCATGGCCGCGACCGCGCTCGCCCTGGCCGCGGCCTTTCTCAACGCGGCCTTCGGGTACTGCCTCGGTTGCGAGATGTACCTGATCATCCGCCGCGTCCGAAGCGCCTGAGCAAGCCTGATCCGTCGTGGCCACGGGGGATGTTCACCTCGCGGAACCGCGCATGGGTCGGTTTCTGCACGCCCGTCACCGGGTCCGGGGCGTGCACGATGAGGGTGATGGCCAGGAACTTCACGAGGCCGCCCGTTCCTTGTGCGCCGCGGTGCCGGGGTGAGCCAGGCCGAGGTGGTCGCGCAGGGTCGTGCCCTCGTACTCGGTGCGGAACACGCCGCGCTCCTGGAGCAGCGGGACGACGGTGTCGGCGAAGACGTCCAGCCCGCCGGGGGTGATGTGGGGGACGAGGATGAAGCCATCGCTGGCGTCGGCCTGGACGAGGGAGTTGATGGTCTCGGCGACCGTGGCCGGAGAGCCGATGAAGGCCTGGCGGTTGCCTGTCTCGATGACGAGGTCACGGATCGACCACTTGTTGGCCTCCGCCAGTTCCCGCCACTCCCGGGCGACGGCCAGCGGATCTCGGTACATCCGTACCTGGGCCCGGCCGCGGGCGATGGTGTGCTCGCCGGGGTCCGGGTCGATGTCGGGGAGCGGGCCGTCCGGGTCGTACGCGGACAGGTCACGGTTCCAGACGAACTCCAGATGCTTGATCGCGGTGGCGCCGCTGACCTGCTTGCGCCGCACCTCGCGGGCCAGCTCCTGAGCCTCGGCGTCGGTGTCGCCGAGGACGAAGGTGGCCGCCGGGAGAATCAGCAGCTGGTCGTGGGTGCGGCCGTACCGTGCCAGGCGGCCCTTGACGTCGGCGTAGAACTCCTGGCCGGGTTCCAGGGTGCTGTGCCGACTGAAGATCGCGTCCGCGCTCGACGCGGCGAATTCGCGCCCCTCCTCGGAGTCACCGGCCTGGAAGATCACCGGTCGTCCCTGCGGACTGCGCGGGACGTTGAACTGACCGGCGATGTCGAAGTGCTGACCCTGGTGGGCGAAGGCACCGGGGCGCACGTTCTTGAGGAAGATGCCGGCCGCCTGGTCTGCGGCTATGTCATCACCCTTCCAGGAGTCGAACAGCTGGGTGGCGGCGTCCAGGAACTCCCTGGCCCTGGAATACCGCTCCTCCTGCGGAAGGAAGCCGCCACGGCGGAAGTTCTCACCGGTGAAGGCGTCCCACGAGGTGACGACGTTCCAGGCGGCGCGGCCGTCCGACAGGTGGTCGAGACTGGCGAACTGGCGGGCCACCTCGTACGGCTCGTTGAAGGTGGAGTTGATGGTGCCGGTCAGGCCGATCCGATCGGTGACGGCCGCCAGTGCGGTGAGGACGGTGAAGGTGTCGGGCCGCCCCACCACGTCCAAGTCATATATTTTCCCGCCCTGTTCGCGCAGCCGCAGCCCCTCGGCGAGGAACAGAAAGTCGAACTTGGCACGCTCGGCGGTGCGCGCGAAGTGCGCGAACGAGCTGAACTCGATGTGGCTGCCCGCGCTCGGGTCGCTCCACACGGTGGTGTTGTTGACGCCGGGGAAGTGGGCCGCGAGATGGATCTGCTTGAGCGGCTTGCTCATGGTCGGTGGTCCCTTTCCGACTGCTCAGACGGTGGCGTAGCGGTTGGCGGGGCGCGCGAGCCCCAGCAGCCCGCGCAGGGTGTCGGCCTCGTACGTCGTACGGAAGGCACCGCGGCGCTGGAGTTCGGGCACCAGCCCACGGGTGATCGCCTCGAGGTCGTGTCCGAGGACGCCGGGGCGCAGCCGGAAACCGGAAAGCCCGGTCCGCTGCCATTCCAGGAGCAGGTCGGCGAGCTGCCCGGGCGTTCCCGTGAACACCTTCGCGTCGCTGGTGTACGGGTAACCGGCCAGACCGTCCAGGCGCTCTCGTCGGCCGGCCGCCGCGCCGGGGGTGTCGTCCAGGAACACCACCAGGTCACCGAAGACGTGCAGCGGCTCCTCCGCGCGTCCCTCGTCGGCCTGCACGGCGCGGACCTCGGCCACGAATGCCTGGGCCTGGCCGGTGTCATGGGGGGTGACGTACCCGATGTCGGTGGAGCGGCCGACCAGCCGGTACGGAACGCTCTGGTGTGCCAGGGCGGTGACGACGGGCTGTCCCTGGGGCGGCCTGGGGGTGATCGAGGGGCCCTTGACGCTGAAGTGCCTGCCTTCGAAGTCGATGTAGTGCAGCTTGTCGCGGTCGATGAAGCGGCCGGTGGCGACGTCCCGGATCTCCGCGTCGTCCTCCCAGCTGTCCCACAGCCGGCGCACCGCCTCGACGTAGTCGGCGGCCTCCGCGAAGAGTTCGGCGGTCAGTTGCCGGGCGGCCGGAGTGTCCAGGTCATCGGCGCCGAGCCGCGGGATGGTGCGGCGTCCGAAGTGCTCCGCCTCGTGCCGGCGCCTCGACACCCGGATCCGCACACCCGCGCGCCCGGTGCTGACGTAGTCCAACGTGGCGATCGCCTTGGAGATGTGGAACGGCTCGGTGTGAGTGGCGACGATCGTCGGCACCAGCCCGATGTGCCGCGTCAGCGGCGCGACCCGGGCGGCGATCAGTACCGCGTCCAGCCGACCGCGCACCTGGTCGGTGCGCTCGTCAGGCTCCGTACGGTGCGAGGACTGGAGGGTGAGCCCGTCTTCGAAGGTCACGAAGTCGAGCAGGCCGCGTTCGGCCTCGGTGACAAGATCGGTCCAGTACGCGGCGGTGAACAGGTCCCGGGGCCGGGCCTGTGGTTCGCGCCATGCGGCCGGGTGCCAGCCGGCGCCGTCGAGCGCGACGGCGAGATGGAGTGGCGAAGGGTGTGAAAGAGACGCGGACACGGCAAGTGTGCCTTCCTGATCGGCCGTCGGGGACCGTCGGCCCCGCTCTCAGGGCCGACGGGAGGAACGGATCAGGAACAACACAGGGCGGCGGCCACCCGTTGCAGATCGATGTGGGGCCGGGAGTACAGACGGACACGACGGCGGGGCGCCATGACCAGGACACGCTGCCAGCTCACCGGCCGCACTCCCGTCACCTCCACCCTTCCGCCGGTCGGGACCCGGGTCCCGGCCGCAGTTCCGAAAACGCTACGCGAGGCCGCGACGCCGCGCAATCGTCGGACCGCGCACACGCCTGTCGGTTGGCAACGGCCCGCCCGGTCAGGTTATTCCGCCGGAGCGGCCCCGGCCGCGGCGCGGGCAGCGTGCGGAAGCGCATCGATGATCCGGGTCAGTGCGCGGTCGTCGTGGGCGGCGGTGACGAACCACGCTTCGTAGACGCTCGGCGGCAGGGCGACTCCGTGTTCGAGCATGGCGTGGAAGAACGGTGGGAATCGGAAGGTCTCTTGCGCCTGTACGGCTTCGTAGTTCCGCGCCGGCTCCGGAGCGAACACGATGGAGAACAGGTTGCCGGCGGCCTGGACCGTGTGGGCGACGCCGACGTCCGTGAGGGCGTCGGATACCGCTGCCCGAATCGTGCTGCTCGCTCGGTCGAGTCGGGTGTAGGTCTCGTGGTCCGCGAGCTGGAGGGTGGCGAGGCCGGCCGCGACGGCCAGCGGGTTCCCGGACAGGGTGCCGGCTTGGTACACGGGGCCGTCCGGGGCGAGGTGTCCCATGATGTCGCTTCTGCCGCCGACCGCGGCCACGGGCATGCCGCCGCCGATGACTTTGCCGAAGGTCACCAGGTCAGCGTCATAGAGCTCCGTGGAGCGCGACTTTTCCAGACCCCAGTAGCCGTCCGGTGCGACTCTGAACCCGGTGAGGACTTCATCGAGGATCAGCAAGGCGCCGTTCTCGTGGGCGATCGAGGCGAGTGCGGCGTTGTATCCGTGGTCGGGAGGGACGACCCCCATGTTCGCGGCCGCCGCTTCCACGATGACCGCTGCGATACGTCCCGAGTGGGCCGCGAAAGCGGCCCGTACCGCGTCGAGGTCGTTGTACGGCAGGACGATGGTCTGTGCGGCGATCGGCTCGGGGACACCGGCCGATGCGGGCAGGCCGAAGGTGGCCACGCCGGAGCCCGCGGCGGCGAGGAGACCGTCGGAGTGGCCGTGGTAGTGGCCGGCGAACTTCACTACCAGAGGCTTGCCGGTGAAGCCGCGCGCCAGGCGGATCGCGGTCATGGTCGCCTCGGTGCCGGTGGAGACGACACGCAGCTCGTCGATGAGGCCGCCTGCCGCACGGGGGCCGCCGAGCCGTTCGACGACAAGCTCGGCCAGCTCTGTCTCGGCCGGAGTCGTGGCGCCGAACGAGAGGCCCCGGGATGCGGCGTCCTGAACCGCGGTGACGACCTCCGGGTGAGCATGACCGAGGATCGCCGGTCCCCAGGAGGCAACGAGGTCGACGTAGTCGCGTCCTTCGACGTCCGTGACGTACGGGCCGGAGGCGGAGACGATGAAGCGAGGCGCACCGCCGACCGACCGGAAGGCGCGCACCGGCGAGTTGACCCCGCCCGAGATGACCTTCCGCGCCCGGGCGAACTGGGACTCGTTGCTTGTCGCGCTCATCGTGCGATCAGCCTCGGGGCGAGGGCGGGCCGGCGCGTCGTCGGCGTTTCCCGTAAGCGGCGGGGGCGGACGGTCGGAGTGGATGGAGCAGCCATATCGGCAGTCTAAGCGCTGTTCCCGTCATCCCCAGCGGGCTCCCGACGCCGGCTACGGCCGCCCCCAGGCTTCGCCCGGGAGGTGCCCCCTGCCGCGTTGTCGGGATCACCCGAGCACGCCCGGTACGAGGACGACCCTCCGCCTTGCGACTGACCGCATCCGGCGCCGCTCGCTGATCCACCGGGGATGACGGCACAGCCCTTGGGACGGCGGCCAACGTGCTGTGCCGGCAGACAATTTCAGGCAACTTCCCGGGTCCCGTCCCGCTGCCGGAAGATGCCCTCGAGCTGGAGGAGTACGCCGGGCACCCGCACCGGAAAGCCCTGACCACCGCCACTTCTCCGCCATTTCGCCGGCTCGGATCACGGCACCCCGTGGACGCCCCCCGGACCCCCCGATACGGTCGGCGGAATGCGGACAGCGAGGCTTCACGGGATCGCGGACCTGCGGGTCGGGGACGAGCCCACGCCGGAGGCGGGCGCGGAGGAGACCCTGGTGCGGGTGACCGCGGTGGGGATCTGCGGGTCGGACCTGCACTGGTACGAAGACGGCTCGATCGGCGACGCAAAGCTGGAGCGGCCGCTGGTGCCCGGACACGAGGGCGCCGGTGAGATCGCGGCCGGGCCGAGGCGCGGGGAGCGGGTCGCGATCGACCCGGCGATCCCGTGCGAGACCTGCCGGGCGTGCCGGGACGCGTCCCGCCACCTGTGCTACAACATCCGGTTCTCCGGGCACGGAGTGACGGATGGGATGATGCGCGAGGTCATGCCGTGGCCGTCGCGTCGGCTGCACCCGCTGCCTGACGGTGTGTCCGACGCGGGCGGCGCCATGCTGGAGCCCCTGGGCGTCGCGCTGTGGGCACTGGACCTGGGACACGTGCCGTTCGGCGGCACGGCGGCGGTCGTAGGCTGCGGTCCGGTCGGCCTGCTGCTGATCCAACTGCTGCGTGCCGCGGGGGTGTCCCGCCTGATCGCGGTCGAGCCGCTCCCGCACCGCCGCGAAGCCGCCGCCAAGTGGGGTGCCGACGAAGTCCTCGACCCCCCTCCCGCCTCCGCGTCCACCTCTGCCCCTGCCTCCGCCCCAGCGGCGTCGTATGCTGGCTTTTCCTCGTACGGCGTTGACGTCGCGTTCGAAATGGCCGGGAACGACGACGGGGTGCGCATCGCCATGGAGTGCGTACGGCCGGGCGGGCGCGTGGTGCTCGGCGGCATACCGGGCTCGGACACAACAACGTTCCGCGCCTCGCTCGCGCGCGGCAAAGAACTGACGATCTCGATGGTGCGCCGGATGAACGAGGTCTACCCGCGCGCCATCGACCTGGCCGCGCGCGGCGTGGTGGCACTCGACCCCCTGGTGTCGTCCCGGGTCCCGCTGGCCGAAGCGTCTGCCGCGTTCGCCGCCGCCCAGCGCCGCACCGGCCTGAAAGTCATCATCACCCCGTGAACGTATCCAGTTGATGGTTACACCTTCCGCCGGCCGGGGCGCGTGCGCCGGCGTTCCGCTGAATGCGGTGTGGCAGCGGTGATGCTGCCAAGCCGGGTGCCGAGCCGGATGCAGGCCCATTCGTCGAGCAGGGTGCGGTTGTAGCTTTTTCAACTGTGCGTCGCCGCCGCCCCGTTGGCCTGTGGCCGGTAGGCGCCGGGGGGCGTATGCCGGTCGCGCCGATATCGGCGAAGGCCTGCGTTTGTGATCGCGCCGGATACGCGGCGGATCTCCCGCTGCCCGTCATTCAGGGTGTGCGCCGCCTGCTGGTTGAGCGCCATTCATGGTGAGCGCTGCCGGTTCTCCCGCTGCCCTGTTTTTGAGTGCGGGCGCGTCATCGTGGTGAGCGTGAGGGTGTGGACGTGCTGGCAGCGAAATGAAGAGGGCCCTCCCTTATGCATTTGGGGTGCATCGCCGCCCGGCGGCGGCACTGAAGGACAAGGGAGCGCAGGCAGTGGGCGCGGTCGGCGGCGACGGTGTGCAGGGCATCAGCGGCCACCATCGCGCCGGTGATGTCGGCGATCAGGCCGGGCGCCGCGGTGAAGTGCACCGTCTCGTGGGGTTTGTGACGTATCTCTCGCTGAGTGGACAGCGCCCCCGGATCGGGCGGGTCTCCGGCGATTCCGTCGGCGAATCGGCGGCACGGCCCGGCCCCCCTGCCCACGATCCGAGCACTCATAACGTCCGGGGTGGGGTTGACCCTCAGGAGCGCGAGTGCTTAGCCTAAAAATAACTACGCTAATTAACGTAGTCGGCTAGTCGGCAGCCCATTGGGGTTGGCCTCCGGGGGAGGGCACAATGTCCGAGTTAGCGGCAAGCGGTATAGCGACGGAACCGATCGCAATCATCGGGATGGCATGCCGGTACCCAGGTGGGTTGGCATCCCCCGAAGAACTATGGGAATTAGTTACGGCCGAATCCCAGGCCATCTCCGATTTTCCTGCCGACCGGGGCTGGGACCTTGACCGTCTCCGCTCAGATCCCGCTCAGGCCGGTTCCAGCTCAGTAGACCGAGGCGGATTCCTCGACGCCGCCGAATTTGACGCCTCGTTTTTCAGCATATCGCCGCGAGAGGCGCTCGCTATGCATCCCGAGCAGCGTATCTTGCTCGAGGTGTCGTGGGAGGCATGTGAACGCGCCATGCTGGACCCGCTATCGGTGAGCGGGATGAACATGGGTGTGTTCGCGGCGCGGCTGTCGACCGAGTACGGGCCGCCGATGCATCTGGCGCCGGAGGGCTCCTCGGGGCTGATGCTCACCGGGAACATACCCAGCGCGATCAGCGGCCGGATCGCCTACACACTGGGGGTCGTCGGGCCGACGATCACGATAGACACCGCTTCTTCCGGTTCTCTGGTCGCGATCCACCTGGCAGTGCAGGCGCTCCGGGCCGGGGAATGCGACCTCGCGCTGGCCGGCGGCGTCTCGGTCATGCCCGCACCGGGGTTCTTCACCGAGTTCACCCGGCAGCAGGGGCTCACGCCGGACGGCAGGCCGAAGCCCTTCTCCGCTGACGCGGACGGCACCGTCTGGTCCGAGGGGGCGGGCATGATCATGCTCGCCCGGCTGTCGGATGCCCGGGCGAACGGCCACCGGGTCCTCGCGGTGATCCGCGGCTCCGCGGTCAACTCCGCCGGCGCGACCGAGGGTCTGGTCGTGCCGAGTGCTCCCGCGCAGGAACGGCTGATCGTCCGGGCGCTGGCCAACGCCGGCCTGTCGCCCGCCGATGTGGACGCGGTGGAGGCACACGGATCGGGGACCAGGGCCGGTGACCGGGCAGAAGCGGGAGCCCTCATCGCGACGTACGGGGCCGACCGTCCGGCGGGGCGGCCGTTGTGGGTGGGGAGTGTGAAGTCGAATATCGGTCATGCGCAGGCGGCCGCCGGTGTGGCGGGGGTGGCCAAGATGGTGATGGCGTTGCAGCACGGGGTGCTTCCGGGACTGGTGCATTTCTCATCGCCGTCGCCTCATGTGGACTGGGACGGCAGCGGGGTGGTGCCGCTGGCGGAGGCGGTGGAGTGGCCGCGAAGGGATCGGCCGCGGCGGTGCGGGGTGTCGTCCTTCGGCGTGAGCGGGACCAACGCGCACGTGATCTTAGAGGAGGCGCCACAGGAGCCGCCGGAGGAAGCGCCGCGGGTCGGCGATTCCGGTGCGGCGGGGACTGCCCGGCCCTCGGTGATGCCGTGGGTGGTGTCGGCACGGAGTGAGGCCGGACTGCGGGCGCAGGCGGCCCAGTTGCTTGCGGTGGCGGAAACCGAACGGCCCGAAGACGTGGCGTTCTCACTGGCGGTGACACGGTCGCGGTTCGACCATCGGGCCGTGGTGGTGGGCTCGGGCCGCGAGCAACTGGTATCGGGGCTCGCCTCATTGTCGCGTGGGGAGTCGGCTCCGCAGGTGGTGCGGGGAACGGCATGGGCGGACGCGCGACCGGTCTTCGTGTTTCCCGGCCAAGGCGGGCAGTGGCCGGGGATGGCGGCCGCCTTGGCGGAATCCTCCCCCGTGTTCGCGGAGTGCCTGGCGACGTGCGGTGAGGCGCTGGAGCGTTATGTGCCGTGGTCACTGGCGGATGTGCTGGACGGTTCGGCAGGGGCACCGAGTCTTGACCGGGTCGACGTCGTACAACCGGTGTTATGGGCAGTGATGGTGTCGCTCGCGCAGGTGTGGCGAGAGTACGGAGTCGAACCGGCCGCTGTGGTCGGGCATTCCCAAGGAGAGATCGCCGCGGCATGCGTGGCCGGGGCCCTGTCACTGGACGACGGAGCGCGGGTGGTGGCGCGACGCAGCCAGTTGGTGGTGCCGCTGTCAGGCAGCGGAGCGATGCTGTCACTGGGGCTGGGGGCAGCGCAGGCGCGGGAGCGGACGGCCCGGTGGGGGGCGCGGCTGTCGGTGGCGGCGGTGAACGGCCCGGAGTCGGTGGCGGTGAGCGGTGACCCGGAAGCCATCGCGGAGTTGCGAGCCGAATGCGGGGCCGCCGGCATCCGCGCCCGCACCATCAACGCGGATTACGCGTCACACAGCAATCACGTCGACCCGATCGAACAAGAGCTGCTGGACGCGCTGACGGAGGTACGGCCGCGAACGGGATCGGTGCCGATGATCTCGACAGTGACCGGAGCACTGATCTGTCACGAGCAGCTTGACGCGGAGTACTGGTGGCGCAACCTGCGCCGGCCGGTGGAATTCGAGACGGCCTCACGCAACCTGCTGACATCCGGCCACCACGTGTTCATCGAGATCAGCCCGCACCCCGTCATGGCGTTCGGGTTGGAAGGCACCATCGAAGCGACAGAGGCCGACGCCGCGGTGATCGGCACACTGCGCCGCGACGACGGTGGCCTGGACCGCATGACAACCTCCCTCGCCCAAGCCCACGCCCACGGCGTGCCGGTCGACTGGAACACCCACTTCGCCCCAGCCCGACCCCGCCGCGTCCCCCTGCCCACCTACCCCTTCCAGCGTCGGCGCTACTGGCTCACCGCTCCCGGTCTGTCCGCGGCCGGCGGGGATCTGGCCGACGGCGTCGGACCCGTCGCGGCGGCCGCCGAACAGGAGCTGCGGGCCGCGGGGGGCCGCACGGTCACCGCCCCGGGCGATGTGCGGGATCTGCTGGCGGGCGAGATCGCCGCCGTACTCGGCCTGGAAACGCCGGCTCAGGTCGCGGTGGACCTCACGTTCAAGGCGCTGGGGTTCGAGTCGATGACCAGCGTGGAACTCCGTAACCGGCTGTGCGCGGCGACGGGGCTCCGGCTGCCGACCACCCTCATCTATGACTACCCCTCACCGCGTGAGCTCGTCGACTATCTGCTCGCCAAGCTCGGCCCGGACAGCCCCGACGACGCCGGTCACGACGCCGCCCCGGTGCCCGCGGCTCGCGCCGAGCGCGCGTTCGACGACATGGACGGCGATGAGCTGGTGCGGCTGGCGCTGCGCAAGAAGCGCCCAGGTGACGTCGGCTGATCAGCCATCGGCTGCTTATTTCGGGATCGCTCATGTTTGAGGAGGCACGTTGAACACGTCTGTTGACGAATTGGTCGAGGCGCTGCGCGAGTCTTTGAAGGAGAACGAGCGGCTCAAGGCGAGGATCACCGAGCCGATCGCGATCATCGGGATGTCGTGCAGGTTCCCCGGCGGTGTGATGTCGCCAGAAGACTTATGGGAGCTTGTGGCGGCCGACGGCGACGCGATCGCGCCGTTCCCCACCGACCGCGGCTGGGACACCGACAGCCTCTACCACCCCGATGCGGATCACCCTGGAACGACCCCCGTGCGCGAGGGCGGGTTCCTGCGGGATGCCGCCTACTTCGACGCGGGGTTCTTCGGGATCACGCCGCGGGAGGCCGCTGCCATCAATCCGCAGCAGCGGTTGCTGCTCGAATGCGCGTGGGAATCCTTCGAGCGGGCCGGCATCGACCCGGCCACCCTCGTCGGCAGCCGCACCGGCGTCTTCGCCGGTGTGATCTACCAGGACTACAGCCTCCCCCTTCAGTCCCCGCCGAATGAGGCGGAGGGATACCTGCTGACCGGGGAGCTCGGGAGCGTCGCCTCCGGACGGATCGCCTACACGATGGGCCTTCAGGGGCCGGCGATCACGATCGATACGGCGTGCTCCTCGTCGCTTGTCGCGCTGCACGCGGCGGCCGAATCGCTGCGTCGCGGCGAGTGTTCGCTCGCGATGGCGGGCGGCGCGACGGTGATGTGCCAACCGCGTGTGATCACCGAGATGTCACGGCAGGGCGCGCTGTCGCCCGACGGCCGGTCCAAACCGTTCTCCGACAGCGCGGACGGGGCGGGGTGGGGCGAGGGCGCCGGGATTCTCCTGTTGGAGCGGCTGTCGGATGCCCGGGCGAACGGCCATCGGGTCCTCGCGGTGATCCGCGGCTCCGCGGTCAACTCCGATGGCGCGAGCAACGGCCTGACCGCGCCGAACGGGCCATCGCAGCAGCGGGTCATCCGCGATGCCCTGCAAGCCTCCGGCCTGTCGCCCGCCGATGTGGACGCGGTAGAGGCACACGGGACCGGCACCACGCTCGGAGACCCGATCGAGGCGGGAGCCCTCATCGCGACGTATGGGGCCGACCGTCCGGCGGAGCGGCCGTTGTGGGTGGGGAGTGTGAAGTCGAATATCGGTCATGCGCAGGCGGCCGCCGGTGTGGCGGGGGTGGCCAAGATGGTGATGGCGTTGCAGCACGGGGTGCTTCCGGGACTGGTGCATTTCTCATCGCCGTCACCTCATGTGGACTGGGACGGCAGCGGGGTGGTGCCGCTGGCGGAGGCGGTGGAGTGGCCGCGAAGGGATCGGCCGCGGCGATGCGGGGTGTCGTCCTTCGGCGTGAGCGGAACGAACGCGCACGTGATCATAGAGGAGGCGCCACAGGAGCCGCCGGAGGAAACGCCGCGGGTCGGCGATTCCGGTGCGGCGGGGACTGCCCGGCCCTCGGTGATGCCGTGGGTGGTGTCGGCACGGAGTGAGGCCGGACTGCGGGCGCAGGCGGCCCAGTTGCTTCCGGTGGCGGAGACCGAACGGCCCGAGGATGTGGCGTTCTCACTGGCGGTGACACGGTCGCGGTTCGACCATCGGGCCGTGGTGGTGGGCTCGGGCCGCGAGCAACTGGTATCGGGGCTCGCCTCATTGTCGCGTGGGGAGTCGGCTCCGCAGGTGGTGCGGGGAACGGCATGGGCGGACGCGCGACCGGTCTTCGTGTTTCCCGGCCAAGGCGGGCAGTGGCCGGGGATGGCGGCCGCCTTGGCGGAATCCTCCCCCGTGTTCGCGGAGTGCCTGGCGACGTGCGGTGAGGCGCTGGAGCGTTATGTGCCGTGGTCACTGGCGGATGTGCTGGACGGTTCGGCAGGGGCACCGAGTCTTGACCGGGTCGACGTCGTACAACCGGTGTTATGGGCAGTGATGGTGTCGCTCGCGCAGGTGTGGCGAGAGTACGGAGTCGAACCGGCCGCTGTGGTCGGGCATTCCCAAGGAGAGATCGCCGCGGCATGCGTGGCCGGGGCCCTGTCACTGGACGACGGAGCGCGGGTGGTGGCGCGACGCAGTCAGGCGCTGGCTCCCCTGCTGGGAAGCGGAGCGATGCTGTCGCTCGGGCTGGGGGCAGCGCAGGCGCGGGAGCGGACGGCCCGGTGGGGAACGCGGCTGTCGGTGGCGGCGGTGAACGGCCCGGAGTCGGTGGCGGTGAGCGGTGACCCGGAAGCCATCGCGGAGTTGCAAGCCGAATGCGAGGCCGCCGGCATCCTCGCCCGCATCATCAACGTGGATTACGCGTCACACAGCGCTGATGTCGACCCGATCAGGCAAGAGCTGCTGGACACACTGACGGGAGTGCGGCCGCGGGCGGGGACGGTGCCGATGGTCTCGACAGTGACCGGAGCACAGATCGACCATGAAGAGCTTGATGCGGAGTACTGGTGGCGCAACCTGCGTCGGCCGGTGGCAGTCGAGACGGCCTCACGCAACCTGCTGACATCCGGCCACCACGTGTTCATCGAGATCAGCCCGCACCCCGTCATGGCGTTCGGGTTGGAAAGCACCATCGAAGCGACAGGAGCGGGCGCCGCGGTGATCGGCACACTGCGTCGCGACGACGGCGGCCCGGACCGCATGACAACCTCCGTCGCCCAAGCCCACGCCCACGGCGTGCCGGTCGACTGGAACACCCACTTCGCCCCGGCCCAGCCCCGCCGCGTCCCCCTGCCCACCTACCCCTTCCAACGCGAACGCTACTGGCTCAGCGAATCGCCGCGCGCCGGGCTGACCGATCTCGCCGCCGCCGGACTCGAGCGCCCCACGCACCCGCTCATCGGCGCCGGTGTGCAGCTTGCGGACATGGACGGGCACCTGTTCACCGCCCGGCTGTCGCTCGACAGCCATCCGTGGCTGGCGGATCACGCCGTCGGAGAGGAGGTGGTCCTCCCGGGCACCGCCATCCTGGAACTCGCCTTGCGGGCAGGGGAGCAGGTGGGTGCCGAATGGGTGGACGAGCTCGTCCTCGAGGCCCCGTTGGTGCTGCCCGACGATGACGCCGTCCAACTCCAACTCGCCGTCGGCACCGTGGACGAGGAGGGAAGGCGCAGCGTCAGCGTGCACTCCCGGCGCGGTGGCATCGGCGAGTGGACCCGCCATGCGACCGGTGTGCTGTCCCCGTCGTGGGAGCCGCCGAACGACGGCTTCGCCGAGTGGCCGCCGCCCGGAGCCGAGCCGATGGACGTGGACGCCGTTTACGACCTGGCAGAACGGGCCGGGATGACGTACGGCCCCGTCTTCCGCGGTCTGAAGGGCCTGTGGCGGCGCGGCGACGAATTCTTCGCGGAATCTCGCCTGCCCGCGGAGATCACCCCGGACGCCACGCCGTACGGTCTGCATCCGGCACTGGCCGACGCGGCGCTGCACGGCTGTCTCGCCGCGATGGCCGACAACAACACGCTCAAGAAGGAAGCGGTCCTGCCGTTCACCTGGACGGGGGTCGGCCTGTATGCGTTCGGGGCCGCCGCGGTCCGCGCGCGCATCAAGACGACCGGCGACGCCGAATTCAGCGTCGATCTCGCCGACGGCTCGGGAAACCCCGTCGGCCGGATCGCGACGCTGGCCTTCCGGCCCGCCGGGTCCTTGCTGCGGGGGACGGTGCAGGCCCTCTCCGCGGTCCGGTGGACCTCCCTGGCGCCTCCGGTCGACGCCTTGCCCGACGAGGGGCTCCGGGTGCTCGCCACTGGCGGCGATGCCCTGGGCCGCCTGCTCGCCGACGCCGGAGTCGAGTTCGGCACCTGCGAGGATGCCGCGTCGGCCGCGCGCCTGCCAGGTCCGGTGCTGCTCGACGTCTCCCCCGCCCCCGACCCCATCACCGACCCCGCCGGGGCCAACGGCCGCGACGCTGCCGCCGTGCTGGCCCGTTCGGCCGTCGACGACGTGCGGCGGGTGCTGTCCGGGATCAGGGAGTGGCTGACCGCCACCGGGGACTCCCCGGCCCGGCTCGCGGTGATCACGCACCGCGCGGTCGGGACGGTGCCCGACGAGGACGTGGCCGATCTCGCGGGCGCCTCGGTATGGGGTCTGGTCAGAACGGCTCAGGCCGAGTATCCCGGCCGGTTCGTCCTGGTGGACCTCGACGACGAGCCGTCGTCCGCCAGCGCGCTGCCGCGGGCCTTGCAGACCGCGGAGGAACAGATCGCGATCCGCGGCGGTCATCTGAGCACGCCGCGGATCGGTCCGCTGCGCACCGAGTCGGCGGCCCCGCCGCTGGCCGGCCCGGATCAGACCGTACTGATCACGGGGGGAACCGGCGGACTCGGCGGGCTGCTCGCGCGGCATCTGGCGGCGGAGCACGGAATCCGGCACCTGGTGCTGGCCGGCCGACGCGGCGAGAGCTCCCCCGGGGCCCGCGAACTCGTCGCGGAGCTGGCCGAACTGGGGGCCTCCGCCCAGATCGTGGCCTGCGACGTCGCCGACTACGACGCGCTGTCCGCGCTGCTGAGCTCCCTCCCCGCCGACCGGCCGCTCGGGGCGGTGGTCCACGCGGCCGGAGTCCTCGACGACGGGACCATCGAGACGCTCACCGACGCATCGATCGAGCGCGTCATGCGCGCCAAGGTGGACGGCGCCGCGAACCTGCACCTGCTGACCGAAGACCGTGAGCTGTCCGGATTCATCATGTACTCCTCGGTGGCGGGTGTCCTCGGCACGCCGGGGCAGGCCAACTACGCGGCGGCCAACGCCTTCCTCGACGCACTGATGCACCACCGCCGGGCGCGAGGGCTGCCGGGCGTCTCGCTGGCCTGGGGGCCGTGGGAAATCGACACCGGCATGACCGGGGGCCTGACCGAGGTGGACCACGCCCGGCTCGGCCGGTGGGGCCTGCTGCCGCTGGACGCCCAAGACGGCTGCGCGCTGTTCGACGCGGCCCGTGCCGCCGACAGCCCGCTCGCCATCCCCTGTCGTATCCAGTTGACCAGGGCTGTTGACGCACAACTCATCCCGGCGATGCTCCGGGACATCGTCCGGGACGCGCCGCGGCTTCGCCAGGCCAAGAGCGCGGTGAAGGTGGACACCAGCGCGGGAGAACGCGAGCGGCTCCGCGCGTTCCTCATCGGCCTGCCCGCCGAGCGGCGGCATGCCGAACTGGTCCGGATCGTCGCCCAGCACGCCGCCGAGGTCGCGAACCTCCCCTCGGCCGACGATGTCGCCCCCGACCTGCCGCTGATGGCGCTCGGCTTCGATTCCCTGGCGTCTCTCGAACTCCGTAACCGGCTGGTGCACTTGCTCGGACTGACCGGGCATCTGTCGACCAACGCAGTCTTCCAGACTCCGACGCCCGACGGGCTCGCGGCACGCATCGCCGCGATCCTGGCCGACGAGGACGAGACGCCCCCGGCGGCGGCTCAGGAGGCTCCCCCGGCGCAGGTGCGGCTGGCCGACGACATCGTGCCCGCCGCGGACTCCGCCCCCGCCTCCCTGGTGGATGCGAAGCACCTGTTCGTCACCGGCGGAACGGGATTCCTCGGCGCCTTCCTGCTGCGCGAACTGCTCGACCGGACCTCGGCCACCGTGTACTGCCTGGTCGGGGCGGCCGACGCCGACGAGGGCGCGGCACAGCTGCGCGAGACGATGCGCCGTTACCGGCTCCGGGACGATGACGTGTCCGACCGGACGGTTCCGATGCCCGGGGATCTCGCCAAGCCCCGCCTCGGCTTGACGGAGGACGAGTTCGACGCGCTGGCCAGGACGGCCGACGGCGTCTTCCACTGCGACGCCGTCGTCGACGAGCTGTACCGCTCCGAGGATCCCGGGCCCGCGGACGCGACCGGGACCGAGGAGGTGCTGCGGCTGGCCGCGCGGCACCGGACGGTGCCGGTGCACCACCTCTCGACGCTCGCCGTCTTCGGGCAGCCGGGCCCCGACGGGCAGCCGCTGGCCGAGGACTCGCTCACCGGCCCGCCCTCGGCCCTGTCGCAGGGCTATGAGCAGAGCATGTGGTTCGCGGAGGGGCTGGTCGCCGTCGCGCGCGAACGCGGGCTGCCCGTCTCGATGTACCGGGTGTCCCGGGCGTTCGGCGACCACAGGACCGGGGCGTGCCGGGCAGAGGACCTGCTCTGGCGTGTGGTGAAGGGCTGCGTCCAGGCGGGCGCGGCACCCATGACCGAGCTGACCAGTGATATCGTCCCCGTCGATTACGCGGCGGCGGCCGTTGCCGCCCTGGCCTGCCACGGGCCGTCGCTCGGCGGGACCTTCCACCTGTCCAACCCGGACCGGGTGCCCTTCGCCTCGGTCATCGCCGGCCTCACCGCCCGCGGCTATCCCCTGGCGGAGCTTCCGCCGGGGCTGTGGGCCGACATGGTGGGCAGCGATCCGGACAACGCCGCCTACCCGGTGCTCGAGGCCTTCTCCGAGATCGCGCTGGACCCCGACGGCCACGGCAGCCTGACATTCGAGTCTGCCGCCACGCGCGACACCCTCGCGTCTGTCGGCGTGTCCTGCTCACCGGTGACCGCGGAGGTGCTCGCCGCGCACATCGACTACTTCATCGCAACGGGTTACCTGCCGACCCCGGAGGAGGCTTCCAGGCGATGAGCGGCGACTATCACCTCGCCCAGGCGAACATCCTCTACGCGGTCGACTCGCTGAAGTCGGAGACCCTCGCCGACTTCCATGAGCTGGCCCTGAGCGTCGACGCCCTGGCCCGTAAGGCGCCGGGGTTCGTCTTCCGACTTGAATCCCTGTTCGATCTCCCCGAGGACCCGTACATGGTGAACGTCTCGGTATGGGAGACCCTGGAATCGCTTCGGGACTTCACCTACCGGGGCGAGCACGCCGACTCCCTCCGGATACGACGGAAATGGTTCAAGCCGCCGCGCGGCGCTCCGTCGGTCCTGTGGTGGCTGCCCGCGGGCAGCCTCCCCGACGTCGAGGAGAGCATGGCCCGGCTCGGGATGCTCAACGCCAAGGGACCGACCCCGGAAGCCTTCACGTTCCGGCGCTTTTTCCCGCCGCCCGTGTTCTGAAAGGACGAAGCGATGCATCCTGAGAACCACTCGCCGATATCGTCGCCGGAAGAGGCGCTGCGGGCATTCCGTGAGTTCGCCAGGACCACTCTTCTCGGGCACGACGAGGAGTTCGATTCGGGCGCCGAGCCGCCCTTGGAGCTCTACCGGCCGCTGCACAAGCAGGGGCTGCTGAACTGGTGGCTTCCCACGGAGTACGGGGGCGCGGGCCTCGGCCTGGCCGACAGCGTCGACATCGTGTCGGAGCTCGCCTACGCCGACGCGGGATCGGCCTTCACACTCCTGATCTCCGTCCTCAGCAGCTCCATGGTTTCGCTGTACGGATCGCCCGAGCTGAAGGAGGAGTTCCTCACGGCGATGACGCGTGACGGCGGCTACTCGGCCGCCCTGGGCAGCGAGCGGGAGGCCGGCAGCGAGCTGATCAACCTCACCACCACCCTGACCAGACGCGGCGATCACGTAGTGCTCAACGGCGAGAAGATGTTCTCGACCAACTCCGGCTTCGCCGACTACCTCATCGTGTTCGCCAAGTCCGCCGGGGAAAGGGAAAAGGGCGCCTCCTACCATGCGGTCCTGGTGCCCCGCGGCACCCCGGGCGCCCGCGTGGTCAAACGATGGGACATGATCGGTCTCCGGTCGGCGGGCACCTACCAGGTGTCGTTCACCGACTGCGCCGTGCCGAGCGGCAATGTCCTGAACGGTCCCGGACTCAAGATCATCGAGGTCGGCCTCAATTCCAGCAGGATCCTGATCGGGGCCATCGCGCTCGGCGTGGCCAGGAGAATCCGCGATATCTGTCTGGACTACGCGATCACAAAACCGCTGGGCGGCCACAAGCTCATCGAGAACGCCGTTTTCGCGAGCAAGATCGGACAGATGGAGATGCAGATCGAGGTGATGCGCAACCAGTGCCTCGCGGCCGCGCGTGAGTACGACGACGTGATGGCGATGCCCGACCCGCCGGCCGAATTCCTCCGACGCGGCGCGCTGCGGTCCGCGTTGACCACCAAGATGTTCTGTGGTCAGACCGGCTGGCAGATCGCCACCGTGGGGTCGGAGATGTTCGGCGGCCTGGGCTATACGACGGACCTGCCCATATCCAAATACCTCCGGGACATCAGGGCGGTGACCATCGTCGAGGCCGGGGACGACGTGCTGCGTGAACTCGTCTTCCGGCGGTTCGTACTCCCTCCCAATCGTCGGATCTGAGGTAGCGGTCATGGGTCAGAGGTCACTCAGGAAGCCATCGCCGTGGCTGCATCACATAGTCTCCGGCGCACAGCCCGGCGAGGCCTGTCTGGTGTGCGTTCCGCCGGCCGGCGGCGCCGCCGGCGCGTATTGGACATGGACGCAATGGCTGCCGCCCCACATAGACCTGCTCCTCGTGCAGCCGCCCGGCCGGGAAGACCGCTACGCGGAGCCGCCGGAATGGACACTGGATCAACTGCGCCAGGAGTTCGCGCACGCGCTGGCCGCCCTGCCGGAAGTGCCGTATTACGTACTGGGCCACAGCATGGGCGGCCTGGTGGGTACTCATATCGCGACCTGGCTGGCGCCCGACAGGGAGCTGCGGCGGCTGATCGTCAGCTCGTACCGGCCACATCCGAGCGAGAGCCGCTTCTCCCGCGTGTTTCCCGGCGGAAAGATCGACAAGATCGACCTGGCACAGTTTGCCGAACTGAGCGGGATCGGCGTTGAAGAATGGCGGAACCTCCCCGCGGAGTTCCAGGAACCGCTGACGCGGCGCTGGTACGCGGACCTGGCGTTGTCCGCGGAGTTGCCCGTCCCTTCGGAACCGGTCCTGGACTGCCCGGTGACCGCATGGCTCGGCGACCGCGATTTCATGACCGCTGACGAGATGACGGCCTGGTCGAGACTCACCTCGGGTACCTGCGAGGTTCAATCCTGGCCGGGAGGCCATGACTACCTCTTCGCCCGGCCAACGCCGGTGAGGGAGCGGCTTGTCGAGCTCATCGTCCCCGGTCTGCCCGGGTGATCACCTCCGCCGGGAGGGAAGGGCTGTGATCACGCCGGTACTCGGTGGGAGACAGCCCTAACTGGCGGGCGAAATGGGCGCGGAGGTTGGGCGCGGTGCCCAGGCCACTTCGCTCGGCGACGAGATCGACCGGCAGGCCAGTACGCTCCAGCAACTCTCGCGCCCGGCCCAGCCGCTGGACGAGGAGCCAGCGGCTGGGAGTGGTGCCCAGCTCGGCCTGGAACCGGCGGATCAGGGTACGGCCGGACACTCCCGCCCTGGCGGCGATGTCCCCGACGCCGATCGGCTGATCCAGCCGAGCCATTGCCCACTCCAGCACTTCTCCCAGGCCGGTGCCGCTCCGCGCCGCGGACATCGGCGATTCCACGTACTGAGCCTGGCCGCCGGCGCGATGCGGCGGGACGATCATCCTGCGCGCGATGGCGTTCGCGGCCCCGGCTCCGACATCCTCACGGATGAGGTGAAGGCACAGGTCGATCCCGGCCATGAGGCCGGCGCTGGTGAGCACGTCGGAATCGTTGGTGTAGAGGATGTTCGGATCCACCTTCACGTCCGGGAACCGGCTGGCCAGGATGGGCGCGTGCGTCCAGTGGCTGGTGGCCGTCCGGCCGTCGAGAATCCCGGCCGCGGCGAGCACGAAGGCGCCCGAGCACAGCGAAACCATCCTGGCGCCCCGCGTGCGGGCGGCGCGGACCGCGTCCAGCACCGGGGCCGGCGGATCACCGTGTACGTCTCCCGTCCCGGGGACCAGAACCGTATCCGCGGTCACCAGGTCATCGAGCCCGTGGGTGGCGCGCAGCTCGAAGACGCCGGCCGGCCCGGCGTGATCGAACCAGGCGCGCAGCGGTACCAGGGCCCCTGCGTCCTCAGCGCCGCACAGCCGCATGTCGTACCAACCGGCCGGGTGGCTGCCCGGCGGGGTGCCGAAGGCCTGGCACGCGATCGCGACCTCGATCGCGGCCTGCTGATCCAGGAGCAGCACCGCCAGAGTGCCCGGAACCTTGGTCATGTCGCGAAACTATCGGATGATGGCAAGCACGCCGCTCGTGATCGCCAAGGCGCCTCTGTACGGTGCCAGAACGTGACAGCTCACAACACCGAGTCTCCTGCCGTCACTCAGACCGGCATCCGGCGGTGGCGGATCCTGGCGATCGCGTCGGCCGCGCAGTTCCTCGCCATCCTGGACCTGTTCGCGGTCAGCGTCGCTTTCCCCGCACTGGAGAGAACGTTCCACGGCACCAGCCTGGCCGAGGTGTCCTGGGTGCTCAACGCCTACACGATCGTGCTCGCGGCCATGCTGGTGCCGGCGGGGAGACTGGCCGACGACATCGGCCGCAAGCCCGCGTTCCTGCTGGGGATGACCTTGTTCGGGGTGGCTTCGCTGGGCTGCGCCGTTGCCCCGGTGCTGCCCGCGCTGGTGGCGGCGCGGATCGTGCAGGCCGTGGCGGCCGCGATCCTCATTCCGACCTCTCTCGGCCTCGCGCTTCCCGCGTTCCCCCCGCGTGAACATCCCAAGGTGATGGGCATCTGGACCGCGGTCGCCGCGGCCGGCGCCGGAAGCGGCCCCGTGGCCGGGGGGTTGCTGCTGGCCGCCGGGTGGCGATGGATCTTCCTGATCAACATTCCCGTTGTGGCGGTCGCGGTGCTGGCCGGACGCCGTGAACTCCCGGCGTCCCCGCGGGGCGTCCGCAAGCGCCTGGATCTACCGGGGGCCGCGCTGGTGCTGGCCACCGTGGCGGGCCTGACGACCGTGTTCACGCAGGCTTCGGTCTGGGGATACGGCTCCGAGGCCATCCTCGGATGCACGGTGGCGACCGTCCTGCTGGGGGCGCTGACCGTGCACCACCTTCGCCGGACCCCCGATCCGGTGGTCAGCTTCGAGCTCTTCCGGCACCGGCTGTTCACCGTCGCCGTCAGCGGCGTGTTCCTGTACTACCTGGCGTTCGCCGCGATGATCCTGGCGGCCACGCTGTTCCTCACCGGCCGCTGGCACTACTCCGTCGTGACCGCGGCACTGGCCATCGCCCCGATGCCTGCCAGCACCATGGCGACGGCACCACTGTCCGGCCGTATCGTGACACGCTTCGGCGCCCGGGCCTCGGCGGTGCTGGGCGGACTGACCCTCGCGGCAGGCTGCGGCTGGTGGGCGCTGACCGCGACGGACCGGCCGGAGTACCTCGTCGTGTTCCTGCCCGGCGCGGTACTCGCCGGTGTCAGCACCGCGCTGTTGCAGCCGCCGCTGTTCGGTTCGGCGGCCACCCTGCCGTCGAACCGGATCTCGCTCGCCAGCGGGGTTCTCATGATGTCCCGTCAGATCTCATCGGCCCTCGGCGTAGCGATCCTCACCGCGATCCTCGGGCACCAGGCGCTCCACGGCTTCCGCCTCGCCTGGCTGGCCATGTGCGCGGCCGCACTGGCGTCAGCGGCTGCCAGCACCTGGTTCCGCGACAACCCCGGACAGAGGTGACGGCACGCCAGCACTCGAAATCGTCGTACGTGAGGGTGTGGTGACGTTCAGCCAACCTCGGGCCAGGGGAAAGATAGCCTGAGCGTGGAACCCGACAACAACATGAGCGTCCGCAACATCACCGAGGCCACCTGAAGGAGCAGCGTGCTCATGACCGGACCGTCCGGGGACATCGTCCCGTTCCAGATCAGCATCCCGGAAGCCACCGCGACTGACGTGCGGGACCGGCTGCGCCGGACCCGATGGCCCGAGCCTGAGACCGTCGGCGACTGGTCGCAGGGCACACAGCTGACGTATATCCGCGAGTTGTGCCGGTACTGGCTGGAGGAATACGACTGGCACGCGGCGGAAGCACGGCTGAACCGGTTCCCGCAGTTCACGACCGAGATCGACGGGCTGCCCATCCACTTCATCCATATCCGCTCACCGCACCCGGACGCGGTCCCGCTGCTGATCACGCACGGCTGGCCCAGCTCGGTCGCCGAATTCCACAAGGTCGTCCAACCGCTCGCCGATCCCGTCGCGTTCGGCGGCAGCGCGGCCGATGCCTTCCACGTCGTATGCCCGTCCCTGCCGGGATTCGGGTTCAGCGGCAAGCCGTCCCAGACCGGATGGGGCACCGAACGGATCGCTGACGCATGGGATCAGCTGATGAGCAGGCTCGGCTACCCGCGCTACGGTGCCCAAGGCGGTGACTGGGGTGCCCGGATAACGATGACGCTCGGCAGGCGGCACCCGGAGAACGTCATCGGCATTCATCTGAACATGGTCCCGTTCCCCGAGCCGGAGAGCACCGACGACCTCACCGAGGCGGAGCGTTCGGCACTGGACAGGCTCGCCCGGCACCGCGCCCAGGGGTCGGCATACGCCGCCGTGCACGCGACCCGCCCGCAGAGCATCGGCTACGGCCTGACCGACTCGCCCGCCGCGCTCGCCGCTTGGATCACCGAGAAGTTCCAGGCCTGGAGCGACTGTGACGGCGACCCCGGCACCGTCTTCACGAACGATGAGCTCCTCGACAACATCATGATGTACTGGATCCCCGCCACCGGGGCGTCAGCCGCCCGCCTCTACTGGGAGAGCTTCGCCACCGCCAGCGGCTACGAGGGGCCTGTCCCGGTGCCGGCCGGATGCTCCGTCTTCCCGGCGGACTACTACCAGCCGTCTCGCCGTTTGGCCCAGCCCCAATTCCCCGGCCTGCGGCACTGGAACGAACTCGACAAGGGCGGGCACTTCGCCGCCCTTGAACAGCCGGCCACGTTCGTCAGTGAGGTCCGCACCGCTTTCCGGGTGTTCCGCTGAGGCGCAGCACCGCCGGTTGTCAGCCGCCCGAATCCCGTGAGAAGGGGCCATCGTGGGTGCGAGCGTCCAGAAGACGTCCGGTGCGGCGGCTGCTCACCGGCGGCGCCGCAGCGGCTTCGACGGTGCCCGGCCCTTCTCCCGGGGTCCCCCCCTCCCCCGCCGGGGCCGCACCGGCCACCACTGTCCAGGTCGACCACGGCGTGCGGTACGTCGATCCGCTGATCGGATCGAGCAGGGGCGGCAATACGTACCCCGGCGCGAGCCCTGCCGTTCGGCATGATCGCCTGGTCGCCCACCAGCACCGCCGGCGGCCAGACCAGCACGGCGGCCGCGGGTGGCTACTTGTGCGTCCCTCCGGGCCGCGCCGGGAAGTCGGGATGGGGCTCGAAGGCCGCCGTCTCCGGCGGGGTCATCGGGCCCGCCCTGGCAGCCGAGGGTACGGGCGCTCGCCGGGGACAGCGCCAGAGGTGGGCCGGCGGTGGCGAGATAGCGTTGGGCCGGGATGTGCGGGGCGACCAGGCGGACGACGCGGGGCCCCGGCAGCCCCTCGACCGCCGTCGCCGCGTGGCGGGCTGTCCCAGACATCCGCGCGTGAGCGGGGGTGCGGAGATTCGGCCGATGACCCGACCGTTCCACGCGTCCTCGACGGCCCCGTACGTGCCCAACCGGATGCCTAAGCCGTGCCCCGACGCGCCTTGCGCGCCGCCCTGGCCAGGTCCATGTCGGTGGTCTCCGGCGCCAGGAAGTGTGACACCAGGCCGCCGGCCGCCAGCACGCCCGCTCCGATGAGGAGCACGAACTCCGCACCGAAGCGGTCGAGTCCCATGGGCAGGAGGAACGTGCCGATGGCCGCGCCGACCCGGCTCATCGCGGTCGCGAAGCCGACGCCCGTGGTGCGCAGCGAGGTGGGGAACACCTCCAGCGGATAGACAGCGGTCAGCGCGCTGGAGGCGGCGTTCAGGAAGATGAAGAACAGGAATCCGCCCACGATGACGGGGGTGGACGACGGCCACACCGCCACCACGGCCAGACATCCGGCCGTGATCCAGAACGGCGGGATCAGCAGCTTGCGGCGGCCTATGCGGTCCACGGCGAGGCAGCCCGCCGCGACGCCGAGCACGGCTGTGAACGAGTAGACGAGCAGGGCAGCGACCGCGTTGTCACCCATGTGAAGAGCCTCGAAGACCTGGGTCCAGAAGGTGCCGATGGCGAAGTACGGCAGAACGAGGGCGGCCCAGAAAACGCTTGCGAACACCGTGCTGCGCACATGCCGAGGGCTGAACAGCGCCCGGAAACCCTCGCGTTGGGCCGCATCGCGCTCCTCGAGCTCGGCGACGACGTCCACCTCGATGCCGTACTTCTCGATCAGTGCCTCGGCCTCGTCCCGGCGGCCCTTGCTCAGCAGCCAGCGCGCCGACTCCGGGATGCCGCCGCGCAGCGCCACACACACCAGGGCGATCACCGCGCTGCTCGCCAGGGACCAGCGCCAGCCGCCGTCGACGGGCTCGAACAGCGCCCCGACCACGGTTGCCAGTGCGTATCCCAGGTACCAGCTGATCTCCAGGCTGGCCAGCAGCCGTCCGCGGCCCTGCCGGGGCGCGTACTCGGACAGCAGCGGTGCGCCGATGGCGTACTCCCCGCCGATCGCCACGCCCATCAGCAGCCGGATCAGGAACAGCTGCGTGCCGTCCGTGACGAAGAACTGGAGGACCGAGCCGATGAGGAAGATCATCATGTCGACGAGGAACACCGGTCGGCGCCCGAGCCGGTCGGCCAGTCGCCCGAAGAGCGGTCCTCCGACAAAAATGCCGATGAGTGGCGAGGCACCGACCAGTCCCTGCGCCAGGGCGGAGAGATGGAGGTCGGTGGTGAGCGCGCCCATGGCCATGCCGGTGCCACCGATGATGTAGCCGTCGATGCCCTGGCCTATCTGGGTGGCCAGCTTCAGCTTGGTGTGCAGTCGCCGGCGCTCGCGCTCGGTGGCGGTGGACGGGGTCGGGGGTGTGCCGGGCAGGTGGTGGTCGGTCGCAGGCGTCGTTGCCATGTGCGGTCCTTGTCCTTTCGGTGTCCGGGCAGGCCGGGGCGGCGCCACGGCCCATACCGGAACACAGCGGGGGAAGAGTCCACGGGGGGGAGGGGGAGGCGGTCTTGGTAGCGGAGGGGAGGCGGCGGGCTCAGCCGGTGGGCCAGTCGAGGGCGATGTACTGCGTCTCCAGGAACGCCTCGATGCCCTCGCGGCCGCCCTCCCGCCCGAGGCCCGACTGCTTGACTCCGCCGAACGGCGCGGCCGGGTCGGACAGCAGGCCCCGGTTCAGGCCGACCATGCCGGTCTCCAGCCGTTCGGCGATGCGCAGCCCCCTGGCCACATCGCGTGTGTAGACGTACGAGGCGAGGCCGTGCACGGTCGCGTTGGCTCGGGCCGGCATCTCGTCCTCATCGGTGAAGGTGGTGATCGGTGCCACGGGTCCGAAGACCTCTTCGTGGAAGATGCGGGCGTCGTCGGGCACATCGACGAGGACCGTCGCCGGGTGGAAGAATCCGGGCCCTTCGGGCACCGTGCCCCGCGCGGCGACCCTCGCACCGCGGGCGATCGCGTCATCGACCAGCGTGCGGATCTTGTCGACGACCGTCCGGTTGGCCATCGGGCCGAGCGTGATGTCCTCTTCCAGGCCGGGGCCGCAGCGTACGGCGTTCATGGCCGCACCGAACTTCTCGATGAACTCGGCCGCGACGGACTGGTGGACGAAGAACCGGTTGGCGGCGATGCACACCGCGCCACCGCCGCGCATCTTGGCGTCCATCGCACCGCGCACCGCCGCGTCGATGTCGGCGTCCTCGCAGACGATGAAGGGGGCGTTGCCGCCCAGTTCCATCGTCACGTTGACGACGTTGCGGGCGGCCTGTCCGAGGAGCGCCCTGCCGGTGGCGGTGGAGCCGGTGAAGGAGAACTTGCGTACGCGTTCATCGCCGAGCCAGACCGAGACCACCTCGGGTGCGCGGTCGGTCGGCAGGACGTTCAGCAACCCGTCGGGCAGCCCCGCCTCCGTGAGCAGCGCGGCCACCGCGAGGGCGGTGAGCGGGGTGTCCGGGGCGGGTTTGAGGAGTACGGGGCAGCCCGCCGCGAGTGCCGGCGCGATCTTCCGGGTGGCCATGGCCGCCGGGAAGTTCCACGGGGTCACGAAGGCGGTGACGCCGACCGGATGCTTGCGTACGACATGGCGAAAGCCACCGCCGGGAGCGTCACCGAACGAGGAGCCGATCCGGACCGCCTCCTCGGCGAACCAGCGGAAGAACTCGGCCGCGTAACCGACCTCGGCCACGGCGTCCCGGTAGGCCTTGCCGTTCTCCGCGACGATCAGGCGGGCGAGTGTCTCGGTGTGCCCGCGCATCAGTGTGAACGCGTGGTGCAGGATCTCTGAGCGGCGACGGGCCGGTGTCGCGCGCCACCCGGCGGCCGCCGACTCGGCCGCGTCGATCGCGGACAGGGCGTCCTCCGGCCCCGCCGCGGACACCTCGCGGATCAGTTCGCCGGTGGCCGGGTCATACACGGGAAACGTCCGTCCGCCCTCGGCCGCGCGCCAGCGGCCGGCGAGGAGGACATCGCCTTCGGCGAGCGGTGCCTTGGCGAGGGTGTCGATGCCGACGAGGTTCATGAGCTGCTCTTTTCTCCATGCCGAACGGGAGCGGGTCCGGTTCGCGGTGAATTTACGAGCGCGTCATACGGCCGACAAGGCCGCTTCTCGGATCGCAACGGGGGTTGCTCTCAGGGCAACCCGCGGATCATGCACCGAAACAGGCGACGTTCCCTCCCCCGCGGGATCCGGGCACCCAGCCCTTCAGGTAAGCCGTGTCCGGGCCGACGGTGGCCGCCGCGGCTCCCAGCCCAGCAACGCGGAAACCCGGGCCGCCGCCACGGCCGTGGTGCGGCCCGCCTGGTCGAGGCGGTCACCGAACCGGACCTTCGGCGCCGAGATGTTGATCGCCGCGATGACACGCCCCCGGAAGTCGCGCACCGGCGCCGAGACGCCGACCAGGCCGGCCTCGAACTCCTCGCTCACCCTCGCGTATCCCCGCCGCGCGGCCTCCTGGATCAGCGCCCACAGCTCGGGGACCGGCAGCTCCAAGGTGGTGCCGAACCGGACGTACAGCTCGTCCGGCGTGGCGTCGGCCAGCAGGACCCGCCCCGCCGAGGTCTGCCAAGCGGGCACGCCACGTCCCTCCCAGCCGTGGACACGGAAGGAGTGCCCGGAAACCGAGAGCAGGGTGAGCACATCGCGGTCGCTCAGCACGCACAGATGGCTGGTCTCCTCCAGGTCGGCGGACAGGGCGTGCATGACCGGCTCCGCCATGCGCACCAGCCGGTTCTCCGAGGTCCGTGCGACAAGGGAGTAGAGCCGCCAGCCCAGGCGGTATTCCAGGGTGTCGGGGTCCCGCTCGACGATCCCCTCCGCGGCCAGGGCCTGGAGGGCCCGCGAGATCTGGGTCTTCTCGCGGCCCACCAGCTGTGCGAGGCGTACGACCCCGAGGCCGCCGGCGTTCTGCGCCTCGTCCGACGCGAGCGCCTCCAGCAGGTCGATGTCCCGGCGCAGACCGTGGCCGCGCCGGGCGGTGGGGCCGTCCTGGTCACGGGAGGCGCGGGAACCGGCGTGGTCCCCGGGGTCGGCGGGGCCGGGAACGGGATGGTTCGTCACACGCGCCATCCTAGAGCCGCACCGTGGGAACCCCAGGTCAAGCGCATGGTTGTCAGGAGAGCAACCGGCATTTCGATTCCGGCGACGACCTTGCGAGGGGGTGGTGGCGCACTTAGATTCGCCGCGACGGGCCGGATGAACTGCGCCGAATGCGAGCTTTGTCCCCGGGCCCGTCCGTTTCCCGCTCCCGGAGATCCTGGAGATCCCATGCCTACCCCCTTCGCCCCGGCCACGCTCATCGGCGAGTCCTTCGTCGGTGAGGGTGCGAACGCCGCACACACGAACATCGCGATCGGGCGCGGGGCCGGTCCCGTCGAGACGGCCTGGGTCACGGCCCTGGCCACGCCGAGCGCCGGGCACGTCCCCTTCATGACGGTCATCCGGCCCTCGGTCCCGGTGAAGCCGCTGACCCTGTTCGTGAACAAGGCCGCCGCGGAAGGCGAGCTGCATCAGCGAGCCACCTGGGGTTCCGCCCAGGCCGGTGTGGCGCAGGGTGTCGTGGACGCGGTCGAGGAGGGTCTGCTGCCCGCCGAGGAGGCCGACGACCTGCGGATCATCGCCGCGGTGTGGGTCAACCCGGCGGTCGACGACCTGGACATGTCCTTCCGCAACCAGCGCGCCGCCGCGTACGGGGCCATCCGCGCCGCCGTGTCCGGCACGCCCACCGTCCCGGACATCCTGGCGGCAGCCGAGGAGGGCCCGGCGAACCCGTTCTACTCCGCCACCGCCGAGGTGCTCGCCCGATGAAGATCACCGACATCACCCTGGACCGGCTGCGCCTGGAGCTGGATCCGCCGTTCCGCGCCGCCTGGGACCCCGAGCCGCGCCGCCACTTCGACGCCACGATCGTCCGCGTCCACACCGACGAGGGAATCACCGGTATCGGCTCCGGCGATCTCATGGACGGCTTCCACACCTACCGGCACCTGTTCGTCGGCGAAGACCCGCTGGACATCACCCGGCATGTCAAGGCGATCGAGACCGCCAACTTCCATGGCGCCTCCTACTGGCCCCTGGAGGCGGCCCTCTGGGACATCATCGGCAAGGTGCACGGCCGTCCGGTGTCCGAGCTGTTCGGCAACGCGGCGAAGAAACTGCCCGCGTACGCGTCCTCCGGTGAGCTCACGACGCCCGAGGAGCGTGTCGCGACCGCTGTGAAGGTCCGGGACGCGGGCTTCCGCGCGATGAAGATCCGGATCGACCGTCACCGCGTCGACGAGGGAATCGCGGCGGTGCGGGCGGTGCGCGAGGAGCTGGGCCCGGATTTCGAGATCATGGTCGACCTCAACCAGTCGTGGCGGATGGCGGGCGACACCGCGAACGCCTCCGACCTCGCCAAGACGCGCAAGATCGTCGGGCGGCTCGCGGATCTCGATGTGTTCTGGGTAGAGGAGCCACTGCCCTACGCCGACCTCGACGGGTTCAAACGACTGCGGGCCGAGAACCCCGGGGTGCGCATCGCCGCCGGCGAGATGCACCACTCCCCCACCGAGCTGCTGCGCTACCTCGAAGCGGACGCCCTCGACATCTACCAGATGGACGTGGTGCTCGCGATCGGCATGCACCGCGCCCGCACGCTGGCAGAGCTGGCGCAGCTGCGGAACCGGCAGTTCACCCCGCACAGCTGGACCAACGGCATCGGCGTCCTCGCCAACCTGCATGTGTCCGCGGGGGTCGGCGGCGGTCCGTTCTTCGAGTTCCCCTACGACCCGCCCGGCTGGACCCCGGAGCGCCGCGACTTCATGCTCGCCGAACCGGTGCGCGTCAACGCGGACGGCGACCTGGAAGTGCCCGCCGCACCCGGGCTCGGCATCGAGCTGGACGAGGACGCCATCGACCGCTGGAGGATCGCGTGACGTACACCATCGACGAGCTGCTGACCCGTTCGTACGACGACTGGATGGCCGCGGCGGGCAAACTCACCTTCGAAACCCGCCTGTTCATCGACGGGACCTTCACGGACGCCACCTCCGACGACGTCTTCACCAGCGTCTCGCCGCGCGACGGCGCCGTACTCGCCGAGGTGCGGGCCGCGGGCGTCGAGGATGTCGACCGGGCGGTGCGTTCCGCGCGTGCCGCCTTCGAGGACGGGCGCTGGCGCGGCCTCGCGCCCAAGGAGCGCAAGCGTGTTCTGCTGCGCTGGGCCGAGTTGATCCGCGCCGACGCCGAGGAGCTGGCCCTCCTCGACACGCTGGAGATGGGCAAGCCCATCACCGAGTCGGTGCGTATCGACGTGGACAAGACCGCGGAGACCATCGCCTGGTACGCCGAGGCCATCGACAAGACGTACGGCGAGGTGGCGCCGACGCCCGGCGACGCGCTCGCACTGATCACACGGGAGCCGCTGGGTGTCATCGGCGCCGTCGTACCGTGGAACTACGCCCTGCTGGTGGCCAGTTGGAAGCTCGGCCCGGCCCTGGCCACCGGCAACAGCGTGGTGCTCAAGCCCGCCGAACAGACCTCCCTGGCCGCCCTGCGGCTGGCCGCGCTCGCCACCGAGGCGGGCCTGCCCGACGGAGTCCTCAATGTCATCCCCGGGCGCGGCGAAGTGGCCGGGCAGGCGCTCGGCCGCCATCCCGAGGTGGACAAGATCGCCTTCACCGGCTCGACGGAGGTGGCCCGGCTCTTCCAGGTGTACGCGGGCGAGTCCAACGGCAAGCAGATCGCCGTCGAGGCCGGTGGCAAATCGCCCCAGCTGGTGCTGCCCGACGCCGATATCGAGGCCGCCGCGTCCGCCGTGGCCTGGGGCATCTTCTACAACGCGGGGCAGACCTGCAACGCCGGTTCGCGCCTTGTCGTCCACACCTCGGTCAAGGACCGGCTCCTGGACGCCGTACGCCGGATCACCGCCGAGACCTTCCGGGTCGGCGACCCGCTCGACCCGGCCACCGTCATGGGACCGATCGTCGACGAGACCCAGCTGGCCAGGGTCCTCGGCTGCGTCGGGCGCGGCACACGGGACGGGGCCACCGTGCTGTTCGGCGGCGGACGCACCCTCGTCGAGTCGGGCGGCAGCTATATGGAGCCGACCGTGCTGGACAACGTGGCGAACACCTCCGCGGTCGGCCAGGAGGAGATCTTCGGCCCGGTCCTCGCCGTGGTGACGTACGACGGCGATGCCGACGAGGGCGTACGGCTGGCGAACGAGAGCGACTTCGGGCTCGTCGCGTCCGTCTGGACGCGTGATGTGACCCTCGCCCATCGCACCGCCCAGCGGCTGCGGGCCGGCACGGTCTGGATCAACACCTTCGACGCGAGTGATGTCATCACGCCCTTCGGCGGGTTCAAGGCCACCGGCGCGGGCCGTGACAAGTCCCTGCACGCGCTGGACGCGTACACGGCGCTGAAGACCACCTGGATCAACCTGGCCTGAACGGCCTCTCCCGCGCCACCCCTTCACCTGCACACTCCTTCACACTCCTACAGAACAGAGCGAGGACAACGATGAGGATCGGTTTCATCGGCCTGGGCAACATGGGACGCCATATGGCCCGCCATCTGATCCAGGCGGGACACCAGGTCACCGTGCACGACATCCGCCCCGAGTCCGCCGCCGAGCACCTCGCGCTCGGCGCCGAATGGGCCGGCACGCCCGCCGTGTGCGCGGACGGCGTGGAAGTCCTGATCACCAGCCTGCCGACCCCGCGCGTCGTCGAGGACGTACTGCTGCGGGGCGGCGCCGCCGCGGCCCTGCCGCCGGGTGCCCTGTGGGTCGATATGTCGACCTCGACCCCGGCGGCCGCCGAACGGATCGCCGCCGAGGTGCTGGACGCCAAGAAGGTGCGCCGGCTCGACGCACCCGTATGCGGGATGTCGCACGGCGCCGAGGCGGGCACCCTGCAGATCTTCGTCGGCGGTGCCGAGGACGACGTCCGGACCGCGCTGCCCGCGCTGGAGGCGATGGGCGATCCGAAGCGGATCCTGCACGTCGGCCCGCTCGGCGCCGGTTACACGGTCAAGCTGCTGCTCAACCTGCTGTGGTTCAGCAAGCTCGTCGCCACGTCGGAGGTGTTCGCGATGGGTGCCAAGGCGGGCGTCGACCTCGGTCTGCTGCGTGATTCCCTGCTCAAGAGCTCCGCCGCCTCGTACTTCCTGGAGCACGACTTCATTCGCATCCTCACCGACGGCGACTACGACGACTCCTTCGCCATGGTGCTCGCCTGCAAGGACCTCGGCCTCGCCGTCGACCTCGGTCGCGACCTGGGCGTGCCCACCGAACTGTCGGCAGTGGTCGAGCAGATCTTCCGCCGCTCCAGGACCGAGCACGGTGACCTCGCGGGCGAGATGAGCCCCGTCCGCCTCTACGAGGCCCTTGCCGGGCGGGAGTTCCGGCTGCCCCACCCGGCCGCCGCACCGGCCGACGCGACACTCCCGGTCTGAGAACGGGCGAACGCCACCTCCGCACCACGACGTCAGGAGCCGCACCCCATGACCTCCACCGGACCCGGCGGTCCCACACCGCTGAGCATCGACCCCACCTGCCGCATCGAGTTCGGCCCCGGCCACATCGGCCGACTCCCCGCACTGATCGCGGCAACCGGCCACGATCGCGCCTTCGTCGTCACCGACCCCGGCCTGCGCGCCGCGGGCGTCCTCGAGCCGGTCCTCAAGATCCTCCAGGCCGCCGGGCTGGAGTACGCCGTCCACGACGAAGTGGCCCCCAATCCCTCGACCGCCAACGTCGACGCCGGTGCCGCACGAGCCCGTACGTTCGGCACCGCCACGGTTGTCGCCCTCGGCGGCGGCTCCGTACTCGACGCGGCGAAGGGCATCGCCCTGCTGGTCGGCAACCCGAACGCCACGGCCGCCGACGCGGACGACCTGTGGGAAGCGGCCGATGGACTACCGCTCGTCGCGATACCCACCACCTCCGGAACCGGCGCCGAAACCAACGGCTTCGGTGTCATCGAGGACATCGCCGCCCGCCGCAAGGTCTACCTCGGCCACCCCTCCGTGAAGCCCCGGATCGCCCTGCTCGACCCGGAGCTGACCCTCGGCCTGCCGGCGCCCGTCACCGCGGCCACCGGCATCGACGCCCTGGTCCACGGCATCGAGTCACTCGCCTCACGCGGTGCGAACCCGGTTTCCGTCGCCTACGCCACCCAGGCCGTCGCCATGGTGAGTCGCGCCCTGCCCGCCGCGTATCTGAACGGTTCGGACCTCGACGCCCGAGCCGAACTGATGCTCGGCGCCCATCTCGCCGGCCAGGCGCTCACCCTCTCCGGGCTCGGACTCGTCCACGGCATCGGCCACGCGCTCACCGCCCACACCGGCACTCCGCACGGGCTCGCCCTCGCCGCTGTCCTCGAAGAGGTGATGGAATTCAGCGCTCCGGCCGCGCGCGGCGCATACGAGCAGGCCGCGCGCGCCATGTGTCTCGCCCCGCCCCCCGACGGCGACTGGGCGCGGGCCGCCATCGAGGCCGTACGCCAACTCTCCGGCGCCGTCGACGTCAAGCGCCCGCTGCGGGAACTCGGCACCGAGCGGGACATGCTCCCCTCCATCGCCGCGGGGGCGGTGGCGGACGCGGTGACCGCCAACAGCCCGCTGCTGCCGTCCGAGTCCCAGGTGCTGGAGATCCTCACGGCCGCGTTCTGACACCGAGCGGTACGGGACCGCGCCGCGGCTCGGGTCGCCACGGTGGGTAGGGCATCAGCAGCCTCGCCAACGTCGCCGCGTGGGCCAGGGGCCGGAGACACCACGACAGCCGCTTCCGGGAAGAAGCAAGTGAAAATCCGGATGAGTCAGTCTATTTCCGGTTCGGGAGATCAATTTCCCTGCCATTTACACAGGGGTTGCCCTTCCGGCGGCATGCATCTCGTGATGCCGGGAATACGCCCCCCGGGCACGGGTGCCGTTGTCTGCTGTCTCAGCACCGGAGGTTTCGTTATTTCTGCGCATCCTGTACAGAAATTCGGACACAATCCAGTCGACGTCCGGGACACCGACCATTATACGGAGGAGTACGTACCCAGTTTCGTCGAAAAGTGGGACTCGCTCATCGATTGGGAGAGGCGGACGGAGAGCGAGGGAACGTTTTTCATCGACCTCTTGCGGGAGCGTGGCGTCAAGAAGGTCCTCGACGTGGCCACGGGGACCGGTTTTCATTCGGTCCGGCTGCTGGAGGCTGGATTCGAGACCGTGAGCGCCGATGGCAGCGCCGAGATGCTTGCCCAGGCATTCGACAACGGGCTCAAGCACGGTGAGCACATCCTCCGCGTCGTACAGGCGGACTGGCGCTGGCTCAATCGCGACGCCCACGGCGAGTACGACGCCATCGTCTGTCTCGGGAACTCCTTCACCCATCTGTTCTCGGAGCGCGACCGGCGCAAGGCGCTCGCGGAGTTCTACGCGATGCTCAAGCACGACGGGATCCTCGTCCTCGACCAGCGCAACTACGACGCGATCCTTGATCGCGGCTACACCAGCAAGCACGTGTACTACTACTGCGGGAAGGACGTGGCCGTCGAGCCGGAGTATGTGGACGAGGGGTTGGTGCGCATGCGCTACAGCTTCCCCGACAAATCCGTCTACCACCTGAACATGTTCCCGCTGCGCAAGGACTACACGCGCAGGCTCATGCAGGAGGTCGGCTTCCAGCGGATCGAGACGTACGGCGATTTCCAGCACACCAACCGGGAAGAGCGGCCCGACTTCTTCATTCATGTCGCGGAGAAGGAGTACCGGATCACGCCCGAGCCGCTCATGGAATATTCCCAGGCCGTGGGGACCGCGCGCGACTACTACAACTCGGCGGACGCCGACGCCTTCTACTCCCAGGTCTGGGGAGGAGAAGACATTCACATCGGCATCTACGACCGGCCTGACGAGCCGATAGCCGAGGCCAGCAGACGGACCGTGGAGCGCATGGCGCGACAGATCGAGCTGACCTCCTCGTCCGTCGTACTCGACCTCGGGTCGGGCTTCGGCGGCTCCGCACGGTACCTCGCCGAGACCTACGGCTGCCGGGTCATCGCGCTCAACCTCAGCGAGGTGGAGAACGCCCGGCACCGCGCCCTGAACGCCGAGCGCGGACTCAGCGAGGCCATCGAGGTGGTGGACGGCTCGTTCGAGAGCATCCCGCTCCCGGACGAGAGCGTCGACGTGGTCTGGTCCCAGGACGCCCTGCTGCACAGCGGCAACCGCGCCCGCCCGCTGGAAGAGGCCGCCCGTGTGCTGTACCCCGGCGGCCACTTGATCTTCACCGACCCCATGGCGGTGGACGGCTGCCCGGCCGAGACACTGCGCCCCATCCTGGACCGTATCCACCTGGAGGACATGGGCTCGCCCGACTTCTACCGCCATGAGCTGGCGCGACTCGGATTCACCGAGGTCGGCGGCGGCTTCGAAGAACACCGGCAGCAACTGATCACGCACTACGCCCGGGTGCTGGACGAGACGCGGCGTCAGGAGGCCGACGGCCTGGCCGACCAGGTGAGCGCCGACTACCTCGCGCGCATGAAGAAAGGTCTCACCAAC
Organism: Streptomyces sp. NA02950; assembly: GCF_013364155.1. Lineage (NCBI taxonomy): Bacteria > Bacillati > Actinomycetota > Actinomycetes > Kitasatosporales > Streptomycetaceae > Streptomyces > Streptomyces sp. NA02950. The sequence continues at coordinate 7,852,896 of NZ_CP054916.1, read as the reverse complement.
TGGGTCGAGGGCGGCAGGAACAACCATGTGACGTGGGGCATCTTCCACTTCACGCGATAGCCGCCACGGCCGGGTGACGGGCCCCGCCCGTCACCCGGCCGCACCAGCGGCATACGACCGCCTCCCCCGGACGGTCATTCTCCAGGCGTAGGAGTGGTGGTACACAGCGCCCGCTCGCTATCTACACATGGAGGGAGCGTGCGTACCGCGCTGCCACACTCCTGATGCGGTGCGAGACTGCTGAGACCGCTGAGGCGTTTCCGGGCAAACAACTTCAAGGAGCCGCGACCGAACGGGTCACAAAGACCTCTCCCACGGGGAAACCTGACTTTCAGGCCATCGGGGGGAGAGCAACGTGGGGGGTCGTACAGTACGGCGTCATCGTGGCAGCGTCGGTCGGGCGATATCAGCCGTGGTGGCACTGGTCGTGGGAATGGGTCTGCTGGCCAATGCCTGCGCGACGGCCGCCGTCGCGGCGGAGGCGGTCGGCGTGGTCGCCGAGTCGCCGTTCTTCGCACGGCTGGGTGGCGGTGACCGTGCCGGAGTCAGGCCGGGCGCGTCCGGTGGGGAGCAATCCGGCGCGAAGAGGGGGTTGTTCGGGGGCAGTCTGAGCAAGAAGCGCTGCAAGATCGGCGCGTTGATCAACTTCCTCCTCGACAGCGGCAACAGGGAGAAGGCGCGCGCCTGGGCCGAGGTGCTGGGCATTGAAGTCGGGGACATCAAGAAGTATGTCGACAAGCTGACACCCGTACTGCTCGGGAACGACACCCTCGTGCGCAACCACCGCTTCAAGAACGGCAAGGCGGAGGGGTACGACGCGCTCCTCCAGGCCGGGATCGCGGTCCTGGTCGATGTGCGGGGAGTGCCCGTCGTCAAGTGCAACTGCGGGAACCCGCTGAAAGAGCCCGAGCACGGACTGGGTGAGATCAAGGTCGACATCCCGGACGACCTCGGCAAGCGGTGGAAGCACAACAAGGACAAGGACGTGATCGTCCGTCCCGGCAAGAAGAAGGTCGGGACGTTCGTGCTCCGGGACGTGGACCGTCCCGGCAAGGTCATCGACCGCCCCGTCGGCCCGTCCACTGGTGACACCACCCGCAAGGACCCGGACATCAACGCCGGTGAGCCCGTCACGGTGCCCCGGGTGGAGGGCTCGACGCAGGACGAGGCCACCCGGACCCTGGAGGCGGCGGGCCTGACCGTCCAGAGCACCGAACGGCCTTCGGACACCGCGCCCCCCGGCACCGTCATCTCCCAGACCCCCGCCCCGGACACCCCACTGGAGCGGGGCGGCACGGTCACCCTTGTCATCGCGACGGCGGGCGGGGACGGCGAACCGACACCCTCGGGCGAACCGACACCCTCGGAGGAGCCGACACCATCAAAGGAGCCGCCGGCGGCGGCCACCGAGCCCGAGCCGTCCGTTTCCCCGGTGGAAGCCACGCAGCCGGAACCCGTGCCTACCTGATCGAGCAGCACCTCCAGGGGTACTGAGTGCGGCGCCCGGCCCTCGGTGGGAGGTGTCCGGGCGCACCTCGGGGAGCCGGTAAGAACCGTGTCACCAGCCGCACATGGCGGTGATCAGTTCTCGGACCTGGTGGGTTGGGGCAGTTCCGGCGTACTCGTCGCCTCAGCGAGTGCGAGGCGACCGCCCTTCGCCTCGGGCACGTAGTGGTAGATCGTGTTCCTGGAGACGCCGAGGAGCTTCGCGATCGAGGTGGCGGTGTTCTCTGGGCGGGTGAGCAGGTCGCGGGCGTGACGTACCTGCTCCTCCGTCATCGCCGGCGGGCGGCCGAGTCGGGCGCCGCGGGCACGAGCGGCGTCCAGGCCCTCGTTGGTGCCCTGCACGATGAGTTCGCGGATGAGCTCCGCCGGAGCCGCGAACACGTGGAAGACCAGGCGCCCACCGGGCGTGGTCGTGTCAAGCGCCTTTTATGGGCATGTTCCGCCGCCGATCAGGCCGTGTGCCGCCGCTTATCGATCTTGGTCATCGACCGGTCGATTCATCAACAGCTGCATCCCCCGCCAGTAGGCGAGATTGTGCCGGGTGGCGATGGTGTCGGGGTGGTCATCGCCCTGTACCCGCGCCCGGTCGGCGAGCAGCTCGGCGAAGGCGTCCGCGGCTCCGGCCGCATCCCCCGCCTCACCCTGGCAACAGGCGAGATTGTGCCGGGTGGTGAGGGTGGAGGGGTGGTCATCGCCCTGTACCCGCGCCCGGTCGGCGAGCAGCTCGGCGAAGGCGTCCGCGGCTCCGGCCGCATCCCCCGCCCTCCCCCGCCAGTAGGCGATATTCCCCCGGGTGGTGAGGGTGTCGGGGTGGTCCGGTCCCAACACCCGCACCAAGTGCACCAGCAGCTCGGCGAAGGCGTCCGCGGCTCCGGCCGCATCCTCCGCCCTCCCCCGCCAGCGTGCGACATAGCGCCGGGTGGCGATGGTGTCGGGGTGGTCATCGCCCTGTACCCGCGCCCGGTCGGCGAGCAGCTCGGCGAAGGCGTCCGCGGCTCCGGCCGCGTCCCCCGCCCTCCCCCGCCAGTAGGCGATATTCCCCCGGGTGGTGAGGGTGTCGGGGTGGTCCGGTCCCAACACCCGCACTCGGTCGGCGAGGAGTTCGGTGTAGGCGTCCGCGGCTTCGGCCGCATCCCCGGCCTCGCCCCGCCAGTAGGCGAGGTTGTGGCGGGTGGTGAGGGTGGAGGGGTGGTCATCGCCGAGCACGCGCACCATGTGCTCCAGCAGCTCGGCGAAGGCAGTCGCGGCCCCCGCCGCATCCCCCGCGTCACCTCGAAAGTGAAGGAGATTTCCCCGGGTGGTGAGGGTGTCGGGGTGGTCCGGTCCCAACACCCGCACCATGTGCTCCAGCAGCTCGGCGAAGACGTCCGTGGCTCCGGTGGCATTCTCCGCCTGACCCCGAATGCGGGCGAGTTCGCCCCGGGTGGTGAGGGTGGAGGGGTGGTTGTCGCCGAGCAGTCGCACCTTTTGCTCCAGTAGCTCGGCGAAGGCAGTGGCGGCTCCGGCGGCATCCCCCGCCTCACCCCGAAAGCGGGCGAGGTTGTGCCGGGTGGTGAGGGTGGAGGGGTGGTCGTCGCCGAGCACGCGCACCATGTGCTCCAGCAGCTCGGCGAGGGCGGCCGCGGCTCCGGCGGCATCCCCCGCCTCACCCCGAAAGCGGGCGAGGTTGTGCCGGGTGGTGAGGGTGGAGGGGTGGTCGTCGCCGAGCACGCGCACCATGTGCTCCAGCAGCTCGGCGGAGGCAGTGGCAGCCCCGGCTACATCCCCCGCCTCACCCCGAAAGCGCAGGAGTTCGCCCCGGGTGGTGAGGGTGAAGGGGTGGTCCGGTCCCAGGCGGTCGTGAGCGACACTGGCCATGCGGTGGAAATGCTCGATGGCGGCCGCAACTTGGCCGGTATGGCCCAGGCTGTAGCCGGCGTGGAAAAGCACCCCATGGACACCGTCGGATTGGTACAAGGCGTCTTCGGCATGGCCGGTGAGGGCGGTGGTGTTGGCGCGCAGGTTCTGGACGATTGCGCTGTCGCGTTCGACGTCGGGCCAGACGGCCAGCAGGGCGTCGGCGGCGGCACGGGCGGTTTCGTCATACGCCCGAGAGGTCAGGGTGTCCCGGGTGGCACGTTGGATGAGCTGGTGGATGCGTATGGCTTGGTGGGCGATGTCGGGGGTGTGGTCGATGAGGTTGAGACGGTGCAGGGCCCGCAGCGCGTCCCTGACATCCCGGTCCGTCACGTCGCTGCCGCAGCCCTGGTCAGGCGTGGCCTGGGTGCGGTGCTGGGTGAGATAGCGCCGAGCGGGCTGGCTGGTCAGGACGTCCTGAGGGATGCCGTTGCCATCCAGCATGGCGGCGAGTTGGAGTGCTGGGCGGGCTAGACCGACGGGCCGGAAGGCGTCGGCGCGCTCGATGGACAGTGACCATGTGGTGGCTACGGCCGTGGTCTGGTCGTCTGGCAGGGTGCCGGGCTCCGGCAGCACGCTGCCGAGCTCGGTGGTGCGGTCGGTGAGGCGGCGGCGGTAGCTGGTGCAGTGGGTGTGCGTGCACCCGGGGCAGTCGATGGGGATGTCGGCTTCGATGATGTAGGCGGCGGCCTGCGACAGGGCCAGCGGCAGGTAGCCGAGGTCCTGGGCCAGTGCCTGGATCTCGCCCGGGTCGTCGTGCCGCCCGTGCTCGGCAAGGAACCCGCTCAGGTAGGTGGCTGCCTCCTCGGGTGTGAACACTCCGAGATCGATCCGCTGCCCGGGCACCGCGACGTCGCGGCGGCGCGTGGTGACCACCGTGCGGCCGTGTGGGTTCGTCGCGGGCCAGAGGCCGGTCATGTCGGCGGGGTCGGTGACATCGTCCAGGACGACCAGCCACCGGCAGACCGGTCCGGAGCGCGGCGGGCTGGGCTCCAGCCAGTTCCGGAACGCCTGTGCGGATCGCTCGGGATCACCGGGTTCTGCGGCAAGTAACTCTTCAGCGGCCTGGGCGTAGGTGGAGATGACGGCGTGCCGACTGCTGGCGCTGACCCAGACCAGTACGTCCAGCTCTTCCGTGTTCCATGCCTGCCGGGCGTAGTGGGCTGCGAGCTGGGTCTTGCCGACCCCACCGGTGCCACGCAGTACCTGGCACAGCACGGCCGTGCCGCCGCCGGTCACTGCTGCCCGTAGCTGCTCGATCTCGTCTCGTTCCTGGAAGGCCGCTGCTGCGCGGGGGAGGACGCCAACCTTGTGAGGCCAGGGCGCCGGGGTTCGCGGCGCGGCGTAGTAGGCGACCTGGCCGCCGTCGGCCACGTAGCCGACGGTCATGCTGTGGTCGCTGGCGTGGGCGGTGATGCTTCCCAGCTGCTGACCGGTGGGAGGCGGCTGGGTGGGGGTGGGCTGGTGGTGGCCGGGCCCGTTCAGCCCTGGGACGGATCCGGCGCCGGAGGGGTGCCGGTATGCGCCCCTCCAGAGATCACCCCGGCCACGATCGAGCCGCCGTCTGCGCGGACATTTATGTCGCCGGCCACTGCCAGGCCACCCGGCCCGGCAGTCGCGGCGCCCTGCGGGGCATGCCGCGCCAGCAGGCCGCGCAGCTGGTCGGCGGCCTGGTCACGCTCGCCTTCGCTCAGGCTTTCCAGCACTGCCTCGATACGGGCCTGCCAGGACCCCTCCAAGCGGAGCCGGGCCAGCTCGGCATCGGCCGGGTCCGCGGCCTGGATGGCGGCCCCGGTCCGGTCCAGGCGCTCCAGTTCGTCCTGCTCGCGCTGCGCGTCGCCCCGGCCGAGCCAGCGCGCCACCGCCTGACGCAGTCCAGCCCACGCGTCCGTCCCCGCCGCTGTCACCACTGCCGTACCGCCGGACGCAGCCAGTGCGGTCAACACCTGATCGAGCATCCTGCCCTCCCCGTGTCGCAGATGCTGTTCGGACCGTAACGCCGCACAGGGGGTTTTCGCAGAGCCTTGCCGGAACACGGCCCTGATTTTCGGCGATTTCGAAAGTAGGCCCGATTGTCGTGTCCCGCCTGCCTCCCTCCGGGCTCAGTCCTGATCAGCTCGTCATCGTGGTGAATCTGCCGCAGCGGACGCAGCCCAGGGGTCGGAACTGCTGGTCGTCGGCGTCCGCCGACGACCGGGGGCTCGGCACGGTGACCGTGGCGAGGTTCAGGCGGGCGTCCATGTCGAGGTTCACCTCCCCGTACGGGCGCATATGGCACCAGAACAGCGGGGTCAGGCCGCGTCGGTCAGCGGGTGTGAGGAAGTTGGCCCACTCCGGTTCGTCGAGGATCTCCTGCAGCATGAGGTGTTCACGTAGACCAGGGCCGATTGCAGGACCCGTAGGCCCAGCACGAACATTCCGCCACACCATCGAGGCAGCGGCCGACACCCGTCGCGTCCCCGCCACCGAGCTGCGCGGCGTGGCGGATGCGGCCGTGGAGGCCTTCCTGCGCGCGCACGGGAGCGACTAAGCGCTGTCTGGGCCGGGCCCGTACTACGTGACCTTCTCGGTGACCGTCGTAACGAACTGCGGGGCCACCTTGTCGCGCCAGACGAAGGGGGCCGCGTCCGACTGGCCGTCGAACGTCGTGGTGGTCTGCCCGCCAACCGTGAACATCAAGGCGCCCGTGCGGCACGTCCAGCTGCCGTCGGACAGGCCGTTGATCGCACAGAGGTCGGCGCCGTTCCCTTTGATGTCGGCGCCCGGCGCGACCGCCTTGTAGTAACCGGCTATGAGCTCGGGAGAGGCCACGGCATCGACACGGATCCAGACGTGGGTGGCGCGGTACCTCTCGCCCGGCAGCCGCATGTCGTAGTCGCATCGGCCGGATTCGGCGCTGTCGCTCTCCTTCCACGAGCGGTCCGCGGCGAAGTCCTTGATCGAGGGCGCGTAGACCCGGCGTTGCTCCTGCTGGATGTCCTCGGCGTCCGGAAGAATCGCCTTGACGTCCTCCTGGTCAATCAGCGTGCAGGCGTCCGGCCATTCGTTCGCGGCCAGGATCTCGCCGTCCTTCAGCGGGGGCAGGCCGAGGTCCCCGTTGCGGACTGCGGCCCTGCCGATGGATGCCTCTCCGCTGGAGTCGGTGATCAGGAGCGTGGCCACCACGGTGGTGGCGACCAGCAGGGCGGCGGCCAGGGTCAGCAAGGCGATGCGGTTCTTCTTCACGGTGGCCGATTCTGCCCAAGGCCCTGGCGCGAACCTCCATCGGGGCGCTCACCCGCGAGACCACTTGTCGTCGTTAACGTGTCCTCGTTCACTTGTCGTTTCCACCTCACGGTGACCAGGGGCAGGGCGATGGTGAGGCCATCCCGCCCTTGTCCGGGCCGCGAAGAGCCGGGGTGGTCGTCGTGCGAAGTCCGATGGTGGTCGGCCCGAGCGGTCTGGAGTGGCGGGAGGTTTCCGCTGCCGTGGGCGAGGAAGACACGGACGCGCTGGTGCGTCCCCTCGCGTCCGCCGCCTGCGACCTGGATCGGCGACTGGTACGCGGCGACGGCCCGGTGCCTGCCGCGCGGTTCCGCCGCTCGCCAGCTACGGCGCCACCATAGGGGGTCACCGGGGAGGACCGTACGACGAGTTGGTCAGCGTGCCGTGGGCCGCCCACAATCTCGTCCCCCTGCCCGCCTCGGTCAACCCGTCCTTGGCGGCGTGCTGTTCGGACAACCTGGTCGACGCCAACCAGGCGGTCAGTCCGACGCTTGCGGCGCAACCGGGAGCCGGTGTGCTCGCCGTCGGCGGCACGGCCACACTCGGGTTGCTGACGGTTTTGGCGGCCCTGGCGCTCAGCGGCGGCGCGGTGTCCTACGCGGACCGCGATCCGCGGGCCGTCGAGCCGCCGGCACGGCCGCGCGCGAAGGCCGCGCGGATCAGCTCGTTCTCGCCGGCGACGCCCCACGACGCGGGGTCAGGAGGTCCGGGTGTGATGGTCCAGCAGGCGGGTGAGCAACTGCACGAGCTGGTCGCGTTCGGCCGGACTCAGCGGCGCGAGCAGTTCGTCGTGGAGGTCGTCCAGGACCTTGTCGAGGCGGGGCAGGCGACGGCGGCCTCGGGCGGAGATCGTGATGATGTTGCGGCGCCGGTCGTCGGGATCCGGCACCCGCTCGACGAGGTCGCGCTCGGCCAGTTCATTGAGCACGCCGACCATGTCGCTGCGGTAGATGCCGGAGCGCCGGCTCAGCTCCGCCTGGCTGCCCGGCCCGTACTCCTGCAAAGAGGCGAGCACGGCGTAATGCCACTTGCGGGCGTCGACCTGGGCCAGCCCCTCGCTGATCAGCCGGTCCGACCGCACGGCCAGCTGCGACAACAACCGGCTCGCCCGCCGACGCAGCCTGTCGGGCGTCTTGAGCGCGCCGTCGTCGGGCATGTCCGTGGCGTCGGATCTGATCATGGTACCCATCCTACCGATTGCGTTAGTCCGGCTAACGCTGTACGTTCGCCCACGCCGAAATCGTTAGTGTCATAAACTCTAACTCGGTGAACTCCAAGGAAGGAAGATCCGCTATTCCCAGCACGATGTTGCAGATTCCCACCACGGACGGCCAGGCCGACGCCTTCGCCGCCTTCCCCGACCACGGCGACCGGCACCCAGGGGTGCTGATGTACGCGGACGCCTTCGGCATCCGGCCCGTACTGCGGGAGATGGCCCGCGAACTGGCCGGGCACGGGTACTACGTGCTCGTCCCCAACTTCTTCTACCGGCACGGCCCGGCACCGGTGATCGAACTTCCCGAGTACATCGGAGAAGAGGCCAGGCCCGCGATCATCGCCCAGCTGATGCCCTTGATCGAGGCGCACACCGCCGAACGCGTCCTGAGCGACGCCGACGCCTACCTCAGGTTCCTCACCGCCCAGCCCGAGGTCGGCGCCGGACCGGTCGCGGTGACCGGCTACTGCATCGGCGGCCTCCTGGCGATGCGCACCGCCGCGGCCCACCCCGGCCAGGTGGCCGCCGTCGCCGGATTCCACGGCCCCGTGGGCGCCGACGGGGCCGACAGCCGGCGCCTCATCTCCAAGCTCTCCGCCCAGGTCCACCTCGGCCATGCCGAAACGGACATGACGCCCGAGGCCCTCGGCGAACTCAACCAGGCCCTGGACGCCGCGGGTGTCGAATACACCTCCGAGATCTACCCCGGCACCGTCCACGGCTTCACCATGTCCGACACGGACGCCTTCGACCCCGCCGCACTGCAGCACCACTGGGACCGCCTGCTGCCCCTCCTCGGCCGCACCCTGGCCAACGGCTGAGGCTCCGGCCCGGAACCCGGCCCGAAGTGCACGGCTCCGCCGCCCATGGCTCGCACGCCAACGGCAACACGGGACGCTCCGGCCGGAACCCGGTGATCGCGGTCCGGCGCCGCAACGTCAGTGGTGGCGGCGCTGGACCAGCGGCGGAAGATCACCGCGTTCGTGAGCAGAGCGTGGCCAAGGTGATGTCGACCGGGCGGCCGTCCTCCTCACCGTCGGCCTGACACTTCGCTGCCGGCCGCCACCGATGCACTCGTGCGGCACGCCTTTGTCGCATCCGGCGCCCGGCGACGTGATCTGACGGGTGCTCCGGATGGCCGGAGCGACCCGAAACACGTCACGCGGTTCTTTCGGCGAGCCCTCCTGGTGGCCGCCATCGGGGCGGCGCCGGCTCGCAGGCACCCACCAACAGCCGCACACAGCACCGTGAATGAGACGGCGAGCTGGTCCCAGCCCATCGGTTTCGGACATGGGCGCCGTCGATGCGCAGTCCTTCGCCGATCGCGGACCCCACGCCTCGGCGCCGAGCCCGAGCGCGCTCACGATCGCGTCTGCGGTCTATCGACCACCCGGGCAAACCTTGCGCAGCGCAAGATCATCTTATCGAGTTAATGTCAATGTCCCAACAGGGCCGACTGGGCACACGAGCCGCTAGCGTTCCTGGGGATCTGAACGATTCCTGGATGTTTGCCCCCTCCTTTCCCGGCGACATGCACGCACGCCAGACACCGCCCTTTCGAAGGAGAGCTCGCCCGATGACAGTTGACACCGGCCCGGGAGCACCGCTGGAGCCGCCTCGGCAGTCGAGCCTGAGCACGGCGGCCGCCCGCAACCTCGCCACCACGACCAAGTCCGCCCCGCAGATGCAGGGGATCACCTCTCGCTGGCTGCTGCGGACACTTCCCTGGGTTGAGGTCGGAGGCGGCACCTACCGGGTGAACCGTCGGCTGAGTCACACCGTCGGCGATGGGCGCGTCGAGTTCGTCCAGGACGGTGCCGACGTACGGGTGATCCCCCGCGAGCTCGGCGAACTGGCCCTGCTGCGTGGCTTCGAGGACGTGGAGGTGCTGACCGCGATCGCCGACCGGTGTGTCCAACGCGACTTCCGTGCGGGCGAAACGCTGGTCGTGCGCGGTGCACCCGCCGAGCAGTTGCACCTGATCGCCCACGGCCGCGTCCGGCAGACCTCCGTGGGCAAGTACGGCGACGAGACCACCGTTGCCGTACTGGCCGACGGCGACCGGTTCGGTGAGGACGTTCTGTTGGACTCGGGGGCCCGGTGGGCCTGCACCGCCACCGCCGAGACCGCCGGCACCCTGCTCACCCTGGACCGCGCCGACTTCGACGCCGCGCTGTCCGCGGCGCCCGGCCTCCAGGACCACGTCCGGGAGTTCCGTTCGCTTCTCGGCCGACGGCGGAACCGCCGCGGCGAGGCCGAGATCGCCTTGTCGGCCGGTCACACCGGCGAACCCGCGCTGCCCGGTACGTTCGTCGACTACGAGCTGAAGCCGCGCGAGTACGAACTCTCCGTCGCGCAGACCGTTCTGAGGATCCACACGAGGGTCGCCGACCTCTACAACGACCCGATGGACCAGACCGAGGAACAGCTCAGGCTCGTCATCGAGGCACTGCGCGAGCGCCAGGAGCACGAGCTGATCAACAACCGGGAGTTCGGTCTGCTCCACAACGCCGACTTCAAGCAGCGCATCCAGACCCACTCCGGTCCGCCCACCCCGGACGACCTCGACGAGCTGCTGTGCCGCCGCCGCGGCTCCAAGTTCTTCCTCGCCCACCCGAGGACGATCGCTGCGATCGGGCGTGAGTTCAACTCCCGTGGCCTCTACCCGAACCACGTCGACCTCGGCGGACAACAGGTCCCGGCCTGGCGCGGGGTCCCGATCCTGCCCTGCAACAAGATCCCCATCACCAAAGAGAACACCAGCTCGGTCCTGGTCATGCGCACCGGAGAGGACAACCAGGGCGTCATCGGTCTGCGCAAGACCGGTCTTCCGGAGGAGTACGAACCGGGGCTGTCGGTGCGCTTCATGGGCATCGACGAAAGGTCGATCATCTCCTACCTCGTCAGCACCTACTACTCCGCCGCCGTCCTGGTACCGGACGCGCTCGGTGTGCTGGAGAACGTGCAGATCGCCCGCAGCCACGACTAGTGCCGCCTCAGCCACGACCGGAGGACCGGGCGCACCCCGGCGGCTACGACGGACCGGCCTCTCTCCGGACCGGCCTCTCTCCGGACCGGCCGGGCACGCCCGGGATCCGGGACAGTCACCCACCCCACCGAGGAGCCATGGATGCCCGCCCCTGAGCCTTCGCCTCCCCCATCGAGCCCATCGGGCCGCCCCGCGACCGCCTCCCGCTCCGGGCCGTACGTCCTCGCCGAGGCCGCCGCCCGCGCCCGCGACATCAAGACCGCCATCGCCTCCCGGCACCTTGCGCCTCCCTTGCCCGCCCCGCCGCCCGTCGAGATCCCCGCCGCCGGGGCGCGGACACCCCGCGTCGGCCTGGAACGGATCCTGCGCGGCCCCAGCGGTCTGGGCACGGCAAGCCTGAACCTGGCCCGGCGCGCGGAGCGGCCTACGCCGCTGGAGCCGCCGGCGGCTCCGGCGGAAGGCACCCCGATCCCGGGCCTCTACCACCACCCGGTGCCGGAGCCCGACCCCGTGCGGGTGGAGGAGGTCAGTCGCAGGATCAAGGCCTGGGCATTGGACGAGGTCGACCTGTACCCCGAGGACTGGGAGGATCAGTTCGACGGCTTCGCCGTGGGGCGCTACATGGTCGCCTGCCATCCGGACGCTCCCACCGTCGACCACGTGATGCTCGCCACGCGCCTGATGGTGGCCGAGAACGCGGTGGACGACTGCTACTGCGAGGACCACGGAGGCTCGCCGATCGGCCTCGGCGGACGCCTTCTGCTGGCGCACACCGCACTCGACCCCCTGCATACGACGGAGGAGTATCAGCCGCTGTGGGCGGAGTCGCTCCTTTCGGACGCGCCTCGACGCGCCTACCGCTCCGCCATGGAGTATTTCGTCCAGCTGACCACCCCCTCCCAGGCCGACCGGTTCCGGCACGACATGGCCCGGCTGCACATGGGGTACCTCGCCGAGGCCGCCTGGGCCGAGACGGACCACATTCCCGAGGTGTGGGAATACCTGGCGATGCGCCAGTTCAACAACTTCCGCCCCTGCCCCACCATCACCGACGCCGTCGGTGGCTACGAACTGCCGGCCGACCTGCACGCTCAGCCCGCCGTGCAGCGGGTCATCGCCCTCGCCGGGAACGCCACGACCATCGTGAACGACCTGTACTCGTATACGAAGGAACTCGCCAGCCCCGGACGGCATCTGAACCTGCCCGTGGTGATCGCCGAGCGTGAGGGTCTCTCCGACCGCGATGCCTATCTGAAGGCGGTCGAGGTCCACAACGACCTCATGCACGCCTTCGAGACCGAAGCCGCAGCCGTGGCCACCGCCTGCCCCGTCCCGAGCCTGCAGCGCTTTCTGCGGGGCGTGGCCGTGTGGGTCGACGGCAACCACTACTGGCACCAGACCAACACCTTTCGCTACAGCCTGCCCGATTTCTGGTAAGAGGAATGGACTTATCTGTGACCAGCACCGAACTCAGCGCCGACGTCGCCACCGCCGCCACTTCCGTGTTCATCCCGGCCCCGGTGACGCCCTACCAGGGGGACATCGCCCGCTACTGGGACCGCGAGGCCAGGCCCGTGAACCTGCGTCTCGGCGATGTCGACGGCCTTTACCACCACCACTACGGGATCGGGGACGTCGACCACACCGCCCTCGGCGACGCCACCGACAGCACATATGAGAAGAAGCTGATCGCCGAGCTCCACCGCCTGGAGTCGGCACAGGCCGAACTCCTCCTGGACCATCTCGGCCCCATTGAGGGCGACGACACGCTCGTGGACGCCGGCTGCGGCCGCGGCGGCTCGATGGTCATGGCCCACCAGCGCTTCGGGTGCGGGGTCGAGGGCGTCACACTGTCGGCCAAGCAGGCCGACTTCGCCAACCAGCGTGCCCGCGAACTCGGCATCGAGGACCATGTCCACGCCCGCGTCTGCAACATGCTCGATACGCCCTTCGAGACCGGGCGGGCCGCGGCCTCGTGGAACAACGAGTCGAGCATGTACGTCGACCTGCACGACCTCTTCGCCGAGCACTCCCGCATCCTCGCGGTCGGCGGCCGCTACGTGACCATCACCGGCTGCTGGAACCCGCGTTACGGCCAGCCCTCGAAGTACGTCTCCCAGATCAACGCGCACTTCGAGTGCAACATCCACTCCCGTCGGGAATACCTGCGCGCCATGGCCGACAACCGTCTCGTACCGCATGCCGTCATCGATCTCACTCCCGCGACCCTGCCCTACTGGGAGCTGCGGGCCACGTCCTCACTGGTCACCGGCATTGAAGAAGCGTTCATCAACTCCTACAAGGACGGCTCCTTCCAGTACGTCCTGATCGCAGCCGACCGCGTCTGATCGCCATCAGGGCCGTGGCCCGGGCGCGGGCCACGGCGTTGGAACCAGAGGGCGGTGGGCCCCAGGAGGCCACATGGTGGCGAGCCGCCGACGGTGGAATGGGGGTCGTCCCCCACCGAGAACTCGGCGCCCGACCGCTCTGAGGTGCAGGTGAGTGTGTGTGCCGCTGCCGCCGGGCTCCACCTCGAAGATGCGCTCCCACGTGCGCGACCCGGCCGTGACCTCGAGGCTGGTGCTCGGGTGCCTCATCGATCCGGACCGCATCTCCGGGATCGCACACTCGACGTGGCCCTTCATGGACTGGGAGACGTATATCTGCCTTGGCGCCCCTTGAACGAATGTGAACTCTTGCGGCTCGCCGCTGGAGAAGCTGTGGGCGGTGTCGATCGAGTCCGCGGTGCTCTTCACCCCCACCACGAGGACGGTGGCACCGACACCAGCCAGTACGAGCCCCAGCACCGCGGCGACCACGTACCAGACGCGCCGAGGCCGCAAGTCCTTTGCCGATGTGCGGTGGAGGAGGTGGTGGGCCGCTCAATGGTGCTCCCCAAGGAGTCTGCATCGCCGCTCCGTGTTCTCTCTCAAGCCCAGGGCGGCCGACCACAGCGTCTACCTGCGCAACTCCTACAGTGCCCGGTGCGCGGGCGGCGGCGGCAAGACCGGGAACGGCGCCCCCGTCATCCAGTGGGGCTGCAACAACGCCCGGGACGAGCGCTGGGTCTTCGAGGAGACCACGGACTCCAACGGCAGGACGGGCTACTTCGTACGCAACACATACCCGGGCACGTGCATGGCAGCCGCCTCGCACCTCGATGACGGTGCCGGGGTGATCCAGTACGCGTGCAACGGCACGCCGGATGAGAGCTGGGAGCAGATGCCCCGCTGAGCCGAACGCCCTCCCCGCACCCGACCGGCGCCGGGCCGGATGCCCGGCGCCGGTCGGCACCCGTGGAGCTCAGTTCGAGTTTGTCTCCCGGTAGCGGATCCACGTCACGACCGTCAGGCAGGCCGTGATCCACATCACGACACTGGCGTTGGCCATGGACTCGACGTACTGCTCGTAACCGTCCGCGCGCAACTGGACCGTGAACAAGCCCAGCACCGTCCCAAGACTCGCAAGCGCGGTGGACAGAGCAGCGAAGGGAGGCTGCCTCATTCCATCTCCTTTGATCCATCAGTCGACACACTGATCACCGAGTCTAATCACGAACTCGTCATCGAACGGGACGACTTGGCCGCGGAGCTCGCCACAGCACCCAGGACAACCCCTCACAGCCGGCCGAAGACTCCCCTCGCCGCTGAACGCCCTGCCCGAGACACCTTCCGTTCCAGTTCCCCGGCCTCCCGTGCCCGGCCCGTCCGGCGGAGCAGGTCGGCGAGTGTGCGGGCGGCTTCGGGGTGTCCCCCGGTGACGGCGGCGCGGTAGAGCTCCTCGGCCTTCTTTGTGCGTCCGGCCTGGTCAAGCAGGTTGCCGAGCCGGTAGGTGGCGTCCGTGTGCCCGGCATCAGCGGCGGTACGGAGGTACAGCCGCGCCTGTTTGGTGCTGCCTGCTTCCTGAAGCAGGCGGCCGAGGTTGTACGAGGCGGGGACGTGTCCGGCATCGGCTGCGGTACGCAGGACAGCCTCGGCCTCCTCGGCCCGTCCCGTGTCGGTGAGCAGATTGCCGAGGTTGTGCGCGGCGTCGATGTGTCCGGCGTCAGCCGCGGTGCGGAAGCAGGTCTCCGCCTCCTCGGTGCGTCCGGTCTGGCGCAGGAGGATGCCGAGGTTGTTGTGGGCGGCGAGGTGGTTGCCGTCGGCTGCTGCACGAAGCGCGGATTCGGCTTCGTCGAGGCGGCCGGCTCCGTGGAGCAGTACGCCAAGGTTGTTCGCGGCTTCAGGGGCGCCCATGTCGGCTGCGGTCCGCAGGAGGGGTTCGGCTTCCTCGGCGCGTCCGGTGTCGGTCAACAGCTTGCCCAGGTTGGTGGTGGCGGCGATGTCTCCGGCCTCGGCCGCGGCGCGCCAGACGCGTTCCGCCTTGGCGATGCGTCCGCTCTGGACGCAGAGGAGCCCCAGACTGTTGGCGGCTTCGCTGTGCCCGGATTCCGCCGCGGCGCGCAGAAAGGGCTCGGCTTCCTTGAGGCGTCCCGCCCTCCACAGCGCGGTACCGAGGTTGTGGGCAGCACCCGGCTGTCCGGCTTCGGCCGCGGGGCGCCACACGGCCATGGCCTCGTTCTCGCGTCCTGTCTCATGAAGGAGGGCCCCGAGGTTGGAGGCGGCGTGGAGGATGCCGGCATCGACCGCGGTCCGCAGGAGAGGTTCGGCTTCGTCGGCGCGGCCCACGTCCCAGAGCAGGAGGCCGAGGCTGCTGGCCGCGGCTGTGTCGCCGGCCTCGGTCAAGGGCCGGAGGGCGGCTTCGGCTTCCTCGACGCGGCCGGTGCGGCCGAGGAGAGCGCCGAGATTGACGGCGGCGTAGGTGTTCCCCGCGTCGGCCGCGGAACGGTAGAATTGTTCGGCCTCCGCTGTCCGTCCGATGTCGTTGAGGACATTGCCGAGGTTGTTGAGGGCGGCCTCATCGCCCGATTCGGCGAGGGGGCGGAGGAGGGCTTCGGCTTCCTCGGTACGGCCGGTTTCATGGAGCAGGGCACCGAGGGCGGCGGCCGCTGTCTTGTGCCCGGCGTCGGCCGCGGAACGCAGGGCGGTCTCGGCTTCCTCCCAGCGTCCGGCTCGGTGGAGGAGATCGCCGAGGCTGAAGGCGGCGTCGGTGTCCCCGGCGTCGGCCGCGGCGGCGTAGAGCGCTTCGGCCTCCTCGGTGCGGCCGGCGTTGCGCAGCAGGATGGCGAGGTTGCAGGCGGCCGTGGGGTGTCCGGCGTCGGCCGCGGAGCGCAGGACGGTCTCGGCTTCCTCCCAGCGTCCGGCCTGGCAGAGCACAGTGCCCAGGGTGTTCGTCGCCTGGCGGTCCCCTGCCTCCACTGCGGACCGCAACAGTTCTTCGGCTTCCTCTATGCGCCCGGCGTCGGAGAGCAGAATGCCGAGGTTGTTGGCCGCATAGCGGGTTCCGGCCGCCGCTGCGGGCCGCAGGGCCGTCTCGGCCACGTCCGCGACACCGTTCCGGTAGGCGTAGAAGCCGATGGTGACGCGCTCGTCGTCATCGGCCGCGCCGGCCAGTGCGGTGTTCCAGACGACCTCGGGTACGGGGCCTGCGGTGTGCTCGGTGAGGTAGTCGAACACCTCCCAGACCCCCTCCGCACGGTCACCTGCGCCGCCGTGCCCGCCGCCGTCCGCCGCTTCCGCGGGGATCAGCGGGCTGGCGGCGCCGTAGCGGAGTCGGCTCGCCCATTCCAGGGCCTGTTCCAGGGGCTCGGGCCGCAGCCGCGGGCCGCCCTGTTCGTTCAGATAGTGGCTGTGCAGCTCGGTGAGCACAGTGGTCCGGTACGGCGAACGCAGCCCGGTCCTTGCCAGATCGACGGCGGCAGCGACGAGGGCCGCGCCCCGTGGGTGCCCGCCCGGACGCCAGGCACGCCGCCACTCCGCGAGCAGCGCGGGACCGGCGGCGAGGTACTCCGCGATGCCGTATGACCCGTGGTGCACGGTGGCCTCGACGATCCGCGCGTCCTGACTCTGCCGCGCCCGCTCCAGCTCCTCCTCGCTCCAGACACGGGCCACCTCGATCGGCTGCACCAGGTTCAGCACGCGCGCCCCCAGATCCACGGTCGGCCGCGCCGTTCGGTCCATGGCCGGAGGGTGCTCGTCGGCGCGGGTGTAGATCTCGTACTGGCTGGTGCGCATCGTTGCCAGAATCGGCAGCCGCAGCCGCTCCCCCTCCGCCAGGAGCGTCGGATCGAGCCCGCCAGGGCCGAAATACCGCTGCACGTCGTCCAGCCACACCACACACGCGGTGCCCGTGCGCTCGATCACCTGGACCGCCGCCGGTAGATCGGTGCCGACGGGCGGGGCGAAGACGCGGTGTTCGGGGAGTTCGGCCTGGAGAGCCGCATGGGCCGCACGGGTCTTGCCCGCTGTCGAGTCCCCCAGCACCAGAACCATCCCGCCGTCACGCCCGGCCGCCGCCAGGCGCCGTCGCAGCTCGATGTCGATATCGCGGGGGATGTACGGCGGAACGGCGTCGTTGGCGGCGTCGGGTCGTGCGCGGTGGGCTCCCGCGGCCAGGGCTCCCCAGGCCCCGGCGACCGGCCACCGCGCGGGGTCGCGCAGATGCGAGGGCACCTTTTTCCCGGCCGTGATGACCGTGTTGCCGTCGCCGGTGACGACGGTGCCGGCATCGCCCCCGATGATGACCGACCGCTCACCGCTCTTCGGCACGTTTTCGGCTGACCGGCCGGTCCCTGTTGTGTCCTCGTACCCGGACACCGAGGACCGGCCGAGCGCCCCGGTTCGCCCACTCGTCTGTGCCGTGCCGGGCGGGGAGTCGGACGCCTGGTGCGGGCCGGCGGAGGTGGTGTTCTTTCTCGGCCATGGCAGACCGGGAGTCATGCGAGAGTGTTTCCGTCCCCGGTGACGACCTCACCGATGTCGCCTCCCGCGCTGACGGCACGTTCTCCCGCTCGCGGGACGCCTGGCGTTCCGGGCGCGGGCGCACCCTCGTCGCCGCCGCTCCCGCTCTGCCCCGGCGGCACGGACGGTGTGTGCGGTTCAGGCGGTTCGGGCGCGGATCCGGAGAGACGGTTGTTGTCCCCTGTGACGGCCCGGCCGATGCTGCCGCCGGTGACGACTGAGCGCGGCCCGGTCGAGGACTGGGCCCCGGCATCGTCCCCCGTTCCGGGAACGGGCGCGGCCGGGGGGTGGTGGAGAGCGTAAAGGGCAAGCACGAGTGCCGCCAGGCTGGCCACGCTCCCCACAATGCCCGCTGCCTGTCCTGCGGTGTTCAGATCCCTGACGACGACCAACACCACCAGCCCCACCGACATCACGGCGCAGACGACGGCAACGGCCCCCACCACAACGCGCGTTCTTCTTCTCACACCTTCATGGTGCCGCGATCTCGTACGGGCGTGAAGGAGAAACCGGATATCCGCATCGGACGCCTTGGCGCCGTTGGCATCACGAGAGGAGGCACGGCCGTCTCGTTCGAGCCTGCGAGGGTGCGGAGCGCGACGCACCCCGGCCCGGGCCTGTCCGGCGGGTCTTGCCGGACAGGTCCCGGTCCCGAGGGAAGGGCTCAGCGCTTGAGCGTGAAGGTGAAGTCGCCGGAGAGCTTGCCGCTCAGCCGGACTGCCGAAACGAGCTTCCCCTCCGTGATCAGTCTCTCGACCTCGGCCCGCGAGAGACCGCAGCCTTCAGCGATCAGTCGCACCGGCCGGACGGGGATCCGCGCCGCGAAGCGGACCGAGACATCGATCACCTCGCGGTCCAGGTGAGCCGGTCCGACGGTGTCGAGGCACCAGGCGTTGTCCCAGTCGAGGGCGATGCGATTACGGCGCCGCACGACCGGATCCTGGAGCAGCTCGGCTGTCAGGCCAGGGTCGTTGTCATGCATCCGGTCCAACAGCTCGGGTCGTATGGAGCGCACGTTCATCCGCTCCAGGACCGTGAGCTTTGTGGTTTCTCCGCAAGTGGTACAGAGCGCCAGGAGCCAGGCGTCGATGAGCTTGTGGTTGGCGTTGACGCGGAATTTACCGTTTGCCCGGAAGCGTTCGGACGCGCACATGTGGCAACGGCGGAGAACGAGGGGCAGGCAGGTGGGCATGACCACCCAGGTTTTGAGCACAGAAGGTACACCGGTTTCAGTGAGAAGTCCGCAGCAAAAAGCAGCGCGGCGCATATGCGCGACGCGCGACGAATCAGCGCTCGGGAGGTCTCACACGGTGTACAACGGCACGTCCTTGACCAGACGACTTGGTCCGGCAGCACGGTAATGGCGCACAGCGGCGCTGCTCCACTGGTTTTCGAGCTGGGCACCGCACTCCCCGAGGCGTGTACGGCTTCACGCGCAGGGGCATCTCACCTGTCTGTCGATGTGCCGGATCCCGGGGGCCTCTTGGAGACCAGTGCAGTCAAGCGTGTGGGCGGACGCATCGGCCGCGCGGTGTTCCACCTCGCCGTGACGGTCTTGGTTCTCCTGCTCGCCGGACGCACCTACCAGGAGACCGCCATCGCACACGCGCGGTCAGCCGGGTCATTGCGGAAGACGTGGGCCGTCGTGGTGGACACGGCATCCCACACGAGGTCCGGACAAACGGGCGGCGGTCAGGACGGCGGCGAAAGGCCGTTCACCTCCCACACCTACGCGGTCGAACTGCGATTGGGCAAGGAGCTGAAGACCGTCGACGATGTCGGGTACGACGCCATGCATGAGCTCACGAGAGGCCAGCAGGTCGAGGTGGGACTGTGGCACGGGCGGGTCGTGGAGATCGGGGAGCGCGACGTGTGGCCCGGCTGGCACGTCGCGGCGCTGGACGGGACACTGTTCGTGCTGTATCCGCCGATCATGGCCTACCTGATCGCGCTGGCCGTGTCCGCGCGGACGTACATGACGAGCAGGAGCAACGGGGTTCGGCTCACGCGGGAGGACCGGCTCGGAGCCTTCTGGTCCGGATTCCTCGTCGGTCTGGCGGAGATAGCGGTACTCATCGTGTGCGCGGCCTTCGGGAACGGGCCCGTGTATTGGCCAGTCATACCTATAGGCGCCGGAGCGCTGGTCGCCGTTGTGAGGTTGCGTCTCATCGCCGACCCTCCTCTCGGGAAAGTCCCACGCCGGTGACGCACTTGCCGCGGGAACAATATCCCCAGTTCCTCCTTCATGTTCATGGGTGCGAGAACAACACCTTTAAGGTGGGTGAATCCCCGGGCAGCCGGGACGGTTTCCTGATATCACGTCCCCAGACGTCTTCGCGGACCTCAAGGACGGCTCCCGGCGGAGTGCAACCGTGTCGCCCCCTCCCCCGGGTCGGGGTCCCATGCGGAGAGGGGCAGCCTGCGGGGGCCTTGGGACCGCTACGCTCGACAGCCGCCCTCCGGGACGGGGACTCCCACGCCACCGTCACCGTCGCAGCGATCCGGCCGCGACACCGCTCATGATCCGCCGGACAGGCGCGAACACTGTCAGACGCAAACCCGGCGGCGCTAGACTGGGCCGCACATAGCATGGCGAATGCGCTGCTAGGCGACGAAGCGGGGGAGTGGCTATGGTGTCCAGCGCAGCGGATTGGCGTATGGGAGCGTCCGACTTATCTCAAGAAGTGCGGGCGAGAATCACTGATCAATTCTTCGAGCGGCTGATATCGGCCGACAGTCCCCTGGTCAGCGAGGCGACGTTGAGCGCGCTGCTGGCCAGGCAGGTTGAGCTGCTGTTGCACGACCTCGGCCGCGGTGCCCGGTCCGGTCTCCGGCAGCGCATCGAACCGAGCGAGGAAACACTGCGCAGCGCGGCCGACTTCAGCTCGAAGCGGGCCTCGCTCGAGATCCATCCGACCGAGACCGTACGCGCCGCCGGTCTGTTCTACGAGCTGACACTGCCGGTGCTGGTGCGCGAGGCCCTCCCGGAAGCGCCCGCCCCCGAGGCGGTGCTCGATCTCGCGCTGACCCTTCACGACGCGGTGATGACTCAGATCGCGCTCGGCTGCGTCGGGTACATCAAGTTCCTGCGCGAGAAGATCCACAGTTCTCATCTCGACGAACGCCGCCGGCTCGCACGGGATCTGCACGACCGGGTCTCTCATGACGTCCTGGTGGCGCTGCTCGGTCTGGAGCAGTGCGAGGATGAGCTCGACCGCGATCCCGGGCTCACCCGGACGAAGTTGCGATCGGTGGAGCACACGCTCCGCGAGGCTCTTCACGCCATCAGCGAGCTCTCGGGGGAACTGCGGGATTCGGTCTCCTACTCGGACCTGGAGCGTTCCCTCGGCCAGTTTCTGGAGTCCGCCGCTCCGGATGGCGTGGAGGTCAGTCTCACGGTGACGGGGGACATCCTCGCGGTACCCGAGCCGGTGGCGGAGGAGCTGTACTACATGCTGCGCGAGGCGGTCAAGAACGCGCTGCGGCACTCCGCGCCGAAGCGGATACGGATCAGGCTGCATGTATCGGAGTCGGCCGTCCATGCCTCGGTTTCCGACAATGGAACGGGGTTCGACATGGACACAGTCTGGAAAGCGCGGCACGACGGGATCACTTCGATCCACGAGCGGACCGAACTGCTCGGAGGCATCTGCACCATCCGCAGCTCGGTGGGGAGCGGCACGACGGTCCGTGTGTCCATCCCCCTGGTCACCTCGTGACCGATGGCTGACAGCCACGTCATGACAGAGCTGATCGTGGTGGATGATCACACGCTCTTCCGGGAGCTGCTGGCCGATCTCCTCGCGCAAGAGGACTGGCTCCATGTCGTTGCCCAGGGCGAGAGCGGAATCGACGCCGTCACGCTCGCCCGGCGGCATCGTCCCGGCATCGCGCTGCTCGACGTGCAGATGCCGGGGCCGGGGATCCGCGACACCATTCGGGAGATCCACCGACACTGCCCTCAGACGCACTGCATCGTGCTGACGATGCACGACGACCCCGTACTGCTCAGGCAACTGATCGATGATGGTGCTGCCGCCTACCTCCTGAAGTCCGTATCCACCCGGGAGTTGCTCATCGCGATCCGTTCGGTGATCGCCGCCCCGGACCGGATCCATCTCTCCATTTCCCGGGACATGCTCAAGGCACTCGACCGGCCCGGCTCCAGGGCGCCGCTCCTGTCCGCCCGGGAGGTCGAGGTGCTGCGGCATGTCGCCCAGGCACACAGCAACGCGGAGACCGCGGCAGCTCTGTTCCTGGCCGAGACGACCGTCAAACGGCATCTGACGAACATCTACCGGAAGCTCGGAGCCACGTCCCGGGTGGATGCGATCCGCCGGGCCCAGGAGGCGGGGATCCTGGAGCCCTATCCATAGCTCCGTGGTCGGCCGTGAAGGTGCCGAGCGGGTCCTCAGGATTCGCGCGGCAGGTCGACTGTGAGCCGGTAGCCGCAGGAACCCGTGTGGGCCATCTGGCACAGGCCCACACCGGGATCGATCTCGGCCGGCAGGTCCATCGCCTGAAGCCAGCCCGTCAGGCGCTCCCCCGGACCGCAGTGATAGTCCTTCTCGATGCCGGCGCGTTTGACTCCTTTGTAGGCGAAGCACGTGGATACCTTCAGATGCTGGGTGCGGTCCTCGAACGACTCCTCCGCCGCGAACAGCGAGCCGAGGTAGAGATCCACCGCCGCCTGGAACAGGCGCCGGTACTGCTCGAGGGTTTCGACCTTCTCGATGCCCAGACCGCGCATCAGGCGGACCATCTCCTGACGCCCGAACTCGCGCACCACTTGGATGTTGGCCTCGTTGGCACCATCGATGCCGCTCTTGGTCGCGGTCTGGTAGTACCAGAGGCCGTCGGTGGCCATCCACGAGCGGCGCAGAAGTTCCTCGCGCTCGGTCGCGGTGAGCTCCTCCGGTGTCCTGGGGGCATCGGTCATCGTGTTACCTCCGGTCTGTGCCAAGGTCATCTACTGGCCCCGTCCCCGTCCTCAGCCGTCACCAGGGCTTCCGTACCGTACCGTTGCAGTTTTCCGCTCGAGGTGCGCGGCAAGGTACCTCTTCTGACCAGAATGACGTCGTGCGGAGAGATTCCGATGGCATCGGAAACGGCATGCCTGAGCTGCCCGACGAGTTGGGCCCGCACCGCCGGATCGGCCTCCTTGGTCTCCGCGACCAGCGCCAGCCCTTCACCGTCGGCTGTTGCCACCGCCATCGCCAGGACCGCGTTGTTCGCCACACCCGGTACCCGGCCGGCCACCGACTCGATATCGCTGGCGTGGTAATTCTGGCCGAATATGATGATCATTTCTTTTGTGCGGCCCACGATGAAGAGCTCGCCGTCACGCCGGAGCGCCACATCGCCGGTGGACACCCAGCCTCCCGCGTGGACGGTGGCCCGGGTGGCCGCCTCGTCGGCCTCGTAGGCGCGCATCACCGAGTCACCGCGGATCTGGATCTCGCCCACGCGGGCCTCGCCGGAGAGTACGGCTCCGTCGTCATCGACCAGCCGGACCTCGGTGTTCGCCACCGGGACGCCGACCGAGACGAGTTCCCGGGCGGATGCGGTGTCGCCGGCTTCCGGGGACACCGGCTCCACCACGCCGTCCGCGAGCGGCTCCCGCCGTACCCAGATGGTCTTGGCCGAGCGGCGTCCCAGTGGTGCGAAGGTCACCGCGAGGCTGCCTTCGGCCAGGCCGTACACCGGAAGGAAGGCCGAGCCGTGGAAGCCGGCCGGGGCGAAGTGCTCGGAGAACCGGCGCATCATGCCCGGGTCGATGGCCTCCGCGCCATTGAGCGCGACCCGCCAGCGGGACAGGTCGAGTCCATGCACCTTGTCGGCGGGGACCTTGCGCAGCGCGTGCAGATAGCCGGAGTTGGGTGCTGTCGTGGCGGTCCCGTGGTATCCGCTGATGATGCGCAGCCAGCGGCCGGGATCCCTGAGGAAGTCCTCCGGCGGGAGCAGGAGGGCCTCGGCGCCGTTGAACACCGGGGTGAGCAGGGTGCCGATCAGCCCCATGTCATGGAAGAGCGGCAGCCAGTTGCAGCACACCTCCGCGTCGGTGACGTCGAGCCCCTTGGTGATCGCCGCGACGTTCGCGAGCAGATTGGCATGGCTCAGTACCACGCCTTTCGGTTCCTGGCTGGTGCCCGAGGTGTACTGGACGAGTCCGGGAGCTTCGTCCGGCACGTCGGCGTACTCCGTGCCGGCGGCCCGCACCAGCGCGGTGTCGAGGACCTCGAACTCGCCGTCGGCACCGCCGAGCACCGGCCCCATCAAGCGTCCCAGGGTGCTGTCGGACAGCACCACGCGCACCTTCGACTGACGCATCGCCAGGGCGATCCGGCTGAGGTGGATGTCCAGCGAGGCGAAGCGGACCGGCGGTGGCAGTGGCACCGGCACCGCACCGGCCGCCAGCACACCGAAGAACGCTCTGGCGAAGTCGATCGAGGTGGGCAGCGCAATGGCCACCCGCTCGCCCTGCCGGACCCCGCGCTCCAGGAGGCCGCACGCCAGCCTTCCGGCATCGGCATACAGTTCGCCGTAGGTGACGCGTTCGGCCTCCTCATCGCCGCGGAACAGGCGCAGGCCGTGGCCTGTTCCGCGGTTCGCCACCTCGGCGAGCGCCTGGACCAGATTCACGCCGCGGCTCGCTGCCGACGGAGGTCCTCGACCAGGGTCTGGAATTCACCGATGGTCTGGATCCGGAACGTGACGTCGTCCTCGATCTCGATGTCGAAGGCCTTCTCGGTTTTCAGGATGATCTGGAGTACGCGCATCGAATCGACGTTGGGCAGGGCGCGAAAGTACTGATCGGGCGCCAGCTCATCAGCACTGACCTGGAGTTCCTCGGCGATGATGCCAAGGATCTGTTTGCTGGTGTCCATGGTTGTTCATTCCCCCTGTGCAGCGGTTCCGTTGGCGATGCGAAGTGCCGTGACGAGTCTGTTCGGCAGGTGTCGGCCGTGCTCGACCAGCACCTTGTCGGTGAGCAGATGGAAGGTGCCGTCCGCTGCCGCCACGAGATCACGACCGTGCAGGATCTGGCCGGACGCTCGCACCGAGTGCTCGTCCCGTTTGGTGATCTCGGCGTGTGCGGTGTATTCGACCCCGGTCTCCATAGGCCTTCCGTAACGGATGCGCAGACCGGCGGTGAACGCCGAGACCAACCCGGCCCGGTACACGGCCTGAGCGAGGGTCTCATCCAGAATCGTGGCGACGATTCCGCCGTGGATGACCCCCGGAAACGACTCGTAGTCGACACCGAGAGTGAGCCGCGTGGCGAATCCGTTTCCGTTCTTCTCGAAGACCAGGCGCAGACCGATGGGATTGTGCTGGGCGCAGCCGAAGCAATTGGATGGGTTGTCGCTCTCAGAATCGATAGAGGCTGACTCCGGCAAACCTCTCGCTCCTCAAGTCAGGCGCTTTCGCGGCGCGGCGGTGTCGACTGGGAGGCTGCTGATGTCTCGTGAGCCTGTTGGCGCGACGTCAGGAGGCGTGCGACGGCGGAAATTGCACACGTCTTCTGGTCGAAAACATCATGGAACAGCACAGACCACATAACCGGGTGCTATATGAGCGAGCGGAGCTTGCCCTTGATGTCCCTGGCCGACTCGATCGAGTCGTCCTCGACCAGGCGCCGCACCATCTGCAGGACCTTGGCGTCGGCCGCATCGGTGGCATCGTCCTTGATCATCTCGATCCGGCGTATGCCCTTTGCGGAGGTGGAGTGCGGATAGAAGTGTCCGGCCGGGTGCTTGAGGCCCTCGCTGCGGTCGGCCAGCCAGACGTACGCCATCTTGAGCGCGGCGATCTGGCTCTCCCGGTTGCTGTCGCACAGTTCCTGCGTGAAGACGAAGAACGCGCGGGCGTGCCGGGACTCGTCACGGCCGAGCAGCTTCCAGATTCCCCGGACGACCGGCTCCTTGGTCTCGGCCGCGAGGCACCGGTACAGCTCCGCGGCGCGGGCCTCGGAGATGATGTTCATCGTGAGGGTGCCGGCCCGGGTGTCGCCGATCGGGTACGGCTCGCGCTTGTACAGCGCGTGCTTGGAACGGACCTTGATGCCCATCTTGTCCAGGCAGCGGGCCTGTACCAGCGAATGCCGGGCCTCTTCCGCACCCCAGCTCAGCGCCCAGGAGGAGAAGCTGGTCTCCCCCTCCCACTCGCGCAGGAAGTTGTGTGCGCCGGGCAGCGTGCCGAACTCGATGATGGCGGCCTCGGTGAGGAAGTCGACCTCCTCCGGGCTCATCAGCTCGGGGTTGAGACGATCGAGGTCGAGCTCGCGCCAGTCCCAGCGGGTGGTCTCGAACCAGTCGAAGATCTTGTTCCAGGTCATGTCGAGATAGAAGTCGGTGTAGAGCGGGTCGAGGATCAGCGAGTGGTAGGCCCGCAGACCTATCTCGAGCGTGTCGGTGAAGCCGAAGCCGTCGAAGGCTGCCGGGGCCAGGATGTCCTCCACGTCCAGCGCCTCGGCCCAGCCGGGAACGGGCCCGCCCGCGGCGTCGCCGACGACGTACACCCGGGTCTTGGTGAACTGCGCCATACCGCGCAGCTTTCGTACCGCTGTGGGTATCGAGGTTCCGCTGCCCCCTATGTAGGCGGCGGCCAGCTCAGTGCCCGGCTCGAGTTCGTGCAGATAGCGTTCGAAGGTGTCCGGCCGGGACCGGTCGAGGCCGATCTCTCCGAAGCGAGCCAGGGACAGCTGCTCATCGAGAGTGACTCCCGGCAGACAGTCGACAAAGACAACGCGTTTACCGCTCATGAGGTTTCCCTTCGCAATAAGTGGTCTTCGAGCTCTTCGGCGGGCCCGCCGGAAGTCCGCTGTGCGGCGGGCCGCGGTGTCATTCCCAGGGCCGTCACGGCACCGAGCAGCATGAGCACGTCGATCGCGATCCAGGCGTGGACGAAGGCTCGATGCGTCTCGTCGTAGGTGAGCGGAGTGCCGAGGATCGCGACCAGCACGCTGATCCCCAGCACGCTGCCGATCTGTCGGCTCATGTTGACCACGGCGCTGCCGGTGGAGAACCGGGACTCCGGCAGGTCCGACGTGGCCGACGCCAGAATCGTCGGAAGTGCGAAGCCGACCCCGGCACCGCCGATCAACCAGCCGGGGAGCAGCTCGGTGGCGTAGTGCGGGGTCCGGCCGATGCTGAGCGTCAGCATCACCACCCCGATGGTGCAGATCAGGCAGCCGAGCGCGGTGACCGCACCCGGTGTGAAGCGCGTCACCAGCTTTCCGGCGACGATCGCCGCGAGCGGAACCATGAGGGGCCCCGGGGCGATGCCGAGACCGGTCCGCAGCGGGGAGTAGTGCCACACCTGCTGCATCCACAGAATCGCGGTCAGCAGGTTCGCCGCGAACGCCGCGGTGAAGGCGAGCGCGGCGAGATTCGACCAGGCGAACGCCCGTACGCGCAGAAGTGCCGGTTCGACCACCGGAGAGGGGTGGCGCTGCGAACGGAACCAGAACACCGCGATCCCGGCGACCGCGCCGGCCAGCAGGACGGACGTCCGCGCCGCGGACCACTCGTTGATCTTCACGAGGCCGAGCGCCAGCAGCCCGATGGAGGCCGTCAGCAGACCGGTCCCGATCAGGTCCGGCAGTCGGCGTGCCCGCTCCTCCCGCGACTCGGGCAGGATCCGGACGGCCACCAGCAGGGCCAGCACTCCGACCGGGATGTTGACCAGGAACACCCACCGCCATGACGCGCTGACCAGCAGCCCCCCGAAGACGGGGCCCGCCGCGGCGGCCAGCGCGGCGCTGGCGGACCACACCCGCACCGCGCCCTGTCGCCTCTCCGGCGGGAAGACCGAGAGCAGCAGGCCGAGACTTGCCGGGGTCAACGCCGCCGCCCCCACGGCCTGGAGCACCCGGAAAGCGACCAGTGCCCACAGGCCGGTCGCGGTGGCGCAGGCGGCGGAGGCGGCGGTGAAGAGCGCCAGGCCGAGCAGGAATACGCGCTTGCGCCCGAGGCGATCGGACAACCGGCCGAGGGGCACCAGGAGTGCGGCAAAGACGATCGCGTAGCCATTGAGCACCCAGGAGAGATCCGACAGCGTGGCGCCGTCGAAGTCCTGGCTGATGGCGTCGAAGGCCACGTTGACGATGAACAGGTCGAGTCCGGCGACGAACGCGGCCACCGAGAGGACCACCAGCGACAGGCCCAGCTTCTGCGGTGTGACGACCACCGCCGACTCCGGGAGTGACCGCGCAGGCTCCGGTTTCGGCTGATCAGGGCCAATCTGTGTGGACACGGAGAGCGACTCCCGTCAGACGCGGGCGGTGACCGACGGAGGCTGCCGCCGTCCGCCGCTTTCGGGTCTCATCCCATGCGTGGCGGGTCGTGTGTGCAAGCGCCCGCGGCAGGGTCGATCCGTACCGCCGTCGC
Source organism: Streptomyces sp. NA02950 (assembly GCF_013364155.1). Taxonomy (NCBI): domain Bacteria; kingdom Bacillati; phylum Actinomycetota; class Actinomycetes; order Kitasatosporales; family Streptomycetaceae; genus Streptomyces; species Streptomyces sp. NA02950. Next base: position 7,824,795 of record NZ_CP054916.1, on the reverse strand, counting down.
AAGAGGGCCTTTGGTGGGAGGGTGCACTGCTACTCAGGTAGGAGTGCGGTACGTCTTCCCTCGTGTCTCCTCCGCGGGTTGCGCGCACACGTCGGCCACGGCTCCCGGGGAAGCGCGCCGCCACGTGACGGCCCGCGCGAGTTCCTTCGGGGCGAGTCCCGGAGGCGCGTGTCATTTCGCAGCGGGCGGCCAGGATCCGATGAGCCGGACGGCGCTGGACCGCCCGGCCTGCGATCCGCGGCTGCGGGGGTAACCCACGGCGGTGGGCCACACGGGCTTCGGCAAACAGCCGTCGAAAGGGGGCAATTCAACGGCACCCGTGCGGTCGGCGCTGCTGGAGAGGTGTCCGTGGACGGTGTCGTGATCGGCCGTGGCTCAATGTCCGCGCATGGGGGGAGTTGAGCGACCGGTGCCGGACGGGTTGTGGGAGATCTTCCAGGATGTGGCGCCGGGGCTCGCCCGGTGAGGGATGACATCGCCGTCCGGACGCGGCCGGCGGCGGGCGGGTGGACGCTGGAGTCATGGTCGCGCGACCAGCCGTGCCGGCGCCCGACACGCGACCTCTGTCAGGGCGGGGGCGTATCGTGGCCGCCGTCCCCGCGCTCGCGTTCGTGCTGTGGGGGCTGCCGTTCTTCTTCCTGGCCTCGGCCTACGTCGCCCGCTCCGCCTCCAACACCGCCTCTGTGCACGCCGGGCTGCCGGCCGTGATCACCGTGGTGATGGTCTGGATCATCGCCGTCTTCGACCTGACCGGGAGCGGCATGCCCAACGGGCCACTGTGGGCCCAGTTCTGCTCCCTGTTCGGCGGCCCGCTATCGGTGACCGGGCTCTCCCTGTGGGAGCTGCGCCGACTGCGTACGAACCACGGCGTGACCATACGCGGCTGAGACATCCCACCATTCGGGTGCTCGCTGCCGTGCCGCGCAGCCGCTGGCCAAGGATGCGCAGGTCTTGGCGTTGCGGCACGAGAGCGCGGTGTTGCGCTGCCACATCGCCCGAGTCCGCTGCGAGCCCGGCGACCGAATCCGGCTCGCCGTCCTTTACCGGCCGGTCCCGCGGGAACGTTGGCGGGACATCTGCCCACCCGCGGTGCCGGATGGACTCCCCGCGGTTCCTCCTCCGCGACCGGGACAGCAAGTACACCAGCGCCTTCCACGCCGTTCCGGCAGCAACCATCCGGCCAACGGCGCTGACATCCAGGCCCACGGAAACGAACGACGGCCCGTCCTCGGCGGGCTGCTCAACGAGTACCGCGGGCTGCCCGAAGCAATGGTATCGCCGCAGCTCACAGCACCGACCCGGATGTTCGAGCGACGCAGGCCGGGCGGGCCGCTGGAGCACGCGGTGGCGGCAAGGCACCCCGTAGGCGGCCACCCATCGGTGGATCCAGTCAAAGTTTGGGCACAAATTACACACATCATCTCTTCATACTGGCCCGCCGATGGTCTAGATTGACCGTGCTTCAGCTGTTCGGAGACGAGCCGACCCGTAATGATCTATAGGTCCTGATCAATTCTTGGAGCCCGGGAGAGGGCCTTGGGTGTGGGGAGCACCCGAGGTTTCGACGGGCCCCGTGCACCTCGAGAGTCCGGCAGGACATGCGAGTCCGCTGCCGCCAGTGGGGGTTGTTCACGTAGCTCTGAGACAGCCGACATGTCATGCACCGGGGGGCGGGGGCCCTCCGCGGAAGGAACGGCGCGGCGCGGGGGGCGGGGGCCTCCCGAGGGGAGGAACAGTGCGGGGGGCGGGGGCCTCCCGGGGGGAGGGACAGTGTTAGGCGAACACGTCGAACCACTGGGGACCTGGGGGGGGTCTGTGCGGAAAGGGGTATTAGTCAGCCCGTTTCCGTCGGCGCGCGAGCGTCTGGCGAACGAGGCAATCAGCCAACCCGCGATCGATTGGGAGCAGCGGTACCGCCGTACCGTGATCACCAGCGACACCGTGGCCACCGCCTTCGTGGTGGCGGCGATCGGCAACTTCTTCGGGGCCCGGGACGCGGCCAACTGGCACGAGAAGTGGGGAATTCTCGCGTTCGGCACCGAGCTGCTGGTGCTGGGGGCGCTTGCGGTGAGCCGGTCATGGGCTCCGGCCGTGCTCGGCCAGGGCGCCGAGGAATTCCGCCGGCTCGGACGCGCGCTGTTCACGGCGACCGTCGTACTGGCGCTCGGCGGCATCGCCCTCACCTCGCGCAACATCAAGCTCTGGATCTTCGTCGCGATCCCCGCGATCGCGCTCGTCACCATGACCGCGCGGTATCTGCTGCGCCTCTGGCTGCACAAACAGCGGAAGGAAGGACGGTGCCTGCGACCGGTGCTCGCTGCCGGGAGCCTGGCCACCGTGCGCGACCTGATCACCCGAACCCGCAAGTTCCCGCACCTCGGCTGGCGGGTGGACGCCGTGTGCACGACGGACGGTCTCGGGCTCGACGGTGACCAACTGGACGGAGTGCCGGTCGTCGGCCGACTGACGGACGTCGCGGGCCACGTCCACCGCGACGGCTACCGAGTCGTCGCGATCACACCGGATCCGCATTGGTCACCGGACCGGCTGCAACGGCTTGCCTGGAGCCTGGAAGGCAGCGAGGCCGAGATGGTCGTGGCCCCCGTGCTGATGGAAGTGGCCAGCCCGCGGCTGCACATCGACGCGGTGCTCGGGATCCCGCTGCTGCGGGTCAGCATGCCGACCTTCACCGGGGGCCGCCGGGCGGTCAAAGGGGTCGTCGACCGGATGGGCGCGGCGATCCTGCTGATGCTGTTCGCGCCGCTGATGGTGTTCGTCGGACTGCTCGTGCTGGTGGACAGCCGGGGTGGGGCGTTCTACCGCCAGCGCAGGGTCGGCAAGGACGGCCGCGAGTTCACCATTCTCAAGTTCCGCACCATGGTCGCCGGGGCTGACGGGGCACGTGCCGAGCTGGCCGACCGCAACGAGGGCGCCGGCCTGCTGTTCAAGCTCCGCCGGGATCCGCGGGTGACCCGGGTGGGAGCAGTGCTGCGCCGGTACTCGATCGATGAGCTCCCGCAGCTTTTCAACGTGCTCACCGGATCGATGTCGCTCGTCGGTCCGCGGCCTCCGCTACCGGAGGAAACCGCTGCGTACGGCCCGGACATCCGGCGCCGGCTGCTGGTCAAGCCCGGACTCACCGGCCTGTGGCAGATCAGCGGACGCAGCGACCTGTCGTGGGAGGAGGCGGTCCGGCTGGACCTGCGGTACGTGGAGGACTGGTCGCTCGCCCTGGACACAGTGATCTTGTGGAAGACGCTGCGTGCGGTGGTCTACGGGCAGGGGGCCTACTGATGCGCGGAGGTCATCGTCCGGCCCGCGCGCGGACCGCAGGCCCGGAGGGCCTGCCTGGGGGGAGGAACGGGTCATGAGAGTCAGCGTTTTCGGGCTCGGCTATGTGGGCTGCGTGTCGGCCGCGTGTCTGGCCGGCATGGGTCACGAGGTCATCGGGGTGGACGTGAACCAGGTGAAGGTCGACCTGGTCAACGACGGCAAGGCCCCGGTGGTCGAGGAGCGGATCGGCGAGCTCATCGCCGACGTCGTGCGGACCGGAGCGTTACGCGCCACCGGCGACGTCCGCGAGGCGATCATGGGCAGCGAGGTGTCGCTGGTCTGCGTGGGCACACCGTCCGAGCCCAACGGCAGCCTGTGCACCACGTACTTGGAACGCGTCACCGAGCAGATCGGCGCCGCGCTGGCCGAGGGGGCCGAGCAGGGGGGCCGGCACACCGTCGTGTTCCGCAGCACCATGCTCCCGGGCACCTGTCTGAACCTGCTGGTACCGCTTCTGGAGAAATACGTCGGCGGCACGGCCGGAGTGGACATCGGGGTCGCGGTCAACCCGGAGTTCCTGCGCGAGGGCACGAGCGTGCGGGACTTCTTCGACCCGCCCAAGACCGTCATCGGCGAGCTCGACCCGGCAAGCGGTGATGCGGTGATGGCGCTGTACGACGGCTTGCCCGGCGAGGTGTTCCGGGTGCCGGTCCCGACGGCCGAGGCGATCAAATACGCGGACAACGCGTTCCACGGCCTCAAGATCGGCTTCGCGAACGAGCTGGGCGCGGTGTGCCAGGCGCTCGGGGTGGACTCCCACCAGGTGATGGACGTGTTCCTGGCCGACCGCAAGCTGAACATCAGCCCCGCCTACCTGCGGCCCGGCTTCGCCTTCGGAGGCTCCTGCCTGCCCAAGGACCTGCGCAGCCTGGTCCACGCGGCGCAGCGGGCCGATGTCTCGGTGCCCATCCTGTCCCACGTGCTGCCCTCCAACGCCGACCATCTACAGCGCGCGGTGGAGCTGGTCGAACGGGCCGGCAAGCGCCGGGTGGGCCTGTTCGGGCTGTCGTTCAAACCCGGCACCGACGACCTCCGTGAGAGCCCGCTCGTCGAGCTGGCGGAGCGACTCTTCGGCAAGGGGTACGACCTGAAGATCTACGACGCCAATGTGAGCCTGTCCCGGCTGCTCGGCGCGAACCGCGAGTACATCGAGACCCGGCTGCCGCACCTCGCGCAACTGCTCGCGGACTCCGTCGACGAGGTGCTCGACCACGCCGAGGTGTGCCTGGTCGGGACCAAGGATCCGGCCGTCCTCTCGGCGCTGCCCCAGGGCGGCGGACCGTTGATCGTCGACCTCGTCCGCCTTCCCGACGCCGAGGCGCGCCGGGCCGAACCGGGGTACATGGGCCTTGCCTGGTGACACGACCAGCGGCCACGGTCCGGGCCGTCGCGCGCTGATCCTGGTGGAGAACCTGTCGGTGCCGTTCGACCGGCGGGTGTGGCAGGAGTGCACGACGCTGCGCGACGCGGGCTGGAAGGTGAACGTCATCTGCCCCCAAGGGACCAAGCGGGACACGGAGTTGGAGGCGGAGGTCGACGGGGTGCGGATCCACCGCTACCCGTTGCGCGCGGCCACCGGAGGGCCGACCGGCTACCTGCGCGAGTACGGATCGGCGTTGTGGCATACGGTCCGGCTGGCCCGGAAGGTCGGCCCGGTCGATGTGGTCCACGCCTGCAATCCGCCCGACCTGCTGTTCCTGCCGGCGCTGTTGCTGAAGCGGCGCGGCACGCGGTTCGTCTTCGACCAACACGACCTGGTACCCGAGCTGTACCTCTCCCGGTTCGGCCGCGGCAAGGATCTGCTCTACCGCGCCGTGTGCGCATTGGAACGGCGGACCTACCGGGCCGCGGACGTCGTGCTCGCCACGAACGAGAGCTACCGGGACGTCGCGGTGCGCCGTGGCGGTCGACGACCGGCGGACGTTTTCGTGGTGCGCAGCGCGCCCGACATCGACCGGTTCCACCCCGTACCGCCCGAGCCCGAGCTGAAGCGCGGCAAGCCTCATCTGCTGTGCTACCTCGGCGTCATGGGCCCGCAGGACGGCGTCGACTACGCCCTGCGAGCCCTCGCGAAACTGCGCGACGACCTCGGGCGGACCGACTGGCACGCGGTGTTCGTCGGCGCCGGCGACACCTTCGACGCGATGGTGGAGCTCTCCCGGCGGCTCGGGCTCTCGGAGCAGGTGCAGTTCACCGGGCGCGTACCGGACGCCGATCTGGTGCGCTACCTGTCCACCGCGGACGTGTGCCTCTCCCCCGACCCGCGCAATCCGCTCAATGACGTGTCGACCATGAACAAGGTCCTGGAGTACATGGTGATGGGCCGGCCGATCGTCTCGTTCGACCTCCGGGAGGCGCGAGTCTCCGCCGGTGACGCCGCCGTCTACGCGTCCGCCAACGACGAAGCCGAGTTCGCCGAGCTCATCGCGCTGCTGCTGGACGATCCGGAGAAGCGGGCCCACATGGGCAAGATCGGCCAGGAGCGGATCAGCGGGTCGCTCTCCTGGCGGAACTCGCAAGCGTCGCTGCTCGCCGCCTACGCCGCCGCCTGCCGCGACCACGCTCCGGTGTCGGCGGGCGCCCCGGACCGGGCAGGGCGGAGGCCGCGCCGTTGAGCGATGACCCGATACGCCTGGTCACGATCGGGCGGATTATCCGCCGGCGCTGGCGGCTGCTCACCCTCCTCGCCGTGGTGGGTGCGCTCGTCGGATACGGCACTTCTTTGCTGTTTCCGCCGCGCTACACGACGTCGGCGTCGGTACTGCTGCCGGGGGCGTGGGAGGAGCGCGAGCTGCTGACGCAGACGGAGATCGCGACCAGTTCGGTGGTGGTCGACCGCGCGGCCGCCACGCTCGGCTGGACCGGGGTCAGCGGCAGCGAGCTGCGGGATCGGGTGAGCGCCAAAGGCACCGACGGGAACATCATCAAGATCTCGGGCACGGCCGAGACACCGGAGCGCGCACAGCAACTCTCCGACCAGGTGGCCCAGCAGTTCGTCACATTCGCCGCGCGGATCGTGGACGACAACACCGATCCCGAAGCGGCGGCGCAGCTCGAGGAGCTACAGCAGATGGTGGTGCAGACCAGCCGCCGCATCACCGAGCTGGCCGACGCGGCCGATCCGGGGCAGACCGTGGAGGGCGTGCAGACCCGCACCGAGCTCGAGAAGCTGCGTACCTCCATGCAGGAGGCCATCAGCAAGCTGGACGAGGCCGACCCGGCTGCCACCAAGGCCAACATGGTCGTCATGGGGCCGGCGGCCCGGCCGGCCGGCGAGGCACCACCGACGAGGACGCAGCTCATCGTCGCCGGGGCGCTGCTGTTCTTCCTGCTCGCGGTCATCGGCCATCTCACCGCCGCACGGATGAGCCGCCGGCTGCGCACCCAACCGGAGATCGCCGCGGCGCTGGGCTCGGTGCTGCTGGGTACCGTCGACGTACCTGGTGAACGGCGCGCGCACCGGCCGGAAGACCGTGGCCCGTGGGCCCGGGTCCGCCGGCTGCTGGGCGTCGACATCCGGTGGGACATACCGACCCCGCAGACGTCCGGCGACGAGGCCAGCAGGCAGATCCGCTACCGGCGGGTGTGCGCCCGCCTCCGGGACCAGGCGTCGGCCCCCCAGCGGCTGCTGGTTGTCGTCCCGGACGGCGACGAGATCGCCCGCCGGGCCGCCGGGCAGCTCGCCGCCGAGGCCGAGAGCGATCCTTCCCCCACCTCTTCGAGCGGGGGATACCCCATGCTGCGGGTGGTGGGGGTTTCGGTGTCCCAGCCGATGGTGCCGGACCGCGGCGACGAGTCCGGTGCCCTGGTCGTGCTGAGCGCGGGCAGCTGGACCGCGGGGGAGCTCGCCGGCATCGCCGAGGCGTGTGCGGACGCCAAGCACGAGGTCGTTGGCATCGTCCTCGCCGGCACGGTCCGGGCCCGTTCGTCGCGGACCGCGGGCCATGCTCCGCGTCACGCCACGCCGGCGATGGCGGTTGGCGACGACGCGAGGGGAGGTTCGGTGTGACGACGGGCAGGACTTCGGAGGCGTCGGCCGCCGCTCCGCTCCTTGATTTGCAGGCGCTGGTGGTGGCGGTGCGGAGGCGGCGCCGCCTCTGGTGCTCCCTGGCGCTGCTGGGGCTGCTCGTCGGCGTGGCGGCGGCGGTCCTGCTGCCCTCGCCGCCGACCGCGGTGACCAAGGTCCTGGTCACGCATCAGGAGGACCAGCCGAACGACCCCGGAACGCTGATCCGCACCGATGTCGCGCTGCTGCACACCACGCGCATCGCCGACAAGGCCCTGCGGTCCCTCGACTCCCCGGAAACACCGGAGGACTTCATGCAGGACTACCGGGCCATCGGCTTGACCAACAACCTGTTGCAGATCAATGTGACGGCTGACAGCGACGCGGAAGCGGTGACCCGGGCCAAGGCGCTGGCCGACGCGTTCGTCGCGGACCATGTGAAGCGGATGCGGGAAGCCGCGAAGGCCGAGGCCAAGGCTCTGCTCGACCAGCGTGACCGTATGCGAAACCAACTCGCCAAGGTCAACAAGGCGATCGGAGACCGGTCACCGGAGAGCGACCCGAAGGCGTCGGCGGGCATCGAGTCGCTCTTCGCCCGCCGGGCCGAACTCACCTCGCGGATCGCCGATTTCGACCAGCGCGCCGAGGAGGCGCGCGTCGGCACGCCCAAGCTCCTCGTCGGCACACAGATCGTGGACGCCCCGCGCGCGGTGAGACACTCCCTGCCCGAGGCCGCTGCCACCAACGCGGCGATCGGGCTCCTCCTCGGGCTCGTCCTCGGGCTCGCGGTGGCCGCGGTCGGCGCGGTGGTGGCGGACCGCCCCGTGCTGCGCCGGGAGATCGCGGCGAACCTCGGCGCCTCGGTCATCGCGGAGCTGCGCCGTGTGCCCCGCCGGTCGACAAGGCTCTGGCAGCGCCGACGGATCCGCGCGGCACGGATAAGGCTCACCACGTCCCTGGCCCGTACCGTGCGCCGCTCCGCGGAACCGGTGTCGCTGCTGGAACTGGGCTGTGCGCACAGCACGAGCGTGATCGCCCTGAACGTCGCCAGGGCGCTGGCGGCGGAGGGGCCAGTGGTCATCGTCGATGGTCTGCCCGGCCCGCAGCTCGCCAACAGCCGCCGGCGGCCAGGAGACCCGGCCGTGGTCAGCGGCGAGCGTGCCGCGGCCATGCCGCGGCAGGTGCGCCGGCTCGGCGTCGGCTCGGTCGCGCCCGGCACGGCGTGGACCGACCTCCAGTACCTCGGCACCCAGACCGTGCTCGTCGTACGTGCCGGGCACGGCAGCGCCGCATGGCTGCACACCGTGGCGCGGCAACTCGCGGACCAGCTCATTCCGGTGATCGGTGTGGTGCTGATCGACCCCGATCCGCGTGACCGGACCGACGGCACTGTGTGGGACGGGCCGCACACCGCGCTGCGCGGCCAGAACGAGCGGCTGGCCCGACAGAACGGGACGGGCGGGCGGCGGACGGAGCGGCTGCCGATGTGGGCGGCACGGGTCCCGGACAGCGACCAGGAGGCGCGGTAGGACATGTGTGGCATCGCAGGCACGTACCGATGGCCGGACGGGAAGGTCGTGACCGACCGGCTCACCGATACCCTCGCCCACCGCGGTCCGGACGCGGCGGGCCGGTACAGCCACTCCGCCGGTGGCGGCGAAGTGCACCTCGGGCACCGTCGGTTGGCCATCATCGACCTGTCCGGGACCGGCGCCCAGCCGATGGTCTCGGGCGGCCTCGCCCTGACGTACAACGGCGAGCTGTACAACGCGCCCGAACTGCGTGCCGAGCTGACGGCCGCGGGGGTGCGCTTCCGCGGTACCTCCGACACCGAGGTGGTCCTCGAGGCCTGGCGGCGCTGGGGGACGGACTGCCTGCCCCGGCTGCGCGGCATGTTCGCGTTCGCGATCTTCGACGAGCGAACCGGTGACCTGGTGCTCGCCCGCGACCAGCTGGGCATCAAGCCGCTGTTCCTGCTCCGGCGCGGCGAGGGTCTGGTGTTCGCCTCCGAACTCAAGGCGCTCGCCGCCGTGACCGGCGGGTCGCTGGAAGTGGACCATACGGCGCTGGTGGCCTCGCTGTTGTACTACTGGGTGCCGGACTCGCGCTGCGCGTTCCGCGAGGCGGAGAAGCTGCCGCCGGGGAGCTGGCTCAGGTGCCGGGCCGACGGCCGGGTGGAGCGCGGCCGGTACTGGAACCTGAAGGACGTCGCCGCCGAGGCCCGGGAGCGGGCCCGGAGCGGTGAACAGCCGGACCTGGCCGCCATCGTCGAGGAGTCGACCCGGCGGCATATGCTCTCCGACGTACCCGTGGCGACCTTCCTCTCCGGCGGTCTCGACTCCAGCTATCTGACCGCGCTGGCGGCCCGCCACCAGCCTGGGATCTCCGCTTACACGATCGGGTTCCGCGCCGAGGACGCCAGGTTCGAGGCGATGCCGGACGACCTGCGCTACGCCCGGCAGGTGGCCGAGCGGTTCGGCGTCGACCTGCACGAGATCGAGATCGCCCCGAATGTGCTCGACCTGCTGCCGCGGATGACGTACCACCTGGACGAGCCGATCGGCGACCCCGCCGCGATCAACACGTTCCTGATCTGCTCGGCCGCCCGGGAGGCCGGGGTCAAGGTGATGCTCTCGGGGATGGGTGCCGATGAGCTGTTCGCCGGTTACCGCAAGCACCTGGCCAACCTGCTCGCGCTGCGCTACCAGCGCATCCCGCGGCCCCTGCGGCGCGGCCTGTCCGCGACCGTGGACCGGCTGCCGGTCGCCACGGCCCGCCGGGGGTACCGGTCGGTGCGCTTCGCGAAGCGGTTCCTCTCCTTCGCCGATCTGCCGGAGGAGACCGCGTTCCGGCGCAGTTACACCATGTACGACCAGGACGAGCTGCTCGCCCTGGTCGATCCGGACCTGGCCGGGACGGTCGAGGACGTGCTGAGGGAGCATGCGGACATCTACCAGGACAATGACCTCGACGACTTCGTCAACCGCATGTGCCTGGGCGACGCCCGGATGTTCCTGCCGGGCCTGAACCTCACGTACACGGACCGGTCGAGCATGGCCGCGTCGACCGAGGTGCGGGTGCCGTATGTGGACGTCGAGGTGGTGAAGGCGGCGTTCGCCGTGCCGGGCAATCGCAAGATCGTCGGACGGCAGGGCAAGGCCGTCCTCAAGGAGGCGGCCGGCTCGATCCTGCCCCGGGAGATCGTGTACCGGCCCAAGGGCCTGTTCAGCGCCCCGCTGCGCGCCTGGATGAGCCGGGATCTGGCACCGCTGGTGCGCGAGGTGGTGAACGACGGCATGCTCGTCCGCTCCGGCTTCCTGCGCCGCGACGCGCTGGCGCGGCTCGTCGCCGAGGACGCCGCGGGGCAGCGGGACTTCTCCAAGCATCTGTGGCATGTGCTGACCCTCGAGTACTGGTATCGCGGCGCGACCTCCGGGTCCGGCCAGAACTCCCCCTTGACGGCGTAGAGACAAGAGGACTTCGGGTGAAACAGGTTGTTCAGAACTACAAGAACGGCGAGCTGGCGGTGCTCGAGGTGCCGGTACCGGGGTGCAAGCCGGGCGGTGTGCTGGTCCGCACCGCCTACTCGCTGATATCCACCGGGACCGAGCTCATGAAGGTGTCCGAGGCCGGCATGTCGATGCTGGGCAAGGCCCGTTCCCGGCCGGACCAGGTGGCCAAGGTCGTGCAGAGCGTGGCCACCAACGGGCTGCCCGCCACCTACCGCAAGGTGATGGGCAAGCTGGACTCGTACACGCCGCTGGGTTACTCGCTGTGCGGGGTGGTCGAGCAGGTCGGCACCGGGATCGACGATGTGAAGGCCGGCGACCTGGTGGCCTGCGCCGGCAACGAGCACGCGCTGCACGCCGAGCTGAACTGGGTGCCGAAGAACCTCTACACCCCGGTGCCGGACGGCCTCGCGCCGCGCCACGCGGCCTTCGGCACCGTCGGGTCGATCGCGATGCAGGGCGTCCGCCGCGGCGAGCCGCAACTCGGCGACGTGGCGCTGGTCATCGGCCTCGGGCTGATCGGGCAGTTGGTGGTGCAGCTCCTTGCCGCCTCGGGGGTCCGCGTCATCGGGGTCGATCCCGACCCGGTGCGCTGCGAGCTCGCCGAGCGCCTGGGCGCGGCGGCCTGCGGCGATCCCGCCTCCGCGGCCGTGGAGAACTCCGTCGCCGAGCTCACCGGCGGTCACGGCGTGGACCAGGTGTACCTGGCCGCCGGCGGCGGCAGCAACCAGCCCGTCGAGCTGGCCGCCCGGTTGAGCCGGGACCGCGGCCGGGTCGTCGACATCGGCAAGTGCCGCCTGGATCTGCCGTGGAACGCGTACTACGAGAAAGAGCTCGACGTCCGGTTCTCCCGCTCCTACGGCCCCGGGCGCTACGACCCGGAGTACGAGCTCGAGGGCCGGGATTACCCGATCGGCTATGTGCGCTGGACCGAGCGCCGCAACCTGGCGTGTTTCCTCGATCTCCTCGCCCGCGGCCGCGTGGACGTGGAGCCCCTGGTCTCCCACACAGCCGACTTCGCTGACGCCGTCGAGACGTACCAGCGACTGAAGGACGGCGACCTGAAGGCCGTGGCCGTGCTGTTCCGGTATCCCGGGCACCCCGACCACGCCGTGGAAGCGGAGGCCCCGGTGGTGGCCGTGCCCGCGGTGCGACGCGGCGGCGGAGTATCCACCCGGGCCCGGTACGCCAATGCGTCGGTGCGGCTGGCGTTCGTCGGCGCGGGAAACTACGCGACGTCGATGCTGCTGCCGCACCTGGAACGGCGCGACGGCGTCGAGCTGGCCACGGTCGTCACCACGACGGCGCTGTCCGCGGCCAACGCGAAGCGGAAGTTCGGCTTCGCCGAGGCGACCACCGATCTCGACGCCGTGCTCGGCGACCCGTCCATCGACGCGGTGTTCGTGGTCACCCGCCACAGCTCGCACGCCGAACTGACCCAAAGGGCGCTGCGGGCCGGCAAGGCGGTGTTCGTGGAGAAGCCGTTGGCACTGAACCAGGACGAGCTGTCCGGCGTGCTCGCGGCGGTGGAGGAGTCCGGCAACGACCGGCTCCAAGTGGGCTTCAACCGCCGGTTCGCGCCGCTGTTGCAGGAGGCCAGGAAGCGGTTCGGCGCCCGGACCGGTCCGGCGAGCCTCCGCTACCTGGTCAACGCGGGCCGCCTCGAGCACGGCAGCTGGTACCTCCGGCAGGGCACCGAGGGCACGCGGTTCGCCGGCGAGGGCGGGCACTTCATCGACACGGCGAGCTGGCTGCTCGAGGCCGACCCGGTCTCGGTGTACGCGGTCGCCACGCCCGGCAATGAGGATCTACAGGTCGTGCTGCGCTACCCGGATGGGTCCACCGCCACCATCGCTTACGTCACCACCGGATCGCCCGGTTTCCCCAAGGAGACGCTGGACCTGATCGCGGACGGCAAGGTGCTGCGGCTCGACGACTTCGTCCGCGCCGCCGTGTACGGCCCTCAGCGCTGGGTCAGCTCGCGGCTGCCCAAGGCCCGGGACAAGGGCCAGTCCGCCGAGCTGTCCGCGTTCATCAAGGCCGTGCGGACCGGCGGGCCGATGCCGGTGCCGCTGGAATCGCTGGTCGCCACCACGGCGGCCACCCTCGCCGTGCAGGCCGGCCTGGCCGGCGGCGCGCCGGTGACGTTGGCGAGGGCGCGATGACGGTGAGCTCGGGGAGTCCGGGCTGGTACCTGCGGCGGCTGTCCCGGATGGGACCGCGGGAGGTCGGCGGCCGGATGGGCGACGCGGTGCGCAGACGGCGGTGGCGGTCGGCGCGGCCGGACTGCCCGAGCGTGACCGGCGCCCGGTTCACCGCGGTACTGCCCGCAGGGGCGATCGCCGCGGTGCCACCGGACGCCGCGAAACGGCTCATCGCCGAGGCGGACCGGCTGATGGCCGGGCACGCCGAGTATTTCGGGGTGGACCGCGACGACCTGGCCGACCCGGACTGGTGGTACGACCCGAAGACCGGGCGCCGGGCTCCGTGGGGCTACGCCTTCGACGTGCCCTACCGGAACGAGGACGCGGTCGGGGACATCAAGCAGATCTGGGAGCTGTCCCGGCATCAGTACCTCACCGTGCTCGCCGCCGCCTACGCGATCACCGGGGACGAGCGGTACGCCGAGCGAGCGGCTGAGCACCTGCGGTCCTGGTGGGCGGCCAACGCGCCGCTGCGCGGAGTGCACTGGACCAGCGGCATCGAGCTGGGGATCCGGCTGCTGTCCTGGGTGTGGATCCGCCGGCTGCTCGACGGCTGGCCGGGCGCGGCCGGGCTGTTCGAGGACAACCCGGTGGCGCTGAACCAGATCTGGCACCACCAGCGCTGGCTGGCCGCCTTCCCCAGCCGGGGGTCTTCGGCGAACAACCACGTCATCGCCGAGGCCGCCGGGCAGTTGGCCGCGGCCTGCGCGTTCGGGTGGTTCCCCTCCTCGGCGCGTCTGCGAGCCGACGCGCTGCGGTCGCTGGAGCGGCATCTGCGCGGCAACACCTTCGACTCCGGGCTCAACCGCGAGCTGGCCACCGAGTACCACGGACTGGTGCTGGAGCTCGGCCTGGCCGCGGTGGCCGAGGCGGATACCGCCGGCGTGCCGGTCCCCGCGTCGGTCCGGCTGGTGCTGCTGCGGATGACCGACGCGCTCGCGGCCATCGTGGACAGCCGGTTGCGGCCGCCGCGTCAGGGGGACGCGGACGACGGGCACGGTCTGGTCGTGGACGGCGCGGGCACCGACCGCTGGGCCTCGCTGCTGGCCACCGGGGACGCCGTGTTCGGCCGGCTCGCCTGGTGGCCGGCGGTGACCGGGACCGATGTGCGCACCCCGCTGCTGGCCGCGCTCATCCGGCCGTACGCGGAAAAGGGAACCGCACCGGACGTGACCCGCCCGGCAAGCCGACCGACGCACTTCGCCGACGCAGGGCTCACCATCCTGCGTGGTCCGGAAGAGATCTGGTGCCGCTGCGACGGTGGTCCGCACGGATTCCTGTCCATCGCCGCGCATGCTCACGCGGACGCGCTGTCCGTGGAGGTCCGGCACGACGGGGTCGACGTGCTGGCCGACCCGGGGACGTTCTGCTACCACGGGCAGCCCGAGTGGCGGCAGTACTTCCGGTCGACCCTCGGCCACAACACCCTGCAACTGGACGGCGGTGACCAGTCCGTCTCCGGCGGCCCGTTCCTGTGGACCCGGCATGCCCGCAGCCGCGTCCTGGCCGCGGACACATCCGACGCCTCCGACGGGGGGACAGCACGCTGGTGCGCCGAGCACGACGGTTACCAGCCCTCCGCGCACCGCCGCCGGGTGGAGCTGACGGCCGCGAGCCACGAGCTGAGGGTGGTGGACGAGGTGCGCGGCCCGCGCCGGGCCGTGCGCCTGGCGTTCCACCTCGGCCCGGCGATCGCCGCGGACCTGGTGGGGAACCGGGCAGTGCTCACCTGGACCCGGGACGGCGAGGACCGCTCCGCGGCGCTCGACCTGCCCGGGCAGCTGTGCTGGCGGGCGCATCGCGGCGAGAGTGACCCACCGCTGGGCTGGTACTCCGCCGGCTTCGGACGCAAGGAACCCACCACCGCGCTGGTCGGCACCGGCTTCACCGACGGCACTGCGCTGTTGGGGGAGTTCACCACCGTACTCAGGTTCCGCGGCTAGGGGGGCGCGTGGGGACCAAGAGGCGGCACTGGGCGTTGGCGGCGGCACCGCTGGCGCTGGCCCTGCTGGCGGCGGCCGGCTGTGAGAGCACACCGGGCGCGCGGCCAAAACCGACCGCCGCGCCATCCACGTCCGTGGCCCGGGTGTGCGCCAAGCCCGCGGCCGGTCCGGCGAAGGCACCGGCGGGCGCGGTGACGGTCGACCCCGCGGTCGCCGGTGACCTGGCTGCGAAGACCAAGAGCAGCCCTGCGAACACCACGTTCTGGCTTCGACCGGGCAAGCACCGGCTCGAGCCGGACCGCTACGCCCAGGTCATCCCCAAGGAGGGGAACAGCTACCTCGGCGCGCCAGGCGCGGTGCTCGACGGCCGGAAGACCAACCAGTACGCGTTCGGCGGCACCGCCCGCGACGTCACCATCCGCTATCTGACCGTGCAGGGTTTCGTCGCGCCGCAGAACGAGGGCGTGGTCAACCATGACTCGGCCGACGGGTGGGTGATCGAGCACGCGACGATCCAGCACAACTCCGGCGCCGGGCTGATGGCCGGTGCCCGCCAGCGGGTCCGCGCCAGCTGCCTGCGCGGCAACGGTCAGTACGGCATGAACGCGTACAAGGCCGACGGCCGTATCAGCGGCCTGGTGGTCGAGGGCAACGAGATCGTGGGCAACAACACCGGCGACTGGGAGCGGCGGCGGAAGGGCTGCGGCTGCACCGGAGGCGTCAAGTTCTGGGCCGTCAACGGCGCCGACGTACGCGGCAACTGGGTGCACGACAACCGCGGAGCCGGGTTATGGGCGGACACCAACAACAACGACTTCCGCATCGAGGACAACGTGCTCGAGGCCAACGACGGCGCCGCGCTGATCTATGAGACCAGCTACAACGCGGTCATCCGGAAGAACACGATCCGGCGGAACAACTGGGTCGAGGGCCGCAGGTACGCCGACCGCGGCGACCCCTTCCCGCTCGCGACCATCTACCTGTCCGAGTCCGGCGGCGAACCACGGATCCGAGCCCGCACGGACAAGATCGAGATCTACCGGAACGTGCTGGAGAACAACTGGTCCGGAATCATCCTGTGGGAAAACGCCGACCGGTTCTGCAACAGCCCGGCCAACACCTCGTCCGGTGACTGCACGTTGCTGGTGAAGAACACCGACCGCTGCGCACAGCCGGCCATCGCCACCGCACCGCTCTACGCCGCCTGCCGGTGGAAGACGCAGCGGGTGGACATCCACGGCAACCGCTTCGTGCTGGACAAGTCCGTCGTCGACTGCACGGTGAAGTGCGACCGAATGGCGGTGCTGGCCAACTACGGCACCTATCCGGACTGGTCGCCGTACCAGGGCGAGCGGGTGGCCGAGGCGATCACCCGCAAGCAGCACAACCGCTGGCACGACAACGTCTACCTCGGACCATGGAAATTCGTCGCCCACGACCCGAGCCGGATACTCGACTCCGGGCAGTGGCAGGGTACGCCGTACCAGCAGGACGCGGGCAGCACCTTCCGCGCACGGGACGGTGGTTGAGATGAGCCCAGACCACACGGACCACACGGACCACACGTCGAAGGTCGTCGGGACAGTCTGGGGGCTGCTGGTCCTCAACACGCTCGGCTCCGCGGGGGCGAAGACCATCATCCCGCTGCCCCGCTCCCTCATCCAGATGGTCACCATGGGCGCCCTGGTCGCCGCGTTCGCGCTGGCGCTCGCGGTCAATCTCCGGCTGCGCATCCGAGCCAGCGCCTTCGTGTTCCTGCTCACCCTGCTGCTGGTGTCGAGCGTGATCTCCAGCGCGAACCTGGAGTCCGGGTTCGGCGCGCTGTTCCGCTGCGCCCGGCTGGCTCTCTTCGTCGGCACGCTGTGGCTGCTCAGCCGCTGGTGGGACGGCGGCCTGACGTTCGTCCGGCGCCACATCCGGATGTACTTCGCGGTGCTCGGGTCGGTGGCCGCCGGCCTGCTCATCTCGCCGGGCGCCGCCATGCCCGAGCTCTACGGCGGGCGGCTGGTCGGCGCGTTGTGGCCGCTCACTCCGCCGCAGATCGGACAGTACGCCGCGGTGATCATCGGGCTCACCGTGCTGCTCGTACTGGGCCGCCGGACCACCAAGGGCAGCGCGGCGGTGGTCATCGTGCCGTCACTCGTCCTGCTCGCGTTGACCCATACCCGGACGGCCACGCTCGGCCTGCTCATCGGGCTGGTGGTGGCGATCGGCTCGCTCGTCCTGACCAGCGCCGCCGCCCGCCGGTTCTTCGCCTGGGCGGTGCTGTGCGCCATGGTGGCCGCGGTGGCGTTCGCCTCCGCGCTACAGGCGTGGTTCCTGCGCGGACAGAGCAAGGAGAACTTCTCCAGTCTCACCGGTCGGGCCAAGGTCTGGGACGCCCTCCTCGCAGCCCCCCGGACCACCTCGGAGGAGTTGTTCGGCATGGGCCTGGGCGACAAGTCGTTCGGCGGGCTGCCGATCGACAACAGCTGGCTGGCCGTTTACCACGAGCAGGGTATGACCGGCGTCGCCTTGGTGGCGGCGATCATCATCGTGCTGGGCGGCGTCGCGTTGCTGCGGCCACCATCGCTGTCGAGGGCCTGCGCGATCTTCCTGATCAGCTACTGCGCGATCGCGTCGTACACCGAGGCCGGTCTTGGCGACGCCTCGCCGTATCTGCTGCATCTCGCCGTGGCCGCCTCACTGTTGGCGGCACCTGCCGCGGCCACTCCCCTCTCGGTGCCCGACGTCCCTCGACAACACATCCCGCGATGGGCCCGGAGATCGGAGGTGACCTGACCATGCACGGCGTTCACGTCCTCGTAGTGCACAACCGCTACGCCTCGGCGCAGCCGAGCGGGGAGAACAAGGTCGTCGACCAGGAGGTGGCACTGCTGCGCGGGGCAGGCCACCGGGTCGAGGTGTTCGAGCGGCGCAGTGACGACATCGCCGCCCGGTCCCTGCTGGGCAAGGCCGCGGTACCGCTGCTGGTGCCGTGGAACCCGGCGGTCCGCGCGGAGCTCGCCGCCCGGCTTCGCGACCATCGGCCGGACGTGGTGCACATCCACAACGTCTTCCCGCTCCTGTCGCCCGCGGTGCTGGCCGCCTGCGCCGACGCCGGTGTGCCCGCCGTCGCCACCCTGCACAACTACACCCAGGTCTGCCCGCCCGGCACACTTCAGCGGAACGGCCGGCCGTGCACCGAGTGCGTCGGGTCCGCGCCGCTGCCCGCCGTCCGGCACGGCTGCTACCGGAGCTCCCGGCTGGCGACGGTGCCGCTGGCGGTCAGCCTGTCGGTCAACCGGCGGCGGTGGTGGTCCGGCGTGGAGCGGTTCTTCTGCATCTCCGCGGCGCAGCGCGATGTCCTGGTGCGGGCCGGCATGCCGGCCGAGCGACTGGCGGTGAAGCACAACTTCGTCCCGGAGCCGGGCACGTGCCGAGAGGGCGTCGGTGAGCATCTGCTCTATCTCGGCCGGCTCGCGGAGGCCAAGGGCGTGCGGCTGCTCATGGCCGCGTGGGACGGGATCGCCGCCGACGGCGGTGTGGGCGTGCCGCTCGTGGTCGCCGGCGCGGGGCCACTGGAGCGAGAGGTGGCCGCCTGGGCGGCGGGCCGGGACGACGTGCGGTACGTCGGCCTGTACGACCCGGCGGAGTGCCGGAAGGCCCTCGCGCGGTCGGTCGCCGTGGTGGCTCCCTCCACGTGGCTGGAGGCGTTCGGCCTGGTGGTCGTGGAGGCGATGGCGGCGGGGGTCCCGGCCGTCGCCGCCGGTCACGGCGCCTTCGTCGAACTTGTCGAGGACGGAGTGACTGGACTGCTGCACCGGCCGGGCGAGCCCGCCTCGCTCGCGTCCTGCCTGCGCCGGATCACGGCCGACCAGGCCCGCAACCGGGAGATGGGCCAGGCGGCCCGGCGCCGTTACGAACGGGACTTCAGCCCGGCCGTCGGGCTGGAGCGCCTGGAGGAGGGGTACCGCACCGCGATCGCGGGTCGGTCCGGCGGGGCGGGGACAGCCCGCCGCCGGTAGGGGACAAAAGCACTGGCTCGCGGAGGGGGCACCCACGCGAGCGGGGGGATGGGGACAGTAGATGACACGATGCCGACTCTGCGGCTCGGAAGCGATGGCGAGCGTCGTCGATCTCGGGGCGACGCCACCATGTGAGAGCTTTCTCGCCGCGGACCAACTGGACCAGCCGGAACCCGCGTACCCGCTGCATCTGCGGGTCTGCACCGACTGCTGGCTCGCGCAGATCCCTCCGCTGATCACGCCGGAGGAGACGTTCAAGGAGTACGCGTACTTCTCCTCGTACTCGACCTCCTGGGTGGAGCACGCGCGCACGTTCGTCGCCGACGCCGTACAGCGGGTGGGTCTCGGCCCCGACGCCTTCGTGGTCGAGGTCGCGAGCAACGACGGGTACCTGCTGAGGCACGTGGTGGACCGGGGGATCCGCTGCCTCGGCATCGAGCCGTCGGTGAACGTCGGCGCCGCGGCGCGGGACGCGGGTGTGCCCACGCTCACGGAGTTCCTGGATCCGGCGACCGGCTCGGCCGTCCGCGCCGAGCACGGCCCGGCGGACCTGGTCGTGGCCAACAACGTGTACGCGCACATCCCCGACGTGGTCGGGTTCACCCGGGGGCTGCGCGCCCTGGTCGCCGACGACGGCTGGGTCTCCATCGAGGTGCAGCACCTGCTGACCCTGATCGAGGAGAACCAGTACGACACGATCTACCACGAGCACTTCCAGTACTACACGGTCGCCTCCGCGACCCGGGCGCTGGCGAGCGGCGGACTCGCGCTCGTGGACGTCGAACTGCTGCCCACACACGGCGGTTCCATCCGGCTGTGGGCCCGCCCGGCCGAGGTGGCCGGCGAGCCGAGCCGCCGGGTGGCCGACGTGCTGGACCGGGAGAAGGCCGCCGGGCTGCAGGAGCTGTCCGGGTACACCGAGTTCTCCGCCCGGGTGGCCAAGGTGCGCCGGGACCTGCTGCGGTTCCTCATCGAGGCGGCCGAGCGGGGCGAGACGGTCGTCGGCTACGGCGCCCCGGGCAAGGGCAACACCCTGCTCAACCACTGTGGCATCCGGCCCGACCTGCTCCCGTACACGGTCGACCGCAACCCCTACAAGCACGGCAGGTTCACCCCGGGCACCCGCATCCCGATCCTGCCGCCCGAGCGGATAGCCGCCGACAGACCGGACTACGTGCTCGTCCTCCCGTGGAACCTGCGGGCCGAGCTGGTCGAGCAGCTGTCCTTCGTGCACGACTGGGGCGGCCGACTGGTCCTCCCCATCCCGGAACTGAGCATTGTCGAGGTCAAGGCATGAAGGTCGTACTGTTCTGCGGCGGTTACGGGATGCGGATGCGCAACGGCGCCTCCGACGACGTGCCCAAGCCGATGGCGATGGTCGGCCCGCGTCCGCTGATCTGGCACGTCATGCGCTACTACGCGCACTTCGGGCACACGGAGTTCATTCTGTGCCTCGGGTACGGGGCGCACCACATCAAGAACTTCTTCCTCAACTACGAGGAGACGACGTCCAACGACTTCGTGCTGCGGGGCGGGCGGACCGAGCTGCTGTCCACCGATATCGCCGACTGGACGATCACGTTCGCGCAGACCGGCATCGAGTCACCGATCGGGGAGCGGCTGCGCCGGGTGCGGCACCACCTGGACGGCGACGAGATGTTCCTCGCCAACTACGCCGATGTGCTCACCGATGCCCCGCTGCCGGAGATGATCGACCGGTTCGCCCGGCGGGACGCCGGTGCGTCGATGATGGTGGTGCCGCCGCAGTCCTCGTTCCACTGTGTGGAGCTGGGCGAGGACGGCCTGGTGGGGGGCATCACCGCGGTGAGCGAACTGCCGCTGTGGGAGAACGGCGGCTACTTCGTGCTCCGCCAGGAGGTCTTCGACCACATCCCGGAGAACGGGGACCTGGTCGCTGACGGATGCGCCCGACTGGCCAAGCGCGGCCGACTGGTGGCGCACCAGCACCGTGGCTTCTGGAAGCCGACCGACACCGTGAAGGAGCGGGCCGCGCTCGACGACGCGTACGCCCGGGGCGACCGCCCGTGGGCCGTGTGGGAGCGGGACAGCGCGAGTACCGGAGCGAGGGCGTGATCCGGCTCGGGGCCAGGCCCCTGGACCGGATCGTCGCGGTGGGCGCGCACTGCGACGACATCGCCATCGGCGCCGGCGGCACGCTGCTGACGCTGTGCCTCGCGCGACCGGGTATCCGCGTCGACGCCCTGGTGCTCTCCGGCGGCGGCAGTGAGCGGGAGCGGGAGGAGCGGGCCGCGCTGGCCGCCTTCTGCCCGGGCGCCGACCTGCGGCTGACCGTGCTCAAGCTGCCGGACGGCCGGATGCCCGCACACTGGGACGAGGCCAAGGCCGCGGTCGAGGAGCTGCGCGTGCAGACCGACCCGGATCTGGTCCTTGCGCCGCGTACCGATGACGCGCACCAGGATCACCGCGGCCTGGCGCGGCTGCTGCCCACCGCGTTCCGCGACCACCTCGTGCTCGGCTACGAGATCGTCAAGTGGGACGGCGATCTCGGCCGTCCGGCGGCGTACCAGCCGCTGTCGCCGGAGATCGCCGAACAGAAGGTACGGCTGCTGCAGGAGCACTACCCCTCGCAGCGGCACCGGCCCTGGTACGACCGCGAGGCCTTCCTCGGTCTTGCCCGGATCCGCGGCATCGAATGCCACGCGCGCTACGCCGAGGCGTTCGCCGTCACCAAACTCACGCTCAACCTGGGGGGTTGAACCTTGCGCGTACTGCTGACCGGACATCAGGGCTACCTGGGCACCGTGATGGCCCCGGTCCTCGCGGCCGCCGGGCACGAGGTCGTCGGTCTTGACGCCGGCCTGTTCGCCGACTGCGTGCTGGGCCCGGCGCCCGCGGACCCGCCGGGGCCGCGGGTGGACCTGCGCGACGTCACGGCCGACCACGTGGCCGGGGTGGACGCCGTGATCCACTTGGCCGCGCTCTCCAACGACCCGCTGGGATCGCTGGCGCCGGAGCTCACCTACGACATCAACCACCACGCGTCCGTACGGCTGGCCCGGCTGGCCCGCGACGCCGGAGTGCGGCGCTTCCTGTACGCGTCGACCTGCTCGGTCTACGGCGCCGCCGGCGGCGACGAGTTGGTGACCGAGGACGCCCCGCTGCGCCCGGTGACGCCGTACGCGGAGTCCAAGGTGCGAGTGGAGGACGACCTGCACGCGCTCGCCGACGGCGACTTCAGCCCGGTGTTCATGCGCAACGCCACCGCCTTCGGCTACTCGCCCCGGCTGCGCGCCGACATCGTGCTCAACAACCTGGTGGGCCACGCCCTCCTGTCCGGCGAGGTGCTGGTGCTGTCCGACGGCACCCCCTGGCGCCCGCTGGTGCACGCCGCCGACATCGCACGCGCCTTCACGGCCGCGCTCACCGCGCCGCGCGAAGCGGTGCACGACCGGGCGTTCAACATCGGCAGCGAGACCAACAACGTCACGGTCGCCGAGATAGCGGAACAGGTCGCCGAGGCGGTGTCCGGCGCGAAGGTGGTGATCACCGGGGAGACCGGTGCCGATCCGCGGTCGTACCGGGTGGACTTCTCCCGGTTCCGCGCCGCGATACCCGGCTTCGACTGCGAGTGGACGGTGAAGCGGGGCGCCCTCGAACTCGCCGACGCCTACCGGACGTTCGGGCTGACCCGGGAGGACTTCGAGCGGCGCTTCACCCGCCTCGCCGTGCTGCGCGCGGCATCCGAGGCCGACACCGTCGACGCCACCCTGCGGCGGCGCGGATGACCGCGGTCGGCGCAGAGATGCACACGCTGGTGGAGCGGCTGTACCCGCTCTGCCGGAGCATCACCGGCGACGGAGTGCGCGCCACCCTGGAGATCGTCGGCGAGTACGTCCCGCTGCACGTGCACGAGGTACCGACCGGGACACAGGTGCTGGACTGGACGGTGCCGCAGGAGTGGAACATCCGGGACGCCTACGTCGCCGACACCGCCGGCCACCGGGTCGTCGACTTCGCCGCGTCCAGCCTGCACGTGCTCGGCTACAGCGTGCCGGTGTCGGCCACCATGCCGCTGTCCGAGCTGCGCGCGCACCTGCACACCCTGCCGGACCACCCGAGTTGGGTTCCGTACCGCACCAGCTACTACCAGCCGGAGTGGGGCTTCTGCCTGGCCCAGGAGACCTTGGACGCGCTGCCGGACGGCGACTACGAGGTACGCGTCGACTCCACGCTCGAAGACGGCCACCTCACCTACGCCGAGCATGTGATTGCCGGTCAGGTCCCGGACGAGGTGATCGTCTCCTGCCACGTCTGCCACCCGTCGCTGGCCAACGACAACCTGGCCGGCATCGCGGTGGCGACGTTCCTGGCCCGGGCGCTGGCACAGCAGACGCCGTACTACACCTACCGGTTCATCTACGCGCCCGGCACCATCGGGGCGATCACCTGGCTGGCCCGCAACGCGGAGCGGGTGGAACGGGTCAAGCACGGCCTCGTGCTGGCCTGCGCCGGCGACTCGGGCCAGCTGACGTACAAGAAGAGCAGACGCGGCGACGCGGAGATCGACCGGGTGATGCGGCACGTCCTTGCCGCATCCGAACGACCCCACGAGGTCAGCGAGTTCACCCCGTACGGCTACGACGAGCGGCAGTACTGCTCGCCCGGGTTCGATCTCGGGGTGGGCTCGCTCAGCCGGACCCCGTACGCCGGGTACCCCGAGTACCACACCTCGGCGGACAACCCGGACTTCGTCACCCCGGAGGCGATGGCGGACACGCTCGCCGTCTGCCGCGAGGCGTTCGCCGTGCTCGACCGCAACCGGCGGTACGTGAACCTCAGCCCCTACGGCGAACCACAGCTGGGCCGACGCGGGTTGTACGAGTCGCTCGGCGGCCGCAGCGACGCGAAGCAGGCCCAGATGGCCATGCTCTGGGTGCTCAGCCTCTCCGACGGCGAGCACAGCCTGCTGGACGTCGCCGAGCGGTCCGGGCTGCCGTTCGACACCGTCGCCGTCGCGGCCGACGCCCTGCACGGCGCCGGGCTGATCAAGACATGACGCCGATGACCGCCGAAGGGGAGAAGACGACGCCACCGGCCGGATCCGCCCGGCGGGCCCTCCTCGGCAGGCTGTCCTGGGGCCTGGCCGACCAGGCGGCCTCCAGCATGAGCAACTTCGCGGTGGGCATCTACGTGGCCCGCTCGCTGGGGGTGACCGCGTTCGGCGTCTTCAGCCTGGCCTGGGTGACCTACGGCGTGGTGCTCAACGTCTCCCGCGGCCTTGCCACCGACCCGCTCGTGGTGCGCTTCAGCGGTGTGCCGGACGCGTCCTGGCGCGGGGCGGTGGCCCGGTCGACCGGGACCGCACTCGGCGTCGGATCCGCCATCGGCGCGGCGTGTCTGGTGGCCGGGCTCGGTCTCGGCGGTCGCCTGGGGCCCGCGTTCGTCTGCCTCGGCGTCATGCTGCCGGGGCTGCTGCTCCAGGACGCCTGGCGGTACGCGTTCTTCGCCGCCGGCACCGGGCGGAAGGCGTGTCTCAACGACCTCGTGTGGGGCGTCGCGCTCGTCCCGGCCATGGTGGTGGCAGCCCGTGTGGGCAGCGTGGCCGCTTTCGTGCTCGCCTGGGGCGCGTCCGCCACGGTGGCCGCGGGGTACGGCTACCTCCAGTCCGGCATCCGGCCCCGGATGACCCGGGCGCGCGCGTGGCTTCGCGAACAGCGCGATCTCGGCTACCGGTACCTGGTCGAGAACGTCAGCCTCAGCGGCGCGAGCCAGCTGCGGGCGTACGGGCTCGGCGCGATCGTCGGGGTCGGCGCGGTGGGCGCGGTGCGGGGCGCCGAGCTGCTGCTCGGCCCCTTCCTGGCCGTGCTCATGGGGCTTTCGCTGGTCACCGTCCCGGAGGCGGCACGGGTGCTACGGCGGGCCCCGCACCGGCTCGGCAGGTTCTGCCTCCTGCTGGGCGGCGGGCAGGCCGCCGGCGCGCTGCTCTGGGGCTCGGCCCTGCTGCTGATGCCCGGCCGGCTCGGCGAGATGGTGCTCGGCGACGTCTGGCACTCCGCCTCTCAGCTCATCGTGCCGATCAGCCTCGGCGTCGCCGGGGCGGGCCTCGGCACCGGCGCGGCGGCCGGGCTGCGCGCGCTCGGCGCGGCCCGGCGCGGCCTGCGCTGCCAGTTGTTCGCCTCCGCCTGCTACGTCGGCGGCGGGCTCGGCGGTGCGGCCGCCGCCGAGGCGGTCGGCTCGGCCTGGGGCGTCGCGGCCGCGACCGTCAGCGGTTCGGCCGTGTGGTGGCTGCAATTGCGGGCCGCCCTGCGTGAGCACGTTCAAGAACCGATCCGCGAAGTGAGGACGTCATGACCGCGCAACCCAGGCTGAGCATCGGCCTGCCCGTGTACAACGGCGAGAAGTACCTGGCCGAGTCGCTCGACGCCCTGCTCGGCCAGACCTACGAGGACTTCGAGCTGGTCATCTCCGACAACGCCTCGGCCGACGGGACCGAGGACATCTGCCGCCGATACGCGGCGAAGGACTCGCGCATCCGGTACATCCGGCTGCCCCGGAACATCGGCGCCACACCGAACCACAACCATGTGCTCGCCGAGTCCCGCGGCGAGCTGTTCAAGTGGGCCTCGCACGACGATCTGTACGGCCGGGACCTGCTGCGGCTGTGCGTGGAGGCACTCGACGAGCGGCCGGAGATGATCCTCGCGCACACCGGCCAGGCGGTCATCGACGGCGACGGCAAGGTGAAGGTCCCCTACGAGTACACGCTCGCCACCGACTCGCCGCACGCGCCGGAGCGCTTCCGCAGTCTGCTGTTCGAGCCCGGCGGCGACGACTTCTACGGGGTCATGCGGACCGACATGCTGCGCCGGGTGAAGCCGATGGACAGCTACCACCACGCGGACCGCACGTATGTCGCCGAGATCACCCTGCACGGGCCCTTCCACCAGGTGCCGGAGCTGCTGTACTTCCGCCGCGACCACCCCACCCGCGCCGAGCGGGCGAACCCCTCCAAGCGCTCCCGGTGCGTCAACCTCGACCCGCGCCGCGCCGGCCTGCTGCACCCGACGCCCCGGCTGCTCGCCGAGTACGTCTGGGGCTTCGCCTCGGCGATCCGGCGGGCGCCGTTGCCCGCGGCCGACCGGCGGGCGTGCTACCGCCACCTGGCCGCATGGATGACCAGCCGGGTCCGGCCGGGCGCCGGCGAGCGGGTCGAGGACCGTGCCCCGGTCGGTCCGGACCGGCTCAGCGTCTCCGTCGACGCCCTGGTCGCCGGCCGTGAGGGAAGGCAGGCATGACGTCCGCGGACAGAGCCCAGGTACGCGTCGGGGTGTTCGGCCTGCTCGGCTCCGGCAATCTCGGCAACGACGGGTCGCTGGAGGCCGTGCTCGGGTACCTGAGGCAGCGGCACCCGGAGGCGGCCGTGGACGCGCTGTGCGGCGGGCCCGAGGCCGTCACGGCCCGGTTCGGGATTCCCGCGACCCGGCTGCACTGGTACCGCGGGGAGTACCGGACCGCCTCGCGCGCGGGCGCGATCGTGGGGAAGGGTCTGGGCAAACTCGTCGACGTGTTCCGCACCGCCGCCTGGGTGCGCCGGCACGACGTGGTGATCGTCCCGGGCATGGGAGTCCTGGAGGCCACGCTGCCGCTGCGGCCGTGGGGCTTCCCGTACGCGCTGTTCCTGCTCTGCGCGAGCGGCCGGCTGCTGCGCACCCGGGTCGCGCTGGTCGGCGTCGGGGCCGCCGAGATCCGCAACCGGCCGACCCGGGCCCTGGTGCGCTGGTCGGGACGGCTGGCCGCGTACCGGTCCTACCGGGACGACCAGTCCCGTGACGCGATGCGGGCGATGGGCGTGGACACCGCGCGCGACAAGGTCTACCCGGACCTCGCGTTCTCCCTGCCCGCACCGCGGGCGAGCGAGCCCTCCGGTGCGCCGGGCCCGGTCTGCGTCGGTGTCATGGACTTCCACGGGGGCAATGACGACCGCGACCGGGCCGAGGAGATCTACCGGCGCTATCTCGACGGGACGACCCGGTTCGTGCGCACGCTGGTCGAGGAGGGCAGACCGGTCCGGCTGCTCACCGGCGACATCTGCGACGCGTCGGTGGTCGCAGCGATCCTCGACGCGGTGGACTCGCCTCTGGTCACCGCGGCCGAGCCGGCCTCGCTGGCCGACCTGATGGACGAGATGGCCGCCGCCGACACCGTGGTGGCGGTCCGATACCACAACCTGATCTGCGCGCTGAAGACCGGCACACCGGCGCTGGCGCTCAGCTACGCGGCGAAGAGCGACGCGCTCATGGAGCGGATGGGTCTCGGCGCGTACTGCCACCCGGCGCGCGAGGTCGACGCCGATCGGCTGCTCGAGCAGTTCCGGGCGCTGGAGAAGCGATCGGCCGAGCTGCGGCAGACCCTCACCGAGCGGAACGTGGCCGCTGCCCGGCAGCTGCAGGACCAATTCGCCGAGTTGACCACGGCCCTGTTCCCGGCGACCGACCACGCCCACGCCCTGCGGGAGGCACCATGAAGGCGACCGAAGTCCCGGCCATCCACGGGACGTACCTGTTCGAGCCGACGCCGTACGCCGATGAGCGCGGTTTCTTCTGCCGCACCTTCGACGCCGACGTGGTCCGCTCGGTGGGGCTCGACCCGGGCGCCTTCGTCCAGGACAGCGTGTCCCGCTCGGTCCGCGGCGTGCTGCGCGGCCTGCACCTGCGCTCGGGCGCCGGTGAGGCCAAGCTCGTTCGGTGCTCGTACGGGAGGATCTTCGACGTCGTCGTGGACCTTCGGCCCGACTCGCCGACCTACCGCAACCGGGCCTTCTTCGAGCTGTCCGGCGAGACGCAGGTGACCCTGTACATCCCGGCGGGATGCGCGCACGGCTTCCAGGCGCTGACCGAGACCGCCGACACCTCGTACCGGATCGACCGCCCGCACGATCCGGCCGAGGACGTCACCATCGCCTTCGACGACCCGGAGCTCGCCATTGCCTGGCCGCTGCCGGTCACATCGATGTCCCAGCGGGACCGGGCGGCGCCGAGCCTCGCCGAGGTCCTGAAGCAACGTGAGAAGTGAGGTCGGGGTGGACACCGAACACACCGAAGGGACCGAGGAGTTCCTCCTGCCCCGGTCACGGGCGGCGAACGAGCGACTGCACGCCCTGATCCCCGGGGGCGCGCACACCTACGCCAAGGGCGACGACCAGTACCCCGAGAACCTGGCCCCGGTCATCAGCCACGGCCGCGGTGCCCACGTGTGGGACATCGACGGCAACCGCTACATCGAGTACGGGTCCGGACTGCGGTCGGTCAGCCTCGGCCACGCCCACCCACGGGTGATCGAGGCGGTGCGGCGGGAACTCGACCGCGGCAGCAACTTCGTCCGGCCGTCCATCGTGGAGGTCGAAGCCGCGGAACGCTTCCTGGCCACGGTGCCGACCGCGGAGATGGTGAAGTTCGCGAAGAACGGCTCCGACGCCACCACCGCCGCGGTGCGCCTCGCCCGCGCCGCCACCGGGCGTCCGAGGGTGGCCATCTGCGCCGACCATCCGTTCTTCTCCGTCGACGACTGGTTCATCGGCACCACACCGATGTCCGCCGGTGTTCCGGCGGTGACCAACGAGCTCACGGTGGCGTTCCCTTACGGGGACCTGGCCGCCACGGAGGAGCTGCTCACCCGGTACCAGGACGAGGTCGCCTGCCTGATCCTCGAACCCGCCACCCACACCGAGCCGGCGCCCGGGTACCTCGCCGGTCTGCGCGAGCTGGCCGACCGGCACGGCTGCGTACTGATCTTCGATGAGATGATCACCGGCTTCCGCTGGTCCGAGGCAGGCGCCCAGGGTCTGTACGGCGTCGTCCCCGACCTCTCCACGTTCGGCAAGGCGCTGGGCAACGGGTTCGCCGTCTCCGCGCTGGCCGGGCGCCGCGAACTGATGGAGCGGGGCGGGTTGCGTCACTCCGGCGACCGGGTGTTCCTGCTGTCCACCACGCACGGTGCGGAAACACATTCCCTGGCAGCCGCGATGGCCGTGCAGACCACCTATGTCGAAGAGGGCGTCACCGCGCGGCTGCACGCCCTCGGCGAGCGGTTGGCCGCCGGTGTCCGCGACGCCGCGGCCGGCATGGGCGTCGGCCACCACATCGTCGTCCGGGGCCGGGCCAGCAACCTGGTCTTCGCCACCCTCGACGAGAACCGCCGGCCGTCGCAGCGGTACCGCACCCTGTTCCTGCGCAGGCTCCTCGCGGGCGGGGTGCTGGCCCCGTCGTTCGTGGTGAGCAGCGCCCTCACCGACGCCGACATCGACCGCACCGTCGAGGTGGTGGCCCAGGCATGTGCGGTGTACCGGAAGGCACTTGACGACGCTGACCCCACCCCCTGGCTGGCCGGACGGCCGGTGAAGCCCGTATTCCGCCGCTTGGTGTGACGTGACGTCAGCGACGCTCCTGCCGACCGGCGTCGGCCATCCGATCGACCAGCCGGTCGGCCGTGCTGTCGACCAGCCACGCGGACGCCGGGACCAGGGCCAGCGCGGTGCACCAGCCGCCGAGGACGTCGGTCGGGTAGTGCGCGCCCAGGGCAACCTGCGCCCATCCCATCGCGGCGCCGGCCACCAACGCCGCGGCGAGCACGAGTGATGTGGCGGCCGTCCCGCCGAGGCGGAGCCGGCCGGTCGCGAGCAGCGCCGTCGCGAGGGCGAGCGCGGTGGCGAAGGCGGTGTGCCCGCTCGGATAGGACAGGTTGTCGGCGCCGTGGATAGTGCGTCCCACCAAGGACTTGAGCAGCGTCGCCGTCACCACGGAGATGCCCGTCCCGGCAACGACGAACACCGCCGCGCGAGGACGCCGAAGCAGCAGGCAGCCTGCCACGGCGGCCACGACCAACACCGCCGCTCCGGCGGGCTCCCCCAAGAAGTCGATGGTCAGAGCGACGTTCCGGCACGGCGGCCGCACACTGTCCGCCGTCGGCTGGACGATCCATCTGTCCACACTGCCGGGCCGGCTGTGGTCGGCATACACGACTCCGAGCACGACGACCACCAGCGCGGCGAGGGCCGCGATCGGCCCGAGCCACACACGCAGCGGTGGGGGCAGCACCGCGGGCTGCTCCGACCGGCCGGTCACCCGCCCACCGCGTCCGGTCGACGTACGGTGCTGTGCCGTGACCGGTAGATGGCGTTCCGGAGCTTGACCTCATGGCCCAGTCCCCGTGGGACCACGAGTCGGTCACCGACCGGCGGATCGACCTGCTGATGCCCGCGCCGACGACCGCTCCCCACGACGGCTGGACGTTGTTTACGGACGACTCCGGTGACCGTGAGTCCGGGCGCGCCACGGCCCATGCCCGTCAGTACCTCGGCTCCCGCGGGCAGGTCGGAAACGGCATCGTCGCGGCCACCACCACCCGGGCCGATGAGCGCGTGCACGACCCATCGCACACCGTCGCCCAACGAGCCCCCCGTCGTGTCTGACTTGGCCCGCGCGGGAGCCATCGGCCTGCGCGGCCCCGAACTCGCCAGCTTGTCCACCACCCTGGCCAAGGCCATCGGAATCAGCCTCTCCTCGCCACCCTAACCAACAATGCGGTCGCGGCAAACCGCTGCGCTGGGCTCGCCCGTGCTCGCACACCCGCCTCCCCGCAGAGGGAAGCCGGTATCCAGGACGAGGGTCTCTCAGCCGGCGTGCAGGATCCGCAAGCGATCGGGTTCCGCCGGATCTCGACCAACGACTTGGATCGGCGTCCGAGCCCATTGCCAGACGCTGATGCCCGGCGTGCGGGAGAACGCAGCACATCGGCGAGGACGGCGACCGTGTCGTAACCCTCGAAGGCGACGAAGGAGGGCGCTCGAGTGGTCTTCCGCCGATACCGCCGGCGTCATTGACATCGCGAGCGGCCGGCTCCAGTCCAGCGAGCACGTGGCGGCCCGCCTCGATCCAGCCAGGCCGAGTCAGCGGAACGAGAGCGCCGATCCGGACGGGTGACCCATCAGTCCGCTCCGCCTCAGGTGGCGGTGGTGGCGTAGTCATGCGGGGGCGTCTCCCGGGTGACGATGCGGTCGCGGTTCGCCCAGATCGCGGGCCGGATCGCACAGCGGCAAGGCCCGGCAGCACGCGTTCATCTCGTCTGACCGTGGCGGACGCACCTGGGTGACCATGCCGGACACGGCATCCGCCCCAGTTCGAGGTCAGCCCCGTCGGTGCCGGGTGAAGGACGTGCGTGGCAGGGCCGCGATGAGGTGATCGAGTTCGGCGCGGGTGCCGATCGTGATGCGTACGCTGTCGGGCGCGCCCCAGGTGGTGAGGGAGCGTACGAGGATTCCGTGGCGTTCCAGTTCGGCGGCGACGGTGTCGGCGTTGCCGACGCGGGCCTGGAGGAAGTTGCCGGCCGAGGGCAGATGGCGGATTCCGAGGCCGGTGAGGGCGTCGGCGAGGAGTTCGCGGTGGGCGATCGTCTCCTGCCGGCGGTGCGTGATGTCCTGGGTGAGGGATGCCTCGGCCGCGGCCAGGCCGAGGGTGTTGACCTCGAAGGGGACCTGGGCCGACATGGCCGCCTGGACGAGCTCGGGCGGCATGACGGCGTAGCCGACGCGGAGGCCGGCGAGACCGTAGATCTTGGAGAACGTGCGCAGGACCACCAGGCGGTGGGCGTGCGCCCCGGTGGCCGGGGCGGCGAATTCACGGATGCCGTCGGGGTGGTCCGGGCCGTCGACGTACTCGAAGTACGCCTCGTCCAGGACCGGGACGACATGGGCGGGAAGACGGTTGAGGAAGGTGGCGACCTCGGCGCGGGTGAGCAGGCCCCCTGACGGGTTGTTGGGGTTGGCCAGGTAGGCGATCTTCGTGCGCGGGGTGATGGCGCGGAGGATGGCCTCGGTGTCGAAGGAGCCGCCGGAGGTGAGAGGGACCCCGACCGCAGTGGCCCCCATCTTGAGCGTCTCCAGGTGGTAGGCGAGAAAGCTCGGGCGGCCGAACACCGCCTCGTCCCCCGGCTCCAGGAGGCAGAGGGAGAGGTAATGCATGATCGCGGTGGTGCCGCCGGCGACGAAGACGCGCTCCTCGGGGACGTCGTGGTGGGCGGCGATGGCCCGGCGGAGGGCGGAGTAGTCGCCCTCGGGGTAGCGGTTTCCGGCTGCGAGTGCCAACCGGATGGCCTCCTGGGCCGCGGGGAGCGGGCCGTAGCTGCCCTCGTTCTGGGCGAGTTGGACGAGCGGGCCCGTACCGCGCTCCGGGCTGCGGCGCAGCACCGCCACGCCTCCGGCGCGGTACCGCGCCAGCTGCGCGAGCGCCGGCTTGAGCTGGAATGTCGTGGCCATAGGTGGTCCCCCGTGGATGATGACGTGTGGCAGGGCGTTGGGCGCGTCGGGCGTGCCCGTCAGTCGGGCGGGGCGATCGACGGCTCGTGGCCGAAGACGCCCCCCGGGCGGGTGACGGTGTACCCGCCGCCGGCGCATGCCCGCCGAGGCCGACGCTCGGGCACGGCCCCTCGGGCAGGGGCACACCCCGCCCTTTGCAGAGGGTGGTGTGGAGGTCGTTGAGCACGGCGCCGGCCTCCGCGACGAACGCCCGGGGATCCTTGGGGTCGATGGTGATCGGGCCGCCGTGGCCGCCGGAGATTTGTCGCATGGGAACGTCCCTCCTTGGGCGGGCGAGCGCACCCGCACCGGGGTGGGTGCGGTCGGTGGGTCGGCGTGTCTACGACGAGACGGCCGCGCAGACCGGCGCGTCGGCCGCGCGCGGCACCGGCACGGTCGGCTCGTCCGACGGCAGGAGCGCGGTGAACGGTGGCATCTCCTCGGCGGGGATGCGGAGTTCGAGGACGCCGGGACGGTCCGGGTGCCGCTCGTGGTAGTCGGCGAGGCGGGCGCGCAGCTCCGCGGCCGTGCCCGCGCTGCCGACCCACAGCCGGCCGGGCGGGCCCAGACCGCGGGCCACCTGGGCGATGTCCACCGGTGCGTACTGGACGCACTCGATCCGCGACTCGAAGAACGTCTGCTGGCGGGTGGCGCACATGCCGTGCATGTTGTTGTTGAAGATGACGTAGAGCACCGGGAGCCGCAGATCGACGGCCGTGTGCAGTTCGAGCCCGTTCATCAGGAAGGCGCCGTCACCGCACAGCACGGTGGTGCGGGTGCCGGACGGCGAGCCCAGCTGCGCGCCGACCGCGGCGGCCAGGCTGTAGCCCATCCCGCCCATGCCGAGCGCGATCGTCGAGGTGCTGCCGGCCGGCACATGGGAGAGGTGGATGGCCGCCGACGCGCAGTTCCCGGCGTCGAGCACCACATGACCGTCACGGGGGAGGTACGCCGTCAGCAGCGAGATCGCCTCGCTCTGGAGCAGATCGTCGCCGTCGGCACCGTTCCCGGGCGGCCGGGACGGCACCGGGGGCGCAAGCCGGGGCCGGAACCGGCGAAGCTCGTACGCGCCCGGCTCCGGCGCCTCGAAGGGCTCGGCGTCCCACAGCCGCAGCAGATGCTCGAAGGTGACGCCTGCATCACCCCGTACGACGATCCGCGGGGCGACGGCCCGGACGGCCTCACCGGGGTCGGGGTTGACCACGGCCACCGCCGCGCCGTTCAGCTCCGGCACCGGGCCGCGGGTCATCGTGTTCAGCCCGGTGCCTACGGCGACCACGAGGTCGGCGTCGAGCACGGTGTCCGCCACGGAGCTGTGGCCGGCCACACCGAGCACACCGAGGTAGCGCGGATCGTCATTGGGAAACTCCGCCCGCGCGGACATCGTGGTCGCCACGCGAAGCCCCGCACGCCGGGCGAACCGCACCACGGCCGACGGGTTGCCGCTCCTGCGCACTCCGTGCCCCAGCACGAGGACCGGCCGCTTCGCCCGGCGTATCTCGTCGAAGAGCGTGCGCGCCGCCTCGCGATCGAACGTCGGGCGCTCCGCCACCTCCGCGAGCGTCGCGGGGAAGCCGTCGGGACGGTCCCCGACCTCGGCCTCGAACACGTCACGCGGTACCAGGACCGCCACCGGCCCGGGCCGCCCGCTGAGCGCGGTCCGTACGGCGTCGAGCACATCACGCCAGAAGGTCTCCGGCGGGCCCAGCTTGACGACCTTCTTGGTGATCGCGCCCAGCATCGCCTCCGCATCGACCGTACGGCCGATGCCCGACGAGTCCTGGAACGCGCCCCGGCCCTCCAGGGCGGTGGGCGGCTGGCCGATCAGGGCCAGCACGGGAACGGACTCGGCATACGACTCGGCGAGCCCTACGCCGAGGTTCATCATCGCCCCGCCCGACGTCGCACAGCAGACCCCCAGGGTGCGGTGCACCCTCGCCCGGGCATCGGCCATGAACGCCGCACCGTCCTCCCGGCGGGCCATCACCGACCGGAGTTCCCCTTTCCCGAGCCGGTGGATCGCATCATGAAGGTGTTCGATGTTCGCTCCGCTGACCCCGAACACATACTTCGTGTCCCAGTCGCGCAGGAGCATGACGAGCGCATCGGAAACGCGCATTTCTCTGATCCCCCGCGTGTGCTTGCCGCCCGCTCAGTCCGCGGGCGTGATCTGTGTCCCGGCGCCGAAGCGGGTCTCGAGAATGGTCTTGAGGTTCCGGGTCTCGATCTTGTGGATCGCATCGAATTGCGGCCAGATGTCGCCGACCCAGTAGCGGTCGGTCCTGGCCCGGCCCGCGCGGATGTACTCGGGAACGTCGGTGACCGCGCGGTCGTAGTACGGATGCTTGCAGTTGGTCCACAGGACCACCGTGCCGGGCCGGTTGAGCGTCCGCGTGGCGTCGATGACGGTGAAGTAGTAGCGCATCCACAGTTCGTGGCCCTGGTCCCAGGCACACGGGTAATTGATGAGACCGTGCTCCGGGCCCTTGAGCGGGTCCGCGCGGACGAAGATCTCGGTGTTCGGCTGGATCGCCTCCCGACCGCGGTACAGACCGCCGCCGACATACGACAGATCCCGGATGCTGAACGTCCACTCCTCGAGGGAGTGCACATTCGCGCAGTACTCGAAGACCACGTCGTACGGCACATCGATGTACTCGGCGAGCGAGCAGTACGGGCCGAATATCTCCTCGTGGGAGTAGGTCTCCTTCGTCATGTCGCGCATCAGTTTCTCGATGTCGCCGCTGCTGGTGTTCTCACAGCGCACGAGATCCAGAGCGGGCAGGTCCGCGCCGTCCAGTGGCCGGTTGTGGGACGGTGCTGTCATGAGGTCGCTCCCCCGTCATTCGTCATTCGTCATTCGTCATTCGTCATTCACGTCTGCGGATTACCGTTCCACCGCACGGTCATCGCACTCACCATGTCGCCCCCGTTGGAGAACGTGCCGAATGCGAGCAGATCGCCCTGCCGGACAAGACCCTGGTCCAAGGCGTCCGCGAGGGTCACCGGAAGCGACCCGTGAAAGAGATTGCCGTACTTGGCGAGTGTGTCGTGAGCGCGCGGTCTGTCGATACCGCACCGCCGGCGCCACTCCGCGATGTACTCCTCATTGGGCTGGTGGGTGATGAGCAGCGATACGTCCTCGGCCGTCACCCCGGCCTGTTTCAGCGCATGCGCCACGGCCTCCGGCACCAGCGTCAGCGCGTTCTCCCGCAGCAGCTCCAGCCGCTCACGGGTGAAATTGACCGTGATCGGACCGCAGCCCCGCTCCCAGTAGTTCCTGAACACGCCGTCCACGACGTCGGGTTCAAAGCGCAGCAGCCCGTAGTGCGCGCCGTGCGAGCGCTCGAACCCGGCGAGGATGGACGGGTCTCCGGGCGTCAGCAGGGTCGCCGTGGCTCCGTCGCCGAGCACCCGCGAGCGCGTGGAGCGCTGGAACTCGGGAAGCCGTGAGACGAAGTTGGTCACCGTCAGCACCACGATGTTCCGGTGCTGCCCGGATTCGATGAACGCCTGCGCCGTACGCAGTCCGGAAAGCCACGAACAGCAGCTCGTGTCGACCTGAAGGATCGTCGCCCCGTCCGCGCCGACCCGGCCCTGGACGTCCGGTCCGATACCCGGCCAGAACGTGTCATTGAACTGGCAGCTGTAGATGATGAGATCCAGCTCGCTCGCAGACATTCCGGTCCGGTCGAGCAATTTCTGTACGGCACGGACCCCGAGATCCGCCGACGAGTACTCCGGCGAGGCGAAGCGACGCTCCGCGACTCCCCGGAAAAAGGCGTGCTCCGCCAATTCGTCGTCACCGTGCGAGTGCTCGGCATTCGAGACCACTCGATCAGGCATAAAGCTGACAACATCGACTATCCGCGCGGACAGCGACATGCACTCCCCCATGGCCTTCCACATTCCCCCGTTGGTCACCAAGGTTCCCCTTTGCTTACCGCGGTTCTCCCCACTTGCCCTCGGCCGCGGAGCGGTTGACGTACGCCTTGAAACCGGCGGGCGGCCGCCCCAGCGCCTGCTGCACCCCCTCGCTCAACCGCTCGTCCCACCCGTTCCGGATCACCTCGAACAGGCCCGCGAGCAGCCCCGCGTGCTCGTCCGGCAACCCGGACGAGATGGCGCCGCCGACGAACTCCTCCGGCGTGATGTCGAGGAAGCGCACCGGACGGTTCAGTGCCTCGCCGATGAGCGCGGCGGCCTGGCCGAACGACAGCGCCTCGGGCCCGCTCAACTCGTAGATCCGCCCGCTCGTCGGTGAGACCCGCGACGGCGACCTCGGCGATGTCCTCGACGTCCACGAACGGGACCTTGCCGTCGCCCGCGGGCGCCGCGATCACGCCCTGCACCACCTGCTGCTGGAAGAACTCCTCGCTGAAGTTCTGCGCGAACCACGCCGGACGCACCACGGTCCACGCCACCCCGGAGTTGCGCACCGCGTCCTCACAGGTGAGCGCATCCGGAATCGCGGCGCGGTCGATACCCCGGGCGGAGAGCAGCACCAGCCGCCGCACACCCAGATCGACGGCCCGCCGCACAAAAACCGGCACCAGGGCCACCTGCTGGCTCGGCAGCGCCGGCGGCACCAGATACACGGCGTCCGCGCCGGTCAGGGCGCTCTGCCAGGTGGAATCGTCCAGCCAGTCGAAAGAGGTCTCTGTCGAACGCGAAACGGGCCGGACGGTGTGCCCTCCGACGCGAAGCTTGCTGACCACGCGGCGCCCGGTTTTGCCAGTCCCCCCGAGGACGGTCACGGTTTGCGTCATGCCTCGGATCCAACCGGACACCGGGCCCGCGATGGCATGGCTGAGCGTCCACCGGGCATGTCCGTTCGTCCACGATACGCACGTGCGTTCGTCTACGGTGAGCCCGTGGATGTGCTCGCGGACTTACTTCGGCATTCCAGGGCGCGTGGTGCCGCCGTCGCACGGTCGATCGTTCAACCACCGTGGTCTGTCTGTTACTCGGACGCGGCGCCGGTGTCAATACAGGCCGTCGTACGAGGCAGCGCCTGGCTGCTCATGGACGGCAAGCCGCCGAGGCGGCTGCACGCCGGCGATGTCGCCATCGTCCGGGGTCCGCAGCCGCACACCCTCGCCGACCACCCCGCCACCCCGGCGCACATCGTCGTCCACGGTCCGAACCGGTGCGCGCCGGCCGGCGAACCCCTCGACAGGGCGGGCGACCGCCGGCGGACCCCGGCGGGATGCACCTCCAGCGAGCGGCCCCACGGGGAGCGCGGCCATGGGCACGGCGAGGCGGACGACCGGGCGGATCGCGACGGGGTCACGGCCCTCATCCGGGGCGCCTACCGATTCGCCGGCGATGTTTCCCCATGGCTGCTGGAGTCGCTGCCTCCGGTCCTGGTGCTGTCCGGCGCGACCGGTGTCGAAGGGATCCTCGAACTCGTCGGCACCGAGGTCGACCGCCCCGAACCGGTCCAGTCCGTGGTCCTGGACCGGCTGCTCGACCTCCTGTTCATGGTCTCGCTGCGCACGTGGTGGGAGCGGCAGGACAGCGAACCGCCGCGTTGGCGCCGGGCCATGGCGGACCCCGCCATAGGGCACGCGCTGCGACTGCTGCACCAGCACCCGGCCCGCCCGTGGACCGTCGGCAAACTGGCCGACACCGTCGGACTCTCCCGCTCCGGATTCGCCCGCCGCTTCCACACCCTGGTCGGCCGGCCCCCGATCAGCTATCTGTCCCAGTGGCGCATCACCCTCGCCGCCGGTCTGCTGACCGAGCCGGGTCAGACCCTGGACAGCATCGCCCGCACCGTCGGCTACGCGGACGCGTTCTCGCTCAGCAGCACCTTCAAGCGGGTGCGGGGGGTCAGCCCCAACGAGTACCGGGAGGGGTTGGGCGGCGGGCTGTTGTGAAGCCACGCATCCCGCATGTCCCTGGTCCACTCGCGAGAACCGGCCCTCTCACCGGAGTGCCAGGCGCTCCCCTCGCCTTCGCGGACGCCCGTCTCCCACGCCCCTGCGGCGATCTCGACGCGGTGGCGTGCGGCCGGATTCCGCTGGATGTTCGCCGCGTCCGCCGGGTCCCCGCCCATGGGCCCGCCCTGGCCCTGGCCGTGGCCGTCGTCGGTCACCGACACCTCCAGGCGGTCCGGCACCTCGGGGTGCGGCGCGACCCGCACCTCGATGTGCGTCGCCCCCTCCGCGTGCCAGCGCGCATCGGTCAACGACTCCTGCGCGGCGCTGTAGACGGTGGTGGCGAGCTCCGGCGGCACCGAGCGGCCGGTCGGGCGCCCACGGGTGACCGGCTTCGGGCCGTCGGCCGGATGACCCGGGCCCTGGTGCTGGAGGCGGGGCAGACCATAACTGCGGGTAAGTGATTAGTCTCACTCAGTATGGGACACCGCTCGCAGCCCATGCCGGTCTCCCGACTGCCATCATCCCTACCGATGCGGATTTCAGTTGACTCCAAGCGGACCGAAAGAGCAGCGAGGAAAGGGGCGTTGGCGTGAAATCAGCGTGGTCGCGGTGGGTTGCGCCAAGGCGGGCGGGCACCGGCGCGGGTTCCGTTCCCGGCGGGCCGGGAGTGGCCCGTCGCTCATTGGCGGCGAGGCGTTTCGCGGCGGTCGGCGCGGCCGTCGTACTCCTCGGCCAGTTGCTCAGCGGGCTCCCCGCAGCGGCGCAGACCAGCGCCTTGCCGGGATCGGCGTTCCCCCTGGTCCTTGATGTGGACTTGACGCCGAATCCGGTGTGCAGCGGAGCCGTGCGCGGCCGGGTGCAGGTCTACGACCCCGCCGCGGCGAAGGCCGGAGCCACCGTGGAGTGGCGTGTACGTGCCGGTGGGGAGCAGCTGGCCGGTGGGCGCCTCGTCATGGCCGCCAAGGTCGGCACGGCGGAGTTCACCATCCCCTTCGACCGGGTGCCCACAACCGAGACCGCCTTGCGGGTCGACGCCCGTATCGCCGCCACGGCCGGGGGCCATGCGCCCGGCCGCTATGGCAAGGTCTGGCGGGACACGGTACGCCGGGGGTGCGACCCGGTGCGGGTGGCGTCCGTCGGTGACTCCGTCGTCTGGGGGCAGGGCCTGGACCACGACCAAAAGTTTCCCTATCTGACAGGTCAGTTGCTCGGCCGCGAGACCGGCCGGGGCCATCAGAACATGGACTACTCGATCTCCGGAGCGGTGCTCGACGCACCCGAGCTGCCCCCGGGCAACGATGACGCGGCCTGTCTGGACACGACGGAGAAGCAGGATCCGGACGGCGACGGGGAGATGGAGTTCGGCGAGGTCACTCAGCAAATGCCGGATGTGTTCTGCCAACTGGAGAAGGCGGGCGCCCAGGCGCGGGCGGGCGGCTACGGTCTCGATCTGGTCGTGATCAACGGGTGCATCAACGACCTCGATCCCTTCTTGGGCATCGGCGTCGGCATCACCCCCGGCTCGGAGAACCTGCCCGAGGCAGTGAAGCGCGAGTGCTCCGGCATCGGCGCGGCGGCGGAGAACCCGGCCAAGGACGTGCCCTACTTCAGCGGCGCAAAGGTCGGATACGGCGGACGAGGGATGCGGGCGGCCATCGAGAAAGCCCACTCCCTGCCGGGACGGCCGAAGGTGATCGTGGCCGACTTCTACTACGCGCTGAGCCGCAGCACTTCGCCTATCCCGGTGAAGACCTGTTCGCGCCCTGGAGTGACCGGGGCACGGCTGACCGCCTGCAAGAGCGCCCTCGGCAACGTGGCCGAGCGCTACGAGCAGTACACACAACTGGCCAATGCCGCCTACCGTCAGGCGGCGGACGCCGCCAACGAGGCATCCGCGGACGGTCCGTACGCGACCGCGGCCGACGGACTGTTCACCGTGGACAATGCCGTTCTCACCCGTGACTCCAAGGTCTGGGGCACTCCGGTGACCGACCCGGCGTTCCCGCTGCGCACCCGGGCCTGCCCCGAGCTGAGCGCGACTCCGGCGCAGTGTCTGACCGCGGCGGTCGCTCACCCCGACATCGAGGGCGCCCGACAGTACGCCGATGCCTTTCTCCTCAACCCGAGTATTCGCGAGTGGTTCCGCCTCCCCCCGCGGGGACCTGGGGCACAGCTGAACGTCCCGGAGAACGCGCATGTCGGCAGCGAGGTGCGCATGTCGGTGACGGTGGACGGAAAGCCGCCCGCCGCCGGGTACCGCTACCACTGGTACTTCGGCGACGGTACGCAGCAGGAGACCAGCGAGGCCGCCGTCACCCATGCCTACGACCGTAAGGGGCCCTGGCTGCCACGTGTCGTGATGACCGGTCAGGATGGCGGGTCGGTCCTGGCCGAGGCCGCCCGAGCCGTCACCACGGACTGAAGGCTCCGTCCAAGGGGGCGGCTCGCAGACGCCGGGCCGCCCCTCGGGACGGCCGGCCGACCGTTTCTCGCGGCGGACCGGCGGCAGCCCGCGCACTCCGCGAGGGGCGGCCCCGGCTCTGGTTGAGTGCGACGCTTGCAGCAGTCCGGGCAACCGGCCCGGACGAGCCGTCGATATCGCCTCCACCACCAGGACGCCGGCGGAGTCGCTCACCCGCTCACTCCGCGTTCGCGCATGCCCGGGCTCACGTCATGGGCATGCATTCGGGCAGGGTGAGGGCCGAATGGGCCGGTCGTCCCTCCGCGGAGGGCATGGCGCTGAGATGGCGCAGCATGTCGTTGCGCTGCTCCAGGGCCCGAGCGGTGATCGGGAAGAGTGTGGCATCGCCCTCGCCGACCTGCTCCTGGTTCACGGTCACGAACTCACGGGTGTTGTGTTCGTAGGCAGCGAAGCCCGCGGCGTGGTCCCGGTCGGCCAGGGAACCGGCGAGCATGTACGCGCCGACGAGCGCGAGGCTGGAGCCCTGTCCGGTGAGGAACGAGGGCGCGTAGGCGGCGTCGCCCACCAGCGCGACCCTGCCCCTGGACCAGCGGGGCATGCGGATCTGGCCGACCCCGTCGAAGAACAGGTCATCCGCGTCGCGCATGGCGGCGAGCATGCCCGGGACCTGCCATCCCGCGTCGGCGAAGGCCGCGGCGACCAGGTCCCGTTGGGCTGTCGGGTTCCGGAACGCTTCGAACGGCGGTTCCGGGTGGGCGAAGTTCAGGAAGGCGTGCACGTCGTCGTTGTCCCCCACGGCGTAGAGTGCCGCGGCCCTGCCCGGGGCGTTCCACATCATGGTCTCGTGGGAGAGCCCGAAGGTGTTGCGCATGGTGAACCCGGCGAAGCAGTAGCCGAGGTACCGGTGGAACTGCTCTTCGGGGCCGAACAGGAACTCGCGGGTACGTGAGTGCAGACCGTCCGCACCGAACACCATGTCGAACGTACGCCTGCCGCCCCCGCGGAAGGTGACGTCGACCCCGTGACCGGACGACTGGTCGAGGGCATCGATGGAGTCGTTGAACAAGAACTCCACGTCGTCACGGACCGCCGTGTAGAGAGCGCCGGTCAGGTCCCCGCGCCGCACCTCCAGGTCCCGTCCCGCGACACCGCCGGTGAGGGTGTACGGGTTGACCGAGGCCACCTCGCCGCCGTCCCCGTCGAGGAAGGTCAGCCGACGCAGGTCGATGTGCGCGTCCCGCAGTCGCGGCAGGATTCCCATCCTCCGGACGACCTCGAGCGCGGTGCCGCGGACGTCGATGGGGTAGCCACCGTCACGAAGTGCGCCCGCCTTCTCGACCACCGTGACCGCGCATCCGTAGCGGTTCAGCCAGAACGCGAGGGCGGGCCCCGCGATGCCGGCCCCGGATATCAGGACCTTGCGTCTCAACAGACCGTCGCGGATCATTCCTTGACTCCTTTGCTCATGGTGCGGGCGACGAGCAGGGACAGCGCCGTGACGGCGCCGGCTATGACGAGGCCGGTGACGAAGGCCGATTCGGCCGGGACATCCGACCCGGAAGGGGTCGCGGCCGTGAGGAGCGCACCACCGATCTGCGCCCCCACGGCGTAGCCGAGCACGCGAGTCACCAGGACCAGGCTGGTGGCGATGCCGGTGTCACCTCGATCGACGGAAGTGGCGGTGCTGGTCACCATCGCCGTGACGCACAGGCCGTTGGCGAGCGAGATCATCACCTTGCCGATGACGAGGTGCCAGATCTCGGTGTGCACCGCCGCCACGGCGATCAGGGCGGTGGCCATGAGGAAGATTCCGGCGGTGACCACGGCGCGCGAGCCGTAACGCCGCGCCCCGATCCCGCTGATCGGTCCGGCCAGCGACGCGGCCACCGCGCCGGGCAGCAGGAAGAAGCCGATCTCGGTGGCGCTGGCCCCGAATCCGTACTCGTCGGCGGGCACCGCGAACAGCTGCGGGACGAGATAGACCGCCACCGAGGTACCGACGCAGATCACGAACGTCAGCACACACGGCTTCCACATCGCGGGCCGTGTCAGCATGCGCAGATCGACCATCGGCGAGGCCGCACGACGCTCAACGGCGATCCATCCGGTCACGAAGGCGGCCAGCACCACGATGAGGGCCCCGAGCACGAGTGGCTGCGAGCCGATGTCGGGCGCCAGCGCGAGCACGAGCACGAGCGTGACCAGCGTCCCGCTCAAGAGAACCAGGCCGGGCCAGTCGACCCCGGCGTCGTCCGGCCGACGTGGCGGATCATGCGGCATCAGCCTGTTCACAAGCATGGTGGACCCGCTGACCGCGAACGTCGGCAGTGCGAACATCCAGTGCCGGGACAGCCCTTCCGCCACGGGCCCGGCCGACAGCGTTCCCGCCATCCCGCCCCCGACGAACAACCCGCTGACCACCCCGATGGCCACCTTCGACTCTCCCGCGGAGAGGTGTTCGCGCACCAGGATGAACGACAGGGGCAGCGCACCCACCATCGCCCCCTGCAGTACCTGGCCGAGCAGCAGCACGGGCAGGTTCGGCGCCAGGGCGGACACCAGGCCACCGGCCGAGACCATCACCATCAGCCGGATCAGAATCCGTTTCCCGCCGTAGCGGTCGCCCAACTTTCCCGCGACCGGTGTGACGAGCGCGCCGGTGATGAGGAGCACGATGCTGAGTAACGCTCCTTCGGCGGGACTCATATCCAGCTCGCGTTGCAGGAGCGGGAGCGTCGGCGTCACCACCGACTCCAAGGCACCGGTGGCGACTGCCAGTATGCCGAGGGCCCCGACAGCGGCCTTACCGATGCGGAGCGGGGGCACCAGGGTTGCGGTCATGGAGGTCCCTAAGAATGTTGGCGGTCCGGGAGGACCGGGTGTGGCTGATGGTGGGTTGCCGTTCGTGGCTCGAAAGGAATGGCCGCCCGGTCCTCCGGGACGCTCCGACCACTGATTGAGAACTGCGGTCATCGCTGGTTAGGGACCTGTTGGCGGAGTGTTCCTCGGACCACGAAAGGTGCTGGTCACGGTGGAACGGAGCAACGAGTTTGAGCACGTCTCACACGCGGATATGGGTCGGCATCGACGCCGGCAAGGGGCATCACTGGGCGGTGGCGGTCGACGCCGACGGCGAGACACTTTTCTCGACGAAGGTGATCAACGACGAGTCGCAGATTCTCGCCCTCATCGACACCGCCCGTGAGCGGGCCGATGAAGTGCGGTGGGCGGTGGATATCTCCGGCAGGGCCTCCACCCTGCTGCTGGCCCTGCTGATTGCCCACGGCCAGCAGGTGGTCTACGTGCCCGGCCGGACGGTCAACCGTATGTCCGGCGCCTACCGTGGGGAGGGCAAGACCGACGCCAAGGACGCCCGTGTCATCGCCGACCAGGCCCGCATGCGCCCGAAGGACTTCGCCCCGCTGAACACACCCCCGGAGCTGGTCACCACCCTCCAGGTGCTCACCAACTACCGGGCCGACCTGATCGCCGACCGGGTGAGACTGATCAACCGGCTCCGCGACCTGCTGGTCGGGATCTGTCCCGCGCTGGAACGGGCCTTCGACTACTCCGCGGCCAAGGGGCCCATCGTCATGCTGACCGAGTACCAGACCCCGGCAGCCCTCCGCCGGATCGGCGTCAAGCGGCTGACGACCTGGCTGGAACGCCGCAAGGTCCGAAGCGCCGACACCGTGGCCACCAAGGCGGTGGAGGCCGCCCAGTCCCAGATGACCGTGCTGCCCGGCGAGAAACGGGCTGCCAAGCTGGTCTGCGACCTCGCCCACCAGCTGCTGACGCTGGACGAGCGGATCAAGGACAACGACCGGGAGATCCGCGAAACCTTCCGCGACGACGACCGCGCCGAGGTCATCGAGTCCATGCCCGGCATGGGGCCCATCCTCGGCGCCGAGTTCGTCGCCATCGTCGGGGACCTGTCGGGCTACCGCGATGCCGGCCGACTTGCCTCCCACGCCGGCCTGGCCCCGGTCGCGCGGGACTCCGGCCGCCGCAGCGGCAACTATCACCGGCCCAAGCGCTACAACCGGCGCCTGCGACACATCTTCTACCTGGCCGCGCAGACCGCG
The DNA here is from genome assembly GCF_013364155.1 of Streptomyces sp. NA02950. Classification (NCBI taxonomy): domain Bacteria; kingdom Bacillati; phylum Actinomycetota; class Actinomycetes; order Kitasatosporales; family Streptomycetaceae; genus Streptomyces; species Streptomyces sp. NA02950. The sequence continues at coordinate 7,780,071 of NZ_CP054916.1, read as the reverse complement.
ATGATGCGGCCCGGTCCGTCCAGGGACTACTACCTCAAGAAACGATCCGAGGGCCTGCTGCATACCCAGGCCCTGCTCGCACTCGCCCGCCGCCGGGTCGACGTGCTGTGGGCGATGCTGCGTGACAAAAGGCCGTTCACCCCCGCCCCACCGGTCACGCAGGCGGCTTGACACGATCATTGAGATTCCTTTCCGTCATTGCCGGGCACGTAAGAGGTCGGCCGTACGCGTAGCGCTGCCGCTGTGCCGGGCCCGGCGCAAGCACGGCGGCCCGTCACGCGGGGCGCGGTGTGCGTGGTGCTTCGTGGACAGGTCCGAGGTCCTCCGGCGGGGTGAACTCGGGGGAAGCGGTACCCGAGGTGGCGCATGCACGGCTCCCCGGGCGGAGCGGGTGTACGAGTGCGGCACCCGCCGAGCCCCATTATTACACTACACCGTGCAGTGTAGAACAGTTAGGATGTGCCCATGCCGACCACGAAGACACTGCGCGAGGGATCCACGCGGAAGCGGGCCGCCATCCTCTCGGCGGCCCGGGAACTGTTCCTCGCAGACGGCTTCGACCGGTCCAGCGTCGACGCGGTCGCCGCCCGGGCCGAGGTATCCAAGCGGACGGTCTACGACTACTTCGGCGACAAGCAGACGCTGCTGCAAGCAGTCGTCGACGCCATCGGCCAGTCACTGATCACCACGATCCGGCACACCCTCGACGACACCCTCACCGACCTCACCGAGGTCGCCGAGCTCGAGGACGCCCTGGTCACCTTCTCGATGCGCATCGCGACCGACATGCTCGGCTCGGCGGAGTACGCCACGCTGCAACGACTGGTCCGGGCGGAATCCGGCCACCTGCCGCACCGGGGCTACAACTCCATGGCCGACACCCCCGACGAGGCACTTGCCGAGCGGTTCGCCGCCCTCGCCGCGGCCGGGCTGCTCGACGTCCCCGACCCCCGACTCGCGGCCGACCAGTTCATCGCGCTGACCTTCGGCGTCGCGCTGGACAGGCTCGGTTCCGCGAATGCCGCGGAGGACACCCGCGTCCGGCCACTCGTCGTCGAGGGAGTGCGGACCTTTCTCCGGGCATACCGGACCATGTAGGGCTGGGCAGCACGAAAGAACAGGGCGCCGACCGGCACCTCGGCACCTCTGCGTGTTCGTTCGTCGGCAGATGGCGCCACCCCCGTCTGGTGCGCCCGGCAGAGCGGTCCTTCGCCTTCCACATGATCCACATCCTGGTCATGCGCATCGACACCGCCGCTGCCCTCGCAGCGACGACCGCCGCCTTCCTCGTCTCCCTCGGCCTGGCATGGACGCTCTACGTGATCGTGGAACAGCGGTGCAGGCACTGGATCCTCCGGGACATCCAACGCCCGAGACGACTGCGCCTCCCCCTTCCCGCGGAGCACTGACAGTGCTCTCTTCCTCCGTGTTCGCGAGGAGGTTGAGGGAGACCCAACCGTGGTCGGCCGGGACCCCGAGCGCGACCAGGACGACGGTTGCAAGGCACGGGGGCAGGCGCGCAACACCGTGCGCTGCGATCCTGCCTGGCCCGGGAGAACCCGTCCGGGGGTACCGCAATCCGTACCCGGACGGGCGCGCGGCTCTATGTCTTCACCGCCATCGAGCAGCCACCCGGCGAGTCCGGACCCTCGGCGCCGCGGCACATCCCACCGCACCCTGGGTCGTGCGGCTCGGGCGCAACCTCGTCGTACACGGTCGCACGGGAGATCCCGAGCAGCCGTCGCGCCGCGCGGCCGCCGTGCACCTCGGCGGTCGTGAGATGCACGTGGTCGCCGTCGAGGACCTCCGCGACGACACGCCGCTGGAACGTCATACGCCAACCGCGCCCTCGCGGTCGCTCCAGCACAGCCCCCGTACGCCTTTGGGCTTTTGAGTTCTTGTTGCCAGGGGTGCTCTGCGTGTTCTCGTAGCGGTGCGGTCTGCGGTGCGCGACCATACGGACGCCGACACAGGCACAATCTTCGGCGGCATGCGCGAGAAAGGATTCGGCGGCCACCACCCCCACGTGGCCTGCCGCGGGACTGGCAATTGCGCCGGCGGGCGCCATGACGGCCTGCGAGCGCGGGCTTGCAGTGCTCGACACCAGAAAAGAAAACAACGTCAAGAGTAGGCAAACAGCACAAGGAAACACCGAGACAGGAAGAAGGACGGACGTGTCCGCCAGCGAAAGCGAGAACCCGGCAATCCCCTCCCCGGTACCCACGCCGACTCGCCCAAAAACGAACCGGGACTGGTGGCCGAATCAACTGGACCTTCAGGTTCTCCACCAGCACTCGCCCCTGTCCAATCCGATGGGCGAGGACTTCAACTACGCGGAAGAGTTCACGACCCTCGACCTCGAGGCGCTGAAGCAGGACGTCTTCGAGTTGATGACGACGTCGCAGGACTGGTGGCCTGCTGACTACGGCCACTACGGGCCGCTCTTCATCCGGATGAGTTGGCATGCCGCGGGAACGTACCGTGTCGCTGATGGCCGCGGCGGTGGCGGTTCCGGCGCTCAGCGCTTTGCCCCCCTCAACAGCTGGCCGGACAACGCAAGCCTCGACAAGGCGCGCCGCTTGCTCTGGCCGGTCAAGCAGAAGTACGGCCGGAAAATCTCATGGGCCGACCTTCTGGTCTTCGCCGGCAACTGTGCCATGGAGTCGATGGGATTCAAGACGTTCGGGTTCGGCTTCGGGCGAGAGGACATCTGGGAACCCGAGGAAATCTTCTGGGGGCCCGAGGACACATGGCTCGGAGACGAGCGCTACAGCGGCGACAGACAACTCGCCGGTCCCTTCGGTGCCGTGCAGATGGGACTGATCTACGTCAATCCGGAGGGGCCCAACGGCAACCCGGATCCGATGGCTGCCGCCAGAGACATTCGCGAGACGTTCGGGCGTATGGCGATGAATGACGAGGAGACGGTTGCGCTCATCGTCGGCGGCCACACGTTCGGCAAGTGTCACGGTGCGGTCGATCCCCAATACATCGGCCCGGAACCCGAGGCCAGCCCCATCGAGCAGCAGGGCCTCGGCTGGAGGAACACCCACGGCAGCGGAAAAGGCTCGGACGCGCTCACCAGTGGGCTTGAGGGCGCATGGACCTCCGAGCCAACGAAGTGGGACAACGGGTACCTGGACAACCTGTTCAGGTACGACTGGGAGCTGACGACGAGCCCCGCCGGAGCGAAGCAGTGGACTCCCACGGATCCCTCGGCCAAGGACACCGTGCCTGATGCTCACGATCCGTCGAAGAGGCATGCTCCCATGATGCTGACGACGGACCTGTCGCTGAAGATGGATCCCATCTACGGGCCGATCACGAAGAGCTTCCACGAGAACCCGGACAAGCTCGCGGTAGCGTTCGCCAAGGCGTGGTACAAGCTGCTGCACCGCGACATGGGACCCCTCTCGCGTTACCTCGGCCCGTGGATTCCCGAGCCTCAGCTGTGGCAGGACCCCGTCCCCGAGGTCGATCACGAACTCGTCACGGACGAGGACATCGCCGCCCTGAAGGGCAGGATCCTCGCCTCGGCCCTGTCCGTCTCCCAGCTGGTCACCACGGCTTGGGCGTCGGCGGCGAGCTTCCGCGGCACCGACAAGCGTGGCGGGGCCAACGGGGCACGGATTCGCCTCGCGCCGCTAAGGAACTGGGAGGTCAACGATCTGCCCGAGGTAGCTGAGGTACTGCAGACCCTCGAGCAGATCCAGCAGGACTTCAACCGCTCACAGGTCGACGGAACGAAGGTTTCCCTCGCTGACCTGATCGTCCTGGGCGGGTGCGCGGCCGTCGAGCAAGCCGCGAAGAACGCCGGGCACGACATCACAGTCCCGTTCGCACCGGGGCGCACGGACGCCTCGCAGGAGCAAACAGACGTGGAGTCGTTCGCCGTGCTCGAACCCAGGGCCGATGCGTTCCGCAACTACCTCCGGGCGGGCGAGAAGCTGTCGCCGGAGACTCTCCTCCTGGACCGCGCCAACCTGTTGACGGTCACCGCTCCCGAGATGACGGTTCTGATCGGCGGCATGCGGGCCCTGAACACCGGCTTCGGGGGATCCCCACACGGTGTCCTCACTCATCGGCCGGAGACATTGACCAACGACTTCTTCGTCAACCTGCTCGACATGGGCACGGAGTGGCAGGCGTCGACTTCGGACGAGAACGTGTTCGAAGGTCGGGATGGCGCCACGGGCGAGGTCAAGTGGACCGCCACCGCCGTAGACCTCATCTTCGGCTCGCACTCCCAGCTCCGAGCCATCTCGGAGGTCTACGCGTCCGAGGACGCGGGAGAGAAGTTCGCACGTGACTTCGTGGCAGCGTGGGACAAGGTGATGAACCTCGATCGGTTCGACCTCCGCTGAGCCCGAGACCCCGGTCGGCCGCTCATCGGCCGACCGGGACATCCTCCGGATCGGCAGCGCAGCGATGAGGGTTCGTGGTCTCGCTGAGTCCGCCACGTTACCTGTCGGCGCCTCCGCGGCCCAGATCCGGATCCGGGTGTGCGGGCCGGATCCGGGTGTGCGGCTCGCCCAGGATCCGTACCGCTCGGGCACATCCCGCCAGGCCACCCCGGCCCGGGACTTCCACACGGTCCGGTTCAACACCGTCAGGTCGTCCAGCCGAGTCCGCCCCATCGACGTCCGGGGGCAGCAGCGGCCGCACGAAGTCCCCTCGGCGTCAGTCAGTTCCCGGCGGCGTATCACCCGACCATGATCCACCAACCGAGATCACATTGACGACAGACCCCAGGGCGGTTGAGACAAGGCCGCACGGGCTGCGTATCGCCTCACAACGACACAGCGAAGCCGGGTCCGCGACACGACATTCCACGGACGTGGGTTGAGGAGGACTGCAGGTGGGATTCAACGACACCGAACCTCAGCGAGCTCACAGTCCGGGTTCCGGTCTCGCGCAAGAGATATGGGACTCATTCCAAGCCGTGCTGGACGCCTTGGACGCCGCACGCGCCGACCTCTACGCAGTCGACGAGCAGCAGCACCGGCCTGGGTCCCCACCGCCGTCCTGGCAACACCCCGGCCAACCGGCCACGGACGCAGGCCTGGCCGGAGCGAGCCCACTTGAGTCCTCGCCTCCGGCTCCGCCCCCTCCCCGCCTGGAGCAGCCGGCAGGGCCTGGGC